>NZ_LFKZ01000129.1:0-597849 GCF_028128975.1 Bradyrhizobium sp. CCBAU 45321
CTTCAGTCCTGCCAATTAGACAGACTGAATCACTGCTATCCTTGAGTCGCAACTGCCGCGTTTTTCAACAAAATCGGCCATGTCCAGACATCGCCGCAGCGGACAACTACTTTGGCTGCCAACGGACCAGGACCTCGGGTTTCGGCGTTTCACCGACCGGCCAGATGTGCAGCTCATATCGATCTTTCCCCTGAACCCCATTCACACTTGCAAGCCCAAACGAGAGGAAGGCTGCACCATAAAATCCGGGTAAAACGGGAATTGAATAGGCTTCCGGCCAATAGTCAGAGCAGCCTGCGACCATCAGCCGACGATCCGTTGTGAACAGTCCGGCCTTCACGGCGTGGTCCGCGCGCGCAACTTGATGCGTCAAAGCGGGAGCAACGTCGTGCAAGACCACGCGCAGCGGCACTGTTGTGTTTCGTTCGGTGGCGAAACCCAAGATGTGTTCGCACGCGATGAAGCGGTCTGCCAGCGCGCTCGGCGCCTTCCAGGCATCCGACCAATCAACGTCCGCTTTGAGATCAGAGAGGTAAACCTGGAAATAGTCTGCGAATGTTTGCAGATCGGTGTCCGCACCCATATCACACGCTCCGATCAAAGCCTTCAATAGACGAAGTGAGAGATTCAGCAACAGCGGCGAGGTCGGCTCGGAGCCACAACCCGACATCGCCAAACGGAACGATGACGATCCCAGTCATCCGGCCGATCGGTAAAACCGTTTCAGAAACTCATCGATCTCGCTATCGCCCGCTTGCCAACATGGGCCACGCTCGTTTGTCAAGAGACAGAGGCCGAGCAGTTCTAAAGGGCCATTTGCGAACAAGTTCGAGCGTTCCTTTCTTCGCGGCCCAATGCTCCTGGCCATCGCTATTGGTACGTTCAACGAGATATCCGAGTTTCGTCAGCGTGAGATATGCCGGAACGTCGGTATTGCCTGCTGCCGCAATCCGTTCTTGCACCATCTCGTTCCTCACGCCAGTTGAGCCAGAAGTTGGCTACCGCCCACTCATCGCAATCGACCTTGCCGGCATTGCGCGATGACCGCAATGGGTCAAAATGCGAAGAACTCAGGTTGAGCAAATCTGGTCCGCTCCGGCTCAACGAGCGGACTTCCAACTGGCAAGGCGCAACTTCGCAGATGGGCCAAAACCGGACCCTTGCACGGCAGCATAGAGAAATTCATCATTAGAGGCCGCGCGAGCGGAACTATGCTTCCGGAACTCCGGCTAAGCGCATGCCCTCAATGATGCGTTCGCGCCCGGCTCGGTAAACAGGATTGTCGCTGTTTGCATGGGTGACATCACGGTAGCGGCGTATGGTGAAACGTGGATCGAGCGCAAGCCCCGCATTCACTGTAGCCTGTGCTTCGTCCAACTTACCGAGCCGCGCGAGTAAGGCCGCAAGATCGAAATGGGTGACGGAATAATTCCGGTTTACCTCGATGCCCCGACGCAGCCAGACCACAGCTTCGGCATCAGCGTTGAGCTGCGCCTTGGCAAGGCCGACCCAAACTAACCATCGATGAACCATGGTGTCGCGGGGAGAAAGGCGGAATGCCTCGTTGATGTGAGATTCGGTTTCTGCGCCCCGACCAAGAAAATACTTGGCGAGACCGATCATAGCGTGGGCGCGGGCCAAATTGCGATCCAGCGTCACCGCGTGGTCACACTCAGCGATGCCCTGAGATGCGCGTCTCGTAAATATTTGCACAGTGCCTAAAATCGCGTGAGCAGAAGCATGGTTCGGTGAAAGGGATAAAACCTTTGTTATGGTTGTCTCTGCCGCCGCAAGCCGCGCTGAATAGTCGTCAGTCATGACGGCAGACCCAAGTGCAATATCGACCCGCGCCAAACCGACCATGGCCTCGACATTTTCAGGATCGAGCGCAATGGCTCTCTCGAAGAAACCGCGCGCTTGTGCCACCCAATTGGGGGTCAGCCCCTTGTTGAACCAACTGTAACCTTGGAAAACCAGGTCCATTGCGTCTGGGTGCGGTGAGCGCTCCGCTCGGCGCGCCTCGGCGGAAATGAGTTCGGCGTCCAGCGTATTGGCTAGCCTCGATACGATTTCGTCCTGCATATCAAAGAGGTCGGCGACGGGCTTGTCAAAACGCTCCGCCCAGAGGTGGTTGCCAGTTTCGGCGTCGACCAATTGCGCATTCACCCGAAGGCGATTGCCAGCGCGCTGTATCGAGCCTTCGAGCACATACCGGACGTTCAACTCACGCCCCAGCTTCTTTACATCAATGGGTTTGCCCTTGAAGGTGAACGCTGTGTTGCGTGCAATCACGAACGCCCCGCTGATGCGCGACAAGTCCGTGGTGAGGCTCTCGGTCACGCCATCGACGAAATAGTCTTGCTCCCTATCGTCACCCATGTTCGCGAACGGCAACACCACAATGGAAAGATGGGGTGCCCCAGCTGAGCTTGGGGTAATGCTACTAACCCGTGCGCCAAGTCCACCCCGGACCACAGCATAGGCATGTATCGGACGGGCTATGTTCTTGAGTATCTGCTCACCCAGATCGATGAACCGGAGTTCGAGCCTGTCCCGGACTTGATCGTGGGCCGAAGACGAGATGCAAATCCCGCCCGGCTCCGCGATGCCTTCGAGACGCGCCGCAATATTGACGCCGTCACCAAAGATATCGTTCTCTTCGATGATAACATCACCGACGTGAATCCCGATGCGAAATTCGATCCGTTTGTCCTGCGGCACATCGGTATTTTGTTCTTCCATGCCGCATTGGATTTCGCGGGCACATCGTAAGGCGTCTATCACGCTGGCGAACTCAACGAGAGCGCCGTCCCCGGTATTCTTGACGATGCGTCCGCGATAATCAGTGATCTTGGGATCGAAAAGCTTTTTTCGAATAGCTTTCAGTTGCGCCAGCGTGCCTTCTTCGTCGATCCCGATCAAACGGCAAGAGCCCGCGACATCCGCCGCCAGAATAGCCGCCAATCGCCGCTAGCGCCGCAGCACCTTGCCGTCTTCTTCATTCGTAAAGCGATATGACAGCCGCTCCCCGGCCGGGCAGCGATAGGCGTCCTCCTCTGGCAAATAGGCAAAGTCCTGTTTACCGAAGCGTCCGTCTGCCTTAGCGCCGGACGTTAGCGGTTTGGGCAGAGTTACTGTGATGCCTGCTTCGTGGCACGCGAGGATCTCTGGGCTGTTGAAGTAGCCGCGATCGGCTACCGCTTCGAGCGTCTCGGTCTTGAGAACAGCCTTCGCCTGCTTGGCCATATTGGCAAGTTGTGCCCGATCCGAGCCGCTGTTCGTCACCTCATGCGTCACAATCAGATGGTGCTCGGTGTCTACGGCGACCTGTACGTTGTAGCCAACAACGCCAGAGCCGCGGCCGCTCGTTGCCATCGAGCGGCTGTCGGGGTCGGTCAGCGAGATTTGCTGGTCAAGCGAAGCAAGCATTTGCTTCTCGTAGACGGCAAGCTTGCCCATTTCCTCCTTCAGCTTTGTCAGCTTCTCGGTAAGCCTCGTCACCTTCGTGGCCAGCGCCTCCGTCGGCTCCTGGCGGTCGGCCGTGTCAAGTTGGCTGAGATAGCGCGCGACGCTCTCCTCCAACTGAGCACGCCGTCGCTCCATCTTCGCGCGCGTGAAGTTCCTGTCCCGGTTGTTCACGGCCTTGAACTTGCTGCCATCGATGGCGACGCTCGCCGTCGCCAGCAGACCAATGTCTCGGCAGAGTTCGACGAAGCGCGCACATACCTTGCGCAGCGCCAGGCCGTTGTCGTTCCGGAAGTCCGCAATCGTCTTGTGATCGGGAGCGAGCCGACCCAGCAGCCACATCACCTCGACATTGCGCCCGGCCTCTCGTTCCAGCCGCCGACTCGGCTGTACCCGGTTCAGATAGCCATAGATGTAAAGCTTAAGGAGCACCGAGGGATGGTACGACGGCCGACCCGTGGCCGCCGGCTCCACACCCTCAAAGCCCATCTCAGCCAAACCGAGCGCATCGACAAATACGTCGATCACGCGAACTGGGTTGCTCTCGTCAATGAAGTCATCGAGGCATTCGGGCAACAGCGTCCGCTGCCCACGATCCGCCTCTTCAACGAAGCGCCTCATCGATTCCCCCAAAGAATCACAGGAGAATCATAACAGCAGTCCAGTGTTTTCACACAGCCAGGGTCACGAGCGGTCCTCAGCGGGTCGAGACCGAATGTCTGCAACGGGCCAATAGGCCCCGACAAGTGGCGCATTGAGGGTCGGAATGGCCCGACCGATGGCGATCAAAGGCAAACATGCGATTTCCGCCGCATGATTGATGATTGCGAACGGGGGCCGCGGACCATAAAAGCATATCGCCGCCGTCACAGGTAAGGCGGGTACCATATTGCAAACGGCGAATTCCAATCTCCAGCGTCATTAAGCACGAGCAATATCGCCGCTCCTCGCGAAGATGCGTTTCCGTTGAAAATTGAGAATTGGATGCCGCGGCTGACGCGCTCCTCTCCCTTGAAATAGGCCGAAGTCTTCATCACTCGCGAAGCAACATCGGCCGTGCAACCCCGGACAGGAATGTGACGTTGAACAAGCGCAAGGATTACGTTCAGGTCGCGGGGATGCTTAGAAAGAAGGCCATCGAGTTCCCGGACGAACGTCACGAGCTTGCCCGCACAATCGTCATGACCTCCATCCTGCGCCAACAGGCGGCGACGCCAAGCCGCCGGTGCCGACGAGCACTAATGCCAGCGTGACTATCCAAATCTTGCGCATCGTAGGTTATTCGCTGCTCGCGGTGTGCCGACGCCAAAAGTGAACTCAGAAAACAAAACGGACAGGAAATCAAACCCGGACGATTTCGAATGCGGTTTTTACATGCCGTCAAGGATGACCGCTGTGGGTCAAAGGCAGCGGTCAGCCCCTCGGTCGGGCGACGTCCGGCTTCCCTCAGACAGCAGACATGGCAATGGTTCTCGTGGTGTTCAGCTCAGGGCGAACAGGCGACATTGCACGCTTAGGATGATATGAAAGAGGTCGCCAACTGAGGCGGTCTAACGGGAGAAGCTGATGCCAAATTGGATAGGACCACTCCTCGTCCTCATAGCTCTTGTCGGGTTTATTAGCTTTGCGGTTCGGCAGGGCACAAAGACGTCACGAGATCGGACAGACAACGGTGGCAGCGATCTGCCGGGGATGGGCGGCGGCGGAAATGGAGCTTAAGCCGCTGCTAGAATGAAACTAGCCAACCGAGGGGTCGAGTGCCGACTCTCGACGAGATGCTCATCGATTGTCCGTTATGGGTCAAAGTCAGCGGTCCGCACAGGAGGCGATGACTTCTGCTGTGGCCCCGACTACAGACCTACCGCTGCACCGCGCCAACGGATGCGATGGGCCATTTCCGGACGTCAAATCATTGCTTCTTTTCTCGCTCGGCAAGCCGCCCCATCGAGAAAAACTTCTCCTCATGTGCAGCAATGGCCTCCTCAACAGTCTCGAACCATTCACTGCGTTCAATCGGCTCGACTTCGATAAAAAGCTCAGCAAATTGGCGATCGAAGCCGGATCGTGCGTCGCTCGCTATCGGCAGAGTATAGAAGTCGGCGCTCTGGACGCAAAAAAGATGCGACGCAAGGTCCTCAAAGCATCGGAAGTGCACTGCTCTTTCAGCGTCAATTCGCTTCCAGATAGATAGTTCTCTATACATCGGCGTTCACCACTCCTACGCTTCCACTCGACCAGACTGATCAGGAACAAAATGACTAACCTTGGCATGCCTATCGAGAGCTTTATCATAGAGCGCTTAGACGCGGGTGGCTGGCGCATTACAGAGCGTCGCGCTGATCTCACGGACATCCCTGTTGCCGACTTTGTGTCACTCCGTGACGCGCAAGAATGGGTACAGTGGAAGCAGGGCGTTCCGAAGCTCAACCCTTACGCTGTCGAATAGGCCAACGGGCGCAGCTTCCGGTTTGGGTCATGAGCGCCAATTGTCGGCACGGCGGGTTACTTCCGATTTCCCCCGATGAGCCGACAACAGAGACGCTGCACGGACCTGCACCTCTGGGCCACATTCGGACATGTGCGTCGTTAAGCTGACGAAGGTCCTTCAACAATCTTCCAATATGAGTCCTTGCGGATCACCTCGTCCGCGCGAAAAGTGTAAAAGTCACATCCTCGGACCTCGATCTTTTTTCCTTCGCCTGTAGTGCCCGTTAGCGTCCATTTTGAAATGCCCGTGTTTGCCATCGTATCCACAAAATGCTCGGCGTCGCCGTAGTGAACATCGGGTAAGCCTTCAAAGCGCGTCGCGAGCCCGTCTCGTACGTTGCGTTTGCCCTCGAAGCGGGAGCCCCAAGGCTTGCTTCCCCTCGGCATCTCCAAGACACAATCGTCAGCAAAGAACTCCATGATGGAATCCAAGTCGTGCGCGTTGAACGCTTCACACAGCGCCGTCAATTTCGATCGAATGTCCATCCTTCCCTCCATCGAGTTCCCGGAAGGCATACAATAACACAAGCGCACGCAGGTGAGTTGAAGGGCCGATTAGACGTCTGGTCGATGTCGCCTTCGGGTCACAAAGCGCCCTCCCCAGGACAGGACGGCGCATCCGCTGCATCAGTGAGAACAGACAGCGGCCTTGTCAGCACATGCCACCGCCATCATCCGGCGCACGCATAGCGCACTCTAAAGCGCCGGCAAGCCGGGCGGCGACTTGCGCTTGGCGGAGGCTTGCTCATACGCGTAGGCCAGGCGAAGTAGCTTGTGCTCGCTCCAGGCAAGGCCTGCGAAGGTGACGCCGAACGGATAATCGGGCGTTTCCTTGCCGTCGTCTGTCCCCGAAACGAACCCGCCCGGCACCATGACGCTGGGATAGCCGGCCCTGGCGGCGATTGCGGCGCCGTATGCGCCGGGGAACAGGACGGCGTCGAGCTTGTGCCGGCTCATATAGGCATCCATGCCGCGCGTCTTGGCCGAGAGCAGGTCCATGGCGCGCGCCGATTTGTACTCGCGCTCGCTGAGATCGCCCCTGGTCATCTCCGCGGCGAGAAAGTGGTCCTGGCCGAAACGCAGCGCCCTGCCCGCATTCGCCTCGTTGAAGGCGACGATGTCGGCCATGGTCTTGATGTCCGTGTTGGTCGCCCATTCCTTCAGATAGAGATTGAGGTCGTGCTTCAGTTCGTAGAGGAAGACGACCGGCGGTCGGGCAATCGTGCCTTTGTGGGCGCTCAGCGGATTGCGGTTAAGCACGGCCATGGTCGTGCCCGGCCCGCCGATCCAGCCTGATGTCGGCATGCTGGCACGCACGACGACGGCTCCGAGATCCTCCAGCACCTGGATCGCCTCAGTCATCAGCTTGGCCGACTTCGGTGGCAGCTTGCCGTAATAGCAGTCGTTCAGCGGGTCGACATGGTCGCTCGGCACGCCAATGCGCACACCTTTCATCGCATCGCGCGTCAGACCGGCGGTGTAATCGGCCGGCCGCCGCTGCTTTTGCGTCGCCGGATCGAGCGGGTCGTTGGCCGCGAGCACGTTGAGCAGCAGCGCCGCGTCGCGCACGGTCCGCGTCATTGGCCCCGCGGTGTCCTGGCTGTGCGAGATCGGCACGATGCCGGCTCGGCTGATCAGCCCGACCGTCGGCTTCACGGTGACGAGGCCATTCTGGCTGGCGGGAAAGAGCAGCGAGCCCGAGGTCTCCGTGCCGATCGAAGCCGCACACAAGCCTGCCGCCACCGCGACCGCCGAACCCGCGCTCGAGCCGCCCGGGGACACGACGGGGATGCCGTGATCGTCGGCCAGCGCCGGCGCATAGGGATTCTTGACCTGACCGCCCAGCGACGAATAGCCGTAGGGCATGTCGACCGCGAGCATGTTGGAGAACTCGGTCAGATTCGCCTTGCCGAGGATCACCGCGCCGGCCTCGCGCAGCAGCTTGACGAGCGTTGCATCGTCCCGTGCGCGCGCGCCTTCTAGCGCCAACGATCCCGCCGTGGTCGGCTGCGCGTCGCCGGTCGCGATGTTGTCCTTCACCAGGATCGGGATGCCGGCCAGCGGCCGCTCGGCCGACGGCTTGACGCCGTCGAGCCTGCTCGCGATCGCGAGTGCGTCGGGATTGAGCGCGCGGACCGCATTGAGCTTGGGCCCGTCGCGGTCGTAGGCTGCGATGCGCGCGAGATAGGCTTTGAGCAGCGCCGTGGCAGTGACATGTCCGTCAGCCAAAGCATGAGCGATATCGCTCATCGACGCATGATCGAGCCTCGCATGATCAAGCTTTGGGGAGATCGGCGCCTCGGCGCTGACGGCCGCCGCGGCAATGCCGGCATTGCGGCGGGATGATTTCTGCACGGCTGCCTCGACCGACGGCGCGCGTCTCCACCACGAGACTCGAGCATGCCATCATGCCAGTGTTTTGCCCGACGGGTCAACTTTCGGGCGCATCGCGTCGATCACACAGGCGCAACGTGCAAGCCATTGAAATGACTGACCCCGGCTACTGTGCATGGGGTTGTTTTTCAGGTTTTGTTTGGAGCTGCCCTCTCCAACGCGTGGAGAGGACACAGCAGACGCCGCCTATTCCCAATACCAGGCGGAGAAGTCGTTCTCGAACTGCGGGACTTCTTTCCAGACGCCCTTCAGCTTCTTGTTGATGACGGTGGGCCATTGCGGCTGGAACAGGTAAGCCGAGACTGCATCGGTCGCCAGCATGCGCTGGGCGTCACCGAGCAGCTTGGCGCGGCCGGCTTCGTCCGGCGTCGAGACGATCTGCTTGTAGAGCGCGTTGAACTTCTCGTTGTTGTAACCGAGGTAGTAGTCCGGCTCCGTGATCTTGACGAGGTCGAACGGTTCGACATGGCTGACGATGGTGAGATCGAAATTGTGCGGGCCATTGCCGGCGAAAACCTGCGACAGCCATTGCGCCCATTCGACGTTTTCGATCTTGGCGGTGATGCCGACCTTGGCGAGCTGGGCCGCGACGATCTCGCCGCCTTGCCGCGCATACGGCGGCGGCGGCAGCTTCAATGACAGTTCGAGCGGCGTGGTGACGCCGGCTTCAGTCAGCAGCTTCTTGGCCTTCTCGGGATCGTACGGGTTGATGCCGGTGGTGTCGACATAGCCGAGCGATCCCGGCGTGTAGAAGCTGCCGATGGGCGTGCCGTAACCCTCGACCGCGCCGTCGATCAAGGCCTTGCGGTCGATCGCGGCAAGGATGGCGCGGCGAACGCGGACGTCGTCGAGCGGCTTCTTGCGATGGTTGATGGCCACGATGGTCTTGGCCCTGGAGCCGCCGATCAGCACCGTGAAGCGCGGATCAGACTTGAACTGAGCAACCACGCGGGTTGCGATGCGCGGGAACGCGTCGACATCGTTCGAGAGCAGCGCCGCGGCCTGCGCCGCCGGATCGGAGATGAAGCGGATCGTCACCTTCGACAGCTTGATCGCGGAGGCGTTGCGGTAGCCGGCCCATTTGTTCAGCGTGATCGAAGAGCCCTTGGCCCAGGCGCCAAGCTGGTACGGTCCGGTGCCGACCGGCTGCGTGACATTGGTGCCAGCGCTCTTCGGCTCGACGATCGAGCCGCCCGCCTGCCCGAGCAGGAACGGCAGGTTCGGCTCGGAATATTTCACGGTGATCACGACGGTGTCGGCGTCGGGCGTCTCGACCTTCTCGAAGGCCTGGTACAGGCTCTTGTCCTTGTTGGTGCTGGTCGGCGCCGCGTTGCGCTCGAACGAGAACTTCACCGCAGCGGAATCGAACGTTTCGCCATTGTGGAATTTGACGCCCTTGCGCAGCTTGAACGTATAGGTCTTCAGATCGGGCGAAGCGGTCCAGCTCTCGGCGAGCAGCGGCGAGGTGGAGCCGTCCTCGTTGATCTTGGTCAGCGTCTCATAGATGTTGTAGAGCGTGACCTCTGCGATCGCGGCCGCGGCGGCATTGGTGGGGTCGAGCCCCGGCGGCTCCAGCGTCATCCCCATGACGACGCTGTCCTTCTTGCTCTGAGCCAGCACCGGCAAAGGCGCCGCGACGAGCGCAGCGGCAAAGGCGACGATCGATAATTTCCTGAACATGCGCGAACTCCCCGGCCAATCCTGTTCCCAGCTTAACGCCAATCCTGCCCCGAACACTAACCTTCCATGGCCGCCTGCGGCAACGCCATCACGGCCTCGGCCTTGTGGCAGGCGGCAAGGTGCCCCTCGCCCACCTTGCGTAACTCAGGCGGAACCTCGCGACAATGCTGGTCGGCAAGAGCGCAGCGCGATGCATAGGGGCATCCGGCCGTCGCCGCCGATTGCGAGGCGATCGCCTGGGCTCCGCGGCGGCGCCGGCCACCTCCGGCGCGCGCCCGCGGTACCGCATCCAGTAGTGCCCGCGTATAGGGATGGGCGCAGCGCTCGAACAGATCCTCTGGCCGGCCCTGCTCGACGATGCGGCCGAGATACATCACCGCGACCTCATCGCAGAGATAGTCGACCACGGCGAGGTCGTGGCTAATCAGGATGTAGCTCAGGCTGAACTGCTCCTGGAGGTCCTGCATCAGGTTCAGCACCTGGGCCTGCACGGAGACGTCGAGGGCCGAGACCGGCTCGTCGGCGACGATCAGCTTCGGCTGGGTAATCAGGGCACGCGCAATCGCGATGCGCTGGCGCTGGCCGCCGGAGAATTCGTGCGGATATTTTTCCATGTCCGCATCGCGCAAGCCGACCTGGCGCAGCACCGCGGCGACGCGGTCGCGGAACGTGGTGCGGTCGGCACCTTCCAGCACGGTCAGCGGCTCGGCGACGATCCGCGCGATGGTCTGCCGCGGATCGAGCGAGCCGTAGGGATCCTGAAACACCATCTGGAAATCGCGCCGGGCCCGGCGCAGCTCGTCGGCCGGCAAGCGGTTGAGATCGCGCCCGAGCAGCGCGACCTGTCCTGCGGTCGGCCGCTCCAGCGCCATCACGACGCGCGCGAAGGTGGACTTGCCGGAGCCGGACTCGCCGACGATGCCGAGGCTCTTGCCGGCCCGGACCTGCACGCTGACGCCGTTAAGCGCGCGCACCTGCCCCGGCGGACGGAACAAACTCTCGCGCGGCAGCGTGTAGCGCTGCTCGAGATCCCTGACGTCGAGAAGCGGGGCGATGCTCATGCGGTCAGCGCTCCGACGCGCTCGGCCATCGACACGTCCGTTCTGATGCAACGCGCAAAATGGCCGGGGCCGACATCCACCATCGGCGGCAGCGCGGCACGGCACTGGTCGATCACGAGTGGACAGCGATCCGAGAAGGTGCAGCCGGACGGCAGATCGGCGAGCTCCGGCACCGTGCCGGAGATCGTCTTCAGCCGCGTCCCCTTGCGCGCGCCGAGCTTGGGCCGGGCACGGAACAGGCCCTGCGTGTAGGGATGGCCCATGCGACGGAACACCTCGTCGGTCGGGCCGCTCTCGACGACGGTGCCGCCATACATCACCATCATGCGCTGGACGTTCTCTGCAATGACGCCGAGATCGTGCGAGATCAGGATCATCGACATGCCGCGCTCCTCGACGAGGTCGGCGATGAGGTCGAGGATCTGGCCCTGGATAGTGACGTCGAGCGCGGTGGTCGGCTCGTCCGCGATCAACAATTCCGGCTCGCAGGCAAGCGCCATCGCGATGGTGACGCGCTGGCGCTGGCCGCCGGAGAACTGGTGCGGATAGGCATCGACACGACGCGCGGGGTCGGGCAGCCCGACGCGGTCGAGCAAAGCGATTGCTTCCCGACGTGCCTGCGCCGCCGAATAATTCTTGTGACGGCGCAGCGGCTCGGCGACCTGGTTGCCGATCGTATGCATCGGATTGAGCGCAGTCATCGGCTCCTGGAAGATCATGCTGATGCGGTTGCCGCGCAGGCGGCAATAATCCGCATCCGCAAGTCCGACGAGCTCGTCGCCGTCCAGCTTGATGCTGCCGGTGACGACGGCACTGTCCGGCAGCAGCCCCATCAACGACAACGCCGTGACCGACTTGCCGCAGCCGGACTCGCCGACGAGCCCGAGCGTCTCGCCGCGCCTCAGCGCAAAGCTGACACCGCGCACGGCGTGCGCCGGCCCACGGCTGGTGTTAAGGCGGACGCCGAGATTTTCGACCTCGATCAGCGGCGTGTCGGAGCGCTCGGCCATCGTCATCGCTCCCGCGCCAGCCGGGGATCGAGCAAGTCGCGCAGTCCGTCACCGAGCAGGTTGAGGCCGAGCACCGAGATTGCGATCGCAACGCCCGGATAGACCGCGAGCATCGGCGATTGAAACAGCAGCGTCTGCGCGTCGTTGAGCATCCGCCCCCAGGACGGCTGCGGCGGCTGGGTGCCGAGGCCGAGATAGGACAGCGCGGCCTCGGCGAGAATGGCGAGCGCGAACTGGATGGTGACCTGCACGATCAGGATCGACAGGATGTTCGGCAGCACATGCTCGATGGTGATGCGGAAGCGCCCCTTGCCCGCCGCGCGTGCCGCGAGCACGAATTCACGCGCCCAGATCGCATTGGCGGAGCCGCGCGTCAACCGGGTCAAGGTCGGGATCTGGAAGATGCCGATCGCGACGATCGAGGTCACCATGCCCGGCCCCACCACGGCGGCGAGCATGATCGCGGACAGCACGGCCGGAAAGGCGAAGGTGAAATCGGAAAAGCGCATGATGATCTCCTCCGTCCAGCCGCGCCGGGCCGAGGCGATCAGGCCCAGCGTGACGCCGAAGGTAAGACCGATGCTGACAGCGATCACACCGACCATGATGGTGGACCGGGCGCCCGCAAGCAGCAGCGAGACGATGTCGCGGCCGAAGGAATCGGTGCCGAGCCAATGCGATGCCGAGGGCGGCCGGAGCTTTGCGGCGATGTCGATCTCGTAAGGCGACCACGGCGTCCATACCAGCGACAATAGCGCCGAAGCCAGCACCAGAAGGCTCAGCGTGCCACCGAGGACGAAGCTGCGGTGGCGCAGCGCGCGGCGCCAGAACGTGCGCGCCGGCAGCGGACGCGTTGCGACGGGCGCGTCGATGGCGATGGGCGCGCTCACAGGTCGTGCACCTTGATGCGAGGATCGATGAAGGCATAGAGCACATCGACCACGAAGTTGACGATCACCACCATCGCGGCGAGCAGCATCACGCAATTGCGCACCACGATCAGGTCGCGGTTGGCGATCGACTGGAAGATCAGGCGGCCGAGGCCCGGCAGGTAGAACACGTTCTCGATCACGATGGTGCCGGCGAGCAGATTGGCGAATTGCAGCCCCATCACGGTCATCACCGGGATCATGGCATTGCGCAGCACGTGGCTCCACAGCACCTCGCGCTTGCCGAGGCCCTTCGCGCGGGCGGTGCGGACGAAATCCTCGCGCAGCACTTCGAGCACGGCCGAGCGCGTGACGCGCGCAAGGATCGCGGCCTGCACCACCGCGAGCGAGATCGCGGGCAACAGCAGCGACTTGATCCCCGGCCAGATGCCGTCCTCCCAGCCGGCAAAGCCACCGGCCGAGAGCCATTGCAGCCGCACCGAGAACAGCAGCACCAGGAGGATCGCGAACCAGAAATTCGGCAGCGCGATGCCCACTTGCGTCAACGACATCACGCCGACATCGCCGAGCTTGTTGTGGTTGGCGGCGGTGTAGATGCCGGCCGAGAGCGCCAGCGTCACCGTGATCGTCATGGCCATGATCGCGAGCGGAATGGTCAGCACGAGCCGCTCGGCGATCAGGCTGCCGACCGGGGTGCCGTAGACGTAGGAATTGCCGAGATCGCCGACGAGGAGGCCCTTGATCCATTGCACGTAGCGAACGGCCAGCGGCTGGTCGAGCCCGAGCTTGACGGTGAGCGCGCGCACCGCGTCCGGCGAAGCGTCGGCGCCCATCAGCATCTGCGCTGCGTTGCCAGGCAGCGCGTCCAGCACCAGGAAGATGATCAGCGATGCGCCGACCAGCGTCGCCAGCAGAGTCAACAGACGTCGGAGTACAAAGACGCTCATGCGCGCTCGGCTTCAGGGCTCACCCAGGCCACGATCAACATGTCCGGACGCCTTAAGCAAGCTCTTTGCTGCATCTCCATCTCCTCAAGACGGCCAGCGGGACAGAAGGTCGCTTGACGCCTCGAACAGAGCGCTCACGCGCAGCAATTCCGCGTCGGCCCGGAAACGGCCGACCAGTTGGAGCCCGATCGGCAGCCCGTCGCGGGCAAAGCCCGAGGGAAGGCTGACGGCGGGATGGCCGGTCATGTTGAACGGCATGGTCCAGGGGAACCAATGCGGCCGGACGCTGTCGAAATGCCTGCCGTCGATCTCGATGCTGCCGAACAGATCCTGCTTGATCGGCAGCGCGGTACGCGTCAGGGTCGGCATCGCCAGCAGGTGACCGCGCGCAAGCAGCGATTGCACGCGGCGGAACAACGCGGTGCGCGCGAACATCGCCTCCTGATAGTCGATGCCGCTGACTTCGCTGGCGAGCGCGAGCTGCTTGAGGAAGGCTTCGCTCAGCTCGTCCCGATGCTCGGCCGCAAGCTTGGCAAAGCGCGTGCGCCAGACGGTGTGGTTGATGGCGCGCCAGATCGGCTCGATGTCGAAACCCTCGCCGGAGAATTCCTCGAGCTCGGCCCCTAACCCGGCCAGCCGGTCGAGGCTCACCTTGAAATTGGCGGCGACTTCGGCCGACACCGGACGGCCCGGCGGCGTCAGGCAGTACAGAATCCTCAGACCGCGCAAATCACCATGCGGGGCGGCGGTGCCGATGAAGTCGGGCACGGGCACGCCGATCGACCAGGGATCGATAGGATCTTCGCCCGCCATCGCCTGCATCATCACCGCAGTATCGGCGACGGTGCGGGTGGTCGGCGTGACATAGGTCTGGTTGCCGAACACGTCGAGGGCCTGGCTGTGCGGGATCACGCCGTTGCTCTGCTTCAGGCCCACCACGCCGTTGCAAGCGGCCGGAATTCGTGTCGAGCCGCCGCCGTCGGTCGCAATCGCGAGCGGCGCGATGCCGCTCGCCACAGCGACCGCCGCGCCGCCGCTCGAGCCGCCGGAGGATCGGCGGGCGTCCCACGCATTGCGGGTCCGACCGAACAAAGGTGAATCGGTGAGGCACTTGCTGCCGAACTCCGGCGTCGTGGTCTTGCCGACCAGGATCGCGCCTTCGCTGCGCAACCGCGCGACGGCGACGGCATCCTCGGCCGGCACATTATCCTTGTAGGGAACGGCGCCGAAGGTGGTCTTGACCCCCTTGGTATTGACGATGTCCTTGACGGATACGGGGATGCCGTGCAGCAGGCCGAGCGGTTCACCCGCCATCACCTTGCGCTCGGCTTCGCGCGCCGCTGTGATCGCCTCGTCGCCGCACAACGTGATGAAGCAGTTCAATTCGGGCTGGAGGGCCTCGGCGCGGGCAAGCACTGCGCGAGTGAGCTCGACTGGCGAGATTCGCTTGCCCGCAATAAGGCCGCGCAGCTCGGTCGCGGACAACAGACAGGGATCGCCGTTCATCGTCACATCACGCTCCGAAGCAGGGCCGCCATTGGCCCGAAGACATTGACAGCGAGAATGACAGTTTTGTTAACTCGCCGTCCAATACGATTTTTATCGCCAACCCATACGCTTTCGGTATGCCAATGGATCTTCGTCGGCTCCGCTATTTCGTCGCCGTCGCCGAGGCGCGCAGCATCGGCAAGGCGGCCGACCAGCTCCGGATGGCGCAGCCGCCGCTCTCCGTCCAGATCCGCAAGCTCGAGGCCGAGATCGGCGCGCCACTGTTCCGCCGCGGCACCCGCGGCATGGATCTGACCGAGGCGGGCCAGGCGTTGCTGGCGCGCGCCAGCGAAGCGCTGGCGCTGGCGGCCGACGGCGCCGAAGCCGCGCGCGCGGTTGCTTCGGGACGGCGCGGCCGGCTGGCGGTGGGTTACATGTTCGTGCTGGCGAATGCGATGCTGCCGCGGCTCATCCCCGAACTGCGTCATGCGGTTCCCGGCGTCGACCTCAGCTTCGTTGAGCTCAGCGCATCGACGCGCGAGGCCCGCGTGCTCGACCGCAGCGTCACGGTCGCGCTGTGTATGCCCGCAATCAATCATCCCGAGATCCAGGTGGCAAAGATCGGTGCACAGCCCTTCATGCTGGCCATGCCGATCCGCTCGCCGCTCGCCCGCTTGAGCTCCGTGCCGATGGCCCGGCTGCAGGGCCGTCCGCTGATCGCACTCCCGCATCCGGACCATGGGCCCGCCTCCTCCGCGGTCGTCCCTTTATTGCGTCGGCACCAGGTGGTGATGCCGATCGCCAGCCGGGTGGAGACGGTGCATTCTGCGATGAGCCTGGTTTTGGCCGGCGAAGGTCTCGCCATCCTGCCGGCCTGCGCACAGCTCGGCGCGCCACGCGGAGTCGTGTTCAGACCCCTGCGTGACGTCGCTGACGCCCTCGACATCGCAGTCTGTTGGCGGCGGGACTCCCACAGTCCGCTGATCGGAACCTTCCTCAAATGTGCCGAGAAGGCCGTCGCGCGGATGTGACGTGGACTACCAGTCCCAACTGATCTCGTGGCTCCAGGGCGGATCGGCGCCCGGACGGGTGCAGGTCAGGCCGGCACAATTGGCGGCGAAGGACAGCGCACGGCGGAGTTCGTCCGCGCCGATGTCCTGCAATCTCGGCCGGGCGATTCGACCCTGCTTGTACAGGGCGAACAGCAGCGCCGCCTGAAAGCTATCGCCGGCGCCAATGGTGTCGGCTACCTCGACCTTTGGTGCTTGCACTTCGATCTGCCCTGCCTGCGCATGCCAGGCGATGGCGCCGTTGTTGCCGCGGGTGATGACGACGAGGCTGGTGCCCTGCCCCAGCAATGTGCTCGCGCGCTGCTGATACGGCTCCTCGCCGAAGAGATAGGCGAAATCGACATCCGACATCTTGATGAGATCGGCACTTCCGGCGAACTCGGCCATGCGGGCGAGATAGCCCGGCTTGTCCTTGACGAGATTCGGTCGGCAGTTCGGATCGAAGGAGATCGTGGACGACGCCCGCGCGTCTGCGATCAGCGTCTTGGTCTCGGCCGCACCCTGGTCGTTGACCAGCGTGGTCGAGCCGACATGGACGGCCTCGATCGTATCGAATGGAATGGACCCGCGCCGGTACGTCCAGCTCCGCGTCGCGGTCTCGGCATCGTAGAAGGCGTAGTGCGACTCGCCTTCGACAATGCGGACAAAGGCGAGCGTGGTCTGGTGGTCGCTGCGGGTGGCGAGATCGAGTGCAACCTTCGATGCGGAGGCATGATCGGCGATCATGCGCCCGAACAGGTCGGTCGAGATGCCGCCGACGAAACCAGTTGGCGCGCCCAGCCGCGCCATGCCGATCGCGACGTTGAGGCAGGAGCCGCCCACCGCGGGCATCACCGCTTCGCGCCCTTCGACGTTTCGCGTCGGCACGAAATCGATCAGCGCGTCGCCGCAGGCAATCAGCATGTCCTTCAACCTCTCGCGACGCTGCGCATCGCGGCACGGCTGCCGCGATCGAGATCGCGCAGCAGCTTGTAGACCTCGCGCTTGCGGGCGTGAAACGCGGCCATATCAGGCGCGGTCGGCTCGCTCTTGCGCCCCAGTGCCGACATCTTGGCCATGGTCTCGCCGATCGAGGCGTAAGCGCCACCGGCGACCGCCCCGAGCATCGCGGCCCCCAGGAGCACCGGCTCCTTGGTCTGCGGCAGCGCGACCGTGAGACCGGTGGTGTCGGCCATGATCTGCCGCACCAAAGGACTGCGGCTGGCACCGCCGCCCATGATCATGATGCTGGAGCGGACCCCGTGCGCCGCAAAAGCCTCGATGACCTCCGCAAGCCCGTAGGCAAGACCGCAGAGGCCGGCGACGAACAGCCGTTCCATCGCGGCGATGTCGGTGTCGAGATCAAGGCCCGCGATCACCGCGCGCGTGTCGGGATCGGCATAGGGCGAGCGGTTGCCAATGAATTCCGGCAGCACGTGGATGTCGCGCGCCAGCAGCGCGGCACGGCTGGCATCACCGGAGCGCGCGATGATGCGGCGCTCGAGGAAATCGATGAGATCGAGGCCTTCGCTGCGTGCCGCCGCGCTCGCCTCGCCATGGCCGGGATGCGACTTGAGGAGGTGATCGATCGCAGCGCCCGCGGCGGACTGCCCGCCTTCATTGAGCCAGAACTCCGGCACCATGCCGGAATAATAGGGCCCCCATACGCCCGGCACAAAGCACGGCTCCTTCGTCGTCGCCATGATGCAGGCCGACGTTCCCATGATGTAGGCGAGACGATCGCTGACATCGCTCGTACCGCCCGCCCCGTCACGGCCACCGATCGCACCGATGCCGCCGGCATGGGCGTCGATCAGCGAGGCGCCGACCGGGGTGCCCTGGGGAAGGCCGAGCTCGACGGCTGCTGCCGGCGTGAGACCTTCGCCGAGGCGCGTACCGGGCGCAACGATTTCGGTGCCGATGCGCGCGTATTTTTCGGCGACGAAGTCGGAGAGGCCGATGCGCTTGAAGAACGGCGCGCTCCAGCCGCCGCCGTCATGAGCGAGATAGTTCCACTTGCAGGTGACCGTGCAGGTCGAGCGCTGCAGCGCGCCGGTCGCCCGCCAGGTCAGATAATCGGCCAGATCGAAGAAGTGACCGGCGGCATCGAAACTCGCGCGCAGATGCCGCTTCAGCCACAGCAGCTTCGGCATCTCCATCTCCGGCGAGATCGAGCCGCCGACATAGCGCAGCACGGCATCCTCGGTCTCGTTGATCAGCCGCGCTTCGGCCGTGGCGCGATGGTCCATCCAGACGATGACGTTGCGCTGCGCCTCGCCGGAGGTGCTGACGGTGAGCGGCTCGCCTTGCGGATCGAGCACCACGAGGGAACAGGTCGCGTCGAAACCGATGCCGCCGATGCTGCCGGGCGCAATCGCCGCTTCCGCCATCGCCGCGCGCACCGATTTGGCGCAGGCCTGCCAGATGTCCTCCGACGACTGCTCGACGATGTCGCCGGCCTCGTGCCAGATCCTGATCGGATGCCGGGCCGTCGCGAGCAGCGTGCCGGCCTCGTCAAACACCCCTGCCCGCGTGCTCGTGGTCCCGACGTCGACGCCGATATACGCTCGCGGCATGGTATCTCCCGGTCCGTCCGTTTTGACGGTGAGCCTACCAGCAAGTGTAGCCGCCATCCACCAGCACGATACTGCCGGTCATCAGGCTCGCGGCCTCGGACGAGAGGAACAGCACGACGGAGGCGATCTCCTCGACCTGCCCCATGCGCGCCATCGGAGTTCCACCGATCCAGGCGTCATACATTCTTGGATTGCTCTTCACGAAGGCGTTGAGCGGCGTCTCGATATAGGTCGGCGCCACCGCGTTGACGCGGATGCCGCGCGCGCCCCATTCGGCGGCCAGCGACTTGGTCAGATGGTGCACGGCGGCCTTGGAGGCATTGTAGAAGCACTGCTCCTGCGGCTTGTTGACGATGAAGCCGCTCATCGAGCCGACATTGACGATGGCGCCGCTTCCGGCCTTCAACATGTGCTTGCCGAACTCGCGGCAGCACCAGAAGGTGCCGTTGAGATTGACATCGATGACGTTGAGCCAGTGCTCGTCGGTAACGGTCTCGGCCGGCGTCTCGCTCCGCGCGATGCCGGCATTGTTGACGAGGATGTCGACCTTGCCATGGCGGGCGACGAGATCACTTGCCACCTCCGCCACGCGTGTGGTGTTGGTGACGTCCATGATTGCGGTCTCGATGTCGTAGCCCTTCGCCCTCAGGCTGGCCTTGGCGCCGTCGGCGACCTTGCCGTCGCGGTCGCCGATGATGACCTTCGCACCGGCCTCGGCCAGCGCCTCCGCGCAGGCGAGGCCGATGCCCTGGCCGCCGCCGGTGATGAACGCGGTCTTGCCGCTCAGCCTGAATTTTTCCAAATACATGGTCGTCTTTCCGTCTTCTTGCCGTTTCTTGTCAGCCCCGAAGAGCGTTGCCGCTCTCATCGAACCGGTGAATGCGCGCAGGGTCGGGCATCAGTGACACCCGGTCGCCGGCATGCAGGCTCAATTCGCCGATGTAGCGCGCCGTCAGCATGCCGAGCGCGCCAGCATCGACGTAGAGGAAGGTGTCACTGCCGAGATGCTCGGCCACCGCAATGGTGCCCTGCCAGCCGCCACCGCCGTCGCGCTCGATCTTCAGATGCTCCGGCCGGACGCCGATCGTCGCTGCTCCTTTCTGCAGAGCGGGCTCGCCGGTGACGAAGTTCATCTTGGGCGAGCCGATGAAGCCGGCGACGAAGAGATTGGCGGGTCGCTCGTAAAGGTCCAGCGGCGAGCCATATTGCTCGAGCTTGCCGCCGTTGAGCACGACGATCTTGTCGGCCATGGTCATGGCCTCGACCTGGTCGTGAGTGACGTAGATCGCGGTGGTGCCGAGCTGCTTCTGAAGTCGCGTCACCTCGATACGCATCTGCACGCGCAGCGCGGCGTCGAGGTTGGAGAGCGGCTCGTCGAACAGGAATGCCTTGGGCTCGCGGACGATGGCGCGGCCGATCGCGACGCGCTGGCGCTGGCCGCCGGAGAGCTCGCGCGGCTTGCGGTCGAGGTAGGGCGTGAGGTTCAGCGTCGCGGCGGCCGCCTCGACCTTGCGGTTGATCTCGTCCTTCGGCAAGCCCGCCATCTTGAGGCCGAAGCCGATATTGCCGCGCACGCTCATATGCGGATAGAGCGCGTAGGACTGGAACACCATCGACAGTCCGCGCTTGGCAGGCGGCGTATCGACGACGTTCTTGCCGTCGATCAAGATCTTGCCGCCGCTGACGTCCTCGAGCCCCGCGATCAGCCGCAGCAGCGTGGTCTTGCCGCAGCCGGACGGACCGACGAACACGACGAAGGAGCCGTCGGCGATGTCGAGGTCGGCGCCCTTGATGATGTGCACGGGGCCGAATGATTTCTGCACGCCCTGAAGTGTGATCTGACCCATGATCCGGCAGCCCCTTTACTTCACCGCGCCAAAGGTGAGCCCGCGTACGAGCTGCTTCTGGCTGAACCAACCGAGGACGAGAATGGGCGCGATCGCCAGCGTCGAGGCCGCCGACAGCTTTGCCCAGAACAGCCCTTCCGGGCTCGAATACGAGGCGATGAATGTGGTGAGCGGCGCAGCGTTCGAAGTCGACAGGTTGAGCGTCCAGAACGCCTCGTTCCAGGCGAGGATCAAATTGAGCAGCATCGTCGAGGCCAGTCCCGGGATCGCCATCGGCGTCAGGACGTAGACCAGCTCGCGGCCGATGGTGGCCCCGTCCATGCGCGCGGCTTCAAGGATGTCGCGTGGGATCTCCTTGAAATAGGTGAAGAGCATCCAGATCACGATCGGCAAATTTCCGAGGCACAGGATGAAGATGAGGCCGATGCGGGAATCGAGCAGCCCGAGGCTCTTGTAGATCAGGTAGATCGGCACCAACACGCCGACCGGCGGCATCATCTTGGTCGAGAGCATCCAGAGCAGGATGTCCTTGGTGCGCTTGGTCGGCGAGAACGCCATCGACCAGGCCGCCGGAATTGCGATCAATAGCGCAATGAGCGTCGAGCCGCCGGCGATGATGATCGAGTTCATCGCGTGGTGCAGGTAGTCGCTGCGCTCCTGCACGGTCGCGTAATTTTCCGTGGTCCAGTGGAAGAACAGGAAGGATGGCGGGATCGCGAAGGCCTCCAGCTCGGTCTTGAAGCTCGCCAGCGCCATCCACAGGATCGGGAAGAAGATCAGGAAGCCGAACAGCCAGGCCGCCGCCGTCGATATCATCACCCGCCGCGTCGTCGCCATCCGTGCCATGTCAGGCCTCCAGGTTGCGGCCGACGATGCGGACCAGGAAGAAGGCGACGATGTTAGCAATGACCACCGCGACGAGCCCGCCCGCCGAGGCGCTGCCGACGTCGAACTGGATCAGCGCCTGCGAATAGATCAGGAAGGCGATGTTGGTGGTCTGCAGGCCGGGCCCACCGCCGGTGGTGACAAAGATCTCGGCAAATACCGTGAGCAGGAAGATGGTCTCGATCAGGATCACCACCGTGATGGGACGCGCGAGGTGCGGCAGCGTGATGTAGATGAAGGTCGAGACGGCGCTGGCGCCGTCCATCTCGGCGGCCTCCTTCTGCTCCTCGTCGAGCGATTGCAGCGCGGTGAGCAGGATCAGGGTCGCGAACGGCAGCCATTGCCAGGTCACGATCAAAATCACCGCAAACAGCGGCACATCGTTGAACCAATCGATCGGCGTCAGGCCAAACAGCGAGGCGAGCCAGGCGAACAATCCCGACACCGGATGCATCAACAGGTTCTTCCAGACCAGCGCACTCACCGTCGGCATCACGAAGAACGGCGCAATCACCATCAGCCGCACGAAATTGCGGCCGATCACGGGTTGGTCCATCAGCAGCGCCAGGGGGATGCCCAGCAGGATGGTCAGCGCCAGCACCGAGCCGACCAGCACCAGCGTGTTCTGGAGCGAGGCGAGGAAGGCAGGATCGGTGAGGAAGTAGCGGAAGTTTTCCAGGCCGACGAACGATTCCGAACCGGGATCGAGCAGGCTGTAGTGCAGCGTCGAGAAGTAGATCGTCAGCGCCAGCGGGACGATCATCCAGATGAACAGCAGCCCGACGGCCGGGGTCAGGAGCGACCGCGCAAGAAACTGCGTCTGCCGGGTTGCCATTCTTGGCGCTCCGCTCGGAGGAAGAAGGGCGGCCATCCAGCAAGGATGGATGGCCGCAAGTTTGAGCTCAGGGAGAGCTCGGGTTCACTTGATGTAGCCGGCGCGCTTCATCTCGCGCTCGGTAGCAGACTGCGCAGCCGTGAGCGCCGCATCGACCGTCATCGATCCCGCAAGCGCCGCCGAGAACTGCTGGCCCACCTGCGTGCCGATGCCCTGGAATTCAGGGATGGCGGCGTATTGCACGCCGACGTAGGGAACGGGCTTCACCGTCGGCTTGTTGGGATCGGCGGCGTCGATCGAGGCCAGCGTCAATTTCGCGAACGGCGCGACCTTCAGGTACTCATCGTTCTGGTAAAGCGAGGTGCGCGTGCCCGGCGGCACGTTGGCCCAGCCCTCCTTCGACGCCACCAGCTTGGTGTAGTCCTTGCTGGTTGCCCAGGCGATGAACTTCTCGGCGGCTTCCGTCTTCTTGGAGCCGGCAGGGATTGCGAGATTCCAGGCCCACAGCCAGTTGGCATTCTTGCCGAGCCCGGTGTTGGGCGCGAGCGCGAAGCCGACCTTGTCGGCGACCTTGGACTCCTTGGGGTTGGTGACGAAGGACGCCGCGACCGTGGCGTCGATCCACATCGCGCATTTGCCGGCGTTGAATAGCGCCAGATTCTCGTTGAAGCCGTTGGAGCTGGCGCCGGGAGGGCCGGCTTCCTTCATCAGGTTGACGTAGGTGGTGAGTGTCGTCTTCCATTCCGGCGTGTTGAACTGCGGCTGCCACTTTTCGTCGAACCAGCGCGCGCCATAGGAATTGGCCATGGCCGAGAGGAACGCCATGTTCTCGCCCCAGCCTGCCTTGCCGCGCAGGCAGATGCCGTAGGTGCCGGCGCTCTTGTCGGTCAGCTTCTTGGCGGCGTCGATCACGAAATCCCAGCTCGGCTTTTCCGGCATCTTCAAGCCGGCCTTCTCGAAGAGATCGGTGCGATACATTACCATCGAGCTCTCGCCGTAGAACGGCGCGGCGTAGAGCTTGCCGTCGGCGGAGACCGCGTCCTTGATCTTGGGCAAGAGGTCGGCGACGTCATAGTCGGCGCCGAGGTTGGCGAGCGGTACCAGCCAGCCCTTCTTGGCCCAGATCGGCACCTCGTACGTGCCGATGGTGAGAACGTCGAACTGGCCGCCCTTGGTGGCGATATCGGTGGTGACGCGCTGGCGCAGCACGTTCTCCTCCAGCGTCACCCATTTGACCGAAATATCAGGGTTCTTCTTGGTGAACTCACCCGTCAGCCCCTGCATGCGGATCATGTCGCCATTATTGACGGTGGCGATCGTCAGGGTCGTTTCGGCCATCGCCGGGACGGCCAGCAGCAGGCAAGACGCGCCGCAGACGGCGCCCAGGACATGTTTCACGGTGACCTCCCCTCAATTCGCGTTCTGGGCATATGCCCACGCGTTGGGCGTATGTTCGACGGGCGAACGGCAGTTGTCAAGCACGCGCGCGGGTGTTTGCGCAACTTATGAGTGCTGCGGTGCGGGAAGGACGGGAAGGTTTTGCTTCACCCACGGCTGTCGTGCTCCGCGAACGCGGAGCATCCAGTGGTAGGCACGCGAAGCGTAAGCGCTTTTACCGCTCCAGAATCGCTCTTGCCGTCGCCTCGTCCGTGATCAATCCGTTGATCAGCCCGCCGCTCAACGCGGCTGCAATTGCAGCCACCTTGGCCGCGCCTACCGCCGCACCGATGGTCGTGGTCTTCGCCGGCACTTCCGGCGGAATGCTGGTGAGGCGCTTGTTGGTGCCGGCCTTGAGCAGGCGGCCCTTGGCGTCATAGGCCCAGCCGGTAATCTCCCCGATGGCGCCCAGCCGCATCATCTCAAACAATTCGTCGCGGGTGACGAAGCCGTCGATGTGCACCTGCGCCTTCTGGTCCATCTGGCCGATGCCGACAAGGCGCAAATCCGCTTTGGCTGCGACCGCTTTCACCTTCGCGATCGGCTCGATGCGCACCATCTTGTTGCGCTCGTCCTCCGACGACATCAGGAACGGCAGCGGCATAGGATAGTGCCGCGCGCCGGTGCGGTCGGCGAGCCGGCCGACGGTGTCGTAGAAGCTCGCCGAGCCGTCGGCGGAAATGTTGCCGACCAGCGAGACGATCTGGTGATTGGGCCGCTCGATCGGCGTGACGCGCTCGACCGCGGCGCGCACCGCCCGCCCCGTGCCGAGCGCGACGATCACGGGCGTCTCCGAACGCAGCGTGGAATCGAGCAAATTGGCGCAGCGCTCGGCGATTCCAGCCACCGCCTGCGGCGCGGCCGGATCGGCCGGCACCACCTCGCAATGGACGAGGTCGAACCGTTGCTTCAGGCGCGCCGCCAGCTCCATGCAGGCCGCGATGGGATGTTCGAGCCGGAAGGTGATGAGCCGCTCGGCGAGGCACAGCGAGACCAGCCGCTGCGCCGAGGCCCGCGACACCTGGAGCATCTTCGCGATCTCGTCCTGGGTATGGCCGGCAATGAAATAGAGCCAGCCGGCGCGCGCGGCGTCGTCGAGTCTCGACTTGTCGTTCTCGGCGGCCATGCGCGCTCACACCTCCCAGAAATCGCTCATATGCGCAAAGACCCGATCGGCCCCGGCGGCGGATAATATAGCCCGGCCATCGCGGTTGCGATAATGGCCGCCGCCGACAAATCCCCAGACGGTCATACCGGCCGCCTTGCCCGCCTGCACGCCGCTGACGCTATCCTCGATCACCAGCGTGCGCGATGGCGACGCGCGCATGCTCTCGGCGGCATGGAGAAAGAGATCGGGCGCCGGCTTGCCGTGCCTGACCATCTGCGCAGTGTAGATCCGATCGCCGAAATATGCCCGAAGACCGGTGACGTCGAGCGAAAGCGAAACGCGGTCGAGGTCGCTGGATGAAGCCACGCAGAACGGCACGGTCAGTCCGGAGATCGCCGCCTCCACCCCGGGGATCGGCGCGAGCGAGGCGGCAAAATTCTCCAGCACACGCGACTTCAGTCGGGACATGAAGGCGTCCGTCAGCGAGTGGCCGAGATCACGATAATGCTGCTCGACGGCCTTGGTGCTGCGTCCGAGAAACAGCTCGAGCGCCTGCTCCTCGCTGAGCACGAGGCCGAATTCCGCCAGAACCTCAGACAGGCAGCGGCAGCTCAAGAGCTCGCTGTCGACGAGCACACCATCACAGTCGAAGATGATCAGATCGGGATTTGGCCGGCCTTGCTCCATCCGGGCATTCGATCATATACCCAGGCTGTGAGCAATAGCTCAGCTCGCGAGCGTCGGATGCGCGCGTAGGAGATGGATTAGCCGGAGGCGTGATCCACCACTTCTGCATCCGCGGTACAGGCGCTGGTGGGTTACGCCTTCGGCTAACCCACCCTACCCGACCTATCGCCGCTGATTGTACACGTCGATACACACCGCGCCCAGCAGCACCAGACCCTTGATGACCTGCTGATAGTCGATGCCGATGCCGAGGATGGACATGCCATTGTTCATCACGCCCATGATCATGGCGCCGACCACGGCACCGCCGACCCGTCCGACGCCGCCATAGGCCGAGGCGCCGCCGATGAAGCAGGCGGCGATGACGTCGAGCTCGAAGCCGAGGCCGGCCTTGGGCGTTGCGGTGTTGAGCCGCGCGGCGAAGACGAGGCCGGCAAGTGCGGCGAGCACGCCCATGTTGACGAAGGTGAGGAAGGTCAGCCGCTCGGTCTTGATGCCCGACAGGCTCGCCGCCTTGGCGTTGCCGCCGACGGCGTAGATCTGCCGGCCGATCACGGTGCGGCGGGTGACGAAGCCATAGAGCGCGATCAGCGCGGTCATGATCACCAGCACGTTGGGCAGGCCGCGATGCGAGGCGATCAGATAGGTGAAATAGAGCACGGCGCAGGCGAGCAGGATGCTTTTGCCGAGGAAGAACGCATAGGGCTCGACCTCGATGCCGTGCGACTGCTCGCGCGACCTTCCCTTGGCACTGGCATAGACGAGCCCGAGCGCGAGAACGGCGCCGATCAGCATCGAGGTCGGATGCAGCGTGCCGGCCTCGGGCAGCAGTTCCGGAATGAAGCCCGAGGACAGCTTCTGGAAGGTCGCCGGGAACGGCCCGAGCGACTGGCCCTGCAGCACCGCGAGTGCCAGGCCCTTGAACACCAGCATCCCCGCCAACGTCACGATGAAGGACGGAATCTTGAAATAGGCTACCCAATAGCCCTGCGCCGCACCGATCGCGCCGCCGAGCGCGAGGCAGGCGAGGAAGGCGAGCGTGTAGTCGACCTTGTAGGTCACCATCAGCAAGGCCGCCACGGCGCCGATGAAGCCTGCGACCGAGCCGACCGAAAGGTCGATATGGCCGGTGACGATGACCAGCAGCATGCCCAGCGCCATGATGACGATGTAGCTGTTCTGCAGCACCAGGTTGGTGAGGTTGAGCGGCTGCAGCAACGTGCCGCCGGTCACGACCTGGAAGAACAGCATGATCGCAACCAGCGACATCAACATGCCGTAATTGCGCAAATTGTTCTTGATGAAGCTGCCGTGCCGGCGCTCCTCGGGCAGCGAAACCGTCTTGTCGGTCATGGCTGCAATCCTCCCATCTCCGCGGCCGCGGGCGCGGCGTTCCCAATGCTTCGTTCGTTGCGCATGATGGCGCGCATGATCTTTTCCTGTGTCGCCTCTGAGCCTTTGAACTCGCCGACGAAGGCGCCGTCGTTCATGACGCAAATGCGGTCGCAGATGCCGAGCAGCTCGGGCATCTCGGAGGAGATCACCACGACGCCGCGGCCGGCTTCCGCAAGCTCGTTGATGATACAGTAAATCTCATATTTGGCACCGACGTCGATACCCCTGGTCGGCTCGTCCAGGATCAGGACCTTCGGGTCGGTCATCAGCCATTTCGACAGCACGACCTTTTGCTGGTTGCCGCCGGAGAGCTGGCCGGTCTCCTGGTAGACGTCGGAGCAGCGAATGCGCATCCGGTTGCGGTAGTCGCTGGCGACCTTGAGCTCGGCGATATCGTCGATCACCCTGCCGGGTGCGACCTGGTCGAGGCTCGCGAGCGTGATGTTCTTGCGGACGTCGTCGGCAAGGATCAGGCCGAGCTGCTTACGGTCCTCGGTGACGTAGGCAAGGCCGGCATCGATCGCGGCGGCGACGCTCGGCAGCGCGATCTCACGGCCTTCGAGCCGGATAGTGCCGCTGATATTGGTGCCCCAGGAGCGGCCGAACAGGCTCATGGCGAACTCGGTGCGCCCAGCCCCCATCAGCCCGGCAATGCCCACGACCTCGCCGCGCTTGACACCGAAACTGACGTTCTTGATCACCTGCCGCTCGGGATGGATGGGGTGATAGACAGACCAATTCTCGACGTCGAGCACCGGCTCGCCGATCTTCACGTTGCGCTCCGGGAAGCGGTGCGCCATGTCGCGGTTGACCATGCTGCGGATGATGCGGTCTTCCTGGATCTGCTCGGCGTGGCAGTCGATGCTGTCCACCGTGCGGCCATCGCGCAGCACGGTGATGTGGTCGGCAACCTTGGCGACCTCGTTCAGCTTGTGCGAGATCAGGATCGAGCCGATGCCCTGCTCGCGGAACGTCATCAGCCGCTCGAGCAGCGCGGCGCTGTCGGCCTCGTTGAGGCTCGCGGTCGGCTCGTCCAGGATCAGCATCCGCACCCGCTTAGACAGCGCCTTCGCGATCTCGACAAGCTGCTGCTTGCCGACGCCGAGATCGGTGATCAGCGTATCCGGCGATTCCTTCAGACCGACCTGCGCCAGCAGCTCGCGCGTGCGCCGGTAGACCTCGTCGCGGTCGATCACCCCCAACGTCGACGGCGGATGCGACAGGAAGATGTTCTCCGCGATCGACATCAGCGGGATCAGCGCCAGCTCCTGATGGATGATGATGATGCCCAGCGCCTCGGAATCATTGATGTCGCGAAAGCGGCGCTCCTCGCCCTCGAAGATGATGGTGCCCTCGTAGCTGCCGTGCGGATAGACGCCGCTCAGCACCTTCATCAGCGTCGACTTGCCGGCGCCGTTCTCGCCGACGAGCGCATGGATCTGCCCGGCGCGAACCGAGAAGTTGACGTCGCGAAGCGCCTGCACGCCGGCAAAGCTCTTGCTGACGTTGCGCATCTCCAGCATGGCGGTCATGGCTTTGGTGTCCCTTGCGTTACTTCGCCTCTCCCCGCGTGCGGGGAGAGGTTGACTGATATCGCTGCATCCACAGCCTCATTGCGAGCGCAGCGAAGCAATCCAGACCATTTCCGCGGTGGCAGACTGGATTGCTTCGCTGCGCTCGCAATGACGGAGTGCATACCAACCACTGCCCGTATGGAAAGGGGCCCCTCACCCTAACCCTCTCCCCGCAAGCGGGGAGAGGGGAAAAAGAGAGAGTCTTACTGGAACTGCGACTTCTTGTAGTAGCCGCTATCGACCAGCACCTTCTCCCAATTGTCCTTGTAGACCACAACCGGCTTGAGCAGATAGGACGGCACGGTCTTGACGCCGTTCTCGTAGGTCTTGGTGTCGTTGACGGTGACCTGCTTGCCGGCGAGCGCGGCGTCGACCATGTCGGCGGTCACCTTGGCGAGGTCGCGGGTGTCCTTGAAGATGGTCGAGTACTGGTCGCCGCGCAGCATGGCCTTGATCGAAGGCACTTCGGCATCCTGGCCCGAGATGATGGGCATCGGCTGGCCGGCACTGCCGTAGCCGACGCCCTTCAGCGAGGAGATGATGCCGATCGAGAGGCCGTCATAGGGCGACAGCACGGCGTTGACCTTCTTGTTGCCGTAGTAGGCGCTGAGCAGGTTGTCCATGCGGGCCTGCGCAGTGGCACCGTCCCAGCGCAGGGTCGCGACCTTGTCCATGCCCATCTGGCCGGACACGACGACGAGCTTGCCGCTGTCGATATACGGCTTCAGCACGCTCATGGCGCCGTTGTAGAAGAAGTAGGCATTGTTGTCGTCGGGCGAGCCGCCGAACAGCTCGATGTTGAAGGGGCCCTTGCCGTCCTTCAAACCGAGACCTTGCACGATCGATTCCGCCTGGAGCACGCCGACCTGGAAGTTGTCGAAGGTCGCGTAATAGTCGACGTTCGGCGTTCCGCGGATCAGGCGGTCATAGGCGATCACGGTGATGCCTTTTGCTTTCGCCTGCTTAAGCACGTCGGACAAGGTGGTACCGTCGATCGCGGCGATCACCAGCGCCTTGGCGCCCTTGGTCACCATGTTCTCGACCTGGGAGAGCTGGTTCGGGATGTCGTCCTCGGCATATTGCAGGTCGGTGTTGTAGCCGCGCTCCTTCAGCACCTTGACCATGTTGTTGCCGTCGTCGATCCAGCGCGCCGAGGATTTCGTCGGCATGGCGATGCCGACCGTCGCCTTCTGGGCGAAGGCAGCGACGCCTGTGGCCATCGTGGCGGCACTGGCCAACGCCAGCGCGAGAAATGTTGTCTTCAGTTTCAGCATGTTTCACTCCCTTTGGGTGTCGGACATTCTTCGTAGTGTCGAGAACGACGGGTCGTATACGGCTTCGGCCTCCTATGCGAGCTTGACGTCGGGTTCCGCGCGGCCGCGCGCGGTTGCTTCGAGCAGAAAGGTGCAGCCGGCTTGCGGATCGGCAGCGCGTGCCGCCGGGTCCATATCCTGCCAGGCCGACGTGACGAGCAGGCGCGACAGGTCGGGGCCGACGAAGGCGGAGCAGCTCGCCTGCTTCGCCGGCACACTGAGCGAACGCAGACGCTCGCCTTGCGGCGAGTAGACGTCGATCCGGCTCGCGCCCCAGCACGCATTCCAGATCTGCCCGTCGGCGTCGCATACCGAACCGTCGAGACCGCCGATGCCGCTGTGGCGCAACAGCACCTCGGGCTCGCCACGCGGCAGGCCGGTCGCGGGGTTGAGCGGCACGGCATAGAGCACCGCGCGCGGCGTGTCGGTGAAGTAGCCGGTTGCGCCGTCGGGCGAGAAGCAGATCGAATTGGGAATGCTGATGCCGGGAAACAGCGTCGAGATCTTGCCGCGATGAAGCGCGTAGATCGCGCCCGCCTTCGGCTCGGCTTTCTTGCCCATAGTACCGATCCAGAACGTACCCGATTGATGCACGCGGCAATCGTTTGAGCGCGTCATCGGATTGTCCGCTTCGAGCGGACAGAACAGCGTCATCGCACCATCAGCGAGCTTGCGGATGTAGAGACCATCTTCGGCGACGATCAGCTGCCGCTCGGCGTCGATGCGCCCCAGCGCGCTCGCCATCCGACCGAGCGCGTGGCTGCGGACAGAGCCGGTGCCGAGTTGCGCCTCGAACAGCTTGCCTTCGCGAATGTCGAACCACCAGGCCGTATCCGTGGTCACGTCATAGGTCGGACCTTCGCCGAGATGGCAAGGATGGTCCGAGAGGACAGTCGTCGGCACCTGCTCCATCATAGCGACCTCACCGAAAAGCGATAGACCGTGTGATGGCGATAGACCCCGCCGGGATCGAGGCGCGGGCTCGGGAAATCCGGCCGGTTCGGCGCGTCGGGCCAGATGTGCGGCTCCAGGCACATGGCGTCCGATTGCCGGATCAGCTTGCCGCCCTTGCCGGACATCGTACCGTCGAGATAATTGCCGGAATAGACCTGAAGTCCGGGCTGATCGGTGAGCAGCTCCATGATGCGCCCGGAGCGCGGCGCCTCCAGCCGGGCCGCGAGCGCAAGCTTGCCGTCGCGGCCGAGGCAGTAGGTGTGGTCGTAGCCCCTGCCATTTCGCAATTGCGGATCGCCTTCGCGGATGCACTCGCCCACCGGCCGCGGTTTGCGGAAATCGAACGGCGTGCCGGCCACGCTGCGCGGCGGCTCCGGCAGCGGAATGGCGGTGGGATCGATGGCGAGGAACTGCTCGGCGGCGACCATCAAGCGGTGATCGAGAATGGACGTCTCTGACGTCGCGCCCTCGAGGTTGAAGAAGCTGTGGTTGGTCAAATTGACGATGGTCGGCCGGTCGGTCCGCGCTTCCATCAGCAGCGACAGCTCGGTCGGGCCTGTGATGCGATAGGTCACGCGGACCTCGAGCCTGCCCGGATAATTCTCCTCGCCGTGCGGGCTGACATAGGTGAGCGTCACGGCGGGCTCGGCGCCCTCGTCGATATCAGCGATCTCCCAGAGCTTGCGATCAAAACCCTCGAGCCCGCCGTGCAGCGCATTCGGACCGTTGTTGACGGCAAGCCGCACCGTCTCGCCTTGAAGCGAAAACTGTCCCTTGGCAATGCGGTTGGCATAGCGGCCGACGGTGGCGCCCAGAAACTTTCGTTCGGCGAGATAGCCGGCGAAGGCATCATGGCCAAGCACGACGTCGTCGTATCCGCCGTTGGCATCCGGCGCGATCAGCGCCTGCATCACCGCGCCGTAGCTGATGATGCGCGCCTCGAAGCCGCCCTGCCCGCGCAGCACGACGCGCTCGACCTTGCGGGCGTCGGGCAGGGTCCCGAACACGTCTCTTGTGATTGTTGATGCGGCCATGCTCAATCCACAAACGGTTCGACGATCGTGCGCTTGCCGAGCAGGAAGGCGTCGGCGACGAGACGGAGCGGCGTCAGATCGACGTCACTTGCGCCGGTCGCTGTGAGCGCGACGAAGCGTCGGTAGAGTCCGCGATATTCCTCATCGGGCCCTTCGGCAAGCACCTTGCCGTCGACGGCCATGCGCGCGCCACCGCTGGACAGTGTCAGCCGGCCCTGATCGGTATCGACGAGGATATCCCAGCTCTGCGGCCCGGTCTGGCGGAAGTCGAACTCGGCGGTCACGGGCAGGCCGCTGATATCCGTCAGGTTCAGGTTCGCCGCGATCGGCGCCTGGCAATTGGCTGGAAAGGCCAGCTCGGCCGCGGTGACGAACACGGGCTTCGGCAGAATCCTGGTCAGGATCGACAGCGCATTGATGCCCGGATCGAACACGCCGAGGCCGCCGGGCTCCCAGATCCAGCCCTGTCCGGGATGCCAGACACGCACGTCTTCCTTCCAGCTGATGTGAACGGATTTGATGTGCCGATCAGTGAGCCATTGCCGGGCCGGCTCCACCGCCGGCGCATAGCGCGAATGCCAGGTCGCAAACAATGTCCGCTTCGCACCCGCCGCCATCGTGATCAACGGATCAAGCTCAGCAACGCCGGTGCCCGGCGGCTTCTCCAGCATGACATGCTTGCCGGCGGCGAGCGCCGCCGCGGCCTGGGCCCGCCGCACCTGTGGCGGCGTGCAGAGCGAGACCGCGTCGATCGGCGGCCCCTTCTGAAGCAATTCCTCGACGGTCGCAAAATGCGGTAGCCCCGGCAGCGAGGCGTTGCGGCTCGCCACGGCGGCGAGCGTTCCACCCGGTGTGGCGGCGATCGCCCCCACATGCTGGTCCCGCGCGATCTTGCCGAAGCCGACGATGGCGATGCGAAGGTCTGTCACGCTTGTTCTCCAGTGTCGGCCGACCGCAGCGGCTCGGCCGGGGCGGTCTCGATCACCGTACTGTCATGGCGGCGCATGCCGTTGTGAATGACATAGACCATGGCCTCGGATGCGGCGTGGGCATCGCGCGCGACGATGGCATCGACGATCTTCTGATGCCAGAGCAGCACGGTTTCGCGGTCCTCCGACTCGACCGGAGCGCTGAGCAGGAAAGAGGCGCGCAGCGCTGCTTCAATGACATGCCCGATCGAGCGCATGAACAGATTGCCCGAGGCACGCGCCACGGCCACATGAAGCGCGAGATCGGCATCGGCAAATCCGACCGAGTCGGACGCTTCCTGCCGCATGCGATCCATGCAGCGGCGCAGCTCGCTGATGTCCTGCTCGGATCGCTGCGTTGCCGCCAGCATCGCCGCGCGCGGCTCGACGGCGAGACGGATCTCGGCGAGGTCGTTGAGGAAGCGCTTGTCGATGCCGGCGTCGAGGTGCCACGCCAGCACGTCCGCGTCGAACATGTTCCAGGCGCCGCGCTCGCGCACGACGGTGCCGACCCGCGCCTTGGTGGTGAGCAGGCCCTTGGCGACCAGCGTCTTGACGCTCTCGCGCAGCACCGGCCGCGACACACCGAACATCGCGATCATCTCGGCATCCCCCGGCAGGCGCGTGCCTTCCGCATAGCGGCCGGCGATGATGTCGACGCCGATCGAACGCGCCACCTCCGCATGGTTGGAATGGGCCCGCCGCGTCGGGATGACGACGATCCGCGAGGTCATGACGCCGCTCCCGCATGCTTCGCCACCGGCCGGCGCGCGAGCGCGACCAGCCCCTGCTGGAGGGCGATGAAGGCGAACAGAAGCACGCTCAAGGTGTGGGGGATCAGCAAGAGCATTGGCGCGGTGCAGGAGATCGACTTCACGTTGAGACGGACGTCTCGGCCGCGCGCCAGCCGGATTCCGATCCAATCTGCGAGAAGCCGATCGTGAGCTGGCGGGCGCTGGCCGGCGTCGCGAGCAACAAGGCGGCCATGGCGCTGGCAGCACAGAGAGCTTTAGGGGGCATCAGGCGCGTCTCCCAAGATGTTTTTACCGGGGCGCCGATTGGTAGCACGGCACCCATAGGCCGGCCTTCGCGCCAGCGGCGGGCACTATTTCACGGAAGTTGAGTTCCGACTAGTCATATTATTTGACTATTTGAAGCAAACGCGGGTGGGCGGGGCCGGCTAAATTAGGACACGCTCAGCGCGATATTGTTCCGCCCTTGCAACGAGGAGATGAAAAAACAGGCTGCGCGACGGAGCCTCAGCTTTCGGCGGGCGAAAGGGGCGCCCCCGCCCCGCTTGCTGGAGGCGAAGGACGGCAGCGTTAAATCAGCTTCCGCTGCGCCAGGTTCTTCATCAGTGCGCCGATGCCGAACGTCCAGGGCTCGCACTCGTCGCTGGTGCGCATGCGGTTGACGAGCTTGCCGAGCTGAGGCGCTGCGATGGTGACAATGTCGTCGCGCTTGTGCGTAAACCCCTGCCCCGGCGCATCGCGATCCTTGACGGGTGCGAACATGGTGCCGAGGAACAGCACGAAGCCGTCAGGATATTGATGCACCTTGCCGATGGTCTGCGCGACGAGATCGGTCGGATCGCGGCTGATCTTGCTGATCGAGGAATGGCCGTCGAGAACGAAACCGTCCGTGCCCGTGACGTTCAGGCTGATGTCTAGCCTACGCGCGTCGTCGAGTGTGAAACTGTCGTCGAACAGGCGCAGCAGCGGGCCGATCGAGCAGGACGCGTTGTTGTCCTTGGCCTTCGACAACAGCAGCGCCGAGCGGCCCTCGAAGTCGCGAAGGTTCACGTCGTTGCCCAGCGCGCCGCCAACGATCTTGCCACGGCTCGACACGAACAGCACGAGCTCGGGCTCGGGATTGTTCCAGGTCGACTTCGGATGCAGGCCGGCATCCATGCCGGTGCCGACCGACGACAAGGTGGGCGCCTTGGTGAAGACCTCGGCATCCGGACCGATGCCGACCTCGAGATATTGGCTCCAGGCGTTCTGATCGATCAGCACCTGTTTCAGGTGCATCGCCTGATCCGAGCCCGGCTTGAGCTTTGACAGATCGTCGCCAATCAGGCGCGTCACTTCTTTCCGGATCGCTTCGGCCGAAGCCGGGTTGCCCTTGGCGCGCTCTTCGATGACGCGTTCCAGCATCGAGATCGCGAAGGTGACGCCGGCGGCCTTCAACGTCTGGAGATCGACGGGCGCGAGCAGCCAGGGCTTTTGGGGATCGCGCCCGTCCGGTGGGGTGTTGGCCACGATCGCCTCGAGATCACCGATGCGCTCGCCCTTGGTGGCGGCAAGCGCCTTGGCGGGATCGTCCGTCTCGCAGAGCGCGCTGATGGTCGGATATTTTGCTGTGACGTCATACACGCCATCACCGCGCACGGCGACGACGGCCGGACCGTTGACCTGCGGCAGCCAGACGCGGCCGACCAGCGTCCCCTTCGTGCCGTCCTCGGGGAGAAGGTCCTTTACAGTCAATGTCGTCATGGCCGCGTCCTCGCTGTTCTAAGGAACGGCCGCATTCGCAGCGGCCGTTCCCGTTAGCGAAGACCAATAAACGTCTGGCGCTGGAAGTCCAGAGCGGCGGTGCGCCGTGCAATTATGCCCCTGCACGCGCCTTTCGCGCCGCAATCTGATGCAGCGCCCAGCGCGCATTCTTGCGGACATCAGGATCAGGATCGTCGGCGATCACGGCCAGGAATGCCTCGCCGTCTGGATGGCCGATCTCGCCTAGCGCGGCGGCGGCCTCTTTGCGCAAATTCGCCTGGTCGTGATTGACGCAATTGCCGATCGGCCGCACCGCGCGTTCGATCTTCATCTTGCCAAGGCTGCGGATCGCCTTCAGCCGCACCTGCCAGAACTCGTCCGCGAGGCAAGCGACGAGCTGATCAGCCGCGATTGCACCATTCACGTTGAGACCCAGCGTCTCCGCGGCCATCTCGCGGACCATCCAGTCGGCATCCTTCAGCGCGCGGGTGATGGTCTCCGCCGCCGGCTTCATCTGCGAAAAGGCCAATGCGCTTACGGCGGCGCGGCGCACATGGGCATCGGGATCGTTGATCAGCGCGGTCAGCGCCGGAATGGATTCCTCCAGCTTGAGGAAGCCGATCACGCCGATCGCCTGCACACGCACGGCGGCGTCAGGGTCCTGGAGCGCTTCCAGCGCGGGTTTGAGTGTATCCCTGCGGCGCAGTTCCTTGAGCGCGCGCAGAGCACCCATGCGGACGAAAGCGTGGGTATGCCTGACCAGCGGCAGGATCGCGTCGGCGCAGGCGGGATCCTTGAATTCAGCCATGCTGTCGGCCGCAGCCGCCGCGACAATCCTCTCGGGATCAACCAACAGCTTCACCAGCGCGCTTGCTGCCTCCGGTCCGTCGAACTCGCCGAGCGCCATCGCGACCTGCTGGCGCACACCGGCATCGGGATCGGCGACCATGTTGGCGAGATGTGCGACCGCGGCGGGATCGCCGGAATGGCCGAGTGCAATGATGGCGACGCGGCGTTCGGCGGGATCGGCCGCCTGCAGCCGCTCGTCGGCGTCCTCGAGATCGTCATATGATTCGAACGGGCTCGACATGATCACCTCAACAGATAGGGAATGTTGACGGTGACGGCGCCGGTCGGACAATCCGCTTCGCAGGGCATGCAATACCAGCACTCGTCATAAGCCATGTAGGCCTTGTTGGTCATGTCGCTGATCCGCAGCACGTCGAGCGGGCAGACATCGACGCACACCGTGCAGCCCTTGTCCGCGATGCATTTGGCGTCGTCGACCACCACCGGAACCGATGTCTGATAGGACGCGAGAGGCATGTGATGTCTCCTGTTGGTTATGTTTTGGTGGGTCATGCCGAGGCGCGAATGCGCTGCTTGTCGTAGAGATCCTTCTCGTCGTCCGCGATCGGCACGACATAGGGCTCGACTGCGCGCTTCTCGCTGGTCATCCTGCCGTCCTGCTTGGACAGCAGCGTGTGGCAGAACCAGTTCTCGTTGTCCTTCTCCGGGAAGTCCGTCCGCCAGTGATAGAGACCCCAGCGGCTCTCTTCGCGGTAGAGCGAAGCGTGTGCGGCCATGTCGGCACAGTCCATGATCGACTGCACTTCGAGCGCGCGCAGCAATTCGTGCGCGTTGCGCGCGATCATGCGCTCCTGCATATCCTCACGCGTTTCGGCGAGCCGCCGCATGCCGAGCTCATATTTGCGCGTGACCTTCGGCGGCTGGAGGTAGTCGTTGACCAGGCGGCGGGTCTTGTACTCGATCTGGTTCGGCGGAATGCCGTCCTCGCGCTTGGTCGGCGCCATCACGCGGTGGCGTTCCATGGCGACGTCGGCCGCGTCGAATTCCGCGAAATCATGGTTGTCGGCGAACTCCATCGCGTCGATGCCGGCGACCGAGCCGTTAGTGAAGGCGCCGAGCATGTAATTGTGCGGGACGCTCGCCATGTCGCCGGCGGCATAGAGGCCGGGTACGGTGGTGCGGGCATTGTCGTCGACGAACACGCCTGACGCGCTGTGGCCGGAGCAGAAGCCGATCTCGGAGATATGCATCTCGATGGACTCGCTGCGGTAGTCGACCCCGCGCCCCTGCTGGAACAGGCCGCGCGTCGGGCGCTCAACCTTGTGCAGCGTGGATTCGATCTCGGAAATCGTGTCGGGGTGGAGATGCTTGAGCTGGAGGAACACCGGACCCTTGCCGGAGAGGAGCTCGTTGTAGAACTCCAGCATCATCTGGCCGGACCAGTAGTCGCATTCGATGAAGCGCGAGCCTTCGTTGTTTGCCGTATATGCGCCGAACGGGCCGGCGACATAGGCGCAGGCCGGGCCGTTATAGTCCTTGATCAGCGGGTTGATCTGGAAGCATTCGAGGTTCGCGAGCGCTGCGCCGGCGTGATAGGCCATGGCGTAGCCGTCGCCGGAATTGGCGGCATTCTCGTAGGTGCCGAACATATAGCCGGAGGTCGGCAGGCCGAGGCGACCGGCGGCGCCCATGCAGAGGATCACGGCCTTGGCCTTGATCACCAGCATCTCGGCCGTGCGGGTGTTGACGGAGATTGCACCGGCGATGCGGCCGTCGGTCGACTTGAGCAGCCGCGTCGCCATGTAGCGGTTGGAGATCAGGATGCGGGCGCGGCGGAGTTGACGATACAGCGCCTTCTTCACGGTCTCGCCGTTCGGCATTGGCAGCACATAGGTGCCGATGTGGTGCACCTTCTTGACGGCGTAGTCACCGTTCTCGTTCTTCAGAAAGCGGATGCCGAAGCTGTCCAGTTCCTCGATGATGTTGTAGCAGTTCTGGGCGTACTTGTAGACCGCCTTCTGGTCGACGATGCCGTCATTGGCGATGGTGATTTCCTTGGTGTACTGCTCCGGCGTCGCGTAACCGGGGATGACGGCGTTGTTGAGCCCGTCCATGCCCATCGAGATCGCGCCGGAGCGCTTGACGTTCGCCTTCTCGAGCAGGACGACATTGGCCTTCGGGTTCTTCAACTTCGCCTTCAGTGCCGCCATCGGGCCGGCCGTGCCGCCGCCGATCACCAGCACATCGCAGGAAACCTCCGAAAGTCCGTCGACGATCTGATCTAGTGCCATCGCTTGCTCCTGGTTCGCCGGTAGCCGGCGCCTTTGCGTCAGATTTGTTCAGGGGGCGTCGCCGCGATAGCAATTAGTTGTCGCTAGGACGCGATTTGTAGCTCAGCGCTCGACGAAGGCTTTTTCGATGACGAAATGACCGGGCTGGCTATGATTGCCCTCGACGAAGCCGCGCGCCGCGAACATCGCGTGGAGTTCCTCGAGCATCGCCGGGCTGCCGCACAGCATGATGCGGTCCGTTTCGATGTCGAGGCTCGCTTGTCCGATATCCTCGAAGACCTGGTTCGAGACGATCAGGTCGGTGATGCGGCCGCGATTCCGGAACGGCTCGCGGGTGACGGTCGGGTAGTAGACGAGCTTGTCGCCGATCAAGGGGCCGAAGAATTCGTGATTGCGGAGGCCCTCGACGAGGTGCTCGCCATAGGCGAGTTCCGAGACCTGGCGGCAGCCATGGGCGAGCACGATGGTCTCATAATTCTCATAGACGTCGGGGTCCTTGATCAGGCTGGCGAAGGGCGCCAGGCCCGTTCCGGTTGAGAGCAGCAGCAGGCGTTTTCCCGGAATGAGGTTGCCGGTGATCAGCGTGCCAGTCGCCTTGCGCCCGACCAGAATGATATCGCCTTCCCTGATCTTCTGAAGGCGCGAGGTCAGCGGGCCGTCGTGCACCTTGATCGAGAAGAATTCGAGCGCCTCCTCGTGATTGGCACTGGCCATGCTGTAGGCCCGCATCAACGGCTTACCCCCGACCTCCAGACCAATCATTGCGAACTGGCCGTTCTGGAAGCGGAAGCCGGGATCGCGCGTCGCGGTGAAGCTGAACAGGGAATCGGTCCAGTGCCTGACCGACAGAACCGTTTCCTTTTGAAATGCACTCATCGTCTCTCCTTGGTCATCGATGACGCGCAAGGTTTCGGAGAGAGGAGAGTCCGGCAATTCGGAAGTGAAATTCCCGGTGGATTAGTTTCACATTTTCGCGTGGGTTGCTCGAAGAGCAGGCTCGCGATCCCGCCCGCACCGGCAATTAGTTGCTATTCGTGCGTTCCTGCCTCGACGTAGAATGAAGTCAGAGGTTCCTCATGACGATGACATTGGTGGCACCGACCGTGGCCGGCTACGAAGCCAGCGCCGATCTCGCTTCGCTCCTGGTCCGCACCACGCAGGACGACGCGCTCAACGTTTCCGCCGAAACACTCCGCCTCTCCTGCAAATGCGCCCATTGCACCCGCGCCCGCTTCGACGGCCGCTTCCCCAAAGCGTTTCCGGGGATTGCGATCACCGACATCGGCGATCTCGGCTATGGGCTGAACATCTCGTTTTCGGATGGGCACAACCGGGGAATATATCCCAAGTCGTATCTGTTGAACCTGGCGGGGCGTTGACCCGGTCTTCGCTGTCATTTTCCCCGCGCGAGGCGACTGCCCCCATCTGGCACAGACATTGCTCCTCTTTAGAACGATTTGAACGTTCGGGAGGCAGGCGATGTTGCAGGCGGCGAATGCGGTGCGCGGGGCTGTTCCCGCAGCGATACGGCCTGCCGGCAGCTCCTCGCTCCTGCTCACCGAGAACCAGCAATGGATCGGCGGTCCACCACCGTTGATGGACAAGCTCTCACCGCGCGAGCGGGAGTTGGTGCTGAAGCAGGGCCGCCGCAAGGTGCTCAACCGCGGCCAGACGCTCTTTAGCCAGGGCGGCAAGCATGACGGCATCTGGCTGATCGAGAGCGGCCGCATCCGTGTGTTCTACACCTCGCCACTCGGACGCGAGATCACGCTGGCCTATTGGCATGTTGGCAACTTCGTCGGCGGTCCCGAAGTGTTCGAAGGCACCGTGCATCAATGGTCCGGCGTTGCCTCCAGTAATTGCAGCGTCGTGCACCTGCCGGGAAAGGAACTGCGGTCCCTTGCTACAGAGATCCCGAACCTCGCGATTGGCCTGATCGAAGGCCTGACGTTCAAGGGCAAATGCTATTCGGCGCTGGCCCAGATGCTGGGGACGCGCTCGATCACGCAGCGCCTCGCCCATCTCTTGCTGCATCTCGTCGAGCTCTACGGCGTCGCGGATCCCGACGGCACCGTGATCGCCGCGGCCTTCACCCACGCCGACATCGCCCACATGGTCGGCGCCACCAGGCAATGGGTCACGATCAGCCTGAAGCGGATGCAGGAGAAGGGAATCGTGCTGACCAAACGCTCGCAGATCGTGGTCTGCCGGACCGACATTCTGGAGGAGATGCGCGGCCAGGCGGGGGATTGAAGGGGCCCGCGACCATGGCCGGTGCACAGCCAAGCGGCTTTATAATGCAGGACTGCCCAAGGAGTATGCAATCAGCTTTTCCCGGCAACTAATCGACTGCGGCGGCCACTCCGGATTTGCCCTGCCTGCGCCCTCCCCCAATCATGGCACCCACAGCACATCCAACCGAATGAGGATGAGAATGGTCCGCCATCTTCCCACGCTCTCGATCGCGATGTCGTCTCTGGCGCTGCTCGTCTCGCAGCCGGCTTCTGCGGAAACCGTCAAGCTCGGGATCGGAACGCAGGATACCACGACCAACACGGTCACCGCAGGCGTCGTCATCCGCCAATTGCAACTGCTCGAGAAGTACCTGCCGAAGGACGGCAAATACGCCAACATCAAGTTCGAGCTCGAATGGCAGAACTTCACCTCCGGTCCGCCCGTCACCAACGCGATGATGGCGAACAAGCTGCAGATCGGCATGATGGGCGACTATCCGCTCATCGTGAACGGATTCACCTTCGAGAGCAATCCGGAGAGCAAGAGCCGCCTCGTCGGCATCGCCGCCTACAGCCTGTCCGGCTCGGGCAACGGCCTCGTCGTCCACAAGGACTCACCCTATTTCGACCTCGCCGATCTCAAGGGTAAGCTCGTCAGCGTGCCTTTCGGCTCCGCCGCGCATGGCATGGTGCTGAAAGCGATGCAGGATCGCGGCTATTCGTCCGATTTCTTCCAGCTCGTCAGCCAGAGCCCGGAGGTCGGCTCGACCAATCTGCAGGAGAAGAAGATCGACGGGCACGCCGATTTCGTCCCCTTCGCCGAGCTGTTGCCGTTCCGCGGCTTCGCGCGAAAGATCTTCGACGGCGTCGAAACGAACCTGCCGACCTTCCATGGCATCGTGGTCCGCACCGACTTCGCCGAAAAATATCCCGAGGTCGTCGTCGCCTATTTCAAGGCGCTAATCGCCGCCAATCAGTGGCTACGCGCGGATCCCAAGCTGGCCGCCGAGAAGATCCAGGAATGGACCGGCATCAACAAGGAGGTCGTCTACATCTTCTTAGGGCCCAGCGGCAATATGACGACCGATCCGACGATCAAGCCGGCGCTGATCGATGCGGCCACGACCGACGTCAAGGTGCTGCAGAATCTCGGCCGCATGAAGGAGTTCGATCCGAAGAAATGGGTCGACGACAAATACATCCGCAAGGCCTATGCTGAAATGAAGCTCGACTACGACGCCCAGCTCGCGAGCACCAACAACTATGAGATCTCGGGCGAGGACAGCTTCTGCAAGAAGCCCATCACCGATCCGCGCAAGGCGGGCGAAGTCTGGGTCGACGGTGCCGGCATCATGCCCTTCTCGTCCGCCAGCTGCACGCTCAGCGCCTATGCCGACTACAAGGCCAAGGGCCAGAAGATCAACGTCGCCTATGTCTTCGATACCACTCGGGGCATCAAGCTGTTCGCCGATCAGGCCTTCTTCGCGGTCGGCAATAGCGAGGTCGCCCCGTTCCTGCTGAAGAAGGATGCCGAAGCCTACGCCGCCAAGATCAGCGGCAAGGTGCTCGGCTTCGATGAAGCGATGAAGGCCGCCGTCGGCGGAGGCAAGACGTGAGCAGCCCCGCCCTCGTCAGACAGCCTGAGGACAGCATGCCGGCAACAGCACTTGCTGAGGCGGGCTCCGCGCCCGCCGCCATCATCCGGCCTTCGACGCCGCCTTCCTTCGCCACACTGGGGTTGCGTTGGTACCGGCTCAATCGGGCAGGTCTGCGCGCGGCGGCAATCGGCGTGATTTCGCTGCTCGCCTTTCTGCTGGTCTGGCATCTGCTCACGACCTATCGGGTCGTGTTCTTCGTGCGCTTCACCAACGTGCCCTCGCCGCTCGCGGTCTATGACAGCTTCATAAAGGCGATTCACGATCCTAAATTCCTGATGCACATCCTGCTCAGCTGCCGGCGCATCTTCATCGGATTCTCGCTCGCGGCGATCGTCGGCGTGCCGCTCGGCCTGATCATGGGGCGCTTCAAGCTGGTGCATGAGGTGATTTTCCCGGTCGCCGAAGTGCTGCGGCCGATCCCGGCAATCGCCTGGGTGCCGATGGCGATCATGCTGTGGCCGACCAACGAGCAGAGCATCGTCTATATCACCTTCCTCGGTTCGTTCTTCCCGATTCTCGTCAACACCCTGCACGGCATGTCGCTGGTCGACCCCGTGCTGGTACGCGCCGCGCAATGTCTCGGCGCGCGCGAACGCTCGATCTTCCGGGAGGTCTATTTCCCAGCCTCGCTGCCGCACATCTTCACCGGCCTCACCGTCGGCATGGGCGTCGCCTGGGTGTCGCTGATCGCGGCCGAGATGATCTCCGGTCAGTACGGCATCGGTTACTTCACCTGGGAAGCTTATTCGCTGGTCCAATATGCCGACATCGCGCTCGGCATGATCGCAATCGGGGTGCTCGGCCTCGGGTCGAGCCTGCTGATCCGGGGCGCGGGGCAATTGGTGATGCCGTGGAGATCGACATGAGCGAGGTGCTAGCGAACAGCCCAAAAGGCCACATCGAAGTCAGGAACTTCTCCCTCGCCTACGAGACCATCGAGGGCGCGGTGCAGGCCGTCACCGACACGCAGATACATGTGCGGCCCGGCGAGTTCGTGTCGATCGTCGGCCCGTCCGGCTGCGGAAAGTCGACGCTGCTCAATGCGGTCGCAGGCTTCCTCAGGCCGACGACCGGTGTAGTTACCGTCGACGGCGAGCGGGTAAACGGTCCGAGCGCCGAACGCGGCATGGTGTTTCAGCAATATTCTCTTTTTCCGTGGAAGACCGTGCGCGAGAACGTCGAGTTCGGCCTGAAGATGCGCGGCATGCCGCGCTCGCAGCGCGAACGCGCCGCGCGCACGCTGTTGGGGCTTGCGGGACTCGAAGCGTTCGAAAAGCATTATCCGGAAAAGCTCTCCGGCGGCATGAAGCAGCGTGTCGGCATCGTCCGCGCGCTCGCGACGGGACCGAAAGTGCTGTTGCTGGACGAGCCCTTCGGCGCGCTCGACGCGCAGACGCGCGTCATCATGCAGCAGATCCTCACCAATATGTGGCAGCGGCTGAAGATCTCGGTGCTGTTCGTCACCCACGACATTGACGAAGCCATCTTCCTGTCCGACCGCGTCTATTGCATGACCGCGCGGCCGGGCTCGATCAAGGCGGAGATCCCGATCCCGCTGGAGCGGCCGCGGCAGCAATCGATGATGATGTCGTCGGAATTCTTGGCGCTCCGCCGCGGGCTGATGTCGCTGATCCGCGAAGAGAGCCTGAAGGCGATGGGCGGCGAGATCAACGACTTGGGCATGCAGGGGCTGAACATCGAGCTGCACGGCCACTCGCTCGCGGACGTGATTTAGCAGGTTCGCTCCTGCTTCCCCCCACGCTGCCCGGAGGAAGCGACCGCCTCGGGCGGAATGTGACGCGGACTTGAACTCGCCGACCGCTTCGTTTCACGGGCCGGCGCCCTCTTCGCAAGGACCAAGTGGCAATTTGCCGCACGAGGACAGGAAACCTCCCCAAGTCACACAACCTTTGGTTATTCTTGTCCATAGATACGCTTTTCGTATCTTGCGGGTTGAGGGAATTGCGCCATGGGCAAAATCATTTCCGTTCGCGGCTACGCGAACAACGAGGTCGCTTACGTTGCGTGGAACATCGACGGCAAGATTAAGGATTGTCTCGGCTTCGAAGTCACTCGTGTTTATGTGGACGAAAACGGTGTTGTGAAGCGACGCGCCGATGGCAAGGAAGATCGGGTCAAATGCGCGGCTTGGGTTTCTTTCAAGGGGCAACGCAATCCCCATTGGATCCCGCAGGACACCGGCGTCTGGCCGGTACAGAAGCTCGCCTGGAGGGACCTTACCCTCCGCAAGAAGCGCGACGGTGCGACACGCAGGCCTGACGAGGTTCGGGTGCGTTACGAGATTCGGCCTGTCGGTGACCTGCGCCCCGGCCTCCAACCCGTTCCGCCGAACGGGATCGACTTTGCCGACATCGTCAAGCGGGACAAGAAGGGCCGCCCGGTGAAAGGTCCCGACGGCAAGCCCGTCAAGATCCGCGTCAAAGCATATGAAGGACCGAAGCGTCCGCTCGGCTATCTCGCGGACGCGGTAGAATCGAATGATATCCATGTCACCAGCAGGCGTGGTCCATTCCGCTCGACCTTCACCAACGGCATCCTGGCTGCGCAGTGGTTGCGCAACGTGCTGCTCGATGACGGCGTCATCAAGCCAAACGAGCTAATAGACAAGCTGGAAAACCCCAATGATCCGCATCGCAAATATCTCGCGGGCGACGTCATCCCGCTGATCCGCGAACTCTTCGACCGCGAGGGAAGGTTCTATCTCGGGCTGTATGAACTGGAAGATCGTGAACTCGAAGACATTCTCGTCGCCAACAAGTCTCGTATACACGTCATCCTATCGAACACGTCGGCGGGAAAGGACAAGAAATGGGATGAGCGCAACAGGCCGGCGCGGAAGCGTCTCATTGATGAAGGTGTCGATGTACAGCACCGGATGTTCAACAATTCCATTCACATCGGCCACAACAAGTTCGTCGTCCACGTCCCGCCGGGAGGCGGAAACCGTTCCGTGCTGACCGGCAGTACCAACTGGACCTCCACCGGCATCGCCGGACAGACGAATAACGCGCTGCTGATCGAGGACGACGCCATCGCCGGGTCATACCTAAACTACTGGAAGCGTATGAAGAAGGATCAACTGAAGCTTCCAAGGCCGTTCGGAAAGGCGATGAAAGACAACCAACAGGGCGACAAGTTCCGGGAGGACAATGCTACACCCGAAGAGATCGACGCAGGGAACGGCACGACACTCCGCGCTTGGTTCTCTCCCAATATGCCACAACGCAAGAAACCGACGTCCAAGACGAAACCGGCCCCTACACCACCCGACCTAACCGATGCCTACAAGTTAATGCGGAGCGCCAAGGAGGCGATTCTATTCCTTGCTTTCTACCCCGGGCAGAAAGGCAAAGACTGCATCATCGGTGAAGTCATCAACATCGGGTTACACGATCGTTCGCTGCTGATCTGTGGTGCCGTTTCGAGCCCGATGGCGATGCCGAACTATGTCGGCAAGAAGAAGGACGAGGATGGTGAAGTCGTGGAAGAAGGCGAATCGCCGGCGACATTTGATGACAAGAACATATCGATAGTTCGCGCCTCACGCATTGACGACCACAATCTGCTCGGCGACTTCGGGGCCGAACAGTTGACGGCCAAGGGAGCCATTGGAGCAATCATCCATGACAAGCTGGCCGTCATTGATCCCCGTCGGGATGACTGTCATGTCATCCTCGGCAGCCACAATCTGGGCTACAAGGCCTCCTATTCAAACGACGAGAACATGCTGATCGTCAGCGGCAACCGCGCTCTGGCTGAGGCTTATGCAGTCCATATCCTCGATGTTTACGACCACTACCGCTTCCGGGCCATCGAGAGCGAGCGCAAACGTAAGGGTAAGAAGGGCTGGTCGGGCTTCCTGGAAACGGACGCCGACTGGCAGGACGGATACGTCGAGCACAAGAAGGGACAACTGATGAGGTATTTTGCGCGCTAGGACCTGTGGACGGCTCTCAGAGGCGTCGCGGCTTCGCCCTCGCGGCAACAACCGTTATCACTTGAACCAGTGCACCAGCGCGATGCTGATCCCCAGCAGCAGGATCAGCGACAGCGTCACGGCCGCCGTCACCCGGCCGCCGACATTGGCGAGCACGCGCACGTCGACGCCAAGGCCGAGGGCGGCCATCGAGACCACCGTCAGAAAGCCCGTGATCGTCGTCACGGGGCCAACCACTGTCGCCGGCACGATCTCCAGCGAGCGCAGGGTCGCAAGCGCAAGGAAGCCGAGGATGAACCAGGGGACCAGGCGGAAGAAGCCGACGCTGGTTTTCTTGGCATCGCTCTGCCAGCGCGAAGCGACCAGCGACAGGCCGACGACGACCGGGCCGAGCATCAGGACACGCATCAGCTTCACCAGCGTGCCGATCTGGGTTGAGACGAGACCTGCCGGCACCGTCGCGGCGAGCACCTGCGGCACCGCGTAGACGGTGAGCCCGGCGAGAATGCCGTACTGCGTTGCGGACAATTGCAGCAGCGGGATCAGCAGCGGCAGGCCCAGCACCATCATCACGCCAAGGATCGCCGTAAAGGAGATCGAGGATGCAATCTCGTCGTTGCTGGCGCCGATGATGGGCGCCACCGCAGCGATCGCGGAATTGCCGCAGATCGAGTTGCCGCAGGCGATCAGGATCGACAGCCGCGTCGACAGGCCGAGTAGCCGGCTGAGGCCGAAGGAGACGCAGAGCGCGACCACGACGACCGCGGCGATGGAGGCGAGCAGCGCAATGCCGGAAGCCGCGATCGCGGCAAAGCTGATGGAGGCCCCGAGCAGCATCACCGCGACTTCCAGCAGTTGCTTGGCGCTGAAGGCGATGCCGGCCTGCCACCGTGGGGCCGGCTTCCAGAAGCTGCGCACCGCCATGCCGAGCAGGATCGCCATGACCAGCGCCTCGACATAGGGGTGCTCGAACATGCCCAGTTCGGCCCGCTCGAGCAGGGCCGACACACCGGCCACGAGAACGCAGAGGAGGATGCCCGGAATCAGCGCCGCAATACGGCCCGCGGCGGTGGCCGGCTTGGAATCGGCCGGGCTGGATGCTTGATTCTGCGACACAAATCTCTCCCGGAGGAGAAAGATTTATACGCAGCGCAATTCAATTGGGGAATATGTTTTCGACATATCAGGACCGAGAGAAGTTCTGTCCTCAGCCCGGAATAAACGGCCTCAGAAGATGAGGTTCTTGGCCAGCGAGGCGACGCGGCTGAAGCCGTCATAGATGCCCGGCTCGAAGAAGGCCGCGCGGGCCAGCACGATGCCCGCGACCAGCGACCAGAACAGGGTGGTGCCGGCGCGCAGCAGGAGCTTGGAGGCACGCGACTTCGGCTGGGTGTCCGTTGCGGACGCCAGTTGCTCGCCGAAGGGCTCAAATCCAGTGCGTTCCATGGCTGCCGATCCACCAGTTTCTGGCGGAAATGTCGTCGTTTCGGCTCCAAACAGCAATGGAAGCGATTGGCGTTTTTGCCCTCGGAAGGGGAAACTCCTTCCTCCTGACAGGACCGCGGCAATAGTTTTCTTCTTTCCGCCTATTTGGACACCGCCGCTCCGGTCACAACGCCTTCACCGCGTCGGGATTCCCCGGGGGCTCGGGAGCACGGCGGCAGCGCCATCTTCCAGTCGGTTGATGGCGCCGCACCGACGATGGCCCATCTCGCTACGCCGCCAGTCCGCTCCCTACCGGCGCAAACTCCAGCCCCAGACTCTCCGCCACCGCCTTGTTCGTCACCCGGCCGCGATGCACGTTGAGCCCATTGCGCAGATGCGGATTCTCCAAGACCGCCGCAAAGCCCTTGTTCGCCAGCATCAGGCCGAACGGCAGCGTCGCGTTGTTCAGGGCCTGGCTCGAGGTCACCGGCACCGCTCCCGGCATGTTGGCGACGCAATAGTGAACGACGCCATCGACCTCGTAGGTCGGCTCCGCGTGGGTGGTCGGGTGCGAGGTCTCAAAGCAGCCGCCCTGGTCGATCGCGACGTCGACCAGCACGGCTCCCGGCCGCATCGATTTCAGCATCGCGCGCGTGACGAGCTTCGGCGCGCTGGCGCCGGGCACCAGCACGGCACCGATCACGACGTCGGCGGCGAACACCTCGTCCTCGACCGCCTCGATGGTGGAGAAACGGGTGCGCACGCGTCCAACAAACAGATCGTCCAGTTCGCGCAGGCGCGGGATCGAGCGGTCGATCACGGTGACTTCGGCACCTAAGCCGGCGGCCATGCGCGCCGCCTGCGTTCCGACCACGCCGCCGCCGAGCACGACGACGCGTGCCGGCTGCACGCCGGGCACGCCGCCGAGCAGCAGGCCGCGGCCGCCGCTGGAACGCTTGAGCGCGGCGCCGGCGGCCTCGACGGCAAGGCGGCCGGCGACTTCGCTCATCGGGGCGAGCAGCGGGAGGTGACCGCTCGCGTCCGTGACAGTTTCATAGGCGATTGCGGTGCAGCCCGAAGCAAGAAGGCCCTTGGCCTGCTCGGGATCCGGTGCAAGATGAAGGTAAGTAAAGAGGATCTGGCCTTCGCGAAGCTGAGCCCATTCGCTCTTCTGCGGCTCCTTCACCTTCACGATCATGTCGGACTTTGCAAAGATCTCGCGAGCGGTCTCGGCGATGGACGCCCCTGCCCGCCGGTACACCTCGTCGGACGCACCGATGCCGCTGCCGGCGCCGCTCTCGACCGTCACCTGGTGCCCGGCGGCAACGTATTCGCGGACCGCACCTGGGGTGAGCCCGACGCGATATTCCTGCAGCTTGATCTCCTTGGGCACTCCGACGCGCATCTTGATCTCCCTCGCCAATGCTTTGATTCCATTGTTGATCGTAGCGAGAGGGTCGGTTTGGTTTCGTGCAAATATCCGCTACCTTGGCGGCGCCCGCGCCGGTTTCCGGCGCGAAATCGTCCTTTGACGCTGGAAACGAAACCTTGGCCCTCGACCGGAAAGACCTCGCCATCCTCGCGGAACTCACGACCAATGCGCGAGCCAGCCACACCGAGCTTGCCAACAAGATCGGCTTGTCGAGCACGGCGCTGGCGCGGCGGCAGAAGGCGCTGGAGGATGACGGCTACATCCAGGCCTACCAGGCCGCGCTCGACCTCGGCCAGTTCGGCCTCACCACCACGGTGCTGGTTCGCATCGCGCTGGAGAGCCAGAGCGACGAGGCACTGAAGGCGTTCGAGGCAGAGGTGACGAAATGTCCCTCCGTCGTGCGCTGCTTCCTGATGTCGGGGACGGACGACTACATCCTGATCGTGCTCGCCCGCGACATCCAGGATTTCGAGCGCATCCACCGCACCGAGCTGTCCCGCCTGCCGCGCGTCGCGCGGGTGCAATCGAGCTTCGCGCTGCGCGAGATCGTCAACCGCGCGGTACCGACTGTGGTGTTCAGCGAGACGAAGCGCTGATCTCGTAAATTCAATCGGGAGAACCGGTCGGGAACCAAGCAACCCGTCATCCGTTGGGCGCTATCGGCCAGCGGCGGCAACGCAGTCTCGCGTTATTTGCACAATTTGCCCGGCTCGGCCTTTCCGCAGGGAAATACACCATGGCCGACCTTACGATCCCCGAACGCATTCCGATCAACCTCGTCGTCAATGGCGAAAGGCGCGCGCTCGAGGTCGTGCCATGGACCACGCTACTGGATGCGCTGCGCGACCGTCTGGAGCTGACCGGCACCAAGAAAGGCTGCGATCACGGCCAATGCGGTGCCTGTACCGTGCTGATAGACGGAAGACGGGTCAATTCCTGTCTGACCCTGGCCGTCATGAGGGATGGCGCCGAGATCACGACTATCGAAGGCTTGGCCAGGGACGGCGCGCTGCATCCCCTGCAACAGGCCTTCATCGACCACGATGCCTTTCAGTGCGGTTATTGCACGCCGGGACAGATTTGCTCTGCCGCGGGCCTGTTGGCCGAAGGCCGTGCGCGCGATGCGGATGAGATCCGGGAGCTGATGAGCGGAAACCTCTGTCGCTGCGGTGCCTACCCCAACATCGTGGCTGCGATCGAGCAGGCAATGAGCCGGTCATGAACAACTTCCAATATTCCCGCGCAAGCGATGTTGCCGACGCCATCCGCCTGCTCGCCGCCGATCCCGGTGCGAAGTTGATCGCCGGCGGCACCAACCTCATCGATCTGATGAAGGAGAACGTCGAACGCCCCTCCCGGCTGATCGACATCTCTCGCCTGCCGCTCCACGACGTCGAGGAGACAGCGGACGGCGGTCTGCGCATCGGCGCCTTGGTGCCGAACTCAGACCTCGCCTACCATCCGTTGATCGAGCAGCGCTATCCCCTGCTTGCCAGCGCCATCCTGGCCGGCGCCTCCGCGCAATTGCGCAATATGGCCTCGGTCGGCGGTAATCTGATGCAACGAACACGTTGCCCCTATTTCTATGACACCACGACACCCTGCAACAAGCGAAGCCCCGGCGCGGGCTGCTCGGCCCTCGATGGCCTCAACCGCAACCATGCCATCCTCGGCACCAGCACATCCTGCATTGCGACCAATCCGTCCGACATGAGCGTGGCGCTGGCCGCGCTCGGCGCGCTCGTGCATATCGCACGCCCCTCTGGTCAGCGCACCATCGCGCTGACGGATTTCCATCGGCTTCCCGAGGACAAGCCTCACCTCGATACCAATCTCGGCAGCGGCGAGATCATTATCGCCATCGAGCTGCCGCCGCACGGCTTTGCCCGGAACTACAGCTATCTGAAGATCCGCGACCGGCTGTCCTACGCCTTTGCTCTGGTCTCCGTCGCGGCCACGCTCGACCTGGAGGGCAACGCGATCGGCGAAGCGCGCCTTGCGCTTGGTGGCGTGGCCCACAAGCCCTGGCGAAGCCTCGAGGCCGAAGCCGCATTGCGCGGTCAGGCGGCAACACCGGATCATTTCGGGCGCGCCGCCGACCTGCTGCTGCAGGGAGCGACGGCACGCTCCCACAACGGGTTCAAGATCGACTTGGCGCGCCGAGCCGTCGTGCGGGCGCTGATCCAGGCCGCAAGCGCCACACCGCAATCACAAGCTCACAAGAAAATCGCATGAGGGCCCGATGAACGCCTATGTCGGAACACCAACGTCGCGCGTCGACGGCCGGGCCAAGGTCACCGGGGCCGCCAAATATGCTGGCGAGTTCGCAGCAGACGGTCTTCTTCACGGCTTCGTCGTCGAGGCCAGCATCACGCGTGGGCGCATCGTTCGTCTCGACACCAGCGAGGCGCTGAAGGTGAAGGGCGTGGTCGACGTGCTCACGCATGAACATCGACCGCCCCTCGCCGACAAGGACGAAGCCTGGAAGGATGAGGTGGCGCCGGAGAAGGGCTCGCCGTTCCGTCCGCTCTATGACGAGAGGATCAAGTTCAACGGCCAGCCGATCGCACTGGTCGTCGCGGAGGATTGGGAGACCGCCAAGTTCGCCGCAACCCGCGTTCGCGTCGAATATGAGCAGGAGGCGTTTGCGACCGATCTCGAATCCGAACGCGGCAAGGCCGAAAAAGTGGATCAACCGCACAAGCCGCGTGGTGATGCCGCAGCAGCCCTGGCGCGCGCGGCCGTGCGCCACGAGGCGGATTACGTCATCCCGACCGAGCACCACAACCCGATGGAGCTCTTCGCGACGACGGCCGTCTGGAACGGCAGTGGCGGGCTCACGGTCTACGACAAGACGCAGGGCGTCCAGAACGTCCAGAAGTTTCTCTGCAGTGTTTTCGGCAAGAAACCGGACGACATCCGCGTGATCTCGCCCTATGTCGGTGGCGCCTTCGGCTCGGGCCTGCGACCGCAGCACCAGGTGGTGCTGGCAACCCTTGCCGCGCTCGCACTGAAGCGCTCCGTCCGCGTCGTGCTGACGCGGCAGCAGATGTACGGCCTCGGCTATCGTCCCATGACCATCGAGCGCGTTGCGCTCGGTGCAAAGCCGGACGGCACGCTCGATGCGATCACCCACGAAGCCGTTGCCGTGACCTCAGTTTATGAGGATTTTTCGCGCAACGATACGGGCTGGGCCGAGCAGCTTTACAAGACCCCCAACAGCAACTTTTCACACAAATTGATCGAACTCGATGTTTCGACGCCCTGCGACATGCGCGCCCCCGGAGCCGCAACGGGCGTCTGCGCGCTCGAATGCGCCATGGACGAACTGGCCGTCGCGCTCAAGCTCGACCCGGTCGAACTGCGCCTGAAGTGCTACTCGGATCGCGACCAGACCGGAGACCTGCCCTACACCAGCAAGCAGTTGCGCGTATGTTATGCGCGCGGAGCGGAAGCTTTCGGCTGGAGCCGCCGCAATCCCGCACCTCGCTCGATGCGCGACGGCAAGGAACTGGTCGGCTGGGGCATGGCGACTGGGGTGTGGGAAGCGCTGCAGATGCCGGTCGCCGTCCGCATCGTGCTGACGGCCAACGGCCATGCCGAGGTCTCCTGCGCCGCGTCCGATATCGGCACCGGCACGTACACCATCGTGGCGCAGGTCGCGGCCGATGCCCTCGGGCTGCCGATCGAGAACGTCAGCGTCAAGCTTGCGGATTCGAGCCTGCCGCAGGCACCTGTGGAAGGTGGCTCATGGATGGCCGCCTCGAGCGCGCACGCCGTGCTTGGAGCAGCCGAGGAGATTCGCCGCGAGCTCGCGCGATATGCCAAGGCGATGCCTGCCTCGCCACTCGCCGCCGTCGATGCGCCGGACATCGTTCTCCTCGACGGCACGGTTGCCAAGGCCGCCGACCGCAATCGCGCCGTCTCGATTGCGGATGTCATGCGCCACAGCAAGCTTGAACGGATCGAGAAGGAGAAGCTGAACGAGTTCGCCGAGGATAAGTCCCACGCGCGCAACACGCATTCTGCGGTCTTTGCCGAGGTCAAGGTGGATGAAGAGCTCGGCGTCATTCGCGTCACGCGGGTCGTGAGCGCGGTCGCAGCCGGGCGCATCCTGAACACCAAGACCGGCCGCAGCCAGATCATGGGCGGCGTGGTCTGGGGGATCGGGATGGCGCTGCACGAGGAGACGGTGATGGATCACCGCTTCGGCCGCATCATGAACGCGAACATCGCCGAATACCACATTCCCGTGAACGCCGACGTCCACGACATCAACGTGATTTTCGTCGACGAGCCCGACGACCGCATCAACCTGTTGGGCATCAAGGGTCTCGGCGAAATCGGCATCGTCGGCGTCCCGGCCGCAATTGCGAACGCCGTCTATCACGCCACCGGCAAGCGCATCCGGCGCTTCCCGATCACGCTGGATAAGCTACTGGAGTGAAGCGGCAGGCCAACCTTGCCACAGCACTCGGGCATGTCATCCAGATGTCATCGAATGTGCAGAGAGCTGTATCTTCCTGCACATTCGGGACCCGCCATGGATTATTTCAAGCGCTTCAACTTCCTGTTCGCCGCACCTGTGTTCGACGCCGACGACCTCGAGGGCGTCCGCTTCAACCAGATCATCGAGGAGATCCAGCGCTCCGGCTTCGAGGTGGTCCGGGCCCGCAAGCTGGAGGATGCCGAGATGGCGGTGCAGACCGACGCCGCGATCGGCTGCATGGTGGTGGACTGGGGCAAGAAAGGGCTGGAGGGCAAGACCTCGGCGCTGATCAACCTGATGCGCCGCCGTGGCCTCGACTTCCCGATCATTCTCCTGATCCGCCGCAAGCGGTTCGAGGATTTGCCGGTCGAGGTGCTCGATTTCATCGACGGCTATGTCTTCCTGTCCGAGGAGACGCCAACCTTCATCGCCAAGAACCTGATCAGCCGTCTGAAGCAATATGCGGAGACGCTGAAAACGCCATTCTTCGGCGCGCTGGTCGACTATGCCGAGGAAGGCAACCAGCTCTGGACCTGCCCGGGCCACAATGGCGGCGTGTTCTACAATCGCAGCCCGATCGGGCGCGTGTTCGTCGAGCATCTCGGCGAATCCGTGTTCCGCGACGACCTCGACAATTCCGTGCTCGACCTCGGCGACCTCCTCACCCATGAGGGCCCCGCGCTGAGGGCGCAGAAGGAGGCCGCGCAAATCTTCGGTGCGGAAAAGACCTATTTCGTGCTCAACGGCACCTCGACCTCGAACAAGGTCGCGCTGGGCGCCCTCGTCACCGACGGCGATCTCGTGCTGTTCGACCGCAACAACCACAAGGCCGCCCATCACGGCGCGCTGATGATCAATGGCGGCATCCCGGTCTATGTGCCGACCGTTCGCAACGCCTGGGGGCTGATCGGCCCGATGCGCTGGGACAGGCTCGACGAGAAGGCCCTGCGCGAGGGGATCCGCAATCATCCGCTTGTCACGGACAGGGACGCCTGGCGCAAGGAACGGCCATTCCGCGTCGCCGTCGTCGAACAATGCACTTATGACGGCACGATTCACAGCGCCGAGATGATCCTGAAGCGCGTTGGCCATCTCTGCGACTACATCCTGTTCGACGAAGCTTGGGCCGGCTTCATGAAATTCCACCCCCTTTATGCCGGCCGCTTCGCCATGGGGCTGGCAAATCTTCCGCCCGACGCCCCCGGCATCATCGCGACGCAGTCGACCCACAAGCAGCTGGCAAGCTTCTCGCAGGCCTCGCAGATCCACATCAAGGACCGACATATCCGCGGCCAGAAGCGCCGCGTCGAGCACCGCCGCTTCAACGAGAGCTTCATGCAGCACGCCTCGACCTCGCCGTTCTATCCGCTGTTCGCCTCGCTCGACGTCGGCGCACAGATGATGAAGGGCCGCTCCGGCGAAGTGCTGTGGGACGACACGATCCGGCTCGGCATCGAGCTGCGCAAGAAGATCCGCGCGATGCGCCGGGAGTTCGAGGAGAAGGAGCAAAATTCGGACCGCCGCTGGTTCTTCGAGCCGTTCGTTCCCGATCGCATCGCCATTGCCGACGTCAGCCGCCCCGGCGCGGCGCACAATGTCGCCTGGGAGACCCTTTCCACCGACGAACTCGCCACCAATCCCGCGCTGTGGCAGCTCTCCCCGGATACCAACTGGCACGGCTTTCCCGATCTCGCGGAAGGCTTTGCCATGACCGATCCGAACAAGCTAACGCTGCTCACGCCCGGGTTCGATCGTGCGACCGGCGCCTATGCCGAGCACGGCATTCCCGCGCCGGTCGTCGCGCAATATCTGCGCGAGAACCGCATCGTCCCCGAGAAGAACGACCTCAACTCCCTGCTCTTCCTGCTCACGCCCGGCGTCGAGGCGAGCAAGGCGGGCACGCTGATCTCCGGCCTCGTCGCATTCAAGAGGCTGCACGACGACAATGCGCTGCTGGCCGATGTCATCCCCGAATTCTATCAAAAGCGGCAGGCGCGCTACGCCGGTGCGCGGCTGCGCGACCTCTGCGGCGAGATGCACCGTTTCTTCCGCACCGCCGACGTCAGCGCGCTCCAGGCCAGGCAGTTCATGCCCGAGCACATGCCCGAGATCGCGATGTCGCCGCGCGATGCCGCGCGCTATCTGTTCAAGAACGACGTCGACTACCTCCCGATCGAGGCGATCGCCGGCCGCATCGCGACCACGCCATTCGTGGTCTACCCGCCCGGCATCGCCACCATCGTGCCCGGCGAGCGGCTGACGGAACGAGCCAAGCCCATGATTGATTATCTCAAGATGTTCGAGACCTGCTTCAACACATTTCCGGGCTTCGACGTCGAGATCCAGGGCGTCTACAAGGAGGTCGATGCGAATGGGCGCATCGGGCTCTACACTTATGTCGTGACCGAGTAGGTGCCGATGAACGAAGCAGCTGCGCGCGCGAGCGATGAACCCGTCCTGGTTCGGCCATCACGCGAAAGCGACGTCGAGGCGATGCTGTCGATCTACCGCCATCACGTCCGCAACGGCGTGCCGCGCGATGTCGAAGGAACCGGTGCGCCGGACCCGGACGATCTGCGCGACCGGCGCAAGAACCTGAAGCAGACCCGCCTGCCGCATCTGGTGGCGACTTGGCGCGGCGAGGTCGTCGGCTATGCCTATGCCGTGCTGTTCCGCAAAAGGCCCGCCTATCGATACACCGCCAAGCACTCGATCTACGTCCATCACGCCCATCTCGGCCGCGGGGTCGGACGGCTGTTGCTGCAGGAATTGATCGATGCCTGCGCGGCGGCCGGCTTTCGCCAGATGATCGGCTATATCGATGCCGATAACGCGCCCTCGCTGAAGCTGCACGAGCGGTTCGGCTTCGCGCGCGCCGGCCTGCTCAGCGGCGTTGCCTTCCGCCACGGCCGCTGGTCCGACACCGTCATGGTGCAACGCTCGCTCGGCGCGGGGACGACGACGCCCCCGCCCGTCACGGCACCCGGGCGTTAAGCCCTAGGATGGGTAGTCGGCCGGTCTGACGTGGATGCGGTCGGCATGCAGTGACCAGTGATGCAACGCCTGGTCCTTGCAGAACCTCGCTTTCGCCCGTTCCCTGGCCTCGTCCTCGTCGGCGGCGTCGATCTCGAGCGTGCCCTGGCAGACCTCGCGTTGCCGGCCGTATTCGCCGAGCACGTCCTTCATGAACCTGACGACATAAGTTGACATGGGACCTCCCTGCCTGCCCGCCGGCACTCTAGTCCCATTTAGGCCGGACGGGGAAAGGAGATTTTGACGCGGATCAAGGCTTGTCCAGTCCCGGCGGAAGATTCGTTGCGGAACCTGCCGCGCGGGTTTATGGGCAAATGCCGGTCGCCAATAAGGAACTTGCCTTGCACTTTGTCTCCGATACCGAAGTCACGAAAGCTCTGACCTTTCCGATCCTGATTACGGCCCTCGAGGAAGCGCATCGCCGGCCGAAGATGGAGGTGCTGGACGCCTTCCTTGGAGACGAGAGGGGGCAATCCGCAGCGCCGTCGATCCCGGCCGATACATGGCCAGCAAGATGTTCACCAGCTTTCCGGCCAATCTGGCCGAAGGCAGGATACCGGCGGTGCAGGCCGTGTGCGTGCTGTTCGACGGCACCAATGGGCGGCCGCTGGCGACGATGGACGGGACCGAGATCACGCATTGGCGCACCGCAGCCGACTCCGCGTTGGCCACGAAGCTGCTCGCCCCGCCCAATCCCGAGACACTGCTCTGCGTCGGGGCCGGCGAGATGTCTGAATGGCTGATCCGGGGTCATCGAGCCGTGCGGCCGTCACTGGAGCGCGTGCTGATTTGGAATCGCAGTCCGGACCGGGGCGTGGATCTCGCTCAGCGCTTGGCGAAGGCCGGCATCAAGGCGGAAGCAATCACGGATCTCGACGCCGCGACGCGCGAGGCCGACGTCATTACCACCTGCACCCGCGCGCATCAGCCGCTGATCAAGGGCCGCAATCTGCGGCCGGGCACGCATCTGGACCTCGTCGGCGGCTACACACCGCAAACCCGGGAGGCTGATGACGAGGCGGCCAAGCGCTCCCGCGTCTTCGTGGACCGGCGGGAATCCGCCTTCCACGGCGTCGGCGACATCCTGCAGCCGATCGCGAGCGGCGCGATCAGCGAGGCGGACGTCCTCGGCGACCTCTACGACCTCGTCGGCGGCCTTGTGCAGGGGCGAACGTCACCGTCCGACATCACGTTCTTCAAGAACGCGGGCGGCGGCCATCTCGACCTCATGACCTGCGAGGCCGTGTTCCAGCAGCTCGGCGCAAAGCTGGGGTAGTGGCCCAGGCTGGCGAGACACGGCCGACCGTCAGCCCTCACGCCTTGATGTCGAGGAGCGTGTCTTGCGTTTCGGCGTAGGCCTGAATGACCTTCGCATTGGCAACGAAGCTGTACCTTGCGGTCACCAGCTGAGCGAATTCGCTAGCAAGATCGACATTCGGCGCTGCGACCAGGCCGTCCTGGTTTGCGAAGGGAGCGCTTGGGTCGAAACGCGCGGTATAGCTCGGCGATACCGTCGATACGGTCGCGACCGTACCGCCTGGTGTCGAACCGCTCGACTGGGAGACCTGATCGACTCGCAAGGGCACGTAAGCTGCAGGAAACGTTGGAGCAATGCCCGCACCGGCCGATGCGCTCGACCCGCCTGACGCGGGTAGTGGGCCGGTCGTTCTGATGTTGGCGATATTGCTCGCGGCCACGTTCACGCGCAAACTCGCTGCAGAAAGTCCGGATGTCGCAATCGAAAGTATGCTCATGCTCCCTGATCTACAGGAGAGGTCATACGCGTTCATTCACGCCATCAGTAAAATCCACCGCTCTCTGTTTTCATCCTGATAACCAAGGATCGGCGCGCAACTGGGCTTCGCGCGTCTTACCCCGGCGTCACGCCAAAAGCCTGCTTGAAGCGCTCGGCATAGCGCGGCCAGGCTTCGGGATTGATGATGCGCGGCGGGCGCTTGCCGTCGAGCACATCCAGCACCTGCTCGGCGGCGATCCGGCCCATGTTCTGACGCGCCTCGATGGTGACGCCTGCCGTGTGCGGGCTCGCCAGCACGTTGTCGAACTGGAGCAGCGGATGCTCCGGCGGCGGCGGCTCCTTGGACCAGACGTCGAGGCCGGCACCGGCGATGCGCTTGTCGCGCAGCGCCTGCAGCAGCGCGTCCTCGTCGTGGATGAAGCCGCGTGCGGTGGTGATAAAATAGGCATGCGGCTGCATCAGCGCGAATTCGCGTGTGCTGATCAAGTTGCGGCTGCCCTTGTTGAGCGGGCATGAGATCGAGACGAAATCGGCGCGGCGCAACAGCTCGTCCAGCTCGACCTTCTCCCCGCCCCGCTCGGCCATCACCTCGGCCGACAAATACGGATCGTAGGCAAGCACTGTCATGCCGAGCAGGCCCTTGCACAAGGCGGCGATGCGCCGGCCGACATTGCCGAGGCCGATGATGCCGACGGTCTTGCCCTCGACCTCGTTGCCAACGAGATCGTTGCGGTTCACGTCGCGCTCGCGGCGCAGCCGGCGATCCGACTGGATGATGCGCTTGGACAGCGTCAGCATCATCGCCAGCGCGTGCTCGGCGACCGAATGGGCGTTGCCGCCGGACTGGTTGACGACTACGACGCCTGCCTCCGTGCAGGCCTCGACGTCGACGGGATCGAAGCCGGCACCGTTGCTGGAGACCAGCAGCAAATTCGGCGTCCGCTTCAGGAAGGCGGCATCGACATGGAAATGCGGGGCGAGCTCGTCGCGGGCGGCGCCGACCTGGTAGACGTGGGCCGCGCCGAGGAGCGGGCGATAGACATCCTCGGGGCTTCGGTTTTCGATGCGATCGACCCGCACGTCGGGCCGCGCCTTCAGGATGTCGATATAGATCGGATTGGCCAAATAATTGGAGTAGACGACGCGCTTGTTGTTGACGGACATCAGGACCTTCCGGCTCGTTCGCGGGAGAGCCGCAAGGTCAGCGCGACGCGCCCCCTCCGATGCCCCTCCCGTGTTCTGGTTGTCGCCGCTTATGCCATGGCGGTGCCGGCCACGGCAGGCCTGCTGGCGCAGATCATGGTGCCGGCACCGACATGTTGACAATCCCGCTGCCCGCGTCAAGTTCGGCAGACCGCCGCGACGGCCAGAACCAAGAAGCATGCGCGGCCCGAGGGAGAGCGCAATGGCAATTGCGGAACAGCAGACGCAGGGGAGCCGCGACGGAAGCTGGCACGGCATCGTCCTGCAAACCTTGAAGCGGAACGAGATCAGCCTGATCCCTTACGTGCCGGACCGCGTGCTGACGCCGCTGATCAAGAACCTGCACGCCGATCCCTTCTTCACCACTTTCGCGACCGCCCGTGAGGAAGAGGCCCTCGGCATCGTCGCCGGCGCCTGGATGGGCGGCCGGCGCGGCGCGGTGCTGATGCAGACCTCCGGCTTTGCGACGCTCGCAAACGTGCTGGCCTCGCTCGCAGTGCCCTACCAGATTCCGCTGATCATGTTCGTGTCCGAGCGCGGCACGCTCGGCGAATTCAACTACGGCCAGTCCCTGGTCTGCCGCACCATGCGACCGGTGCTGGATTCGCTGGCGCTGGAGCATCACACCATCACCCGGCTCGACGAGCTCGAATTCATCACCGACCGCTCGATCAAGCAGGCCGTTACCACGCAGGCGCCGGTGGCGTTGATCCTCAACCCGCTGCTGACGGGCGGCAAGGTCTTCGACAAGTGAGGCCGGCGATGAACACTGGCAATACCAAGGTGATGAACCGCTTCGACGTCACCTCGCGGCTGATCACGAAGCTGAAGCACGAGGAAGCCGTGATCGGCGGCATCGGCAACACCAATTTCGATCTGTGGGCCGCCGGCCACCGCCCGCAGAACTTCTACATGCTGGGCAGCATGGGACTCGCCTTCCCGATCGCGCTCGGCGTGGCGCTGGCGCAGCCCGACCGCCGCGTCTTCGCGCTCGAAGGCGACGGCTCGCTCCTGATGCAGCTCGGTGCGCTCTCGACGATTGCAGCCTTGAAGCCGAAGAACCTCACGATGATCGTGATGGACAACGGCATCTACCAAATCACCGGCGCGCAGCCGACGCCGGCAGCTGGTGTCGCCGACATCGTCGCCATCGCCATCGGCTCTGGTCTCGCGAGCAGTGCGTGGGCCGCCGACGAGGAGGATTTCGAGCGGCTGGTCGACGACGCCATGGCTGCTTCCGAACCGAGCCTGATCGCGGTCAGGATCGACGACAAGCCCGGCGTGGGCACCACCCGGCGCGACCCCGTGCAGATCCGGGAACGCTTCATGCATGGCCTCGGCGTGCGCGATCCCCTTTAACATTTTGTCATTAACTACACGGCGATCTGATGCGAGCCTCGCGACAACCCGACCAAATTCGTGCTAAGCGACCCGGATGTTCATTCGTACCTTTGCCTGGCTGCTCGCCGCTGCCGTTACGTTCGCCACGCTCGGTCCTCCCGGCCTTCGCCCCCATTCCGACCTCGGTCAGGACGGCGAACATGCGCTTGCCTTCGTCATGGTGGGATTGGCCTTCGGTCTCGCCTATCCACGCCGGCGCCTACTGAGCGCAGCGGCCGCGGTCGTCCTGATCGGCGTTCTCGAGCTGATGCAATTTTGGGCACCCGGCCGTCACGCGCGGCTGGTGGATTTTCTGGTCGATGCTGCCACCGCGTGCCTCGGCTTTGCACTCGCCGCCGCGGCAGACCGGCTACTCTCGCGCTTTCGCACCAGCTCCGCCATGACAAGCGAAGGCCCCGCGGAGTGATGCTCCGCAGGGCCCTGCTCAGCACAAAGAATTGCGTCGATCAGTCGATGATCTTGATGACGCGGCGTGTGCGCGGCTCCACGATCACACGGCGATCGTTCACGACCGCATAGCGATATTCGGTGTAGTTCGGCACGGGCCGCAGCACCACGGTCGGAGGCAGCGGCTCGCCCACCACGACGCGCTCCTGGACCACGACGGAGTCGCTGCGAGGAATTCCGCCGAGGACCGCATTCGGAATTTCGAGACCGGCGCCGACGGCTGCACCCACCGTGCCGCCAACCATTGCACCGATCGGGCCGCCGATGTCGCCACCTGCACGCGCGCCGTCCCTGGCGCCCTGTTCGGTCGTCGACTGAGCAAAGGCTGCGCTCGACGCCAGCAGCGACGCTGCAGCCAACGTAATCGCAAGACGGGTTTTCATGTCCTGATGTCTCCAGTGATTGTCCTGCGCCTTCAACCCGCGGAGCCGGAGCATTGTTCCGGTTCCCCTGCGACGAAAGATGCATCACTGGACAGTGTTACCGCGTAACAGTTCAGGCCCTGGCGATCTCATGCCCCGCCATCAGTTCCAACGCCCGCACCATGGCGGAGTGATCCCAGGCCTTGCCGCCATGTGCGGTGCAGGACGAGAACAATTGCTGCGCCACGGCCGTGCTGGGCAGCGACAGGCCAAGTGCACGCGCGCCTTCGAGCGCGAGGTTGAGATCCTTCTGGTGCAGCTCGATGCGGAAGCCAGGATCGAAATTGCGCTTCACCATGCGCTCGCCATGCACCTCCAGAATGCGCGAGGAGGCGAAGCCGTCCATCAGCGCCTTGCGCACCAGCGCGGGATTCGCACCCGCCTTGGATGCGAACAACAGGGCCTCGCTCACGGCTTCGATGGTGAGTGCGACGATGATCTGATTGGCAACCTTTGTCGTCTGCCCGTCGCCGTTGCCGCCGACATGGGTGACGTTCTTGCCCATCTTGTCGAAGATCGGCTTCATGGTGCCAAAAGCCCGCTCCGGCCCGCCGACCATGATGGTGAGGCTCGCCGCCTTTGCGCCGACCTCCCCGCCCGACACCGGCGCATCGAGATAATCAGCGCCGAGCGCCTCGATCTTCTTCGCAAACTCCTTCGTCGCCAGCGGCGAGATCGAGCTCATGTCGACGACGATCTTGCCCTTGGAGATGCCGCTGGCGACACCCTCCTTGCCGAACAGCACGACCTCCACATGCGGCGTATCCGGCACCATGATGATGACCGCGTCCGCCTGCTCCGCGACCTCCCTGGCCGATGTGCAGGCGATGCCGCCCGCGGACATCAGCTCCGGCGCGATCGGAGCAACGTCATGCAGGAGAACGCGATGACCCGCGGCCAGGAGATGGCCGGCCATCGGCCGTCCCATGGTGCCGAGTCCGATGAAGCCGATGTTGGTCATTGTCGTCGTTTCCTCTGCAAGACATGTTGGTAAGTCTATCCACGTGCTCGGTGCACCTCTCCCGCTTGCGGGAGAGGTCGGCACGTCCGGGCGATGCGAAGCATCGTCCCGCGTGCCGGGTGAGGGTTCTCTCCACGTTGGGATTTGTTCCGCAAGGATCCCATCGCGGAGACACCCTCTCCCCAACCCTCTCCCGCAAGCGGGAGAGGGAGCGCACCGTCAGCGCGGCCGCATCTGGCCCTAGATCTCAGGTCTCAAACGTCTGCGCCGCGTGCCACGACAAGCCTTCCAGCGTCGTGGTGCGCGGCTTGTATTCGCAGCCGATCCAGCCGCGATAGCCGATCGCGTCGAGATGGCGGAACAGGAAGGGATAGTTGATCTCGCCGGTGCCGGGCTCATGGCGGCCGGGATTGTCGGCAAGCTGGATGTGGGCGATCTGAGGCAGATATTCCTGCATGGTGCGGGCGAGATCGCCCTCCATGATCTGCATGTGGTAGATGTCGTATTGGATGAAGAGGTTGTTCGACCTCACCTCGGAGATCAGCTGCACCGCCTGCTCGGTGCCGTTGAGGAAGAAACCGGGAATATCGAGCGTGTTGATGGGCTCGACTAATAGCTTGATGTTCTCTCGTGCCAGCGTCGAAGCTGCAAAACGCAGATTCCCGACTAGCGTCTCCCGAAGCTCGTGCGGATCGGCGTCGACAGGGGCGATGCCGACGAGGCAGTTGATCTGCTCGCAATCGAGCGCCCTGGCATAATCGATCGCGCGGAACACGCCGTCGCGGAATTCGGCGATGCGGTCGGGCATGATCGCAATGCCGCGCTCGCCCCCCGCCCAGTTGCCGGCGGGGAGATTGTGCAGCACCTGCGTCAGGCCATGCGCCTCGAGCTGCTCGCGCAGCTGCGCCTTGTCGAAATCATAGGGGAAGAGATATTCGACCCCGGCAAAGCCTGCCGCCTTCGCCGCCGCAAAGCGGTCGAGGAACGGCATCTCGTTGAAGAGCATGGTGAGGTTGGCGGCAAATTTCGGCATGTGCTTCTTCCCCTATTCCGCCGGCTGCAGCACGCGCGTGGTCTCGACTTCGTCGAGCGGAAGGTCCAGCACCTCCTCGAACTCGACGATGTTGTCGATCTCCGTGCCCATCGCGATGTTGGTGACCCGTTCGAGGATGAACTCGACCACCACAGGCACGCGGTGCTTGGCCATCAATTCGCGGGCGGTCGCAAACGCTGCCTGCGTGTCCTTCGGGTCGGTGACGCGGATGGCCTTGCAGCCGAGGCCTTCAGCGACCGCGACGTGGTCGACGCCGTAGACGCCGATCTCGGGCGCGTTGATGTTCTCGAAGGAAAGCTGGACGTGATAGTCCATGTCGAAACCGCGCTGGGCCTGGCGGATCAGGCCGAGATAGGAATTGTTCACGACGACGTGGATGTAGGGCAGGTTGAACTGCGCGCCGACCGCGAGCTCCTCGATCAGGAACTGGAAGTCGTAGTCGCCGGAGAGCGCGACGATCTCACGTTCCGGGCACGCCGCGCGCACGCCGAGCGCGGCCGGCAGCGTCCAGCCGAGCGGCCCCGCCTGCCCGGCATTGATCCAGTTGCGGGGCTTGTAGACGCCGAGGAACTGCGCGCCGGCGATCTGCGACAGGCCGATCACGGTGACATAGGTGGTGTCGCGGCCGAACGCCTTGTTCATTTCCTCGTAGACGCGTTGCGGCTTGATCGGGACGTTGTCGAAATGGCTCTTGCGCAGCATCGTCTTCTTGCGGTCGCGGCAGGCCGCAGGCCACGCCTGGCGCTCGCGGAGCCTGCCTGACCGCCGCCACTCCCTGGCGACGGCGACGAACAGCTCGAGCGCGGCCTTCGCGTCCGAGACGATGCCGAGATCGGGATTGAACACGCGCCCGATCTGGGTCGGCTCGATGTCGACGTGAACGAATTTGCGGCCCTTGGTATAGGTCTCGACCGAGCCGGTGTGGCGGTTGGCCCAACGATTGCCGATGCCGAGCACGAAGTCGGATTCCAGCAGCGTGGCATTACCATAGCGGTGGCTGGTCTGGAGGCCCACCATGCCGGCCATCAGCACGTGATCATCGGGAATCGCGCCCCATCCCATCAGCGTCGGCACGACGGGCACGTTGGCGATTTCGGCGAATTCGACCAGCAGGTCCGAGGCGTCGGCGTTGATGATGCCGCCGCCCGCGACGATCAGCGGCCGCTCGGCGGCGTTGAGCATCTCCAGCGCCTTCTCGACCTGCTTGCGCGTCGCGGCGGGCTTGTAGACCGGCAGCGGCTCGTAAGTCTCGTCATCGAACTCGATCTCGGCGAGCTGTACGTCGAGGGGCATGTCGATCAGCACTGGCCCCGGCCTGCCTGAGCGCATCACATGAAAGGCCTGGCTGAACACCCGCGGCACCAGCGCCGGCTCACGCACGGTCACCGCCCACTTTGTGACGGGCTTTGCGATCGACTCGATGTCGACGGCCTGAAAATCCTCCTTGTAGAGCCGCGCCCGCGGCGCCTGCCCGGTGATGCAGAGGATCGGGATGGAATCGGCGATCGCGGAGTAAAGACCGGTGATCATGTCGGTGCCAGCCGGCCCGGAGGTGCCGATACAGACCCCGATATTGCCGGCCTTGGCGCGCGTATAGCCCTCGGCCATGTGCGAAGCGCCCTCGACATGGCGCGCCAGGATGTGGCGGATCGAGCTGCGCTTCTTCAGCGCCGAGTAAAGCGGATTGATTGCAGCGCCGGGAACACCGAAGGCGGTCGAAATGCCTTCCTTCTCCAGGATACGCACGGCCGCATCGACAGCTCGCATCTTCGCCATATCGGACCTCGCTCTAATTGCATCAGCGAGCGAGATCATCAGCTGCGCGGAAGCCGATCTCAACGAGACCGATTTTATTTTCCACGATGCGGCAACCACGAGAAAATCGTGGACGTCTCAATCGGTTAGATCAACAGATGCGTGAAAGCGCCTCACTCGAACAGTGGCGCCAACTGCATCTGCGGCACCAGCACGAGGCCCTTATCGGTGATGCGAATTTCCGGAATGACCGATAGCGGAATCAAATTGAAGCCCATGTACGGGATGGTGCAGCCGGCCTCGGCCCATTCCTTCTTCAGCGCCTTGACCTCTTCGGCCACCACCGTGACGCGCTTGTCGGAGAGGAGGCCGGCGATTGGCAGCGGAACCAGCGCCCTCACCTCGCCGTCGACGACGACGCAAACGCCACCCTGCCGCTCCTTGATGGCGGCGATGGCGACCTGCATGTCGCCCTCGTTGGTGCCGGCGACGATGAGATTATGGCTGTCGTGCCCGACGCTGGACGCGACCGCGCCGCGCTTCAGGCCGAAATCCTTCAAGAGGCCATGGGCGACGTTGCCCGCGGATTTGCCATGACGCTCGACCACCGCGACGAAGCAGAGGCCATAGCGCGCGAACAGCGAGGGCCAGTCCTTGGCCGGTTCGATCGCGACCTTGTCGTGGATCAGCGTGATGCCAGGCAGCGCGGTCTTGATCGCGTTCACGGTGCAGGCCTTGGCCGGCAATTCGGGCGTGAGCTTCATCGTCTTCGGCAGCTTGACGGTCGCATAGGCTACCGTGGGATATTGATAGCGCTGCGACAGCGCCTGATCGAGACGCGGCGTGATCTTGCCGTGCTCGACCACGAGCTCGCCGCCGTACCAGGTGCATTGCGGCTTGAGCTGATCGTCCATCAGCACGAGATCGGCGCGGCGGCCGCCGCCGAGCCCGCCGATATCGCCTTCCATTCCGAAGCGCGTCGCGCCATGCAGCGAGCCCATCGACCAGGCCTGCTCCGGCGACATCCCCGCCTTCACGGCTTCCCGCACCACCCAGTCGAGACCGAACAGCAGGAGATCGTCGGCGTCACGATCGTCCGTGCACACGGCGGTGCGCTTGTGCGAGGCCCCGAGCTCGGTGATCGTTCGGATTGCTTGCGGCAGCGAATGCCAGGGCGTGGTCGGCGGCCCGCCGCGCAAAAACACCCAGACGCCGGCATCGAGCAGATCATCGGCGATGTCGCGGTCGATCGCCTCATGGGTGTCGGTGACGCCGGATGCCGCATAGGCCGCGACGAATTCGCGGCCATAGACATGCCCGGACACGGGACGCCCCCGCTTCAAGGCTGCGGCGAGGATGGCATGGCTGCGCTCGTCGCCCATCGTGACAGGCACGAAATCCATCTTCTCGCCAAGCGCCACCGCTTCGGGCCAGCGGTCGAACAGGCCGGCTATCTTGTCCGGCGTGAGGTCGCCGCCTGCCGTCTCCAGTTCCGCCGAAGTCGCGGGGACGGTGCTCGGCACGGTCAAGAAGATAGAAAGCGGCGCCTCGCGCGCGTCCTCCAGCATCGCCTCGACACCGGCGACATCCATGACGTTGCCGATCTCGTGGCTGTCGCAGAAGATCGTCGTGGTGCCGTTGAGGAGCGCGGCCTCTGCATAGGCGCAGGCCGTCACCATCGAGGATTCGATGTGAATGTGCGGATCGACGAGGCCCGGCGCGATGATGCCGCCGGCCGCGTCATAAAGCGGAATATCGCTCCAGGCCTTCTTCGCTGTACCGGCCGGCTTCACCGCCGCGATGCGGCCGCCGGTGATCCAGACCTCGCGCCCCGGATGGATACGCTCGGAATAGGTCGAGAGCACGCGCGCCCCCGTGACGACGAGATCCGGCGCGACACGAACTGAAGCGACGTCGGCGAGGCGCCGCGTCATGCTGTGCAGCGGCGCGACGGTGAAGCGGGTGAGCTTGGTCATGGGAACCTCGCATGGCGTTACGGGCAAGCCATGGTTACGCCCCGCGCCACACCGGGCAAGCTCAAATATGGCGGCGCGTCCTGCTTACGTCTTAGGCGCAGCAGCGCTGGCTGGCCTTGCACGTCGACGCGGGTTCCGCGCTCTCGGCGCCGCCGCAGTGGCGGGTTTAACCCGAATCCGCATCGACCGGCCCTTCGGCTCGTCGATCTCGAACGAATTGGTTTTGCGCACCAGGTCGCTCAGCTTGCGGAAACCATACGTTCTCGGATCGAAATCGGAGGCGAGATTGGCGAGTTGCCGGCCGACCTCTCCGAGCGTCACCCAGCCGTCCTCGCTCTCCATCTGGGTGATGACCTTCTTGATCACGGGCACGGCGGCATCAGGCGGTTGAAGCGACGTCGGCCTTACGACGGCATCCTGATTGTTCACCGGCGCGGCAAGCAGATTCTCCGTATAGACGAATCTTCGGCAGGCCTGCCGGAAACTCTCCGGCGTCTTCTGCTCGCCGAAACCAAACACATCGATGCCCTGCTCTCGGATGCGTGCGGCAAGGCGCGTAAAGTCGCTGTCGGACGACACCAGGCAAAAGCCATCGAAGCGTCCGCTGTGAAGCAGGTCCATCGCATCGATGACAAGGGTGATGTCGGATGCATTCTTGCCGGTCGTGTAGGCGAACTGCTGCTGCGGAATGATGGCGTGTTTCGACAGAATGTCGGCCCAGCCCCTGGAACGGGCATTGGAGAAGTCGCCATAAATGCGGCGAACGCTGGCCTCGCCGATCTTGGCAATCTCCTCGAATAGCCCATCCGCGATTTTGGCGGAGGCATTGTCGGCATCGATCAGGACGGCCAGACGAGGCGAGCGAACTTCCGATGGCATGACAATTCCCCAGGGCAGACGCAGCATTAGAACATGTGTGCGTCAGAACGGCTAATCCTCGTTCGCCTTGAACCGGCCGAGCCCCCTCAAGACGAACGGCGCCACCAGTGCGATCAGCGCGACGCCGAGCAGCGTCGCCGAGATCGGGCTCTGCAGCAGCGTCATGGGATCGCCGAGGCTGATCGCAAGCGCGCGGCGGAGCTGGCTTTCGGCGATAGGACCGAGGATGAGGCCGACGACGACGGGCGCGATCGGGAAATCGAACCGACGCATCAGGAAGCCGAGCACGCCGAAACCGGCCAGCATCGACAATTCCACGACCGACGGCTTTGCCGCGATGGTGCCCATGGTCGCGAACACGAGGATGCCGGCATAGAGCCAGGGCTGCGGGATCGCGAGCAGCCGTACCCACAGGCCGACCAGCGGCAGGTTGAGCACCAGCAGCATCATGTTGGCGATGAACAGGCTGGCGATCAGGCCCCACACGAGGTCGGGCCGCTCGGCGAACAGCAGCGGGCCCGGATTGAGACCATATTGCTGGAAGCCCGCCAGCATCATCGCGGCCGTCGCCGAGGTCGGCAGGCCCAGCGTCAAGAGCGGCACCAGCGTGCCGGCGGCAGAGGCGTTGTTGGCAGCTTCGGGGCCGGCGACCCCTTCGATCGCGCCCTTGCCGAATTCTTCGGGATGCTTCGTCAGCCGCTTCTCAGTCGAATAAGACAGGAAGGTCGGGATCTCCGCGCCGCCGGCCGGCAGCGCACCGATCGGGAAGCCGAACATGGTCCCGCGCAGCCATGGCTTCCAAGACCGCTTCCAGTCCTCCTTGGTCATCCACAGCGAGCCGCGCACCGGCTCCAGCTTCTCCTCGGTGTGGTGGCGGCGCGATGCGACGTAGAGTGCCTCGCCCACCGCGAACAGGCCGACCGCGAGCGTTGTGACTTCAACGCCGTCGAGCAATTCAGGAACGCCGAACGCAAGCCGCGCCTGACCGGTCAACTTGTCGATGCCGACGAGACCGAGTGTCAGACCGATGAACAGGCTGGTCAGGCCGCGGACTGGGGAATCGCCGAAGGTCGCCGACACCGTGACGAAGGCGACGCACATCAGCGCAAAGTAATCCTCGGGGCCGAAGCGCACGGCGACATCGACCAGCCATGGCGCAAGGAAAGCCAAGCCAATGGTGGCGATGGTGCCGGCGACGAAGGAACCGATTGCCGAGGTCGCGAGCGCCGGCCCGCCGCGGCCGGCCTTGGCCATTTTGTTGCCTTCGAGCGCAGTCGCCATCGAGGCGCTCTCGCCGGGCGTGTTGATGAGGATCGCTGTGGTCGATCCGCCGTACATGCCGCCATAATAGATGCCGGCGAACATGATCAGCGAGCCGCCGGGGTCGAGCTTGTAGGTCACCGGCAGCAGCAGCGCGACCGTCAATGCCGGGCCGATGCCGGGCAGAACGCCCACGGCCGTGCCGAGGAACACGCCGATCAGCGCGTAAAGCAGGTTCATCGGCTGGACGGCGACCGCCATGCCGTGAGCCAGCGCGGCAAAGGTATCCATCACAGCAGTCGCTCCAGCGGGCCGGCAGGCAGGCTCAGCGTCAACAACCGGTCGAACGCGAGATAGATGAGGGTCGACATCACGAGAGCGATGACGGCGTCGATGAGGATGGCACGGCGTCCGAAGGCCGCCGAGGTCGTCACGAACAGGGCCGAGGTCGCCAGGATGAAGCCGCCGCCAGAGCCGATGATGGCGATCAGCAGCGCCAGACCGACGAGAATCAGAACCACAGGAACGGGATCGGCGCTCTCGCGTGCCGGCAAATTGCCGCGCAGCGCGTCGATGAAATTGCCGATCGCAAGCAGCGCAAGGCCGCAGGCGACCACGACCGGCATCGCCTCCGGTCCCATCCCGTACATCGCGGCGGATTGCAGGCCGCGCGCGTCCCAGACCAGCACGGCGGCGAGCACCGCAAGCGATGCCGCGATGACGAGGCCGGCGCGGTCGACACGCCGCGGCGGCTGGACGGGATCGCCCGAGGTCATGACTTGACCAAGCCGACCGATTTCAGCACGTCGGTGACCCGGGCCGTTTCTTTCTTCAGGAAGTCGGCAAAAGCGTCGCCGCCGAGATAGGCGTCCTCCCAGCCTTTTTGCTTGAGGATCTCCTTCCAGGCGTCAGACTTCGCCATCTTCTCGACCGCATCGTTCAAGGTCTTGCGCTGCTCCGGTGTGATGCCGGGAGGCGCGACCACCGAACGCCAATTGGCGATCACGAGGTCGATGCCCTGCTCCTTGAAGGTGGGGATGTCGCTTCCTGCGATGCGCTTCTCCGAGGTCACGCCGATCGCGCGCAGCTTGCCGGACTTGATCTGCCCTTCATATTCGCTCAGCCCCGAAATGCCCGCGGTGACCTTGCCACCGAGGATCGCCGCCAGCGACTCGCCGCCGCCGGAGAACGGGATGTAATTGATCTTCTTGGCGTCAGCACCGACGGCGCCGGCGAACAAGGCCGCCATCACATGGTCGACGCCGCCGGCCGAACCGCCGGCAAAGGTGACCTTCGCGATATCGGCCTTCACCGCGGCGGCCAGGTCCTGCGCGGTCTTGATCGGCGAATTCGTGGGAACCACGATCACCTGAATTTCCTCGGTGAGCCGCGCGATCGGCGTCACCTGCTCCAGCGTCACCGGCGACTTGTTCATGGCGAGCGCGCCGACCATGACGAAGCCGTTGACCATCATCTGGTTGCCGTCGCCCTTGGCGCCGTTGACGAACTGCGCGATGCCGACGCTGCCACCTGCACCGGGAACATTGGTGACCTGCACGCTGCGGGCGACGCCCGCAGCCACCAGCGCCTGCTGCATCGAGCGCGCGGTCTGGTCCCAGCCTCCGCCCGGAGCCGCCGGCGCCATCAGCTTGAGCTCGAGCTGCTGGGCAAAACCCGGATTGGCTGCCGCCAGGGTCAACGCAACGGCTGCGCCGACAAGGCGCGCGGGAAATCGGAACATGAGGGCATCTCCAGGCTCATGCGGACGTTTGCCGCATTGTGTCGTTTGGTCGCATATCAACCAAAACGGCCGATGCTGTCCAGTGAGATCCCCAAGAGCCCCTTTAGCGGGGCGCTGGGATCACCCCGCCAAGCGCGGCCGTCAATTCGGCCGCAACTTCCCGGACGATCTGCCCGATCTCCGGCAACCGTTCGTCGGTAACGCGGCTGGTCATGCCGGATACGGAGATCGCGGCAAGCGGTTCAGCCAGTGCGTTGTATACCACCGCGGCGACGCAGCGTAGCCCGATCTGCGCCTCCTCATCGTCAACAGCAAAGCCCTGCTTGCGGATTTTCTCGAGCTCCCTGAACAGGTCGCTCGGCCGCACGATCGACTTCTCGGTCAGGCGGGGCATGCCGTGATGGCGGATGACGGCGCCGACGTCCTCGTCTGAATAGGTTGCGAGCACCGCTTTGCCGACGCCGGAGGTCACCATGGGGACGCGGCCACCGACCTTGGTCAGCGAGCGCATGATCTCGCGGCTTTCCATACGAGTCAGCACGATGATGAATTCATCGTCGACCACGGCGAGATTGGCCGTCTCGCGGGTAAGATCGCGCAGCTTACGCAAATATGGAATTGCCTGTGCGGAGAAATTGCGTCGCCGCGCAAAGCTGGCGCCGACCGTGAAGCTGCGCACGCCGACGTGCCATTTGGATTCGCCACGGTCGAACTGCACGAAACGGCGGCTTTCGAGCGTTGCGAGCAGCCGGTGCACGGTGGACGCCGACAGGCCGGTGCGGATCGCGAGATCGCTCAGACGATAGCCTTCGTCGTCCTCGGCCAACGTCTCGATGATCGACAGTGCGCGGTCGACCGATTGCACGCCACCGTCGCGGCTCTCGTGATCGGCCTCCGAGGCCGATTTGGGCTCGAGCGATTTGCGCCTGATCACGTTCTTGCTCATCGCGACCTGACCGTTCTCCCTCGCCCCGCTTGCGGGGAGAGGGTCGGGGTGAGGGGAGTCTCCGCAAAGACGGTGAGAGACGGATTCGTGGAGAGTCCCCTCACCCGAATTGCTTCGCAATTCGGCCTCTCCCCGCAAGCGGGGAGAGGTGAACGCAAGCTCAGAGCAGCCCTGCCCCGCGCGCCCACTTGTACTTGGCGCCAAGCACCTCGACCGGCAGCTCGGTCGAATAGGCGTAAGCCGGGATGCCGTTCTGATAGAGATATTCGGCGGCCTCCTCGACCTCGACGTCGCCAGCGAGCGAGGCGACCATCGGCTTCACGAAGCCCTTGGCCTCCATCTCCTTCTTCACCTCGACCATGTTGCGGGCGAACACCATCGGCGGCGTGACGATGGTGTGCCAATAGCCGAGGATCAGCGCGTGGATGCGCTCATCCGACAGGCCGAGCTTCACGGTGTTGACGTAGGTGATCGGCGGCTCGCCGCCGGTGATATCCACGGGATTGCCGGCCGCTCCAAACGGCGGGATGAACTTGCGGAAGGCCGCATCGAGATCCGGCGGCATCGACATCAGCGACAGGCCGTTATCGACGCAGGAGTCCGACAGCAGCACGCCCGAGCCGCCGGCACCGGTGATGATGAGAACGTTCTCGCCCTTCGGCGTCGGCAGCACCGGTACGCCGCGGGCGAATTCGAGCAACTGGCGAAGTGAGCGGGCACGGATCACGCCGGACTGCTTGAACACGTCCTCATAGATGCGATCGTTGCCGGCGAGCGCGCCGGTGTGGGACGACGCCGCCTTCGCGCCGGCCGAGGTCCGGCCGGCCTTGAGCACCACCACCGGCTTCTTCTTGGACACGCGCTTTGCGGCTTCCGCGAAGGCGCGGCCGTCCTTGAGATCTTCGCAGTGCTGGGCGATCAGATTGGTGTTCGGGTCCTGCTCGAAGAAGGCGAGCAGATCGTCCTCGTCGATATCGGACTTGTTGCCGAGGCCGACGATCGCCGAGACGCCCATCTTGGCCGAGCGCGAGAAGCCGATGATGGCCATGCCGATGCCGCCCGATTGCGACGACAGCGCCGCATGGCCCTTGACGTCATAGGCGGTGCAGAAGGTCGCGCAGAGGTTGGCGGGCGTATAATAGAAGCCGTAGATGTTCGGCCCCATCAGACGGATGTCGTACTTCTTGCCGACCTCGACGATCTCGGCCTGCAGCTCCGGCGCGCCAGCTTCAGCGAAGCCCGACGGAATCAGCACCGCGCCCGGGATCTTCTTCTCGCCGCATTCGGTCAGCGCGGCCGCGACGAATTTCGCGGGGATTGCGAACACGGCGACGTCGATCACACCCGGCACGTCCTTGACGCTCTTGTAGGCCTTGTAGCCGAGGATCTCGGCGGCCTTGGGATGGATCGGATAGATCTCGCCCTTGTAGCCGCCGTTGATGAGGTTCTTCATCACGGAATTGCCGATCTTGCCGTCCTCCGCGGAGGCGCCGACCACGGCGACCGCCTTCGGCTGCATGATGCGGTTCATCGCCGCGACGATCTCATCGGTCGGACGCGGCTTCGGCTTGGGCTTGTAGGCGAAGTCGACCACGATGCGGACGTCTGCGGCCGTGGCATCCTTCGGCGTCGCGAACACCGGGTTGAGGTCGAGCTCGACGATCTCAGGGAAATCGGTGACGAGCTGCGAGACCTTGACGATGACGTCGGCGAGCGCGTTGCGGTTCACCGGCTCGCCGCCGCGCACGCCTTTCAGGATCTCGTGCGCCTGGATGCCGTCGAGCATCGAGAGCGCGTCTTCCTTGGTCGCCGGCGCGAGGCGGAAGGTGATGTCCTTGAGCACCTCGACGAGCACGCCGCCGAGGCCGAAGGCGACCAGCTTGCCAAACGAGCCGTCGGTGATCGAGCCGACGATGACCTCGGTTCCGCCGGCCAGCATCTGCTGCACCTGCACACCTTCGATCTTGGCATCGGACTTATATTTCTTTGCGTTGCCGAGGATGGTCTCGTAGGCCTTCTCGGCCTCCTCGGTCGTCTTGAGGCCGACGATGACGCCGCCGGCTTCGGTTTTGTGGAGAATGTCCGGCGAGACGATCTTCATCACGACGGGGAAGCCCATGGACGAAGCCATCTTGCCGGCCTCGCCCGCCGACTTGGCCACGCCCTCCTTCGGCACCGGAATGCCGTAGGCGTCGCAGACCAGCTTGCCTTCCGGGGCCGTCAGGCTGGTGCGATTGTCCGCCTTGACCTGGTCAAGCACCTTGCGGACGGCATCTTTGGAATTGGACATGTGGCTTCTCCCTTGACCTCAGTTCGTTCTTTTCAAAGCGCGCGCGTGTTTGCGGCTGCCCATGATGCTTGCCATTCGCCGCGCTCTGTTCCATGCGGCGGTACGGAGTGGCATAAGCCTCAAGACTACTCCGCCGGCATGGATCAAAAATGGCTGGCGATGGCATTTGGTATGCCAGAAGCCAACTTGTCAAGCTGGTGCATGGCCTAGAAGGCCGCAAAAAATAGGCAGCTTGACATTCTGGCATGTGGTATGCCAAAAACTTTCCAGTTAATATTCCTGTAAAAGACGACTCCCCACTGGAGGAGATTCGTCGTGTCACTACGGAAACCAACCAAGGCGTTGCCGAACATGGCCGAGGCAGACATCGCAATCGTTCGTATTGCCCCGGAGAGCAGCTTCAAGAACAAGGCGTATGACGCCTTGAAGGAAGCCATCCTCAAGATGGACATCTACTCGACGCCCGAGCCGGTGATGCTCGACGAGCGCGCGCTGTCCGAACGGCTCGGCGTCAGCCGCACGCCGATCCGCGAAGCGATCGCGATGCTGGAGCAGGACGGTTTCGTGAAGACCGTTCCCCGCCGCGGCATCATGGTGGTGCGCAGGACCAAGAGCGAGATCGTCGACATGATCCGCGCCTGGGCGGCGCTGGAGAGCATGGCCGCCCGCCTCATCACCACCACCGCGCGCAAGAAGGACATCACGGCGCTGCGCGACTATTTCAAGGATTTCGGCAAGGACCGACTGCCCGAGGATCACGTCGAGGAATATTCGCGCGCCAACATCGCCTTCCACCAGGCGCTGATCTCGCTGTCGGAATCCCCCGTGCTGGTCGATCTCACCAACGACCTCCTCTTGCACGTGCGCGGCTATCGCCAGCTGACCATCGGACGCAAGGACCGCACCGCCACGTCACTGCCCGAGCATCTCGGCATCATCGAAGCGCTGGAAGCGCGCGACACCGAGCTTGCCGAGAAGCGCGCCCGCGATCACACCCTCGGCCTTGCCGCTTACGTCGAAGCGCACGGCCAAGAACTGTTTACGTAACTGTTCACTTAAGCAACGTTCACCAGAAGGGCGAACAATTCGCCCCAACGACCTTGAGACCAGGGAGACAAGGCCCATGCTGAATACCGCGACCAAGTCCGAAGCACCGGGCACCGAGCAGGAACTGACGGATGGCTTCCATCTCGTCATCGACGCGCTCAAGCTGAACGGCATCAACACCATCTATAATGTGCCGGGCATCCCGATCACGGATTTGGGCCGCATGGCGCAGGCCGCGGGTATCCGCGTGATCTCCTTCCGCCACGAGCAGAACGCCGGCTACGCCGCCGGCATCGCTGGCTATCTCACCAAGAAGCCCGGCGTCTGTCTCACGGTGTCGGCGCCCGGCTTCCTCAATGGTCTCACCGCCCTCGCCCATGCCACCACCAATTGCTACCCGATGATCCTCGTCTCCGGCTCTTCCGAGCGCGAGATCGTCGACCTCCAGCAGGGCGACTACGAGGAGATGGACCAGCTCGCGATCGCAAAGCCGCTGTGCAAGGCGGCCTATCGCGTGCTGCACGCCCAGGACATCGGTATCGGCTTCGCCCGCGCCATCCGCGCTGCGGTCTCAGGCCGTCCGGGCGGCGTCTATCTCGACCTACCGGCCAAGCTGTTCGGCCAGGTCATGAACGCCGAGGCTGGCCAGAAGTCGCTGGTCAAGGTGATTGATGCTGCGCCCGCGCAGATCCCCTCGCCCGCATCCGTGAAGCGCGCGCTCGACGTGCTCAAGAGCGCCAAGCGTCCGCTCATCATCCTCGGCAAGGGCGCGGCCTATGCGCAGGCCGACGAGGAGATCAAGAGCTTCGTCGAGAAGAGTGGCGTGCCGTTCCTGCCCATGAGCATGGCCAAGGGCCTGCTCCCCGACACGCATCCGCAATGCGCCGGTGCGGCCCGCTCGACCGTGCTGAAGGAGTCCGACGTCGTCATGCTGATCGGCGCGCGGCTGAACTGGCTGCTCTCGCACGGCAAGGGCAAGAGCTGGGGCGAGGCACCGAAGAAATTCATCCAGGTCGACATCGAGCCGAAGGAGATGGATTCCAACGTCGAGATCGTCGCGCCAGTCGTCGGCGACATCGGCTCGGTGGTATCCGCCTTCAACCAGGCGATGGGATCATCCTGGACCGCGCCGCCCGCCGAATGGACCAAGGCCGTTTCGACCAAGCGCGAAGAGAACGTCGCCAAGATGGCGCCGAAGCTCATGAACAACAAATCGCCGATGGACTATCACGGCGCGCTCGGCGTGCTGAAGAACGTCATCAAGGACTATCCCGAGGCGATCCTCGTCAACGAAGGCGCCAACACGCTCGACCTCGCCCGCGGCGTCATCGACATGTACCGCCCGCGCAAGCGTCTCGACGTCGGCACCTGGGGCGTGATGGGCATCGGCATGGGCCAGGCGATCGCGGCCGCGCTCGAGACCGGCCACCCCGTGCTCGCTGTTGAAGGCGACTCCGCGTTCGGCTTCTCCGGCATGGAGGTCGAGACCATCTGCCGCTACAACCTTCCGATCTGCGTCGTTATCTTCAACAATGACGGCATCTATCGCGGCACCGACGTCAACGGCGCCAACTCCGATCCGGCGACCACCGTGTTCGTCAAGGGCGCGCGCTACGACAAGATGATGGAAGCCTTCGGCGGCGTCGGCGTCAACGCGACCTCGCCGGACGAGCTGAAGCGCGCCGTCAACGACGCCATGAAGTCCGGCAAGCCGACGCTCATCAACGCGGTGATCGATCCGGCCGCGGGCTCGGAGAGCGGCCGCATCGGCAACCTCAATCCGCAGAGCGTTCTGCAGAAGAAGAAGTAAGTCCACCCCTTAAACCCATTACGCCCTGCCGGGTGCAGGGGCAGACAGAGTACGGAGCAAACACGATGACCAAAGCGCTCGAGGGCGTTCGCATTCTCGACTTCACCCACGTCCAGTCAGGACCGACCTGCACGCAGTTGCTGGCATGGTTCGGCGCCGACGTGATCAAGGTGGAACGCCCGGGCGTGGGTGACATCACCCGCGGCCAGCTGCAGGACATCCCGAACGTGGACAGCCTGTATTTCACCATGCTCAACCACAACAAGCGCTCGATCACGCTCGACACCAAGAACCCCAAGGGCAAGGAAGTCCTCACCGAGCTGATCAAGAAGTGCGACGTGCTGGTGGAGAATTTCGGCCCCGGCGTGCTCGACCGCATGGGCTTTCCCTGGGAGAAGATCCAGTCGATCAACCCGAAGATGATCGTCGCCTCGATCAAGGGTTTTGGCCCTGGACCGTACGAAGACTGCAAGGTCTATGAGAACGTCGCCCAGTGCACCGGCGGCGCCGCCTCCACCACCGGCTTCCGCGACGGCGTGCCGCTCGTCACCGGCGCGCAGATCGGCGACAGCGGCACCGGCCTGCATCTCGCGCTCGGTATCGTCACCGCGCTCTACCAGCGCACCCACACCGGCAAGGGCCAGCGCGTCACCGCGGCGATGCAGGACGGCGTGCTCAACCTCTGCCGCGTCAAGTTGCGCGACCAGCAGCGCCTCGCGCACGGCCCGCTCAAGGAATACAGCCAGTTCGGCGAAGGCGTGCCGTTCGGCGATGCCGTGCCGCGCGCCGGCAACGATTCCGGCGGCGGCCAGCCCGGCCGCATCCTGAAGTGCAAGGGATGGGAGACCGATCCCAACGCCTACATCTACTTCATCACCCAGGCTCCCGTCTGGGAGAAGATATGCGACGTCATCGGCGAGCCCACCTGGAAGACCGATCCGAACTACGCCAAGCCGGCCGCGCGCCTGCCGCGCCTGAACGAGATATTCGCCCGCATCGAGCAGTGGACGATGACGAAGACCAAGTTCGAGGCGATGGAGATCCTCAACAAGGACGACATCCCGTGCGGCCCGATCCTGTCGATGAAGGAGATCGCGGAAGACCAATCGCTGCGCGCGACCGGCACCGTCGTCGAGGTCGACCACCCCACCCGCGGCAAGTACGTCTCGGTCGGCAACCCGATCAAGCTGTCGGATAGCCCGAGCGACGTGCAGCGCTCCCCGCTGCTTGGCGAGCACACCGACGAGATCCTGCGCTCGGTGCTCGGCTTCAGCGATCACCAGGTCGCCGAGATCCACAAGTCCGGCGCGCTCGACCCGCCGCAGAAGCAGGCCGCGGAGTAAGCGGGCCACATTTCACGAGACCAAGGGGCTGTCCGAAGGGGCGGCCCCTTTTGCTTGTGAAGGCTGCAATCGCAGGCTCAAGATCAAAACTGGAAAACAACCCCATGCACAGTAGCCATCCCATTGGTCCGCAACGATATTTCTGATTCGACGAAAAAATTCTGACCCGTCGGGCAAAACAGGGGTATTATGCCATCGTGGATATCATGCCGGGAGCGCACATCGGGCGCTCGCTGCTGCACATCGGACGGATCTCCGGCCGCAGAGATCTGGAGTCCAAGGGCGCTTATCGGACGTCAGCGCGAGGAACGTCAGCAATGGGCCCACAACCGGACGGATTGGCGGCGCGATCCAACGTGCCCGCCCAGCCGGAGCCAGTCGGTGCTAGCGAAGACCGGGAGATCACCCTTCAGCCGCGCTTGCCGACGGTCGCAGACCCGGCGGTAACCTCGTCCTTATGCGCGGCAAACGCAGCCAGCACCTCGGCTTTCTCGCGCTTAGGGACCTTGGCAAAGTCGAGGCTCCGCCCGAGTTCCGCCGCGACCTCATCGAACTCTGCCGGAGATATTCTGAGATTGCGGTGCGCTTCCTCAAGTCCGAGCGGCGTCGCGCCAGGCTTGGTGGCCGCGAACTTAAGGGGCCCGCCCGAAACGTCGCAGACCCACAGCGTCCGCATGAACTTGAGGCCCGGCAACCTTGTCAGGTTCTTGGTGTGCCATTCTCGTAGTTGCGGATTCTTGGACTTCTGGCCCACGACGGGATTCTTCACGACAGCGTCGCTGAAGTGATCCACGACGGCCGCAATAGCAAAAACGCCGCCCAGCCGCTCATACAGACTCTTCTCAGGCGAGGTTTGCTGGGCCTGCGCGTATGCCTTATTCGCTCCCTGCAATACAGTCGTCGGGGCGGCGGTCAGCGCCATTCCTGCGACCATGCTTCGTCGTGTGATGGAAGTCGGAATAAATCGTACCATGGTCACCTCCTCTGGTGAGGCAACAGGATAATCCGTGGGGAGCACGCCGCCGGTCAGAATTCGTCACTTCGTCCCGGCATTAATTTTTAGGTCGATGGATTAAGATGGAAACGTCGGGGTTACACGCTAAGAATGATCCACCGCAATGGCGTGTGTGGCCGCTCGGGACATCCTGCGGTGGGTCATGAACTGACCGTCGAGAGCCCCGGCAGCTTGGTCTGCAAGGGCTGAATCCGGACATGGCTTGGCTTGTCCTCCAATCCGATTAATTCAGGGCGAATAGACCAAGCGCAGCGCGAACATCGCGCAAAGTGGTTTCTGTTATCTCACGCGCTCGCGCGGTGCCGCGCTTGACGACTTGCAGCACATAGCCAGGATCACGAGCCAGTGCGCAGCGACGGTCTCGGATTGGCGCGAGAAGAGCCTGCAGCACGTCCTCCAGACGTCTCTTGACAACGCTGTCGCCCAAACCGCCGCGGATATAGCGTGCCTTCAAATCCTCAACCGTGAGGTGATCTTCGTCGAACGCATCCAAGTACGTAAACACCACGTTGCCTTGGACGCAACCGGGATCGGACGCCTTTAGATGGTTTGGATCAGTGAACATACGCCGTACGGCCTCACGTATCTCATCAGCCGTTGCTGATAGCTGAACCGTATTTCCCTGCGACTTGCTCATCTTGGCTTTGCCGTCGATGCCAGGAAGACGTGCGACGCGAGGAATAAGGGCGTGGGCTTCTGGCAACACGTCAACACCAGCTTGGCGATTGATGCGGCGAACAACCTCATTCGTTAGCTCAACCAATGGCGCTTGATCTTGTCCAACCGGGACAATCGTCGCTTTGAAACCGGTGATGTCTGCGGCCTGGGCGACGGGATAGCAGAGAAAGCCTGCAAGAATATCTCTGCCGAAACCTCGCGCCTGAATTTCGTCCTTGATGGTTGGGTTGCGCTCAAGCCGCGCCACCGTGACAAAGTTCATGTACAGCAGGGTCAAATCGGCCAATGCCGGAAGATGTGATTGAAGACAGATCGTGCTCTGGTCCGGGTCGATGCCGACAGCGAGGTAGTCTGTCGCGATCTCAAGGACATTGTCACGCACCCGACTGGGATTGCGCGCGTCGGTGAGTGCCTGGGTATCCGCCAGCAGCAGGTACTGCCGGTGCGTTGTCTGTAAGGCGACGCGGTTCTTCAACGAACCGACATAGTGCCCTAGGTGCAACGGTCCGGTTGTTCTGTCGCCGGTCAAGATAACAGGGAGGGTAGCTGACGAATCTTGCATCGCGGTTCTCCAAATTAGGAGCCGCCGGTCAATCGGACTTTTGATGAAAGTAACCTCGCAAGCCGATGAACGGCGGCGACGGTTGGGTAATGACAAAGCCGTGCCGCTCCTAAGTGGAGCGCCACCACAAGTTCGCGAAAGTGATCACGACGACAGTCATGAGTACGATATTGACGAAACTACCAAGGAAAGCAAGTCGTCCTGATGTCTCATTGGCCAGAAGTGGACCTTTAGGGTGGCCCGCTCGACAGCCGCTGGACTCCGCTAAGGGCTGCTATCGAGGTCTACAACAAGGAGCGCTTGCATTCGGCGCTCGGCTACCAATCGCCTCTTGAGTTCGAAACCGCGTTCGCGCAAAACAAGGCACGATAACGCATCATGGCAACCGCACTGTCACTATAAAATATCGTGTCTCACTTCAGGGGTGCAGTCCAACACTGTCACACCGTACTTCGAAGACCCTCAGCGATCTCCCACCGCCAATTGTTCGCGAAAATACTTCACCACCGCCGCGTTGAGCTCGCGATGAAACCCTGCCCGGTCGAACCCTGCGGGCACGTCGGTGCAGATGCGCGGGACGGCTGCGGCGAGAGCGGCCGAGCATGGAGCGAGGAACGCATAGTGGCCGGCCGGCACGACGTGCATGTCAGGCTTGCCCGGCAAGCCCTCGGCGACGCGTGCGTTGCCCGAGCCATCGCCAACTCCAGGCCCGCCGAACTGCGAGCGCCAGAACTGGAAAGGCACTTTGACGAGAGCGAGATTCTCCCGCGTCAGGGTGGCCGGTGCAGGATCAACGATGACGGCGGCGCGAATGCGCACATCCCGTATCGGCCTTGTCGAGCAGGGACACCTTGCCGCCGCTGTCGGTGTTGAAGCAAAGTGTCCGCACGAAGATAAGCGCTATCGCATTGACTGGTGCCGGCCCGCGCGCACGCCTCGTCCTTCGAGACGGCGCTCACGCGCCTCCTCAGGATGAGGCTCATCGGCGTCAGTGCTCGTTGGCTATCTCGACCAGCTCAATGCGCCGACACCGTGGTCGACAAAGATGATGCCGCATCGTCTCGGCATGGTGCGCAGCCAGTGCCGGATCGCCGCGAGCTTTGGCGGCGGCATCGCAGGCTCGCGAGGCGCAAGGACGTCAGCGACGAGCCAATACGCAACTTTCACTCGCCGTCACTCCTCTCGAGGGAGCTGATGCATTGCCTTCAGGCTGACGTTCACTGCTCTCCGGCTCCGCGGCGCTCCCCCTCAATGGCGTCCCGTTTCGAATTTCGGAAGTGATCTATGCCATAGGCGATCATCACTCCGACAATCCACCCGATAAAGATGCCTAGGTTGGTCCAGTGGCCGAACAGCTTCTCCTCAATCCAGCCGACCCCCCCAGACTGAGATGAGCCCTAAGATCACCTTCAATAGAGTAGTGCTCGTTTTTTCCTTCGAGAGCACTTCTCGCCTCCCTTGCAACGCTCAGTGCTAAGCATATTGACGCCGACGGACCAACTCCGAGCGAAATCGATCTTCTAGCGTCGCCCGGCAGCTGCGCGCATCAGCTTTCGCGCCCCTTAAGCAGCGCAGATCAATTTCAGATCAGCTTCGAACCTGATGCTGCGCTTGCCCGCAAGCGCCGTGCCCTCGAGGAAACCGCCCTTGGCATCGCACGTCCCGGAAAAACCAATTCCAATCTCGTGTCCGCCGAATACCGGGTCTTCCCCTCGCGCTGGCGTATGCTCTTGATTGACCATCTGCCCTCTCCATCGACCGCTGGAGGAGGAATATGACCCCAGATAGTAGAAGAAAGCATCGCCACCCAAGATGCGGCCGTTGTTCAATAGCATCACCCCAGTCAGGCCGCCGGGGACGCCGTCCAAGATTTTCAAATGGATGGAGTACAATCCGTTGGAAATGCCACCTTCACCAATCATCCCGGGCGCCGGAAGATCGCTTTCATCCAGGGGTGTCATGATGGATCGAAAGACGGCGCCGGGCACCTGCGGGGAACTGCCCTCGAAGTGAAACGCCTTACCAACGGCTCTTCCAACGACTGAAATTGACGAGACGTCGGAACCGAGTAGAGACTGATGATCGGCACCAAAATTGTGTCGTCGGCTGGTCACTTCGACACGGATTGAGTCCCCTTCGACATGGTAATTCCCAATATGAGCAAACCCGGAATTACCGCCCAGCAACTTGCCCCGGCGCACATACGTGACGCTCCGTCCAACCGCTTGATTGATCGAAAATTCGCTTTTGAAGAGGCCGTCGAAAGTGCTTGATAACTCGTTCATCCGGCACCACCGATTGACTCGGACTCCTCTTTTGCTCAGCGGCTAGACTCGGAAGACCGAGAGTACCGTTCGATTATTTCGACATCGGATTCGATGACGCTCTCGCGATAGCCGAACAAGTTGACGTCTGAGTTCAGGGCAGAGCAGACTTGCTCTGCCCTGCCCGTGGTTCGCTACTAGGCGCGCCTGCGTTACCACCACTAGCACCACCAAATCCATTCAGTCAAAACCGATAGTTGATGCCGCCCTTGGCCGTATGAAGCTGAACCTCGGTGTCCGTGAACGACGCTCCGGGGAATGCAAGAGCATTGCCGTTCGACTTTCCGAGATTGATGTAGATGTACTCGGCCTTGAAGGTCCAGCGCGGGTCGAAAGCCCATTCCAGGCCGCCGCCCGCGGAGAAACCGACCTGGACGTCGGACGAGGACGCGCTTCGCGTCAGCGCCGGGAAGAAGCCGTTGAAATTGGCAATGTTCGGCGTGGCGAGATTTGAGGTGAAGATGCTGTTCTTGACGTAGCCCCAGGCGAAGCCACCGGTACCGTAGATCAGCACATTGTTCGCCGCGTATCCGAGACGTCCGCGGACCGTGCCGAACACATCGATTTCCTGCTTGAGATTGAATACGCCGGTGAAGGCGCCATTGTCGCCGCCGATCGTTCCGGTGACGCTGAAGGGGCGGCTCGCCGTTTCCCTGATGGCAGCGCCGCTGACATCCGCTTCCAGACCGTACACGAACGCGCCGGACTGCCAGTTATAGCCGATTTGGCCGCCGCCGAATCCGCCCTTGGGGCTCACATCCAGGGTGAACGGCCCAGTCCCGCCCGTGACGACATAGCCGGGCACCGTCCCGGTTGCGAGCGCGCCGGGATCGAAGGTCGCGGTCGGATCGCTCCAGCCATAACCACCATGCACGCCAGCATAAAAACCGGTCCAGCTGAATGCGACCGGCGCGGGCGGCGCCTTGGTGTAAGCCCTGCCGAGATCGGCCGCGAAGGCGGCGTGGGAGAGACAGAGAGCCGAGACCAGGAGAGTACCGGAGACGATGGATTTCATGACTTCCCTCAAATCGCGCCGAGAGGCGGCGCACCCATGGAACGACTCAGTAGCGGCTTTTCGCCGGCCTATTTCATAGAGGTGATCGCAACCACCGTCTGCATGCGCGTTTGCCACCGTGCACCTAGTCGCAATAGCAGAAGCCATAAACCGCGCCGATCTTCGCAATGTGAATATCTGCACTGGTCTTTCGCGACGTGGTGTCTGCGTTCGACCTGAGAATGGTCGTGGCGCCCTGGATCTGCGTGCTCGAGCTGGTCCGTGTCTCGTTGCGGTCGATGTCGAAATGCATGTAGCGATATTCGCCGCGCAGTGACCATCGTTGAGTGAGCTTGAATTCGCCGCCCGCGCCAGCTGTATAGCCCGCCACCCACTTGCCGTTCGGCCCGTTGACGCCGCCGGGGTCGGGAAAGGTGAAATGACCCAGCGCCAGGCCGCCGAGACCGTAGAGCATCAGCTTCGGGGTCACGAGATAGCCGGCCCGGCCGATCACCCCGACGTTCGAACGCAGCTGCTCACTGGCTTGCATCGTGCTCGGATTGACCCTTGTGGTCACGACACCGTTGAGAACTTGACGGGTGTTGCTCGTTTGCTCGCCGGTCATCTTGAAGGCAACATCCGAGAACAGCGTGCCTTCGATCTGACCGCCGGCCACGATATTGCCGGCCCGCCAATTGTAGCCTGCGAACAGATCGACCATCGAGCCCGTCGTGTCACCGACGGCACTGCCACGGCTCGTCGTGTTGCTGACAAAATCCGTCGTCAGCACCGCGCCGTTGAAGTTCTGCTGGGCAGAGTCAGCAGTCGAAGCGAGGATTTGCCGCGCGCGGCCTGCGCCGGCGGCAAAATAGGCGCCGAGATAAGGGCCAGCCCAGTGATCGCTGGGGGCGCCGGGCAGCGCCGCCATGGCCGAGCGAGGTCCTCCTTCACCGAACCGGTAGACCATACCGATCCTTCCGGTGTGGAAGTCGGCATTGATCTGACGGTTGGTGCTGTCGACGGACGAAGAGGCGCTGGAGGATCCCGTCGATTGCGAGCTCGATGAGAAGCTGCTGGTCTCGTTACGGCTGAAGCCGTAATGCGTATAGCGATATTCGCCGCGCAGCGACCAGTTGCCTGCGAGCTTCACCTCACCGCCGGCGCCTAACGTATAGCCGGCCACCCACTTGCCGTTGGCGTCGCTGCGGCTGAAGTCGCCATCAGGGTAGGTGAAATGGCCCAGCGCCAGGCCACCGAGGCCGTAGAGCAGCACGTCCGGCGTCACCAGATAACCGGCCCGGCCGATCAGGCCGACGTTCGAACGCAACTGCTGCTGGATTTGGTTGCCGGCGGTTTGCGAACCTGTGGTTGTCGTGGTGACGACGCCATTCGTGGTATCGACGGAGGAGAATGAGTGAGGGCCGATGGTCTTGAACGTAACGTCGGAAAAGACCGAGCCTTCGATCTGACCTCCGGCCACGACATTGCCGGCGCGCCAATTGTAGCCCGCGAAAAGATCGACCATCGAGCCGGTCACGTCGCCGACGGGACGGCCGGCCGTCGATTGGGTGCCGGTGGACGTCGTGGTCCCGACGAAGGTGGAAGTGCTCGTGCTGCTGCTGGTGCCCGCGATGGTTTCCGCGGCACGTCCGGCACCGGCACCGAAATAGGCACCGATATAGGGTCCCGCCCAGCCGTCGCTCCAGGCCGGGCCCGGCAGTGCCGCCACCGCCGACCGCGCTCCTGACGCGCCGAATTGGTAAACCAGTCCAACCTTGCCGACGTGGAAATCGGCATCGATATGCCGCCGGTTGACAGTGCTGTTGGTGGACGTGGTGGTGCCGCCACCCGATACGGACGTCTGCGAGTTGCCCCACGGTTCGTTGCGGTCATATCCGAAATGCATGTAGCGGTATTCGCCGCGCAGCGACCAGCTGTCCGTCAGCTTGACCTCGCCGCCGGCGCCCGCGACATAACCGGCCACCCATTTGCCGTTCTTGCCGCCGACCTGCGCTTCCGAATCGGGAAAACTGTCGGGATAGGTCAGGTGCCCCAGCGCCAGGCCGCCGAGGCCATACAGCAGCACATTCGGTGTCACCAGATAACCGGCCCGGCCGATCACGCCGACGTTCGAGCGCAATTGCTGCCGGTCCTCGATGCTGTTCGTCCCCGATCTTGTCGAGGTGACGACGCCGTTGTCGCTCGAAACCGAGCTGTATGCCTCGTTACCGACCGTCTTCGTGGTGACGTCGCTGAACAGGGTGCCTTCGATCTGCCCGCCGACCACGACATTGCCGGTTCGCCAATTGTAGCCCGCGAACAGATCGACCATCGAACCGGTCATGTCGCCGGCGAGATTGCCGAATCCTGATTGCGTGAACGCAGACGTCCCCCCGAGAGTGCTGACACTGCCTTCGTCGTCGATTCTCGTGGAGGTCTGCCTTGCGCGCCCGACGCCGGCGCCGAAGTAAGCACCGATATAGGGGCCGGCCCAGCTGTCACCCCAGGCGCTTGCGAATGAAGACCCGCGTGCTGCCGGCGGTATCGCCGCCATTGCGGACAGCGGTCCGGGATCACCGAATTGGTAGACCAGACCGATCTTGGCCAGGTGGAAATCGGCATCTGTACGTGACGAAGAGGCTTCGCTGCTGGTCGACACAAAAGTGGTTGCGCCCGTCGCCGAGCTGGATGTTGCGCTGCTGGCTGCGCTCCGGTTGAAGCCAAAGTTCAGATACCGATACTCGCCGCGCAGCGACCAATTGCCGGTCAGCTTCAACTCGCCGCCGGCGCCGACCGTGTAGCCGGCCACCCATTTGTTGTTGTCACCGCCGAAAGGATCGGCGCCGTCGGCAAAGGTAAAGTGACCGAGCTCGAGGCCGCCGAGGCCATACAGCAGCAGATCCGGACGAGCGAGAAAACCGACCCGGCCGATCAGCCCGACCCGCGAGCGCAGCTGCTGGTTGCTCTGCACGATTGCCGTGCCGGCAGTCGTCGAGGTCACCGCCCCGAGCAGCACGTTGGTGCTGACGCTGTTGAGCGTCTGGTTGCCGAACGGCTTCATCGCGACATCGGAAAAGACCGTGCCTTCGACCTGCCCGCCCGCCACGATATTCCCGGCCTGCCAATTATATCCCGCGAACAGGTCGACCATCGAACCGGTCACGTCGCCCGAAAGATTGCTCGCAGTCGTTCCGACCAAGGTCGAGCTCGACGTCACCACGCCGGCGTTGGTCGAGACAGAACTGCTACCGAAACTGCCGGTCGAGGATTCCGTCACACGTCCGGCACCCGCGCCGAAATAAGCGCCGATATACGGCCCTGCCCAGCTATCGATCCAAGCCGGTCGGGGCGGCGCCTTGATCGGCAGGTCGGCGGCCAGAGCTCCTGCAGAAACCATGATCGAGGCGCCAGCCAATGAAGCGCCCGTCAGTGTCAGCTTTTTCACTCCAACCCCCAATTCCAATTCCAAGGAAGCTGCTCCAAACTACAGGAGCGCCTCCGGTCGCAAGGCGTAGTGCACCACGCCTTTGCCGCCTTCGTTTCACGGCTAAGTTACTGACACGAAATAGCATAGGCTTCTTGTCCTGGCCTGCACCCGAGTTGGACGATCCCGCATCGTCTCGTCTTTTCGGACGCCCATGTTGCTCGGCGGACACATTTGCGGGGCTCAGCGCATGACGAAGTTGGACAACGGCGCCTGACTAGGACTGGGGCGAACAGCCAATCAGTTCCGGCAGAGCGTGCGGCGCTTTACCGCATCTGTAACGCTTGCGCCGCGACCAACTCTGCCGCGGTATCGCGCTACATCCACAGCTTTGCCGTGCAACGATGTCCAAGGTCGTATTCGCTTCGGATCAGCTTCCCGCGCATCTTGACGAACGTTCGCGCCAACGGCTGTGGCTCGACCTGTTCACCGATCATTTGTGCGCGGCGGACATTTCGTTCTTTCCCGATGCGCCGTTTTATTCGCGGTCCGAATTCCTGAAATTCGGCGATATCGCGGTCAGCCAGCTCGACTCCAATATTCAGACGGCAGTGCGTACCCAGCGTCACGTCGAAGCTGACAGCCGCGGCGACTACATCATCGGCACCATGCTCAACGGTACGAGTTCGCTGATCAGGCAGGAGGGCCGCGAAGCCATTCGCGGCGTCGGGCAGGCGATGCTCTATACCAACGCAGCGCCGATCGCGGCGCAGCACGACGGGCCGGTCGCTATTCGCTGCGTCACGGTGCCGCGCGCGCTGCTGGCCGAGCGGCTGCCGAATTTCGAGGACCTTGCCGTGAAGCCGTTGGCTGCATCGCCGGCCTTGCGTCACCTGGAGCGCTATCTCGCCATCGTCATCGACTCCGATATCGATGCCGACCTTGTGCTGAAGGAGAACATCAGTACGCATCTCATCGATCTGGTCGCGCTGGTCCTCGGCGCCCGCGGCGATTCAGCCGAACTTGCGACGCGCCGCGGGTTGCGTGCCGCGCGGCTGCAGGACGTGATCGCAGATATCAGGGGGCGTTTCGCTGATCCGTCGTTTTCGCCGAGCGAGCTTGCGCGCCATTTAGGGCTTTCGCCGCGTTACGTTCAGGAACTGCTCCAGGAGACCGGATCGAGCTTTACCGAACGTGTCACTGAGCTGCGGCTGCAGAAGGCACGGAAGATGCTGCTCGACTCGCGCTACAACCGATCGAAGATCAGCGATATCGCCTATGCCTGCGGATTCAACGAGGTGTCGTACTTCAACCGCTGTTTCCGCCGCCGCTTCGGAACTTCGCCGAGGCATTATCGCAGCGATGTCGGCGAGCCGATGTGATCGGACGCGCAGTCAGGCGATCCGCTGGCTCGCGTTTACCTGCACCATGATAGCCTTCGATCGCGTCGTGGCTGCGGCTTGCCAGGCGGAGACACCTTGCCGCCGCTGTTGGTGTTGAGGCAAAGTGTCCGCAAGAAAGTCAGGGCTATCGCATATGACTAGTGGCGGCCTGCGCGCACTCCGCCCTCATCCTGAGAGCCCGCCTAAAGCGGGGCGTCTCGAAGGATGGCCGCAAGGAGAAGCTTTCAAATGCGATAGCCCCGCGCAAGGCAGGGAGGTCAACATGTCACTGCTCGGCAAGGCCGCCGTTGCGATGTGGTGGAGCGTCCGCCCGGAGCAGCGCAGCGAGTTCGGCGACTGGCATTCGCACGAGCACTTTCCCGAGCGGATGAGCATTCCCGGCTTTCGGCGGGGGTCACGCTGGACCAGCACGACGGACGCCGAGGGCTTCTTCGTGCTCTACGAACTCGAGCACTACGACGTCCTCACGTCGAAGGGCTATCTCGACCGGCTCAATGCGCCGACGCCGTGGTCGACGAAGATGATGCCACATCATCTCGGCATGGTGCGCAGCCAGTGCCGGATTGCCGCGAGCTTTGGCGGCGGCATCGCAGGCGCGCTCGCCACCATCAGGCTGTCGCCCCACGTCGGACGCGCCGCCGAGCTGCAGGCCCACCTTCTCGATACGCTCGGCACCCTTGCCTCGAAGCCGGGGCTGACGGGAGCCCACCTCCTGCTGACCGATACGCCCAAGACGAGTTCGCCCACGACTGAACAGCAGATCCGCGGCAATGATGGTGCCGCCGACTGGATCATTCTGGTGTCAGGTTACGATAGCGATGCGGTTGACGCTGTCATCGCCGGACAGCTCTCGCCGCCATCGCTTCAAAGAGCGGGCGCGCAGGATGGTCCGACGCTCGGTCGTTACAAGTTGGCGTTCTCAATGACACCGAATGACGTTGCGGCATAGGCCGGAGCCGATCAAGGAGCGCGCCGCTGCTTCGCGAAGAACTTCTTTGCCGCGGCTTGAAGTTTGCGCCCATCGTTTGGTCGTAGACCGAACAATGAGCGCCTCCTGAATTCATTTGGGCGTCGAGCTCTTCTTGGTAGATTGTCCGCCAGGGGTGCTGCTGCCTGAGCCGTCCGTGGTGCCGGTCGACGAGGTCCCGGTCGTCATGCCGCCTTTGGTTTTGTCATTGTTCTTCGTGGTGTCGCTTGTTCCGCCCACCCCGGATTGCGCGCCTCCTTGTTGCTGACTGGGTTGCGCCATTGCGGTGGATCCCATGATCGAGGCGATCACTGCGCCCAGCATGAGCTTCTTGATCATCTGACTGTCTCCTGTTCTGATCGCGAACAACACGTCGCAACGCTCCGTGTTCCTCACCTGCAGTGGTTAAACCTGGAGTCTCCACGTCGTCATGGCGGGGCTTGTCCCGCATGACGACCTCTGGTGAATGTGCAAATGCGATACCCCTTTGCGCAGAAGGGATCAGGCCCTTAGAGCAAGGGCGGACGAGTCAGGCGATTGGCGGGCTCGCGAGGTTGACCGCCCCTGCGACAAATAATCTGCAAGACCCCTGTCGGATCGGCGGCTTGCCCGTCGTCCTCGTGACATGAATGGGCCATAGAGGCCAGCTCGGGCCCATCAATCATCGAAGGATAACAACCATGCCCAATACTGTCCGCCTGCACCGCGTTCTCGCCACCAGCCCGGAGAAGGTCTATCGCGCCTTCCTGGAAGCCGACGCGATGGCGAAATGGCTTCCGCCGAACGGCTTTACCTGCACCGTTCATCATTTCGAGCCCAAGGTCGGCGGCACGTTCAAGATGTCGTTCCGGAACTTCACCACGGGCAACAGCCATTCGTTCGGCGGCGAATATCTCGAGCTCGTGCCGGGCGAACGTCTCCGCTACACCGACAGGTTCGACGACCCCAACCTGCCGGGCCTGATCGAGGTGACGGTGAACCTGAAGAAGGTCTCTGTTGGTACCGAGATCGACATCACGCAGGCCGGTATCCCCGACGTCATTCCACCGGAGGCGTGCTATCTCGGCTGGCAGGAATCGCTGCGCAATCTGGCCAAGCTCGTCGAGCCGGAGATCAACCAGTAGCGACAACATCACTATCGTAGGGTGGGCAAAGCGCAGCGTGCCCACCGATGCTCTCTCGAGCTTGCAGGATGGTGGGCACGGCGCTCCGCGCCTTTGCCCACCCTACGGCACTATTCGATTCGATTGACAGATCTCCCCACGTCGCCATTGCGAGGAGCAGGCCCCCCGCCTGCCGTCCAGCGGTCGGGATCCGGACTGTGCCCGATCAGCGCCAGGCCATAGGCGATCGACTCGAACTGGTCGCCGGACATCAGCCGCTCGTTGCCGAAGCGGTCGGCGAACAATTTTCGGACCGCAGGCACAAACGAGGTGCCGCCGGTCAGAAACACCTTCTCCACCTCGCGCGAGGCGATGCGGGCCTCGGCCAACACCTTGTCGACGGTGGCACCTAACCGGGCGATGTCGTCGGCAATCCAGGCTTCGAATTTCTTCCGCGTGATGGCCGCGCCGATCTCGACGCCGCCGCCCCTAAAGCGGAAGTCCACCTCGTCCTGCGCCGAGAGCGCCACCTTGGCGTCGGACACCGCGCGGTAAAGCGCAAAGCCGAGGTCGAGATCGACGATAGTGATGAAGTCCTCGAGCAGCTCGGGCTTCAGCGCGGTGCGCTGGAGCTCGCGGAGCTCGCGCAGATCGCCGTTGCTCTTCATCATCGCGAGCTGATGCCAGCGCGCCAGGTTCGTGTAGTGCCCGGTCGGGACCGGCAGCACCTTGTCGAACGAGCGAAAGCTGGAGCCCTTGCCGAGCCGCGGCGAGACGATGTGGTCGACGATGCGATAGTCGAAGGTGTCGCCGGCAACGCCGATACCAGCGTGGCCGAGCGGCTCGGCGCGAAGAACGCCGCCCGCACGCGAGAAACGCATCACGGAAAAGTCGCTGGTGCCGCCGCCGAAATCGGCTACCAGCACGGTGGCATCGCGCTCCAGCCTGCGCGCAAACGAGAACGCCGCGCCGACGGGCTCGTAGACATAGCGCGCGTGGCCGGCGCCCAAGCGCTCGAACGCGGCGCGGTAGCGCTGCATCGCCAGCGCCTCGTCGGGATTGCCGCCGGCAAAGCGGACCGGGCGGCCGACCGTGATGTTCGCCGCCTCGAAGCCGAACTTGTCCCCGCCGTGGCGCGCCAGCGTGCGCAGGAATGCCGCCAGGATGTCCTCGAATTTGTAGCGCTGCCGGAAGACTTGCGTGGTGCTGAAGCTGGAGCTCGCTGCGAAGGTCTTGAACGATTGCAGGAAGCGGTAGACGTGGCGTCCTTCGAGAAACTGCTCGATCGCCCATGGCCCGCCCTCGGCCTGGGCACCGGCGCCCGGCCGGTCCTCCCAGAAGCACAGGGCCGACACGTAGACGCTGTGGCGTTGCCCGCCATGGTCGAAGCGAATGGCCTCGACCCGACGGTCGTCCGCCGCCAGCGCAACGACCGTGTTGCTGGTGCCAAAATCGATGCCGATCGAGACGGCGGGCGAGGCGCTCGACATGAACCACTCTGAATGATGCTTGGAAAGGGGGCAGAGCACTAACGGCTTTGCCGTCCCCTTGCAAGACCTGGTCCGAGATGGTCAAGCCCGGACCTCACGCCGGGTGGCTGGCAGGCACGTCGATCAGTTGGACTGATCGCCTCGACGCCAGGCCGGAAACGGATCGGCGAGAGCGGACCATGCGGCGATGTCCATGGTGGACGTATCAGGGACAAGGCATGCGTCCAGCCTGCCACGGATCTCGGCTTCGTCCATGCCGGTGCCGATGAACACGATCTCCTGGCGACGATCGCCGTACAGCTTGTCCCAATACTGGCGGAGCCGCTTGCGCCAGGCCTCATCGTTCGGCCACCGCTCCTTTGGAACGCTCGCCCACCAGAACCCCAGCGCTTCGGTCCTCACGATCGCTCCCGCCTGGCTGATCTCGCCGAGCCATTGCGGCCTCGTCGCCAGCCAGAAGTGACCCTTCGCCCGGATCACGCCTGGCCAGGATGCCTTGACGAACTTGTCGAACTTCGCCGGATCGAACGGCCGGCGGGCGCGGTAGACGAAGTTCTTCACGCCATATTCCTGCGTTTCAGGCACGTGGTCGGCGAAACCATAGAGCTCCTTGTACCAGAGCGGATGCTGCTGGGCCTTCTCGAAGTCGAACCGGCCGGTGTTGAGCACGCGGTCGAACGGCACGCGGCTGTGATTGGCCTCGATGATGTCGGCTTCGGGATTCAACGAGCGGATGATCTGCCGTGCCGCCTCGCGCTGTTGCGGCGAGGCATCGTCCACCTTGTTGAGGACGATCACGTCGGCGAACTCGATCTGCTCCACGAGGAGATCGACCAGCGTCCGCTTGTCGCCGTCCAGCGCCTCGCCGCGCTCGCCGAGGAACTCGGTCGAGGAATAGTCCTTCAGCAGGTTGGCGGCGTCGACCACCGTCACCATCGTGTCCAGGTGGGCGATGTCGGAGAGGCTTTCGCCCTCTTCCGAGCGGAAATCGAACGTCGCTGCGACCGGGAGCGGCTCCGAAATGCCCGTCGATTCGATCAGCAGATAATCGAAGCGCCCGCTTTCGGCGAGCGCACGTACTTCCCTCAGGAGATCGTCGCGCAGGGTGCAGCAGATGCAACCGTTGGTCATCTCCACCAGTTTCTCATCAGTCCGCGAGAGGTTGGCACCACCATCGCGGACCAGATCCGCATCGATGTTCACCTCGCTCATGTCGTTCACGATTACCGCCACTTTCAAGCCGTGCCGATTGTTCAGGACGTGATTCAGCAAAGTGGTCTTTCCAGCCCCGAGGAAGCCGGACAAGACGGTGACGGGGAGTTTGGGCATGGAGATCGAACAGCCTCTTGAGGGGAATGGGTCGAGGACGACGAGACACGGCATCTCACTATGTAATGTTATAACATTACATTCTTTATTCGACTGACCGTGTCAAGGCGCTCGGCCCGCCCAGGGGTTCACCGCCTATGCCGCAATGCGGAAGAAAGAATGCTGCTATGCAAACAAGACCATGGACGCTGGCATCTGGCATACATAATGTGTTCCCAGAAATGAGGCAGCAAGACTGACTGTTCTCAAGAAAGGGATTTCCGATGTCCAAGACCGCGTCCGTTGCTCTCGCCCCCTCCGCCTCGCTGTTCGCCCGCCTGATGGCCGCGATCGACGGCTTGCTGCTGGCGAGTGCCGAAATCTCCAATCGCAACGGGGACTTGCCACGTTTCGGCCTGTAAGAAGGCCTTCGCTGCCTCACCGAACGGGCGACGGCACAGAAGCCAAAAACACGTTGTTTGACCAAATGGCCCCGCCTGTCGGGGCCATTTCTGTTTGGCAGCGCCCTCCCTCGCAGGCGAGCGGAACTGCGACGATTAGTCCGCCGAGGCCAACCGACGATTCCGGTTGTTTGTCTACTGGCATTTCGCATACCATCCATTCAAACAAGAATGGTTGCACGATTCAAAAGTGTAAGGACGGGGAAGCGTAACGCAGGACGGAAGGCCGAGTGGCAAGTTTGCCGCGCCCTTGGCGAAGCCTTAGCCGAAAGATGCGGATGCCGCGCGTTATCCCTGCTCATACAGTTTCTATCGGGACTGCCATGGGTGCTAGACCGCAAGGGTAATCCCGGGGCATGTGACTCGGGATGGGCTGACGCAAGCCGACAAAGAGCGGCTGCGTTGAGGGTTCGACAGGGAGTGAACAAGATGAAGCCATTCGTTCTGAATGTCGCGTTGGCGGCAATGGTGATGTCGTGCGCGAGCAGCACCGCAAGCCGTGCCGCCTGGGAGCCGGTCCGTCCGGTCGAGTTCATCGTGCCCGCGGGCACTGGCGGCGGCGCCGATCAGATGGCGCGCACCATCCAGGGCATCGTCACCAAGCACAATCTGATGAAGCAGCCGCTGGTCGTCATCAACAAGGCCGGCGGCGCAGGCGGTGAAGGCTTCCTCGATGTGAAGACGTCGGCGAACAATCCGCACAAGATCATCATCACGCTGTCGAACCTGTTCACGACGCCGCTGGCGACGGGCATCCCCTTCAACTGGAAGGATTTGACTCCGGTCGCGATGCTGGCGCTCGACGAGTTCGTGCTCTGGGTCAATGCCGAGAAGCCGTACAATTCCGTCAAGGACTATGTCGAGGCCGCGAAGAAGGCGCCGAGCGGCACGTTCAAGATGGGCGGCACTGGATCCAAGCAGGAAGACCAGATCATCACGGTCGGCATCGAGAAGGCGATCGACGCCAAGTTCACCTACATTCCCTACAAGGGCGGCGGCGAAGTCGCGGTGCAGCTCGTCGGCAACCACGTCGATTCGACCGTCAACAACCCGATCGAGGCGGTCGCGCAATGGCGCGGCGGCAAGCTCCGTCCGCTCTGCGTGTTCGACGCCCAGCCGATGGCCTATGACGAGCCGATCGCCGACGGCAAGGCCTGGAAGGACATTCCGACCTGCAAGTCGCAGGGCCTTGCGATGGAATATCTCATGCTGCGCGGCATCTTCATGTCGCCCAAGGCCACGAAGGACCAGGTCGAATATTACATCGAGCTGTTCAAGAAGGTGCGCGCCACGCCGGAATGGCAGGAGTTCATGAAGAGCGGCGCCTTCAACACGACCTTCCTGACCGGCGCCGATTACGCCAAGTGGATCGAGGCGGAGGAGAAGCGGCACGAAAGCCTGATGAAGGAAGCCGGCTTCCTCGCATCGAATTGAGCCTGGCATCGATGACGGCCGAGGATGCTGCGCGTCCTCGCGCCGGCAGCGACTGCGAAAGACTGCATTTCCGCCTGGAGGCTTCATGACTGAACGATCCCGATCCGAATCCGGCCCCGCACACAAGACGCTGGAAATCGGCATGGCGCTGCTGATCGGCGTGTTCGGCCTCATCGTGATCTTCGGCAGCCTGAAGGCCGGCATCAACTGGGGCGCAGAGGGGCCGCGCGCCGGCTTCTTTCCCTTTTACGTCGGCGCCGCAATCGTCGGTGCGAGCGCCCTCAATCTCTGGCATGCGCAGCGCGACGACGATGGCCGGCTGTTCGCAGAATGGGGGCAGCTGCGCCAGGTCTTGAGCGTCGTGGTGCCGACCGCGATCTATGTCGGTTCGATGCCGTTCATCGGACTCTACGTCGCCTCGATGGTCTTCATCGCCTGGTTCATGCGCTGGCTCGGCGGCTATCGCTGGCTGACGGTGGCCGCGATCGCGATCGGCATGCCGGTCGTCACCTATCTGGTTTTCGAACGCTGGTTCCTGGTGCCGCTGCCCAAGGGTCCGCTCGAGGAATGGCTCGGTCTGTGAGAGCCACGCATTCGTTCAATTGCAGCTGCAGGACGTTTTGACATGGAAGAGTTGGCCAATCTGTTTCACGGCTTCGCGGTCGCCCTGCAGCCCTACAACATCATGCTGATGGTGATCGGCATCACGCTCGGCGTCATCATCGGCGTGCTGCCGGGGCTAGGGGGAGCCAACGGCGTCGCGATCCTGCTTCCGCTGACCTTCAGCATGCCGCCGACATCGGCGATCATCATGCTGTCCTGCATCTATTGGGGCGCATTGTTCGGCGGCGCCATCACCTCGATCCTGTTCAACATTCCCGGCGAGCCATGGTCGGTAGCGACCACCTTCGACGGCTATCCGATGGCGCAACAGGGCAAGCCCGGCGAAGCCCTGACGGCGGCCTTCACCTCCTCCTTCATCGGCGCGCTGTTTGCCGTCATCATGATCACGCTGGTCGCGCCGCTCGTCGCGGGCTTTGCGCTGCGATTTGGTCCGGCGGAGAAGTTCGCGGTGTATTTCCTCGCCTTCTGCTCCTTCGTCGGCCTCAGCAAGGAGCCGCCGTTCAAGACCATCGCCGCGATGATGATAGGCTTTGCGCTCGCGGCCGTCGGACTGGACTCGATCACCGGGCAATTGCGGCTGACCTTCGGTGTCACCGAATTGCTCAACGGATTCGACTTCCTGATTGCCGTGATCGGCCTGTTCGGCATCGGCGAGATCCTGCTGACCATGGAGGAAGGGCTCGCCTTCCGCGGCGGCAAGGCCAGCATCAACCTTCGTGTCGTGCTCCAGACCTGGCGCGAGCTGCCCGCCTATTGGATGACCTCGCTGCGGTCCTGCCTGATCGGCTGCTGGATGGGCGTCACGCCGGCCGGCGCGACGCCGGCCTCCTTCATGAGCTACGGCATCGCCAAGCGCCTGGCGCGGCGCGGCAACAATTTCGGCAAGGGCGAGATCGAAGGCGTGATCGCGCCGGAGACGGCCGCACATGCCGCCGGCACCTCGGCGCTGCTGCCGATGCTGTCGCTTGGCGTGCCCGGCTCGCCGACCGCCGCCGTGCTGCTCGGCGGATTGCTGATCTGGGGCCTGCAGCCCGGGCCCATGTTGTTCGTCGAGCAGAAGGAATTCGTCTGGGGCCTGATCGCCTCGATGTATCTCGGCAATCTCGCCGGCCTCATCGTCGTGCTCACCTGCGTGCCGATCTTCGCCGCGATCCTGCGCGTGCCGTTCGGCATCATCGCGCCGCTGATCCTGGTGCTCTGCGCGATCGGCGCCTACTCGGTGCACAACAGCACCTTCGACGTGATGCTGATGCTGGTGTTCGGGGTGCTCGGCTATCTCTTGAAGAAGTGCAATTACCCGCTCGCGCCCCTGGTGCTCGCCATCGTGCTCGGCGACAAGGCCGAGGAAGCCTTCCGGCAATCGCTGCTGGGCTCGCAAGGCTCGCTCGGGGTGTTCTTCTCCAACGGCCTCGTCAGCACCATCATGGCGCTCGGCTTGGTCGCCCTGTTCTGGTCCGCGATCCAGGAAGGCTACAGCCGGCTGCGCACGTCGATGGCGTGAGGCGGGATCTGCGCAATCCGCATCGCTACCGACGCCAAATTGCCGCACTCCAGACTTCTGGAATATAGAATTCCAGGGAGTGGCGCGTCGGTAGACGCCCCGCGCCTTTGCCCGCGAGCCAGCGCGCAGGTAGAGAAACCTCCGAGAGCGCAACTGCCAGCAGAGATCTCGGCCACACGCCCTGACAGAATAAATATCGTAAAATCAATACATTGCATGGGCAAAGCTCGAGCTGGCGCCGGCACTGGCAACAATTCGGGCTTTACAAGCCCGCGACCATGGCGCATGTGAACAAGCCTGCGCTATTTCGCCGCACTCTCCCCTCGATCGCTTGAATCTTGGCATATTGCATACCAGAGTGCGCGCCAGCGCATGCATAACAATGATGGGCGCGTTTGGGAGGGTTTTTGATGACGGACATGGTGCAGTCGGCAGCAGCGGCCCCGAGTGCCGCGCGCGTAAGCGATGCCTATCGCTGGGCGCAATTGGCGATCGGTGTGGCGGCGATGGTGATGATCGCCAACTACCAATATGGCTGGACGTTCTTCGTCCCCGACATCCAGAAGACGTTCGGCTGGGATCGCGCCTCGATCCAATGGGCCTTCACGCTCTTCGTGTTGTTCGAGACCTGGCTGGTGCCGGTTGAAGGATGGTTCGTCGACAAATACGGCCCGCGCATCGTAGTGCTGGTCGGCGGCGTGCTCTGCGCCATCGGCTGGGCGATCAACGCGCAGGCGACCTCGCTGAACGGCTACTATCTCGGCATGATCATCGCAGGCATCGGCGCCGGGGGCGTCTACGGCACCTGCGTCGGCAACGCGCTGAAATGGTTTCCGGACAAGCGCGGTCTTGCGGCCGGCATCACGGCGGCCGGCTTCGGGGCAGGCTCCGCGCTGACCGTGGCGCCGATCCAGGCCATGATCAAGGACAGCGGATTCCAGACCACCTTCCTCTATTTCGGCCTCGGACAAGGCATCATCATCTGCCTCCTCGCCTTCTTCCTGCTCGCGCCGAAAGCGGGTCAAGTGCCGAACGTGGTGGCGAATGCCAATATCATCCAGACCCGGCGCAACTATCAGCCGACCGAAGTGCTGCGCCAGCCGATCTTCTGGCTGATGTACTTCATGTTCGTGATCGTTGGCGCGGGTGGACTGATGGTCACCGCGAACCTGAAGCCGATCGCGGTTGACTGGAAGGTCGACAGCGTCCCGGTGACGCTGATGGCGGTGACGATGACGGCGGTGACCTTCGCGGCCACGATCGACCGCGTGCTCAACGGCCTGACGCGTCCGTTCTTCGGCTGGATCTCCGACATGATCGGCCGCGAGAACACGATGTTCATCGCCTTCGGCATGGAAGGGTTCGGCATCTGGATGCTCTACCTCTGGGGCCACGATCCGGTCTGGTTCGTGCTGCTCTCGGGCTTCGTGTTCTTCGCCTGGGGTGAGATCTACTCGCTATTCCCCTCGACCTGCACCGACACGTTCGGCACCAAGTTCGCGACCACCAATGCCGGCCTGCTCTACACCGCGAAGGGCACCGCCGCGCTGTTGGTGCCGATCGCCAACTACATGCAGCAGACATCGGGGACCTGGGACAGCGTGTTCATCATCGCGGCCGGCGCCAACATCCTGGCTTCGGTGCTGGCGATCGCGGTGCTCAAGCCCTGGCGCAAGATCGTGGTCGCGAAATCGACGATCTGACCGGCGGTACAATTCAGCAAGCACGACGCCCGGCCTCACGGCCGGGCGTTTTTCTTTGGCGATCGCCGCATCGTCTCGCCGGGGCGCGGGCGAGCCACCAAGAAGTGACAAGTTAGGGCTTGCAATCTGGAATATCGTATACCAATCTCCGCGCCACGCCTGCGACGATAAGCCACAATACTCGCGACATCAGGTCGTCTTGCGATCCTGTGTCACAGACAATCAGGCGGTTTGGGAGGTTCTCGATGATTTCCAGCCCGGGCGGCGCCGCCACCGCCGCGCCGCTTCGCTCCGGTTTCCGCTGGCTCCAGCTCGGCATGGGCATCGTCTGCATGGCGATGATCGCCAATCTGCAATATGGCTGGACGCTGTTCGTCGATCCGATCGATGCCGCCCACCACTGGGGGCGCACCGCGATCCAGCTCGCCTTCACCATCTTCGTCGTTACCGAGACCTGGCTGGTGCCGGTCGAGGCCTGGTTCGTCGACAAATACGGCCCGCGCATCGTCATCATGTTCGGCGGCGTGATGATCGCACTGTCCTGGATCCTCAACGCCTCCGCCGACAGCCTCACCGTGCTCTATGCGGCGGCGATCGTCGGCGGCATGGGCGCGGGTGCCGTGTACGGCACCTGCGTCGGCAACGCGCTGAAATGGTTTCCCGACCGCCGCGGCCTCGCGGCGGGCGCGACCGCCGCCGGCTTCGGCGCAGGGGCCGCGATCACCATCGTGCCGATCGCGAGCATGATCGCCTCGAGCGGCTATCAGCACGCCTTCCTCACCTTCGGCATCGCCCAGGGCCTCGTCGTGTTCGTGCTCGCCTTCTTCATCCAGCCGCCGCGCCTCTCCATTCCGCCGAAGAAGAAGCAGCTCAACCTGCCGCAGACCAGGATCGATTTCACCCCGCCGCAAGTGCTGCGCAGCCCAGTTTTCTGGGCGATGTATCTCGTCTTCGTCATCGTCGCTTCCGGCGGGCTGATGACGGCGGCGCAGATCGCCCCGATCGCGCACGACTACGGGATTGCCGACACACCGGTGACGCTCGCCGGCTTTCAGATGGCGGCGCTGACCTTCGCGATCTCGCTCGACCGCATCTTCGACGGATTCGGGCGACCCTTCTTCGGCTGGGTCTCCGACACGATCGGCCGCGAGCCCACCATGTTCATCGCCTTCGGCACCGCCGCCTTGATGCTGCTGACGCTCTCGGCCTATGGCCGGGTGCCTGTCGTTTTCGTGCTGGCGACCGCGGTGTATTTCGGCGTGTTCGGCGAGATCTATTCGCTGTTCCCCGCAACCTGCGGCGACACCTTCGGTGCGAAGTTCGCAACCACCAACAACGGCATGCTCTACACTGCGAAGGGCACGGCTTCCCTGCTCGTCCCGCTCGCGAGCGTGATCTCGACCGCCTATGGCTGGAAGGCCGTGTTCGTGCTGGCGGTGGGACTGAACGCCATGGCGGCGCTGATGGCGCTGCTCGTGATCAAGCCGATGCGCCGCGCCTTCATCCACGGCCAGGAAGCCGAGCGCACGGACAAGGCGACCGGCACTGCCAAGACCAAGACGGCGTGAGCGGCTGAACCTTGCCGGCTTGCGAAGGGGCGCAGCGATGCGGCCCTTTCTTTTTGGCACGGCGATAATGTCAGTACGCCTGTCGCAAGATTTTTCGGATCCGCCAAATCCAGCGCTTGACGATTGGCATTATGTATACCACACTTCCTCACCACTCACCCAGGAGGATGCAATGCTGGTCGGAGACATTCTGCGCAAGAAGACGCCGCGCGTTGTCACGGTGCGTATGAACGAAACGGTGGGGATCGCGGCCAAGCTGATGCGCGCCAACAATATCAGCGCGCTGGTGGTCAAGGATGTGGTCCGCTCCGAGGGCAACACCGCGGTTGGCATGTTCACCGAGCGCGACGTGGTGCGCGCCGTCGCCGAGCACGGTGCGGGCGCCGTCAACGTCAAGGTCTCCCAGCTGGTCTCGGTGCAGCAGCTGGTGTCCTGCACCTCCACCGACACGATCGAGCACGTCCGGCATCTGATGAACCGTCATCATATCCGCCATCTGCCCGTGATCGACGATTACAGCCTCGTCTCCGTCATCAGCATGCGCGACATCGCCGCGGCGATGGACGAGGCGCTCAACGGCACGCCGCAAGCGGCGGCTTAAAAGCATGATCCGGAAAAGTGCGCAGCGGTTTTCCGACAAGATCAATGCTCAAACAATAGACTAAAGCGCAGCGCGCTTTAGAGCGGCAAAACTTCCCCCTGCGACTGCCGGCCCCGGCTCGGATCCTTCCGAGCCGGACCGGATCTTTCGTCCCAAAATCCGTCTCTGCTCGCGAGGATTTCATGAAGATCTGCATCTACGGCGCCGGCGCGATCGGCGGATACCTCGGGGTTCAGTTCGCGCGCGCGGGCGCTGACGTCAGCCTGATCGCACGCGGCGCGCACCTTGCCGCCATGCGCGAGCGCGGCCTGACACTGCTCGCGGGCGAGGAAAAGCACACCGTTCATCCGCGCTGCACCGATGACCCCACTGAACTCGGCGTGCAGGACTTCATCATCATCACGCTGAAGGCCCATTCGATCACCGGCGTAATCGAAAAGATGCAGCCGCTGCTCGGGCCTCACACCCGCATCGTCACCGCCGTCAACGGCATTCCCTACTGGTACTTCTACAAGCACGGCGGCCAATATGAGAACTCGACGCTGGAGAGCATCGATCCCGGCGGCCGGCAGTGGGGTGAGCTGGGGGCCGAGCGCGCCATCGGCTGCATCGTCTATCCCGCCACCGAGATCGAGGCGCCCGGCGTGATCCGCCACGTCTACGGCAACAACTTTCCGCTCGGCGAGCCCTCGGGCGAGATCACCTCCGACGTGCTGCGCCTCGCCGATCTCTTCGTCGCCGCCGGCCTGAAAGCTCCCGTGCTCGACCGCATCCGCGACGAGATCTGGCTGAAGCTCTGGGGCAATGTCTGCTTCAACCCGATCAGCGCGCTGACCCACGCCACGCTCGACGTGATCTGCACCGATCCCGCCACGCGCGCGCTGTCTCGCGCGATCATGGTGGAGACGCAAGCCATCGCCGAGAGCTTCGGCGTCAAGTTTCGCGTCGACGTCGAGCGCCGCATCGAGGGGGCGCGCAAGGTTGGCGCGCACAAGACCTCGATGCTGCAGGATCTCGAGCGCGGTCGCCCGATGGAGATCGATCCGCTCGTCACCGTGGTGCAGGAGATGGGCCGGCTCACCGGCATTGCCACGCCCGCGCTCGATTCGGTGCTGGCCATGGTGACGCAGCGCGCCCGCATCGCCGGCCTCTATGACGGCGTCTCGACACCGGCTGATCCGCGCGCACTGGCGGTGGCGTGATGACGAGCGTGACCAAATGGCTGCGCTTCCGCCATGCCGGAACGACGGGCTTCGGCACGCTGACGTCCTCCGGCATCACCGTGCACGAGGGCGACATGTTCGGTCGCAACGCCGCAACGGGCAAGATTTTGGCGCTCTCGGAGGTCGAGCTGCTTGCGCCCTGCGTGCCCAGCAAGATCGTCGCGCTCTGGAATAATTTCCACGCGCTCGCGGCCAAGCTGAACCAGCCCGAACCGCCGGAGCCGCTGTACCTGCTCAAGGCCACCACCAGCATCGCCACACCCGGCGCCGTGATCCGCCGCCCGTCCTATTACGACGGCAAGACCACCTATGAGGGCGAACTCGGCATTGTCATCGGCAGGACCTGCGCCCGTGTCTCGCCAGATGAGGCCGACGGCTGCATCTTCGGCTACACCTGCGTCAACGACATTACCGCCAACGACATCCTGACGCGCGACCCCACCTTCGCCCAATGGGCCCGCGCCAAGGGCATTGACGATTACGGTCCGTTCGGCCCTGTGATCGCGACCGGTCTCGATCCGGCAAAACTCACCGTGCGCACCATCCTCAACGGCGCTGAGCGGCAGAGCTACCCGATCTCGGACATGATCTTCAGCGCACAGGAGCTGGTGAGCAGGATCTCCCACGACATGACCCTCTTGCCCGGCGACCTCATCGCGGTCGGCACCTCGGTCGGCGTCGGCGTGATGAAGGAGCCCGTCAACACGGTGACCGTCGCGATCGACGGCATTGGCGAACTCACCAACGAGTTTCGGCTGTAGACTTTTTCGCCGCCGCAGAGCAGCAAAATTGATCTGGCGCAAATCGCGCCGTCGCGGCCAAGGCTACCCTCCCCGGCAAAAGATTGATTTCTGATGCAAGGGAGGACGCAATGACGAATGCCGGCAACGCACTGCTGTGGACCGTGCTGTACTTCGCTCTCTCGTTCGCCGCGATCTTCGTGGTCTGGTTCGCCGACAAGATCCGGTCGAACTTGCTCGGCAAGCGATAGCCCCAGGGCACGTTGCTTCGTCCTGGCGCTGGCGGCTGGCCTGGGTGCACGCGGGCCGGCACAGGGACGTGCGCGCCACCTCGCATCTTCCCGCAGCGCCTGGCGTTGACGAAATCCCGGTGCTGCGCTCTCCCGGCAAGCCAGCGGGCCCCTGTCGGCACCAAGGTTGGTCGCGCTCCGAAACATCCAGTCACATCACATCTTCGCGCGCCCGAGCAATGCCGCCAACATGTCCCGTGCGCGCCGCAACTTGGACGCATTCGGCCGCCCTTTTGGAAGGCGTGTCTGGGGGCACGGCATGACCGTGTTTGGACCAAACCTTCTAGGGGTATCGCTGTGAAGAAGATTGTATTTGCTCTGGGTGCCACGCTTGCTTTTGCGACGGCCGCGAACGCTGCGGATCTGCCGCGCCGGCAGCCGGTGCCAGCCTATCCGGGCGAGCAGGCGCCAATCGGCAAGATGCCGATCGGCAAGAGCCCGATTGGAAAGGCCCCGATCGGCAAGGCGCCGGGCCCGGTCGCCGCGCGCTACTGACGCGCGGCAAAGGACGCGCCACATTTGCGGCCCATGGTCGAGGGGGAATAGCGTGACGAACAAAGCTGGTCGATCGGGATCCTGCATCCTCGCGGGCTTCGCTCTTGCGGCTATGCTCTCATGCACAACGCCCTCGGCCTCGGCCCATGAGACCGACAAGCAGACCGACAGGCGCGTTGCCGATGCGAACGCGCTTGCTACGACCGACACCGCCTCGCGGCCTCAGCCGCAATCGACGCGGCGCTCGGTCGCGCGTGCGGAGAAAGGCCCTTATTACGTCGACTTCCGCGCCCGCACGGCCGCGAGCTGGGGCCATGCCTTCGTCTGGTACGGCAAGACCAGCGAGAAGGCCGTCGAGGTTGCGGGCCTGACACCGGCCGGCGACACGCTCGCTTACGTGCTCGGTCACATCACCTTTGTGCCATCCGAGACCGGTGCCAGCTATGGCGATCTCGATCCGGAATATCTGACCGCGAGCTATCGGGTCTATCTCAACGAAGCCGACGCCAAGCGCGTATTCGCCTACATCAAGGAGTTGCAGGCCAGCTCTCCGGTCTGGAATGCCGAGACCATAAACTGTACCGGCTTCATCGGCGACATCGCGGAGTTCATGGGATTGAAGGTCCCCCATCGCTGGCAGCGCCCGGAAAACTTCGTCAACAGCCTCAAGGAAATGAACGGCGGGCGCCAGATGGTGCGGTTGTCGACGAAGTAGCTCTTCGCCCCATACTCGGTGTCATTGCCCGCGGAGGCGGGCAATCCAGTATTCCAGAGACTGCGAGGGTAGAGCCGAGAGGTCGCGGCGTACTGGATACCCCGCCTTCGCGGGGTATGACGGCGGAGTTTGAGGAAAGAGCTTGCCCTCGTCAGGCAGCAGCGCACCCCAATTATCCGCCCCGCGGAATCTCCTCGCCTCCTGCATGGTCGCCCCGCCCCGCCGCGCAATAGACTTTTCCCACCCCCAGCGGCATCCTCCCGCCAGCCAATGGATAACAGGGCGCCACGCGGGGCGCGGGGGAAACAGATCATGTTGCAGACACGGTTCACCAAGCTCGTCGGCGTCCAGCACCCGATCGTTCAGGGCGGCATGCAATGGGTCGGACGCGCCGAGCTGGTCGCCGGCGTTGCCAATGCCGGCGCGCTCGGTTTCATCACCGCGCTGACCCAGCCGACGCCGGAGGACCTGACCAAGGAGATCGCGCGCTGCCGTGACCTCACCGACAAGCCGTTCGGCGTCAACCTTACGATCCTGCCGGCGATCAAACCGCCGCCCTATGCCGAATACCGCGCCGCGATCATCGAGAGCGGCATCAAGGTGGTCGAGACCGCCGGCAACAAGCCGCAGGAGCATGTCGACGAGTTCAGGAAGCACGGCGTCAAGGTCGTGCACAAATGCACCAGCGTCCGCCACGCGCTCTCGGCCGAACGCATGGGCGTCGACGCCATCTCGATCGACGGCTTCGAATGCGCCGGCCACCCCGGCGAGGACGACACGCCCGGCCTGATCCTGATTCCCGCCGCCGCCAACAAGATCAAGATCCCGATGATCGCCTCGGGCGGCTTTGCCGATGGCCGCGGCCTCGTCGCAGCGCTGGCGCTGGGAGCCGAGGGCATCAACATGGGCACCCGTTTCATGGCCACCAAGGAGAGTCCGATCCATCAGCTCATCAAGGAGAAGATCGTCGCCAATGACGAGCGCGAGACCGAGCTGATCTTCCGCACCATGCGCAACACCTCGCGCGTGGCCAAGAATGCCGTCTCGACCAAGGTCGTCGCGATGGAGAAGGAAGGCGCCAAGTTCGAGGACATCCGCGAGCTCGTCGCCGGTGCCCGCGGCAAGATGGTCTATGCCACCGGCAATTCCGACGAAGGCATCTGGTCGGCCGGCCAGGTGCAGGGCCTGATCCAGGACATCCCGAGCTGTGCCGAGCTCGTCTCCCGCATCGTGCGCGAGGCGGAGGCGATCATTCGCAGCCGGCTCGAGGGGATGATCGTTCAGCCACAACGCGAAGCGGCGGAATAATCACTGCAAGACGTGAGAGTATTGCATGAAAGCCTACGTCTACGGCCCTGAAGGCGCGAGGATTTCCGACGTCGCTCAACCAAAGCCCAAAGGCACGCAGGTGCTCGTCCGCGTTCGCGCCTGCGGCCTCAACCGGGCCGACACCGGCATGCGCAAGGGCCACGCCCATGGCGCGGCCGGCGGCGTCGGCACCGTGCTGGGCATGGAATGGGCCGGCGAGATCGCCGAGCTCGGGCCCGATGCGAAGGGCGTGAAGATCGGCGACCGTATCATGGGATCGGGCGGCGCGGCGTTCGCCGAGTATACGCTGGCCGATCACGGCCGGCTGCTCCACACGCCCTCGAACATGAATTTCGAGGAGGCCGCCACCCTCCCCGTCGCGCTCGCGACCATGCACAACGCCGTCGTCACGATCGGCGGGGTGCAGGCTGGCCAGAGCGTGCTGGTGCAGGGCGCGAGCTCCGGCGTCGGGCTGATGGCGATGCAGATCGCCCGGCTCAAGGGCGCGAAGCTGGTGATCGGCTCGTCCACCGACGCGTATCGCCGCGGCCGGCTGAAGGAGTATGGCGCCGACCTCGCCGTCGACAGCTCGGATCCGAAATGGGTCGACGAGGCGCTGAAGGCGACGAACGGCGAAGGCGTCGACCTCGTCGTCGACCAGGTCTCGGGCAAGGTCGCCAATCAGAACCTAGCCGCGACGAAGATCAAGGGCCGCATCGTCAATGTCGGCCGCCTCGGCGGCACCCATGCCGACTTCAATTTCGACCTGCACGCGGCCCGCCGCATCGACTATGTCGGCGTCACCTTCCGTACCCGTACCATCGAGGAGGTCCGCGAGATCTTTGCCGAGGTCCGCAGGGACATCTGGGGCGCGGTGGAATCGCGCAAGCTGCAACTGCCGATCGACAAGGTGTTCGCGTTCGACGACATCGACCAGGCGTTCGAGCACATGGAAGCGAACAAGCATCTGGGGAAGATCGTGGTGACGGTGTAGGGGACGCGCGCGGGCGGAACAACATGCCCCGCCTCCCTCCACACGTCATGGCCGGGCTTGACCCGGCCATCCACGTCTTTGGGACATGGCACGAAAGACGTGGATGCCCGGGACAAGCCCGGGCATGACGGAGCGAGTGCATGAGCGAGCATTCAATTCAGAAGCATTCGCAATCACTTCGCTCCTGCAACTCACTAGCGACTACATCCTGTGGATCATCGCTTGATGTCCCACACGGGGCTGCTAAATCCCCGCCCATGACCTCCCAGCATGACAAAACCTCGGTCGCGGCGATCTCGATCTTCGCCAGCGGCGGCATGGCGGCGGCCAAGTTCGCGGTCGGGATCGCGATCGGCTCGCTGGCGCTGATCTCGGAAGCCCTGCATTCCCTGATCGACCTGGTTGCGACCATCATCACCTGGGCGGTGGTGCGGGTGTCCGACAAGCCCGCGGACGAGGAGCACCATTACGGCCACGGCAAGCTGGAAAGCATCTCCGCGCTCGGCGTCACCGCCCTGCTCTACGTGCTGGCCGGCGGCATCCTGGTCGAGGCCTATAGCAGGCTGCGCGAAGGAACCCCGCCGCCGACCATCTCGGCCGTGCCGTTCGTGGTGCTGGTGATCGATATCGCCGTCAATCTCTGGCGCGCCCGCGCCCTGCACCGTGCCGCGCGGGAGACCAGAAGCCAGGCCTTGGCGGCCGACGCGCTGCATTTCGCCTCGGACGTGATGGGCTCCTGCGCCGTGATCGTGGGCCTGATCCTGGCTGGGCTCGGCTTCTGGTGGGGTGACGCCGCGGCGGCCGCAGCGGTTGCCGTGATGATCGCAGCGCTCGGCCTGCGCATGGCCGGCTCGACCGTGCAGACGCTGGTCGATCGCGCTCCCGAAGGCGCGCAGGAGAAGGCCAAAGCGGCGATCCGCAGCGTGCCCGGCGTGATCGACGTCGAACGCTTGCGCGTGCGCATGGTCGGAGCGACCACGTTCATCGACACCATCGCGAAGGTGCCGCGGACCTATCCGATCGACCGGGTCGAGGACATCAAGCGCAACGCGCAGGCCGCCGTCGCCAAGGCTTTCGGCGATGCCGACCTTACCTTCGCCGCAGTGCCCGTCGCGCGCGACAACGAGACCGTGCGCGACCGCATCATGGTGATCGCGCGCAATTCCGCCCTCGCCGTCCACCACGTCACGGTGCACGATCTCGGCGTCAAGCTGATCGTCAGCATCGACCTCGAGGTCGATGCCAACATGCAGCTCGAGGCCGCGCACGACATCGCCAACACGCTGGAGCGCAACATCCAGGAGGAGTTCGGCGAGGACGTCGAGGTCGACGTGCACATCGAGCCGCTGGAACCGGAACTTCCGTTCGGGGTCGATGCCACGCCGGACCGGGTGCGGACCATCGCCGCCGCGCTGACGGAATATGCCGCCGGCAGCGAGATCCACGACATCCACAATGTGCGGGTCCGCAACACCGACGCCGGCGAGATCGTCAACTTCCACTGCCGCGCAACAGCGTCGATGAGCGTGATCAAGGTGCACGAGCATGTCGACGCGATCGAGCGTGCGTTGCGGCGCGCGTTCCCGAGCGTGAAGCGCGTCATCAGCCACGCCGAGCCGCCGCGGGCGTGACGAAGAATGCGCGGCGAGTCACACGTTCTCGTTTCGGACTCGTTGCACCCGTGCGTTTGCGGACGCGCGATGCACAAACTGCGTGTTGGATAAGAATAATTTCGCGTTAACGATTCGTTGACTCTCGACAGCCCGCGAAAACTGGATTCAAATCGGTGTGATTCGGAAGTGACGTGGGGCTGCTTCCGGACTTCAGTTGCAAGCTGGTTTTCAGGGGGCCGAAGGCATGTCGCGTGCAGACGCCGCGAGCGCGTGCGTCCAATCCGATTCGATCAAGGGATTGGCGCAATCGATCGCGAAACCTGCCTATCACCGGCTCCTGATCGCGGAGCCAGCGCTTCGTCGCGCCGTGCCGACGCTCATCATCGCCTTCCTGATCACGATCTGCCTTGGTGCCTTCGTGCAGGTGGTCGATCAGACGCGCCAGAAGCGGCTGGTGATCCGCCACGACATATCGGCCCTCGCCGACCTACTCGCCGAGCGCATCGATCGCCTCACCTCGGTTCGGCAGGAGCGGCTCAAGAACATCGAGAGCCTGCCGACGCTGCTGCCCGATCTCATTCCGTCCTGGGCCACGGCCTCGGGCCGCCACGTCATCGTCACCTCCGCCGGCATCGACCGCCGCATCCTCGCTCGCATTCCGGTCGACAGCGACCCGATCGGCAACGACCGCCTGCTCGATGCGATCACGACCGCGCAGCTGGTCGCGGCACCGCCGCGCGACGCCAACGTCGCCGACATGACGCTGCCGAGCGGCAACGCGGCGATGGCGACCTCGCGGCAGATCAAGTCATTGCCCGGCTTCGTCACCGTGATCCAGGAGCGCAACGAGCCGATCTGGGGCTCGGACGCCGCGCTTTCGGTGACGCTGTCGGCGACCACAGGCTTCGTCGTCCTGATCCTGGGCTTCGCCTTCCACTGGCAGTCCACCCGCGCCCGCGAAGGCGATCTCATCAACGACGCGGTGCGCGGCCGCATCGACACCGCGCTCAACCGCGGCCGTTGCGGGCTGTGGGACTGGGACCTGTCGCGCGGCAGGATCTTCTGGTCGCAATCGATGTTCTCGATGCTCGGCCTCGACGGCCGCCACGAGCTCCTCACCTTCGGCGAGGTCAACGCGCTGGTGAAGTCCGACGACATCGATCTGTTCGCGATCGCCGACCAGCTCATCTCCGAGAAGATCGACCACATCGACCAGACCTTCCGCATGCAGCATGTCGATGGCCACTGGATCTGGCTCCGCGTCCGCTGCGAGAAGACCCGCGGGGCGACCGATTCCAGCGTCCACCTGATCGGGATCGCCGTCGACATCACCGAGCAGAAGAGCCTCGCCGAAAAGACCGTGGAAGCCGACCTCCGCCTGCGCGACGCGATCGAGACCATTCCGGAGGCCTTCGTGCTGTGGGATGCGAGCGACCGTCTGGTGCTCTGCAACTCGCACTTCCAGCGCCTGCACAAGCTGCCCGACACCGCGGTCATCCCCGGCACCTCCTACGAGACCGTGCTCGAGGTCGGCCGCATGCCGGAGGTGCGCACCCGCCACAACGAGACCGCGGCCCAGGGCCCGGGCGCGCGCACCTTCGAGGCGCAGCTCGATGACGGCAGCTGGCTGCACATCAGCGAGCGCCGCACCAAGGACGGCGGCTACGTCTCGGTCGGCACCGACATCACCCGCATCAAGGAGCACGAGCAGAAGCTGGTCGACAATGATCTGCGCCTGCGCGCCACCGTCATCGACCTCAAGCGCTCGCAGGCCGCGCTGGAGCGCCAGGCGGTCGAGCTCGCCGACCTCGCCGAAAAGTACCAGCGCGAGAAGACCCGCGCCGAGGAAGCCAACCAGACCAAGTCGAAATTCCTCGCCAATATGAGCCACGAGCTGCGCACGCCGCTCAATGCCATCATCGGCTTCTCCGAGATCATGGGGTCGGGCATGTTCGGCGAGCTCGGCAGCGAGAAGTACCAGGAATATTGCCAGGACATCCTGACCAGCGGTCATTATCTGCTCGAGGTCATCAACGACATCCTCGACATGTCCAAAATCGAGGCCGGCCGCATGAAGCTCGACATGGAACAGCTCGACCTCGCGCAGACGCTCGCCGAATCCTTGCGGGTCGTCACCGGCCGTGCGCAGGACAAGCACCTGACGCTGGATGCCGACATCGCAAAATCCATCTCGGTCGTCGCCGACCGCCGCGCCACCAAGCAGATCATCGTCAACCTGCTCTCCAACGCCGTGAAGTTCACGCCGGACGGCGGACGCGTCGTGGTGCGCAGCCGGCAGCTCGACGACAGGATCGTGCTGATGATCGCCGACACCGGCATCGGCATCGCACCGCATTCGCTGGCGCGGCTCGGGCGCCCCTTCGAGCAGGTCGAGAGCCAGCTCACCAAAACCTATCACGGCTCGGGCCTCGGCCTTGCCATCGCCCGCTCGCTGGCGCAGCTCCACGGCGGCTCGATGCGCCTGCGCTCGAAGATCGAGGTCGGCACCGTCGTGCGCGTGACCCTGCCGCGGGATGCGGTGAAGGCGGGATCGGGGATATCGGCTGCGGCCTAACGCACGGCGGGAAGCTCGCTTGCGGCCATCCTGCGCGACGCCCGCCTCCGGCGGGCCCTCAGGATGAGGGCGGAATGCGGGGCAGCAGTTTCAACGAAACACCGATGCAATGGAGCCTCATCCTGAGGAGCCCGCGAAGCGGGCGTCTCGAAGGACGAGGCGCTTGCTCAGGCCCCTACAGCTGCAGCGAGGGCGCGACTTCGCGCGCGACATTGACCAAAGCTGCAATCAGCGGCGTCATGGGATCGCGCTGCGGGATCACCAGGCCGATGCTGTAATTGACTTCGGGGTCGACGATCGGGATCGAGCGGACGGTGTCGGACAGGCCGAGCGTCTCGGCGAGCTTGGCCGGCATCACGCTGGCCCAGCGCCCGGTCTTGACGTGCGTGAACAGCACCAGCAGCGAGTTCGACGTCAACGTCGGCGTCGCCTCCGCGCCGACCGATCGCAATGCGCGGTCGATGATGCGGCGGTTCTGCATGTCGGGGGTCAAGAGGCACAGCGGCACCTGCCCGACCTCGGTCCAGGTCACCGTCTCGCGGTCGCCGAACATCGCGTCCGGCGCGGTGAGCAGGCGATAGCTCTCGTTGTAGAGCGGGATGGTGCGCACCTTGCCGATCGGCTCGTTCTCGATATAGGTCAGCCCCGCATCGACCTCGAGATTTTCGAGCAGGCCCAGCACCTCGGACGAGGTGGTGGACTGGATGCGGAAGCGCACCTCCGGATGCTTCGCACGGAACGGCGTGGTCAGCGCGGCGACCATGCCGAGCACGGTCGGGACCGCCGCGATGCGGATCTCGCCGGAGAGCTGATGCTTCAGCCCGTTGATCTCGTCGCGCATCGCGCGGGCATCGCCCACGATCCGCCGCGCCCAGTCGAGCGCCCGCTCGCCTTCCGGCGTAAAACCCTGAAAGCGCGAGCCGCGTTGGACCAGCATCACGCCGAGAATTTCCTCGAGCTGCTTGAGCCCGGTCGACATCGTCGGTTGCGTCACGCCGCAGGCCTCGGCCGCGCGGCCGAAATGCCGCTCCTTCGCCAGCGCCAGCAATAGTTCAAGCTTGTCGATCAACCGGTCGTCCCCTCGGATTCTATCTTGGCATGCAAGTTAGCACGCCGGACCTGCACCAACACGTAAAAACCCGCAGCCGGTCCAACTTTCATTACCAATCCATATCGATCAATCGCGGTTGCAAATCGATCAGAATCCGCAATCGCAGCACGGGACAGCTTTATTGATCTGCGAATGATTCCAACTAGTTTGCGGCGAAGGAAACGCTCTGGTTGAGAACGAGGAATGACAGCGGTTTATGAGCCTTGGAACGAGACGCGCGGCGCCGAGATCATCGCCGAACATGCCGGGCAGGAAGGCGCGACGCTCGTCATCCTGCATGCGCTTCAAGAGGCGTTCGGCTACGTGCCGGAGGCGGCGATTCCCATGGTGGCGCAGGCGCTCAATTTGTCGCGCGCCGAAGTGCACGGCGTTTTCACCTTCTACCATGATTTCCGCCACAAGCCCGCCGGCCGCCATGTGCTGAAGCTGTGCCGCGCCGAGGCCTGCCAGGCTGCCGGCGGCGATACGCTGGCTGCGCGGGCCGAGGCGAAGCTCGGCGTGTCGTTCGGCAACACGACGCCCGACGAGCGCGTCACGCTGGAGCCGATCTACTGCCTCGGCCTGTGCGCGACCGCGCCATCCGCCATGCTCGACGGCCGCCTGATCGGCCGGCTCGACCAGAAACGCCTCGATGCGCTGGTTGCGGAGGCGCAGCGATGAGCATGCGTTTCTACGTCTCACGTGACGCCGGCGCGGTCGCCGTCGGTGCCGACGAGGTCGCCCTGGCGCTGGAGCAGGCCGCCGCCAGGCGCGGCGTTGCCATCGAGATCGTCAGGACCGGCTCGCGCGGAATGTACTGGCTGGAGCCGCTGGTCGAGGTCGCAACGCCGCAGGGACGCATCGCCTTCGGCCCGGTGGCGGAAGCAGATGTGCCCTCCCTGCTCAACGCACTCGCAAACAACACGCCGCATCTCTTGCGGTTAGGGGCCACCGACGAGATCCCCTGGCTGAAGCGCCAGACCCGCCTCACCTTCGCCCGTTGCGGCGTGATCGATCCGCGCTCACTCGACGACTACCGCGGCCATGGCGGCTACAAGGGCCTCGCACGGGCTCTGTCGCTTGGCTCGGATGCGATCCTCACCGAAGTCACCGCATCGGGCCTGCGCGGCCGCGGCGGTGCCGGCTTCCCGACCGGGATCAAGTGGAAGACCGTCGCGCAGGCGAAGGCCGACCGCAAGTTTATCGTCTGCAACGCCGACGAGGGCGACAGCGGCACCTTTGCCGACCGCATGATCATGGAAGGCGATCCCTTCCTGGTGATCGAAGGCATGACCATCGCCGGCCTCACCGTCGGCGCGACCAAGGGCTACATCTACATCCGCAGCGAATATCCGCACGCTGTGGAAGCCATGAATGTCGCGATCCAGGCCGCGAAGCGCGGCGGCTATCTCGGCGACAAGATCGGCGGCTCCAAGCAAACCTTCGATCTCGAGGTGCGGGTCGGCGCGGGCGCCTATGTCTGCGGCGAGGAGACCTCGTTGCTGGAAAGCCTCGAAGGCCGCCGCGGCATCGTGCGCGCCAAGCCGCCGCTGCCGGCCCATCACGGCCTGTTCGGCAAGCCCACCGTCATCAACAACGTGCTGTCGTTCGCGGCCATCCCCTTCATCCTCGCCGAGGGCGCCAAGGCTTATGCCGATTTCGGCATGGGCCGCTCGCGCGGCACGATGCCGATCCAACTCGCGGGCAACATCCGCTACGGTGGCCTGTTCGAGACCGCCTTCGGTGTGACGCTCGGCGAGCTCGTCGACGACATCGGCGGCGGCACCTTCACCGGCCGCCCGGTCCGCGCCGTGCAGATCGGCGGGCCGTTAGGGGCCTATTTCCCCCGTGCGCTGTTCGACACGCCGTTCGATTATGAGGCCTTTGCCGCACGCGACGGCCTGATCGGCCATGGCGGCATCGTCGTGTTCGACGACAGCGTCGACATGCGCAGGCAGGCGCGCTTCGCCATGGAGTTCTGCGCCGTCGAATCCTGCGGCAAGTGCACGCCGTGCCGGATCGGCTCGACCCGGGGCGTCGAGACCATCGAGAAGATCATGCGCGGCGAGCGCGTCAATGAAAACATCGCGCTGGTCGAGGACCTCTGCAACACCATGAAATTCGGCTCGCTCTGCGCGCTCGGCGGCTTCACGCCCTACCCCGTGCTCAGCGCGTTGAAGCACTTCCGGGAGGATTTCGCACCCATCCCGACCACGCTGCAGGCCGCGGAATAGGAGAAGGACGATGTCTCTGATCGAAGAAGTCGACTACGGCACGCCGCGCTCCAAATCCACGACGATGGTGACGCTCACAATCGACGGCAGAGAGGTCAAGGTGCCCGAGGGCACCTCGATCATGCGCGCCGCGATGGACGCGGGCCACCAGATCCCGAAGCTCTGCGCAACCGACATGGTCGACGCGTTCGGCTCCTGCCGTCTCTGCCTCGTCGAGATCGAGGGTCGCGCCGGAACGCCGGCCTCCTGCACCACGCCAGTGATGAACGGTCTCGTCGTGCACACCCAGACCGAGCGGCTCAAAAAGCTGCGCAAGGGCGTGATGGAACTCTACATCTCCGACCATCCGCTCGACTGCCTCACCTGCGGCGCCAATGGCGACTGCGAGCTGCAGGACATGGCGGGCGCGGTGGGCTTGCGCGACGTGCGCTATGGTTATGAAGGCGAGAACCACGTCTTCGCCAAGAGCCACGGCTGCGACAACGACCATTGGATGCCCAAAGACGAGTCCAACCCGTACTTCACCTATGATCCCTCCAAGTGCATCGTCTGCTCGCGTTGCGTCCGCGCCTGCGAGGAGGTGCAAGGCACCTTCGCGCTGACCATCTCCGGACGCGGCTTCGACAGCCGCGTCTCGCCGGGCATGAGCGAGAGTTTTCTGGGCTCCGAATGCGTCTCCTGCGGCGCCTGCGTGCAGGCCTGCCCGACCGCGACGCTGACCGAGAATTCGGTGATCCAGATCGGCCAGCCCGAGCATTCCGTGGTCACCACCTGCGCCTATTGCGGCGTCGGCTGTGCCTTCAAGGCGGAGATGCGCGGCGAGGAAGTGGTGCGCATGGTGCCCTACAAGGACGGCAAGGCCAATCGCGGCCATTCCTGCGTCAAGGGCCGCTTCGCCTGGGGCTACACCAACCACAAGGAGCGCATCCTCAAGCCCATGATCCGCGAGCGGATCGAGGATCCCTGGCGCGAGGTGTCGTGGGACGAAGCGTTCACGTTTGCCGCCGCCAGGTTGCGCGGCATCCAGCAAAAATACGGCCGGGATGCCATCGGCGGCATCACCTCGTCGCGCTGCACCAATGAGGAGACCTATCTGGTGCAGAAGCTGATCCGCGCCGGCTTCGGCAACAACAATGTCGATACCTGCGCCCGCGTCTGCCATTCGCCGACCGGCTATGGCCTTGCCACCACCTTCGGCACCTCCGCCGGCACGCAGGATTTCGACTCGGTCGAGGACACCGACGTCGTGGTCGTGATCGGCGCCAATCCGGCTTCCGCCCATCCGGTGTTCGCGTCCCGCTTGAAGAAGCGGCTGCGCCAGGGCGCCAAGCTGATCGTGATCGACCCGCGCCGCACCGAGATGGTGGAATCGCCGCATGTGAAGGCGCTGCACCTGCCCCTGATGCCCGGCACCAACGTCGCCGTCATGACCGCGCTGGCGCATGTCATCGTCACCGAAGGGCTCGTCAACGAAGCCTTCGTGCGCGAGCGATGCGACTGGAGCGAGTTCGAGGAATGGGCCGCCTTCGTCGCCCGGCCCAAGAACAGCCCCGAAGCCACCGCCATCCTCACCGGCGTCGATCCGAAGGATCTGCGTGAAGCGGCCCGCACCTACGCCACCGGCGGCAACGGCGCGATCTATTACGGCCTCGGCGTCACCGAGCATAGCCAGGGCTCGACCACCGTGATCGCGATCGCGAACCTTGCGATGGTCACAGGCAATATCGGCCGCCCCGGCGTCGGCGTGAACCCGCTGCGCGGCCAAAATAACGTTCAAGGCTCCTGCGACATGGGCTCGTTCCCGCACGAGCTGCCCGGCTACCGCCACATCTCCGGCGATGCCGTGCGCGACCAGTTCGAGGCGCTCTGGAATGTCAAGCTCAACCCCGAGCCGGGCCTGCGCATTCCCAACATGTTTGATGCCGCGGTCGAAGGCACGTTCATGGGCATCTATGTGCAGGGCGAGGACATCCTGCAGTCCGACCCCAATACCAGCCACGTGGTCGCGGCACTGTCGGCGATGGAATGCGTCATCGTCCACGACCTGTTCCTGAACGAGACCGCGAACTACGCCCACGTCTTCCTGCCCGGCTCGAGCTTCCTCGAGAAGGACGGCACCTTCACCAACGCCGAGCGCCGCATCCAGCGCGTCCGCAAGGTGATGACGCCGAAGAACGGCCTGGCCGACTGGGAGGTTACCATCGGCCTTGCCAAGGCGATGGGCTTCGACATGAAGTACGGCCACCCTTCCGAGATCATGGACGAGATCGCGGCACTGACGCCGTCCTTCGCCGGCGTCTCCTATGCCAAGCTCGATGAGCTCGGCTCGGTGCAGTGGCCCTGCAACGACAAGGCGCCGGAGGGCACGCCGGTGATGCATATCGATGGCTTCGTTCGCGGCAAGGGCAAGTTCGTCGTGACCGAATATGTCGCGACCGACGAGCGCACCGGCCCGCGCTATCCCCTGTTGCTGACCACGGGCCGCATCCTCAGCCAGTACAATGTCGGCGCGCAGACGCGGCGCACAGAAAACGTGGTCTGGCATGCCGAGGACCGGCTCGAGATCCACCCGCATGATGCCGAGCAGCGCGGCGTGCGCGACGGCGACTGGGTGCGGCTGAAGAGCCGCGCCGGCGAGACCACGCTGCGTGCGGAGATCACCGATCGCGTTGCGCCCGGCGTCGTCTACACCACCTTCCACCATCCGGACACGCAGGCCAACGTCATCACGACCGATTATTCGGACTGGGCGACCAACTGCCCCGAATACAAGGTCACGGCGGTGCAGGTCTCGCCCTCGAACGGCCCGTCCGAGTGGCAGAAGGCCTATGATGCGCAGGCGCGCCAATCCCGCCGCATCGTGCCGGCCGAAGCCGCGGAGTAGCGCATGCACGTATCGGTCCAGGCCATCGATCGAGACGTCTGGCGCAACAATGCGGCGTCCGAAGGAACGCGGTTCGTCCCCGAGGAGACGCCGCTGGCGCTGACCTATAATGGCGGCACCTATGCCGTCATGATGGGGACGCCGCAGAACCTGGAAGATTTTGCGGTCGGCTTCAGCGTGAGCGAAGGCATCGTCAAATCGGTCGACGACATCAAGTCGCTCGAAATGGTCCGCCTCGACGACGGCATCGAGCTGCGCATGTGGCTGGCATCGGAAGATGCCGCGCGCATCAACCAGCGCCGTCGCCACATCGCAGGTCCCACAGGCTGCGGCATCTGCGGCGTCGAGTCCATCGCCGAAGCGGTGCGGCCCGCGGCGATCGTCCCGGACGGGCAGACCTTCACCCCCGAGCAGGTCATGGCGGCGATGCAGGCCATCGCGCCGCTGCAATCGATCAATCTGCAGACCCGCGCCGTTCATGCCGCTGCGTTCTGGTCCCCCACAGGCAACATCGTCGCGCTGCGCGAGGATGTCGGCCGCCACAATGCGCTCGACAAGCTCGCTGGCGCCCTGGCGCGCAGCCGCAACGAGCCGCGCAACGGCATGGTGCTGCTGACGAGCCGCGTCTCGGTCGAGATGGTACAGAAGACCGCCGCGATGGGCGCGCCGGTGATGGTCGCGGTGTCCGCGCCCACCGCCCTCGCGGTCCGCACGGCGGAAGCCGCCGGCATCACGCTGATCGCCATCGCGCGGCAGGACGGGTTCGAGATATTTTCACATGGTAGCCGGATCGTCGCGCGCCATGCCACGGAGGTCGCCGATGTCGCCTGACCGCCTGATTTACATGGCCAACCAGATCGGCAAGTTCTTTGGTAGTCAGGGCCGTGACAAGGCCGTGCCTGGTATTGCCGAGCACATCAAGAAGTTCTGGGATCCCCGCATGAAGCGCGCGATCTTCGCCCATCTCGATGCGGGCGGTGCGGGCCTGGAGCCCGACGTGCGCGAGGCCATCACCGCGCTGAAGCAGGCTATGACCCTTCCAGCAGCGCCCTGAACACGCGCCGCACCTCGCTCTGCGTCTCCTTCACCCGCGCCTCCAGTGAGGAGAAATCCGGCGCGTCGCCGGCGCGCGCCATGACGCGCTGCAGGTCGGTGCCGGCGGTATCAGGCTTGAAGCGCTCGCTGACGCAGAGCCGCAGAATCTGCGTCAAGTCGTGATAGAGCCGCGCCGCGGCGCGCAGGATCTCCGTCTCCGATTGCGCGAGCACGCCGATCCTGCAGGCATTCTCCAGCACCTGCATGGTGCTGACGTCGAGAATCTCGGGCTTGTCATGCGCGTGCACGAGCTGGAGATATTGCGCGATGAAGTCGATATCGACCATGCCGCCGGCGGCATGCTTGAGATCCCAGCAATCCGCCTCGCCCTTCTCCTGCGCGATCGCGCGCCGCATGTCGGCGACGTCGTTGGCGGTGATGGCAGGATCGCGGCGGCGGGTCAGGACATCGCGGATGACGCGCTCGATCCGCTCCCGGAATTCGGGCGAAGCCGAGACCACGCGCGCACGCGTCAGCGCCATGTGCTCCCAGGTCCAAGCCTCGGTGGCCTGGTAGTCCGCGAACGAGACGAGACTCGACGCCACCGGACCCGCGCGTCCCGAGGGACGCAGCCGCATGTCGATCTCATAGAGCACGCCGTAATTGGTGCGCGTCGTGAAGGCGCTGATCAGGCGCTGGGTGAAGCGGGCGAAATAGTGCGCGCCGTGAAGCGATTTCACTCCATCGGAGTCCGGATGCTCGCCGTCGAAATCGTAGAGCAGGATCAGGTCGAGATCGGACGAGGCCGTCATCTCGCGGCTGCCGAGCCGGCCCATCGCGATGATGGCGGTCTGCTGCCCCTTGATGCGGCCGTGCTGGGCGGCGAAGCGATCGGCAACCAGGCCGTGCACGGTGTGGACGATACCCTCGGCGACGTCGGCGAAGGCCGTGCTCGCCTGCTGCGCGGAGACGGTGCCGGAGAGGATGCGCGTGCCAATCAGGAACAGGCTCTCCTGCCCGAACAGGCGCAAGCGATCGAGGAACTCCTCGTATGAACCGGCGTCCTGCACGGTGGCAGCTAACCGCCCCGACAATTCCTGTCTGTCGGGCATGGCCCCGAAGAAGCGTGGATCGATCAGGCCATCCATCAGCTGGGGCTGCCGCGCCAGCATGTCGCCGAGCCGGGGCGCTGCTCCGAGCACCAGCGCCACCAGCGCGACGAGATCGCGGTTCTGGCCGAGCAGCGTGATCAGCCGGCCGCCGCGCTGAAGCGCGGCGAGGAAATGATCGAACGAGACGACAGCGCGATCCGGCTCTTCGGCGTGGGCAAGTCCGTCGATCAAGGCCGGCACGAACTCGACGAAGGCGCTTCGCGTCGCCTCAACGCGGAAGACGCGATAGTCGCCGGTGATCCAGTCGCGCACCGTCTGCGCGACCGCGGCGGGCTTCTTGAAGCCGAGCGTCGCGAGGTGCTGCAGCAGGCGCGGATCATCGGGGCCCGCACCGTAGTCGAGCGCCGGCAGCCTCGCCGTGCCGGTGGGGTCATCGCCCTCGAACAGTTTTTCGTAATGGCCCTGCACGATCTGGAGCTGGTGCAAGAGGTCGCGCGCAAACGCCTCGCGATTCCGATAGCCGAAGAACCACGCAAAGCGCTCGACCGCTTGCTTGTCCTCCGGCAGCGTGTGGGTCTGCTCGTCGGCGATCATCTGCAGGCGATGCTCGACACGGCGCAGGTATTCGTAGGCGGTCGCCAGCTCGTCCCGCGCCGCCACGGTGATCCAATTGCTGGCGGCGAGCACGTTGAGCGCCCGCAGCGTCGGCCGCACCCGCAATTCGGGATGGCGGCCGCCGGCGATCAATTGCTGGGTCTGCGCGAAGAATTCGATCTCGCGAATGCCGCCGCGCCCGACCTTGACGTTGTGGCCCTCGACCGCAACCTCGCTCTGGCCGCGATAGGTCTGCATCTGCCGCTTCATGTCGTGGACGTCGGCAAGTGCGGCAAAGTCGAGATGCTTGCGCCAGACGAACGGCGCGATCTCCGCAAGCAACGCCTCACCTGCCCTGGAATCGCCGCCACAGGTCCGCGCCTTGATCATCGCGGCGCGCTCCCACGTGCGCCCTTCCCGCTCGTAATAGTTCAGCGCGGCGTCCCGCGAGATCGCCACCTGCGTCGAGGACGGATCGGGCCGCAGCCGCAAATCGACGCGGAAGACGTAACCATCATAGGTGCGCTGCTGCAGGATGCGCGCCATGCCTTGCGTCACGCGGACGAAGAACGGCTGCGGCTCGATATCGGGCGCGAGGGTCGTCGCATCGGGATCGAAGAACACGATGAGATCGATATCGCTGGAATAGTTCAGCTCGCCCGCACCCATCTTGCCCATCGCGAGCACGATCAGCCCGCAGCCCTCTTCGGGTGCCTCGGGATTGGGCGGTGAGAGCTTGCCGCGTGCGGCTTCCTGCCGCAGCAGATATTGCAGTGCCGCCTGCACCGAGGACACCGCGACATCGGTCAGCGCCGCCGTCACCCGCATCACCGGCCAGACACCGCCGATATCGCACAGCGCGATCAGGAGCGCAGCCTCAGCCTTCATGCGGCGGAGCAGCCGCATCACCTCGGCCTCCTCCGAAGCCGCGAGCACCGCGCTGCGCGCCTCCGCGATCAGCGCCGTCAGATGCGCATCCGGATCGCATTCGAGCAGCCGGATCAGGCGCAAGGCATCGGCGCGCACCAGGTCGAACAGATAGGGCGAGAATTCCGCAATCCCGGTCAGGATCTCGCGGGCGAAGGGATGGCCGAGATGCGTTTCGAGACGGGCCGATTGTGCCGGCTCGAGCTCGGCCAGCCAGGTTTCGAAACGGGGTTCGTCGGTTGCGGAAGCGGCAATATGGGGAGCCTCCGCGAAGCGTGCGGCCAGCCTCTCACCATGCTTGTCCGCGTTTCCCGGCGCGGAGTGGTTCATGCCACCTTCTGTGGCACATCCGGTATTGGCGGAGCAACCCTGTCGCCGGCACCCGCGCGCGCCGGCAGCACCAGCGTGGCGACGAGGCCGGGATGGGCATCGCCCAAGCGCAATTCGCCGCCGTGCAACGTCGCCACCGCCGAGGCGAGGCTGAGGCCGAGGCCCGAGCCCGGCAGCGTGCGGCTGGCCTCCAGCCGCACGAATCGCTCGATGACGTGCTTGCGGTCGGCTTCGGGGATGCCGGGGCCGCGATCGGTGACGCTGAGCAGCACCAGGTCGCCGTCGCGCCTCGCCTCGATCGTGATTTGCCGCGCGTCCATGCTGACCACGGTTCCCGCCGGCTGTGCCGCGGGCTGGCCGTATTTGATCGCGTTCTCGACAAGATTGGCGAGCGCCTGGCTGATCAGCTCGCGATTGGCATGAACCGGCGTCGGCTCGCACTTGACCTTCAGGGTCATGCCGTCGTCCTCGGCGAGCGGCTCGTAGAGCTCGTGGATGCCCTCCGCGACCTCCGCGGCATCGAAGTCGTCCATGTTACCGCGCGCCTGTCCGGATTCCGCGCGCGCGATCATCAGAAGCGCGTTGAAGGTCCGGATCAGCCCGTCGGACTCCTCGATGGTCCGCTCCAGCGCGGCGCGATAATCCGCCTCGCAGCCCGATCTCGCCAGCGCCTCCTCGGCGCGATTGCGCAGCCGTGTCAGCGGCGTCTTGAGGTCGTGGGCGATGTTGTCGGAAACCTCCTTCAGCCCCGCCATCAGCGCCTCGATCCGCTCCAGCATGGCGTTAAGGTTCTCGGCGAGACGATCGATCTCGTCGCCGCTGCGCCCTACGGGCAGGCGCTCGCTGAGATCACCGGTCATGATCCGCTGCGCCGTGCCGGTCATCGCGTCGATGCGCCTCAGCACCCGTCGCGCGACGAAGATGCCGCCGCCGAGGCCGAGCACGACGACGATCAGGACCGAAAATTGCGCCGCCTTGGCGACGATGCCGAACAGGCGCCGCCGCTCGGCGAGGTCGCGGCCGATCAGAAGCCGGAAGCCGTTCTCCAATTCGGTGACACGAACCAGCGCGCGATGATCGCGGTCATCGCTGTCCTCGATCCGCCGGTAGGCCGTCTCCGACCAGCCGCGCGTCGCCAATACGCCCGGCGCCAGCGAGCCGACATTGCCGGCAATCGCCTGACCCGTCGGCGTGGTCACGAGGTAGAGGTTGGCGCCCGGCCGCAGTGCGCGGTACTCGATCGTGCGCACCAGGCGAACCATGCCGCCGCGGCCGTAGATCTCGTTGATCTCCGAGGTCTCGGCATTGACGGTCTGCGTGATCTCCTCGGTGATCAGCCGCCGCGTGTTCCAGGCGAAATAGGCCAGCAGCGAGGCCGCGAACATCGCGAACAGCAGCAGATAGACCAGCGTCAGCCGGAACGCCGTGGTGCGGACAAGTTTACCGAATGCCGTCACGGATCACTCTTAAGTAACTGATTTCACTGCCATCGTGCATACTTTAGAATTTAGACGCTTCTCCACAGCATCAGAAGTGACAAATCGTTCACGTAACGGCGGACGCAGACGTTGCACAAATTCAAAGATACACGTTAAGGTAACACTTTACACATTTGGAGACACTCGAAACATGGATTTGGATCATTTTCTCGAAAGGATCGTAAAGCTCAGTACCCAGCACAAACGGTTCTATCACTTTACGGATAAAAAGAACCTCCCACTGATCCGCGAACATGGCCTTCTGTCCACGAGTCAACTCAAAGCCCGCGGCCTGTATGACCGCGTCGTCACTGGTGGAGACGCGAACAGCCTTGAGAGTGATCGTTTAAAGGGTACCGATCAATTCGTATGCCTTTGTCTCACCGACAGCCACCCAATGGAATATGTGGCCCGAACCGGTGACCGAAAGCTCAATCCGATCTATCTGGGAATCGATCCAGAAGTGATAAAGCTTCCAGGGGTGATGCTTACAAGCGCACCGTCAAATCAGAACGGCGTGGAGAGAATGGAGCCGACAATTGGCTTGGACGAATTCGACTTACCGGTCATCTATACTTGGATGGACTGGAAGGACGCGAAAATCATGGACAGGCTTAAGATCGCGCGAAAATACGAAATCCTCATTCCTACAAACATCGAGTCTCGGCATATTCTCAAGGGACTTTAATTTGGAACAACGGTCTCTCGATGGCTAAACGACCCGTATTTGTCCCATCCATAACCGGGACTCAGATCGTCCATGAAATTCCAGTCCAGTTTCACTGGCACCCCGGACTTGCCTCTTCTCAGAAAAAGAAGAACGTTCTCGAATTGCATCGGGCTGCTTCGGATCTTGGAATTGCTCCACTGCTAGAGATATCAAGCAAATCCGAGCTAGAGGTTGGCCGAAAGCTCAGCGCGTTCCATTTGAAGGTCGACGTGGAGGGCAAAGCGACAACAGTAGAATGCGCATTCCAAGGTAGCAAAGTTTTCGAGCACGGCGGCCCCTACGTAGATCTCTATTGGAAAGATAGCAGGGAAGCGAAACGTGATGAGCGCCTCAAAACGTCTGGCAAGCTAGTTGGCTTTAGATTCGAGGGAAAAGACTTCCCAACCTCCCCAACAACAGTCTTCTACGATTGGCTCTACTTTAAAGCGCTCTATCCGCATCGCGAATGGCTAGAGCGTCGCGATGAGTGGGCAGGCTTCACGGATATAGAATTCAATCCCGAGCGCTCTTTGAACTGCCAAGCACGATCGTTCGCAGCTTTTATTGCTCTACAAAAACGAAAGCTCTTGGACAAAGCAATATCGTCATTCGATAATTTCAGATCGCTGATGCAGTCGACCGCGATCTGATACGAAGACTTTTCGCCACTTGAAGAAACTGATCATCTCCAAGTTATAGCTAAGGGTTTCCACGGTCTCAATGAAGGGTCTAACGCGGCCCGGGAGTGCGGAGCTACATTGTGAAGTTAACGTTCGCGCATATTAGAAACTATAAATCGCATCTCGACTCGCAGAGGATCCCGCTCGGTCCCAAGTTCACGATTTTGATTGGACAGAACAACTCTGGCAAGACCGCACTCTTAGAGGCCCTCAATCCTAACACCTTTAGGAATGCGTCACATCGCATACCCCAGCGCGGCCCCTACCCGCCCATTCCGAATCCGATTTCAGAAATCGATTACGGTGTTTCGCTAACCGGACAGGAGCTTGAGTTTCAAATCCTGACTACCGGATCGCGACTGTTCATGCCTGTGCCCGAGCACGTTGACCGCTCCCAGCGCTTCCAATACGCGTCCAACTTCTTTGCCAGCCACGAGCTTAATTTCCGGCTATATCATCCAGCAGAAGGCAGCTGGTTCGCAGGATTTCCTTCCCATCAGCTATTTCAAGTCGCGGGCAATGGCAGTCGCTTCTCTGTGCGGATTGAGGCTCAACCGGACCGCCAGAGATGGACTCTGGGGGAAGATTCTGGTGGCAACGACGACTTTCCCGGATTTGTTGGATTGCTCCTGAGTAAATCCTACTACGGCTTTAGGGCTGAGCGACTGAGCGTCGCACAATGCCAGATCAGTGAGAATGACGAACTCGCGCCGAACGCTAACAATCTCGCCTCAGTATTGCTTCAACTGCCAAAGAATCACAGTGCCCACGAACGATTTCAGAGACTCGTCAGGGAAATCTTTCCGAGTATTTTTTGGGTAGGATCGAGACCGATCTCAGCCAACACGGCTGAGATCGAAATTGTGATGAGCGACTCCGATGCTAGCTCATCCAAGGCTGGCATCACAGTATCTCTAAACGAAAGCGGGACGGGCGTCGGGCAGGTACTCGCCTTGCTATATGTGGTCGTCACAGCCAGCTTTCCTCGCATTATTGCCATTGATGAGCCAAATAGCTTCCTTCATCCCGGAGCGGCAAAGAAGCTCATCTCGATACTAAAGCAATTCGACCACCAGTACATTATCTCGACGCACTCCTCAGAACTTATAAAGATCGCAGATCCCGAGTATGTGCACCTGATCGAGTGGCGCGGAACGCAGTCCGTCGTGCAGACGCTCGACCAGAAGAATCTGCTAGATCAGCGAAAGCTGCTATCTGATCTCGGCGTCAGCCTATCGGACGTCTTCGGTGCCGATCAGATCCTATGGGTCGAAGGCCCCACTGAGGAACGCTGCTTTCCGCTCCTATTGGAACACTTGGGCCTTGCCTCGCCGGCGCTGTCTATCGCATCCGTGGTTGCCACGGATGATCTGACGGGAAGCCGGCCCAGAGCGAAGCTCGCCTGGGAAGTGTACGAAAAGCTGAGCCTTGGCAGCGCCCTCTTACCGCCCGCCCTGGCATTTTCTCTTGATCGAGAAGAGCGCACTCAAAAGGAAATGGAAGATCTGGATCGAGCATCTCGCGGCAAGGCGAAGTTCCTACCACGCCGAACTTACGAAAATTATCTAGTCGATCCCGATGCTATCACCGCGGTTGTCACCGAACTCGTGGGAGCCCCGCCTGTTATTAGTGCCGTCGAATGGATCGAACAGCACCAGGCTGATCGAAATTACTTGGATCGCCCACTCGGAGAGGCTGATCGGTGGGAGGTGCTTGTCGATGCTCCGAAGTTACTACACGATCTCTTCAATGCCCTGTCTGATGCCAGGGTTGAGTATCGAAAAACCACCCACTCCATAATGCTCACGGAGTGGCTCTTGGCGAATAAGCCGGACCAACTTTCCTCGCTCCTAGAATACGTTAGATCACTTACTCACAAGGCGACAAACGGCAGATGAGGTGATCATGTACCCGTTCGATTCGCCCTTAATCTATCTGATGCCGTCACGGATCATGTACCCCGCGCCGCGGATCGTGTGCAGCAGCGGGCGCTCGAAGCCCTTGTCGATCTTGGAGCGCAGCCGCGAGATGTGCACGTCGATGACGTTGGTCTGCGGATCGAAATGATAGTCCCAGACGTTCTCCAGCAGCATGGTCCGCGTCACCACCTGGCCGGCGTGCTTCATGAGGTATTCGAGCAGGCGGAATTCGCGCGGCTGCAGCGTCAGCTCGTCCTTGCCGCGGGCGACGCGATGCGAGAGCCGGTCGAGCTCGAGATCGCCGACGCGATAAAGCGTCTCCTCGGCGGGACCGCCGCGGCGGCGCGACAGCACTTCGACGCGGGCCAGCAGCTCGGCGAAGGAATAGGGTTTCGGCAGATAATCGTCGCCGCCGGCGCGCAGACCCTTGATGCGGTCATCGACCTGCCCGAGCGCGGAGAGAATCAGCACCGGCGTCGTATTGCCCTTGTCGCGCAATGCGCCGATCAGCGACAGGCCGTCGCGCTTGGGCAGCATGCGGTCGACCACCAGCACGTCGTATTCGCCGTTCTCGGCCATGGCGAGGCCTTCCTCGCCGTCGGCGGCGTGGTCGGCGATGTGTCCGACTTCGCGAAACGCCTTGGCGAGGTAGTCGGCGGATTCGCGGTCGTCTTCGATGATGAGGAGGCGCATCGTGCGTTCGGCGGCGGTCAAGGAGGTCAACCTTCTCTAAACATGGCGCGAGCGGCAACCGCATGCAAGCCGAGCAGGAGAGGCTCGAAGCGGGAAAAAGGCGGGCGGTGAGGCTGGGGGGACCTCACCGCCCTAGGCCTTCCGACGGAGGGGGGCGTAATTCCACCGGAAGGTAGATGAGGGAAGCCAGCGTTGCGCTGCTTCCCCGAAGGGCACCGGCGGCGGGGGCGACTGATGCCGGCGGTACCCTTCATCTCGTAGGCCTCCTGAAGGCCTCAGCCCTTGGCGATGGGCACCGCGACGAAGCGCGACTGGCCGCCGCTCTTCACGCGCATCAGGACGCTGTTCTTGTTGTCGGTCCGCGCCGCGTTGATGGCGTCGCGGACTTCGCCGGCGGTCGCCACGCTCTTGCCGCCGACCTCGAGGATCACGTCACCTTCCTTGAAGCCGCGTTCGGCCGCCGCGCTCTTCGGATCGACCTCGGTGACCACGACGCCTTCCTTGCCGGCACCGGCCACGGAATTGGCGGGCGCAACGGTCATGCCGAGCTTCGGTACGTCCGTCCCCTTGCTGGCGCCCTTGCCGCTGTCCTTGTCCAAGTCGGCCTTGGCCTCGACCGTATTCGGCAACTGGCCGAGGGTGAGGTTGACGACCTTGTCCTGGCCCTTGTGCAGCACGTTGAGCTTCACGGACGCGCCGGGCGCCATACCGCCGATGGTGCGGGCGAGCTCGCGGGCATCCTTGACGGGTTCACCGTTCACCGCGGTGATCACGTCACCGGACTCGATGCCGGCCTTCGCCGCCGGACCGTTCGCCTGCGGCTCCGCCACCAGCGCGCCTTCGGCCTTCTTCATGCCGAGGCTGTCGGCGATGTCGGAGGTTACGGGCTGGATCTGTACGCCGATCCAGCCGCGGCTGACCGAGCCCTTGTCCTTGAGCTGCGCAACCACGCTCTTGACGGTGTTGGCCGGGATCGAGAACGCGATGCCGACGCTACCGCCGGAGGGCGAGTAGATCGCGGTGTTGACGCCCATCACCTCGCCGTTTGTGTCGAAGGCCGGACCGCCGGAATTACCCTTGTTCACGGGCGCGTCGATCTGGATGAAATCGTCATATGGGCCGTTGCCGATGTCGCGGCCGCTCGCCGAGACGATGCCCGCGGTCACGGTGCCGCCGAGACCGAAGGGATTGCCGACCGCGAGCACCCAGTCGCCGATCCGCGGTTTGCTGTCGGCGAGCTTGGCGAATGGGAAGTTTGTGCTGCCTTCGACCTTGATCAGCGCGAGGTCGGTGCGCTGGTCGGTGCCGATCACCTTGGCGGTGTAGGTCTTGCCGTCGTCGGTGGTGACCTCGACCTTGTCGGCACCATCGACCACGTGGTTGTTGGTCACGGCATAGCCGTCAGCCGAGATGAAGAAGCCGGAGCCCTGCCCCTGCACGACGCGGCCACGGCCGCCCTTCAGGCCGGGGGGCAAACCATCCGGACCACCGAAGCGGCGGAAGAAGCGCTCCATCGGCGAGCCCGGCTGGAACGGCGAGGAGGAATCGTCGCCGTCGTCATTGCTCGCGGTCTTCTCCTTCATGTTGACCTTGACCGAGATCACCGAAGGCTTCACGCGCTCGACGACGTCGGCGAATCCGACCGGACGCTCGACCTTGCGAACCTCGTTGTTGACCTGCGCATGCGCCGGGCTGGAGAACAGGTCGGCCGGCGAGGTCGACGGGCTGAAGCCATAGACGGCCGCGCCGAGACCGGCGACGACCGAAGCCATCAGCGCGAGCTTGCGCGCGGAAAACACCGACCGGCGCGGCTGCCGGTAGGACGGGAGGTTCGAAAGGTCGATACGATCGTTCATGCGGAAATCTCCAGAGCCCTGAATTCCTGTTGGTGCCGGATGCGGCACCTTGCGAACCTGAAGATGGGGACTCCCGCCTTACCGCGCGCTGGCGGCGGGGTTAAACTTTTGTAATGATGCCTCGAGGCGGATGCGGCAGTTCAGCACAGGCCAAAAATCGTGGCCTTACAGGAACTTAATCGAGTTCCCCCGACCAGACGGCAGGCGCGAATTCTGGCCCCTCAGCTCGCCCTGACACTGACGATGAACTCGTCGACTTCGCGCTTCAAGGTCTCGGCCTGCCGCGACAGATCGACGGCCGAATCCCTGGCTTCGGCCGCCATGCGGCCGGTCTCGGCCGAGGTGGAGGTAATCTGGACGATATGGTTGGAGACGTCGAGGGTTCCGCGCGCGGCATCCTGGGCGCTGCGCGTGATCTCCTGTGTGGCGTTGCGCTGCTGGGCGGTGTCGACCTCGATGCCCGACATGATCGACGAGATCTCCGACAGCGTCCTGGAAATGCCGTCGATCGCGCCGCGGGTCTCCGCGGTGATGCCTTGAATGCTGGCGACCTGCGAGGTGATCTCCTCCGTCGCCTTGCTGGTCTGATGCGCCAGGTTCTTCACTTCCGAGGCGACCACCGCAAACCCCTTGCCCGCTTCGCCGGCCCGTGCCGCCTCGATGGTGGCGTTGAGCGCCAGGAGATTGGTCTGCGATGCGATCGCCTGGACGAGCTGGACGACCGCGCCGATCTTTTCGGCGGCATCCGACAGCGTGTGAATGGTATCGCGGCTCTTCTCCGCTTGGCTTGCAGCGCCTTCGGCGCGCTGGGTCGCGTCCGTGACGCGGCGGCTGATCGTGCCGATGGAGTTCGTCATCGCCTCGGCGGACCCTGCAACCGTCTGCACGCTGGCGCTGGCCTGGCTCGCCGCGCTCGCGACCGCATTGGCCTTGGTGCTGGTGTCGTTGGCGGTCCGCGACAACGTCTCCGCGTTGGTCTTCAGATGCACGGCCGATGACGCCACGCTGGCGACGACACTGGCGACGAGATCGTTGAAGCGCTTGATCCTGTTATCGAGGAATTTCGAACGCTCGGCCTGATGCTGCGCTTCATGCAGCTGCTGCTCGGAGAGGCGGCGCCGCTCGATGCCGTTGGTCTTGAACACCTCCAGCGCACCGGCGAGCAGGCCGATCTCGTTGGTGCGACCGAGCCCCGGAACTGATGTCTCGAACTTCTGGTCGGCGACCTCGCGCATGGCATGCACGATGGCCGCGAGGGGATTGAGGATGCCGTTGCGCACGGCGAACCAGGTCGTGAAGCAGATCGCGAAAGCGACGACGGCGATCACGCCGCAGGCGAGCAGGAAATAAGAAAACGCGGTCTGCGCCTGCTGGTAGGTCTGCATGGCATGGTCGCGCGCCGGGCCGCTCAGCGCGGCGAAGTTCGCAGAGAGGCTGGTGATCTCGTTGTTGAGATAGAGCACCGCGATGAAGCCGGTGCTGCCGCCGATGCCAAGGAGGAACAATAACGCAGCGACGACGGCGCCGACCAGGAAGCGGATCGTCAGATTGCTGTTCGCGAACATCGGGGGACTCAGGAGCTGGAATCAAATCTCGCGACAAGCTTCCAGACAAAGGTCAATTTAGCATGAACCACGCAGCCGTTGCCGCGCACTGCGTGGCACGACGTAGACGGCTTCAGGGCGATTTGGGTTCGTCCGACATCAAGGCCGCAAGCCGCGCCTTCTCCTCCGCCGTGAGCGGCGGAGGCGGTACGTCGGCACCCCTTCCCGAGCGGCGGCGGATCTGCAGCCACAGCGCCAGGCCGCCGCCGATCAGCAGCACCGGCCCGAGCAGCCACAGCAGCAGGGTCTGCAGCTCGAAGCGCGGCTTGAGCAACACGAACTCGCCGTAGCGCGCCACCAGGAAATCGAGCACCTGCGAATTGCTGTCGCCGGCCGCGATGCGCTCGCGCACCAGCAGCCTGAGATCGCGTGCCAGCGGCGCATCGGAATCGTCGATCGACTGATTCTGGCAAACCATGCAGCGAAGCTCGCGCGACAATTCGCGCGCGCGCGATTCCTTCACCGGATCCGGCATGATCTCGTCGGGCTGGACAGCGTGGGCCGCCGGCAACGCCAGCAGCAGCAAGGCGACGAAGGCGGCCATCATCCGGCGCATCGGATCATTCCGCGGGCTGGAGGCGCTGCTTGGCCCGCGCCGGCTTCGGCGCGCCGACCCGCAGGCGGCGGTCGGAGAGCGAGAGCACGCCGCCGAGCGCCATCAGCACCGGCCCCCACCAGATCAGGAGAACCAGCGGCTTGTGATAGATGCGCACGGCGATGGCGCCTTCGGCGGTGGCGTCGCCGAGCGAGACGTAGAGCTGGCTCGCCCCGCGCGTCAGCAGCGCCGCTTCGGTGGTCGACGAGCCGCGCGTGGTGAAGCTGCGCTTGGACGGCGTCATCACCGTGACCGCCTCGCCATCGCGGCTGATCTTGAACTCGGCAATCATCTCGCGGTAGTTCGGGCCCTGGCGTTGAAACAGCCCGTCGAGCTTCAGATCGTAGCCGGCGACATGGGCAGTCTCGTTCGGTTTCATAGTCGCGATGTATTCGCTGTTCCAGGTGGTCTCGCAGACGATCCCGATCAGCGCAACGCCGAGGCCGGCATGCGCGAACGCGGTGCCCCACGCCGAGCGCGGCAGGCCGCGCGCCCGGTGCAGCACCGTTGCGAACGGCAGGCGCACCAGGCCCGTCCGTTCGACCAGATCGGTGACCGCGCCGGCGATGACGAAGACGCCGAGCCCGATCGCGAGCGGCGCCAGCGCGCTGCCGCCCCGCACCCAGGCCCAGACGATGGCGACCACGACCAGCCCGGCGACGCCGGCGGCGAGCAGACGCTGCATCACGCCGAGCAGGTCGCCGCGCTTCCACGCCAGCATCGGCCCGAACGGCACCGCGAGCAGCAACAGCGCGAACAGCGGCGCGAAGCTCAGATTGTAGAAGGGGGCGCCGACCGACATCTTGAAATCGGCGAGCATCTCCATCGCGAGCGGATAGAGCGTGCCGAACAGCACCACGGCGCAGGCCACCGTGAGCAGCAGATTGTTAAGCACCAGCGCGCCCTCGCGCGAGATCGGTGCGAACAGGCCGCCCTGCTTCAGCGAGGTGGCGCGGCCCGCGAACAGCGCCAGGCTGCCGCCGATGAACAGGCAGAGGATCAGCAAAATGAACACGCCGCGGGTCGGATCGGTGGCGAAGGCGTGCACCGAGGTGATGACGCCCGAGCGAACCAGGAAGGTACCGAGCAGCGACAGCGAGAAGGTCAGGATCGAGAGCAGGATAGTCCAGACCTTCAGCGCGTTGCGCTTCTCCATCACCAGCGCCGAATGCATGAGCGCGGTGCCGGCGAGCCAGGGCATCAGCGAAGCGTTCTCCACCGGATCCCAGAACCACCAGCCGCCCCAGCCGAGCTCGTAATAGGCCCAATACGAGCCCATGGCGATGCCGAGGGTCAGGAAGATCCAGGCGACCAGCGTCCAGGGCCGCACCCAGCGCGCCCAGGCCGCATCGATCCGTCCCTCCATCAGGGCCGCGATCGCGAATGAGAACGAGATCGAAAAGCCGACATAGCCGAGATAGAGCATCGGCGGATGCACGGCGAGACCGATGTCCTGAAGCACGGGATTGAGATCGCGTCCCTCGATCGGGGGGCTCGCGATGCGCAGGAACGGGTTCGATGTCATCAGGATGAAGAGGTAGAACGCGCTGGCGACCCAGGCCTGCACAGCCAGCACATGCGCGCGCAGCGAGAGCGGCAGATTGTTGCCGAAGCTTGCGACCAAGCCGCCGAACAGCGCGAGGATCAACACCCACAGCAGCATCGAGCCTTCATGGTTTCCCCAGACGCCCGTGATCTTGTAGAGCAGCGGCTTCATCGAGTGGGAATTCTCGTAGACGTTAGCGACGGAGAAATCCGAGTTCACGTGCAGCATCACCAGCGCCGTGAATGAGGCGCCGACGAACAGCAACTGAGCCAGTGCGGTCGAGCGCGCCACGTTCATCAGGGCGGCGTCGCCAAGGCGCGCGCCGATCAGCGGCACCGCGGACTGGATCAGTGCGAGGGCGAGCGCCAGCACCAGCGCGTAATGTCCTGATTCCGCGATCACCGCACCGCTCCCTGCGGATTGCCTTGCGCGGTCGTCGCCGCGGGTTTGGCGGCACCGGAGGCTTGGGTACCGGAGCCTTGGGCGCCGGAGCCTTGGGCACCGTAATCGTCCTTCCAGTGCCCCTGCTTCTTCAGGGCATCGGCGACGTCCTTGGGCATGTAGGTCTCGTCGTGCTTGGCAAGGACGGTATCGGCCTTGAACACGCCGTTGGCATCGAGTGCGCCTTCCGCGACGACGCCCTGCCCTTCGCGAAATAGGTCGGGCAGAATGCCTTTGAAGGCGACCGGCAGCTTGGCGTTGCCGTCGGCGACCTCGAACGTCACCGCGAGATTGTCGCCGCGCTGGAGCGAGCCGGGCTGCACCAAGCCGCCGAGGCGAAACCGCTTGCCGGGCTCGACATGCTTCTCGGCGACCATGGTCGGGGTCGAGAAGAACACGATGGAGTCGCGCAGCGCGTTGAGCACCAGCGCGGCCGCGAGCGCGAGCACGGCGAGCGATCCGCCGATGATGGTCATACGTCGTTGCTTGCGCGTCATGGCGTATCCGTTCTCCGCATCTCTCGTCCCGAAATCATCATCCGCCGATCCCGAGAGTCTTCAGGCCTTCGTTGAGCTGGCGCAGCCGCTCGGCGTTGCTGGCAACCGCCTGCCGGGCATCGGCCGAAGCGCCCATTGCCTTGTCCCGCTCGCCCATCACCAGATAGGCGCGCACCAGACGCAGCCAGCCCTCGACATCGTCGCCGTTCTGCTTCAGCCGCGTCGCCAGACGGTCGACCATGCCGCGCACCATCGCGTTGCGATCGGTTTCGGCCATGTCCTTGGAGGCAGCAATCGTCTCGTCGGACAGCGCCGGCAGCGTGCCGCCCCCACCGACCCGCGCCAGCGAGGACTGCACCAGGGCACGCCACTGAGCATCCGCCGGCGCTTTCGCAAGCAGCGCACGCCAGATGTTGGCCGCGTCGTCCTTGCGGCCGTCCTGCTCGGCGGCAAGGCCCAGAAAGTAATTCGCCTTGGGATCGTCGGCGTTCAAGGCGTGCGCGCGCTCGAATTCGGCCTTGGCCTCGGCGGTCACCACGCCGCCGGCGGCAGCCGAGATCGCTTCGCCGAGATCGGACCTGCGCTCCGCGCTTTCGCCATTGTAGGTGAGCGAGTTGCGATAGGCGCGCACCGCGTCGTCGAAGCGGCCGAGCCGCTCCAGAACCGGCGCGAGCACGTGCCAGCCGCGCCCGTCCGTCGGATTCTTCTCCAGATGCTGCTCGACCTGCACGACGAGGTTCTCGAGCGACTGCGCCATGCCACCCCCGCGCTCCCGCTGCGCAAGCGGAAAGTCCTGCAGCCGGGGCGAGCCGAGCGGCATGTAGACGCCGGCCGCGATGAGCGGCAGTCCGGCAAGCGCCAGCACGGCCGCCGCACGGCGCCATTTGAGGTTCGACTTCGGCGCCGTTGCCGGCTCGCTGGCCGCCGCCGCGAGCAGCCTGCGGCTGACCTCGACGCGCGCAGCCTCGGCCTCCGGCGCCAAGATCAATCCTGCGGCGAGATCACGCTCGATCTCGGCCAGCTGGTCCTTATAGACCGCGACCTCGCTGCCCTGATCTTGCGCGCGGCTGGTGCGGCCAAGCGGCCAGAGCACGGCGAAAATCGCCGCGACCGTCATCAGCGCGAACACGAACCATAGCGTCATCTGGCAAGCTTCCGGCGGCGCCCGAACCGCGCCTGTAGGTGCCTTTACACCACGGCCGGAGGATGCGGCAATTGACAATTGTCAAGGCGGCGCTACCCGCGGGTCGTCCCGAAAAGGTGAAAATCCAACGGCTTAGCCGATCTCGAAGTCGATACTTTGCGCGGCCTGCTCGCCGTGCCCGTCGAAGGCCTTCAGGAAGTATGTTCCGGGCTTGATTGCATCCGGCAATCTGATGCGCAGCGCTCCGACCGGAACCCGAGATGCAACCCTGGTGGCGGTCTCAGGCAGCTGCCGATCGCTGGCCTTCTCGACCAGCACCACCTTGGCTCCAACCATCAGCCGTTGATATTTGGCAACGAGGACGCGGTTCTCAATTTCAATCGAGCTGATGACCGGTTTCATGCGTCTACAGATGGAAATTTCCAGACTTGCACTGCGAAAGTACGGTGCGCCATCGGCGTCGTCAACTTAAAATTGTGATCAGAAAAAATGCGCGCCGATCAGCCTGCGCGCGACGATTTGCGCTCGCCCGTGAGTGCATTTTCGGCGGCCCGGCTCATCAATGAGGCGTAATCGTCGCCGAACAGCACCTGGCAGAAGCGGATCGCGGCCTGCACCTGCTGCTGCCGATAGGTGCGGACCTTGTGATCGGCGGCACGCAGCGACTGCACCAGCTGCTCGGTCGACCGTTCCACATATTGCTGGAGATCGGAGAAGGTACGCAGCGTCACCTCGTTGATCGCAAGCTCGCTCGCATAGTTGCGGCACGTCGCGACGAAGTCGATCAGTGCCACCGTTTCCTCGACTTCGGTGCTGTCGATCCGCGCGCCCGGCGGAATGTCCTTTTCGGGGCGCTGGCGCAGGATGCGGCGGACGCGGCCGGGAACGCTGTCGATCTCGGACTGCAGCGCATTGGAGATGTCGGCCCGGATCGAGGTCAGTTGCTTGCCCCAGGCCGAATCGTTGCGCAGGTCGAGCTCGGTGCGCAGTCCGCGCACGCCGTCGTGCAGCGTCTTGAGGTTGCCGGCGACATGGTCGAAATGGCCGCGCTTGATGTCCATGCGCAGGACCGCGGCGACGCAGGACAGATCATGCAGGGCCATCGTGACGGCCACACCGTAGGGCGTCGCCGCGACGCGGATCTCGTCATCGGACGCCGCTATCTTCACCGCAAGGCGGATGATCTGCCAGGGCGCGGTCATCCGCTGCACGACGATCGACAAGGCGAAAGGCAGCATCTGCGGCGTCTGAAGCGCCGGAATGTTGAGCGCCGACGTCACCGAGGCGATCTGGGAATCCCCGAAGGCCCGCAAGGTGCGCGGCAGTTTCTCGTTCAATGTCGCAATGGCGTCCCGGACCTGGAGCACCGCACCGATCGAATAGAGATCCTCGATCACGTTGGGCGGTCCGACCCGGGCCAGCGCCCGGGACTTGTCGCCGCCGCCCGGCCCCGTCAGCTCGAAGATCGCATCCGCGGCCACGGCCTGAAGCTTCTGCGCCAGGGCTTCGACCTGACCAGCACTGTCCGCCGGCATGCGCGCCAGCGCCGCCTCGAATTCGTTCACCTTGTCCGGTGCGCCGTCACGGCCAAGCCACTGCCAGATCGGCTGCAGCGAGGAGCGGCGAATCTGGCCGGACCTGACAGGAGTGCCCGCTTCGACGAGGAACGGTTCCAACACCTGGAATAGGAGCCGCGACAGATCGTCCGTGCGCGGCGGCAAAGCCTCGTCGGCCTCGCTCTTGCGGACGATCTTGCGCAGCTGCTCGAGCACGAGGGTGGCCACGGCCGTGTCCTGGCCGCGCTCCAGCGCACGCTCGAACTCCCGCATCAGCAGTGCCTGCGACTGCGGCGGGAGCTGCGCGAGATATTCCCTCAGCCGCTCGATCGATGTCTGGCTCATGCGCCCGGGTAATGCACGGTAAAATGGCGGACATGGGATGGGTCCGGCGCGATCATAGGGGGTCCCCACTTAAGAAGCCGTTTAGGAAGCTGCCTCGAATGCCTCCCATGCTTCGCTCGAGGAGCCTCAGCCGCGCCGGAAATTGTCGTCGAAACAAGGGATTATAGTCCGGGAAGAACCAGCTCGGCGCGCAGACCCCCAGTCGGGGCGCTGCCGAGCGAAAGGCTGCCGCCATAGAGGGCCGCGAGGTCGGTCACGATCGACAGCCCCAGTCCCGACCCGGGCTTGGACTCGTCGAGGCGCTGGCCGCGCCGGGCGACCTGGGCGCGCTCGGCTTCCGACAGGCCGCGGCCGTCGTCGTCGACGATGACCCGCAAACGCGGGCCGGCGCCGGCCCGCTGTGGCGGCTCGACGAGGATATCAATGAGGACGCGCGAGGCCGCCCATTTGCAGGCATTGTCGACGAGATTGCCGACCATCTCCTCAAGATCCTGCCGCTCGCCCCGGAACTTGGCGGATGGATCGGCCTTGGCCTCGACCGCGATGCCGCGGTCGCGATGGATCTTCTCCATGGTCCGCCGCAGTCCCTCGATGGCAGGCGCCACCTCCGTCACGGTCGCGACCACCGAGACCCGTGCCGCGATGCGGGCGCGCTCCAGATGATGGGCGACCTGGTCGCGCATCACATCCGCCTGCTCCATCACCTTCTCCGCGAACGGATCGGCGGCATGCGCGCTGGCTTCGTTGACGATGACCGAAAGCGGCGTCTTGATCGCATGAGCGAGATTGCCGACATGGGTGCGCGCTCGCTCGACGATCTCGCGATTGGCGTCGATCAGCGCGTTGGTCTCGCGCGCCAGCGGCGCGATCTCGACCGGGAATTCACCCTCGAGCCGTTCCGCCCGCCCGGAGCGGATGTCGGCGATCGCGTCCGAGATGCGCTTGAGCGGTGCAAGGCCGAAACGGACCTGGAACACGGTCGTCAGCAGCAGCACGATGCCGAGCGCCGTGAAGGTGCCGCCGAGATAGTAGTCGAAGCTGCGTGTCTCGTCGAAAATCTCGGTATCATCCCCGGCGACGCTGACCAGAAATTTGCCGTCGGCACCGAGATCGACCGGCCGTTCCACCATGCGCAGATTCTGCCCTTCCGGCCCGTCGACATAGGCGAGGCGGATGCCGGCGGCGGTGAGCTCGGCACCCTGCTCTTCGAGCTTCGGTAGCTTCTTGTCCCAAAGCGAGCGCGAGGAGCGCACTTCCGGCTTTTCGGTGTCGGTCCGCGTGATCTGCCAGTACCAGCCGGACAGCGGCAGGTCGAACAGGGGCTCGCCAAGCGACTGGAACTGGCGGTCCGGCGGCTCGTCGGGCGTTGCGACCTCGGCGATGAGGGTGCGCAAATAGAGATTGAGCCGGCGGTCGAAGGCGCGCTCGGTGGCGTTCTTGTAGACCGACGACAGCACCACGCCTGTGATGGCCAGGATCACCACGAGCCAGGCGGTCGCCGACAGGAACAGTCGGTTCGCAAGCGAGCTAGCGGCCATCGGAATGATCCCGGGCGGCGCTGGATGGCAGGTGGTCGGACGTCATGACCGGACCAAGGGCCCTGTTCGGCCTCCCGTCAAGCCAAGATACTTCAAAGGCCGGAACGCCTCAGGCGCCCGGGGCCGGCGGCGGGGTCAGGAGATAGCCCAGACCGCGGACGGTCTGGATGATGTCGACGTCGAGCTTCTTGCGGATGCGGCCGACGAAGACCTCGATGGTGTTGGAGTCGCGGTCGAAATCCTGGTCGTAGAGATGCTCGACCAGCTCGGTGCGCGAGACCACCCGCCCGGAATGGTGCATCAAGTAGGCCAGAAGCCGATATTCGTGCGAGGTCATCTTGATGGGATTGCCCGACACGCTGACCCGGCCGGTTCGGGTGTCGAGCGTCACCGGGCCGCAGGTCAATTCGCTCTGGGCATGGCCGGTGGAGCGGCGCAGCAGGGCGCGGATGCGCGCCAGCACCTCCTCGAGGTGGAACGGCTTTGCGACGTAGTCGTCGGCGCCGGCATCGAAGCCCTGCACCTTGTCGCTCCAGCGGTCGCGTGCGGTGAGGATGAGGACCGGCATGGTGCGGCCGTTGCGGCGCCAGGCTTCCAGCACCGAGATGCCGTCCTTCTTCGGCAGGCCGATATCGAGCACCACGGCGTCATACGGCTCGTTGTCGCCGAGATAGTGCCCCTCCTCCCCGTCGAAAGCCCGATCGACGACATAGCCGGCGTCGGTCAGCGCCTTGGTGAGCTGGCGATTGAGATCGGGGTCGTCCTCAACAACGAGCAGGCGCACGCTTCTCTCCAAGGATAGGCTGCAAGAACAGGCGACATGAACACCGCCACAGATGAGCAATTCCGGCGTGAACTGAATATGAACGCAGGGAACCGGGCTACGTTACTTTTTGGTCATATACGACCTGGCGCGCACAAATGCGACTGCGCCCACCATGCCGCCGGAGGAGCCGGCGGCATGGTGGGCGCAACGTGCCGCATCGCGCGGCGAGCCGGAAGGTGCCGGCGTGCTGATCCGCCGTCAGGTCCGGAAGAACACGAACCAGACGACGGCGAGGATCAGGATCGCAAGCCCGGTCGAGATGGCGAGCAGCGCCGCCACCGAAGGTCCGGGCTCGCCCTGGCGCGCCTCGGTCGGAGTTTCAACGATCCGGTTCTGCTCTCGCCTGGTTGCCATGGTGACCTCGATCTGTGGCTGTCGCGTCGGATGGCCGCGACCTCCTCGGCGATGAATTGCCGGGGCAACGCGTCATCTCGGGCGATGTTCCGGTCCATGGGCCCGCCCGGCAAACACGGCGCAGGCGGCGATTAACGCCGTTGCAAGATTCCGCGCCGGCGGTTGCTATGATTCGCAACTGGGCGATGGTATCCTCAAAGCTTGTCCGCTGTTGCGTCTGGAGTAGCCCATGGCCCCCCGCGCCAATTGGAAGGGTTTTCTGCGTCTGTCGCTCGTGACCTGCCCGGTCGCGCTCTATCCGGCCACTTCGGATACGGAGAAGGTTTCGTTCAACCAGATCAACCGCAAGACCGGCCACCGCATCAAGTATCTCAAGGTCGATGCCGAGACCGGCGACGAGGTGACCTCCGAGGACATCGTCAAGGGCTACAAGGTCGACACCGACACTTATATCGAGGTCACCAAGGACGAGCTGGACGACATCGCGCTCGATTCCACCCACACGATCGAGATCGACGAGTTCGTGCCCAAGGCCGACATCGACAACCGCTATCTGATCCGCCCCTACTACCTCGTGCCGGACGGCAAGGTCGGCCACGACGCCTATGCGGTGATCCGCGAGACCATCCGCAGCATGGACAAGGTCGCGATCGGCCGCGTGGTGCTGACCAACCGCGAGCACATCATCGCGCTGGAGCCGCTCGAGAACGGGCTGATGGGCACGCTGCTGCGCTACCCCTACGAGGTCCGCAGCGAGAAGGAATATTTCGACGACATCCAGGACGTGAAGCTGACGAGGGACATGCTCGACCTCGCCAAGCACATCGTCGAGAAGAAGTCCGGCGCGTTCGAGCCCGAGCTGTTCGAGGATCATTACGAGACCGCTCTGATCGATCTCATCAACAAGAAGCGCAGCGGCATGCCGATTACCGCCAAGGCCGCACCGAAGACCGGCGGCAACGTCATCAGCTTGATGGACGCGCTGAAGAAGAGCATCGCGAACGAGAAGGACGCGGCGCCCGCGGCGAAGGTCGCCAGGGACACGGCCAAGGAGACCGCCAAGGACACCAAGGCCAAGAAGCCGAAGAAGCGCGTCGAGGGCCAGCGCGAGATGCTGCTGCCGATATCGGGCAAGGGCGGCAAGGAAGCTGCGGCGAGGGCTGCGACCACGCCGAAGAAGGCCGCCGACAAGCCGGTGCGCGCGCCGGCGCGGGCAAAGAAGGCCGGCTAACAGCACCACACCCCGCGATCACGCCGTGATGTCTTCCCTCGCCGACCGGCCGGCCTGACATGCCCTGGTCGACGACCTTCGACGATCCCGTCCGCGTGAGCAACAAGCGCAAGCTGCTCACGCTTCAAGAAGCCGCCGACTACATCATGGAGCTGCCCGAGGACGCCCAGCACGAAGCGCATTGGCAGACGGCGATCGAGACCTTGATCAATGCGGCCGAGACCGGCGGCGGCTGGGTGATGTTCGCCCGCATCGCGATGTTGCGGGCGCTGAATGCGGACGGCCGGCGCGGATGAGCGCGATCGAGACATCCTTGCCTATTCGTTGACGAACAGGCTCAACAATCGGTTAAGCGGCCAAGCCAATGGGGCAATGCACCCGGGCTGTCGGTTTGACTTCATTTTGAACGGATCGACGGAACCCTAATTTAATGAATGCCGTCGTACGAGCTAAGGTGCGATCGCCGCGTTTTGGCGCGCTCGAAGATTTGTTCGATCGATTTGCAAGTCCGATAACGACGCGACCATCCATCGGATCGGATGAACAGGAGTTGGCAATGCGTCTGCTTAGGTCCTTCCTTGCCGATGAGAATGGCGCAACCGCAATCGAGTACGGCCTGATCGCTGCTGGGATCGCTCTGGCAATCGTGACCATCGTCAACAGCACGGGCGCTGCGCTGCTCAACAACAAGTTCAACTCGGTCAGCACGGCGATGAAGTAACGGCCGGCCGACGGCCTCGCCCTGCAGCCAACCTGGCGTGCCGACGAAACATCCCGGCTCGCCACAAGGGGCGTTTCGCGACCGTCACGAGACGCGGACCGGGATGCGGTGGCGCCGCCAGCGCTGTACGGTAAAACAGAAATTCTGTAAATACGAATATTTTGGCCGCGCGCGACTGACCCAGCGCTGGCGTGTTTCGCCCGGCGGGCAAATCAAGGGGTCGTGGCACTCGGCCACTCGCACCGCATTTCCGTCAATTTTGCACGCCATGTGAGGGTTAATATTTTCTCGGCGCGGCGCGAAGTGCCGTACCTTCAATCATTGAAGCAGATCTATTTGAAGGGATGACAATGAGACGCTCGACGCTCCTGGCGCTCAGCCTCACGCTGGCCGGCATCTGGCCGCACGACGGCGCGAACGGGCAGAGCTCGATGGCGCCGCCGGTGTCGCTTGCCGCGCCCGAGGCATCGCCGCCGCGCACGAGCGCCACACGTTCCAGAGTTCCACCCGCCACCTCCGCCAGAGAAGTTTCGCCACCTGTGGTCGGCGGGCTTCCGCAGGCGCCCAACCCGGGTGGCGATTATGACGGCTTCAGCGTCACCGAGGACAATGCCGCACCCGGCGAGGTGACACCGCCTGCGAGGTCGCGCGCGGCAAAGGAAGTCAGATCCAACCAGGATGCTGGCTCTTCTTTCGATCAGGAAGACGAGGCTTTGAAGCGAAAGCTGACGATCTGTCAGAACTGCAAATAGGACATCTGAAGGCCTATCAAGTTAACAACCCCGACCATTCTTCTGCTTGCGACCGCAGCTTGGCCGACGTCCGCGCCCGCCGAACAGAACGAGAAACTGCAGCAGGTGATTTCCGATTTCAAGACTTGCGTGCGTGCGTATTCATCCATAGCGCAAACGGCGGGCGTTGGGACGCGCAGCGACACTTTCGACTTTTTCGTCGACAGATGCGGTCCTCCTCTCAGCAAGCTCGCGCCGGCAGACGTTGGAAAGATTCCTCCGGGCGTCTTTCGAGCTGCCATCGGCGAGGAATGGACTGCCTCGACGAGATGAGCCGAAGCGGTCCTGCATGGCAGACCTACCTGCGTAGCCAAGGAGCCGCGCTTTACGCTTCCGGAAATTCCTGATCCTCTCCTCCCAACAAGCCGGATCAACCGGCCTTAGCCTGAGGAGAGAGACGCCATGAAGCTCGGCACCGCCATTGCGGAAATCATGAGGCGCGAGGGGATCGAGATCCTCTGCGGCTATCCGGTCAACCATCTGATCGAGCACGCGGCCAAGGCCGAGATCCGCCCGGTGATGGTGCGGCAGGAGCGCGTCGGCATCCACATGGCGGATGCGATCTCGCGGGTGACGTCAGGGCGCAGCATCGGCGCCTTCTGCATGCAGCACGGGCCGGGCGCGGAGAATGCGATGGGCGGCGTGGCGCAGTGCTTCGGCGAATCCGTTCCCGTGCTGGTGCTGCCGATGGGCTATCAGCGCAGGCTGGCGCATATCGAGCCGAACTTCAATTCCACCGAGGCGATGAAGCCGTTCGCGAAATCGTCCGAGCCGATCATCCTCGCGACCGAAGTCGTCAACATCTTCCGCCGCGCCTTCACCAGGCTGAAGAACGGCCGCGGCGGGCCCGTCATCGTCGAGATCCCCTCGGACATGTGGAACGAGGAAGTGCCGGAGCCGCTGAACTACACGCCGGTCCTGCGCACCCGCTACGGCGCCGACCCCGTTCACGTCAAGGAAGCCGCCAGCCTGCTCGTGAACGCAAAACGGCCGGTGATCTATGCCGGCCAGGGCGTGCATTACGCGCAGGCCTGGCCGCAACTGAAACGGCTCGCCGAGCGGCTGGCGATCCCCGTCACCACCAGCTTGGGCGGCAAATCATCGTTTCCGGAGACGCATCCGCTGTCGCTCGGCTCCGGCGGCCTCGCAGTGCCGCGCGCGGTGCCGAAGTTTCTGGCCGAGGCCGACGTCATCTTCGGCATCGGCTGCTCCTTCACCGAGACCAATTTCGGCATTGCAATGCCGAAGGGCAAGACCATCATTCATTCGACGCTCGATCCCAATCATCTTAACAAGGATGTGGAAGCGAACATCGGGCTGGTCGGCGATGCCGGCCTCGTGCTCGACGCGCTGCTGGAAGAGATCGGCAAGACCGTCACCGCGGATCGCGATGCATCCGCCGTCGCGGCCGAGATCGCAGCCTCGCACAAGGAATGGCTGACGAAATGGATGCCGAAGCTGACCAGCAACGACGCGCCGCTCAGCCCCTACCGCGTGCTGTGGGATCTCCAGCACACCGTGGACGTCGAGAATACGATCATCACCCACGATGCGGGCAGCCCGCGCGACCAGCTCTCGCCGTTCTGGAAAGCGGTCGAACCCCTCACCTATCTCGGCTGGGGCAAGACCACGCAGCTTGGCTACGGCCTCGGTCTTGCGATGGGCGCCAAGCTGGCAAGGCCCGACAAGCTCTGCATCAACGTCTGGGGCGATGCCGCAATCGGCTTCACCGGCATGGATTTCGAGACCGCGGTGCGCGAGCGCATCCCGATCATGTCGATCCTGCTCAACAATTTCTCGATGGCGATCGAGCTGAAGGTGATGCCGATCTCGACCGAAAAATATCGCTCGACCGACATTTCCGGCGACTACGCCGCGATGGCCCGCGCCTTCGGCGGCTACGGAGAGCGGGTGACGCGGCCGGAGGACATCGTGCCCGCGATCAAGCGCGGCATCGCGAAGACGAGGGAAGGCGTGCCGGTGCTGCTGGAGTTCATCACAGCCAAGGAGACCGAGGTGTCGCGGCCCGGCACGTGAGCGGAGCCGATGCGGGCACGGCTGCGAGCCGCTGGCTCCGGCCGCAGAAGTTGTGATAATCCGGCCCGGTGCCGCGCACGCCGCGGCATCAAGCTGGACCGGGAATGACGACCGTTTTGCAGGAAATCGAGGAACTCGAGCGCCGATTGCGGTCGGCCGCCGCCGAGATTGCGCAGCTGCGGGCCGAGCTTGCGACGGCTCGGGATCGCCAGAGCGCCAGCGCCGAGATCCTGCGTACCATCGCGGCCTCGCCGTCCGATGCGCGGCCGGTCTTTACGGCGGTCGCCGCCAGCGCAAAGCGCCTGCTCGGCGGCTTCTCCGCCACCGTGCTTCAGTTCATCGGCGACGAGCTTCACCTCGTGGCATTCACGCCGACCACCCCGGAGGCGGACGCAGGGCTCAAGGCGTCGTTCCCGCGCAAGATCGCGGACTTCCCGACTTTTAGCCTCGTGCGCGACGGCCAGACGATCCAGTTTCCCGACAGCGAGGCGGCCGACGTCCCGGCACTGAACCGGGAGCTGGCGCGGCTGCGCGGCTTCCGCAGCGTGCTGTTCATGCCGCTGATGAACCGGGGCGTGCCGGTCGGCATGATCAGCGTCACACGCACGGTAACGGGTGCATTCGCGCCCGACCTCGTAGAGCTGCTGCAGACCTTCGCCGACCAGGCCGTGATCGCCATCGAGAACGCGCGCCTGTTCAACGAGACGAAGGAGGCGCTGGAACGCCAGACCGCGACGGCCGATATCCTGAAGGTGATGGCGGCCTCTCCGTCCGACGTGCAGCCGGTATTCGAGGCGATTGCCACCAACGCCAACCGGCTGATCGGCGGCTTCTCCACCGCGGTGCTGCGTTATGTCGACGGCGCCGCGCACCTTGCGGCATTCACGCCGACGGATCCCGCGGGCGATCGCGTGCTCCAGGCCTCGTTCCCGGTGCCGTTCGCGCAGTTTCCGCCCTACCAGCTGGTGGCCAATGGTACCGCGGCGCAATTGCCCGACACCGAGGTCGAGCCGGCCGCGCGCGACATCGCGCGGGCCCGCGGCTATCGCAGCATGCTGTTCGCGCCGCTGATGAGCGAAGGCGAAGCCATCGGCATCATCATCGCGACGCGCCGCGCGATCGGCAACTTCGCCGAGCATCATGTGCGCCTGCTGCAGACCTTCGCCGACCAGGCGGTGATCGCGATCAAGAATGTCAGCCTGTTCAACGCGACCAAGGAAGCACTGGAACGTCAGACTGCGACTGCCGACATTCTCAAGGTGATCGCGGCTTCACCGTCCGATGTCACGCCGGTGTTCCAGGCCATTTCCGACAGCGCCAAGGCGCTGATCGGAGCGCACTCCTCGACCGTCACCCGCGTCGTCGACGGGATGCTGCATCTGGCCGCCTTCACGACCGACAATGAGGCCGGCAATGCGGATCTGCTGAGCTCGTTTCCGGCGCCGCTGTCCTCGTCGGGCATTCACAGTCGGGTGGCGAGCAGCGGCGAGTATGCCTTCCGCAGCGACATGCAGAACGAGCCTGATCTTACCGAAGCCATGAAGGAGCTGGCGCGAACACGCGGTTACCGCAGCATCCTCGTGGTGCCGATGCTGCGCGATGGCCTTGCGATTGGCACCATCGCCGTCACGCGGCGGGAGCCCGGTCATTTCCCGGACAAGGCGATCAACCTGCTCAAAACTTTTGCCGACCAGGCCGTGATCGCGGTCGAGAACACGCGCCTGTTCAACGAGGTTCAGGACCGCACCAGCGAGCTCGCCAAATCGCTCGATGATCTCCGCGCCGCGCAGGACCGCCTGATCCAGACCGAGAAGCTGGCGTCACTGGGCCAGCTCACGGCCGGCATCGCGCACGAGATCAAGAACCCGCTCAACTTCGTCAACAATTTCGCCTCGCTGTCTGCCGAGCTGACCGAGGAGCTGAACGAGGTGCTCGCGCCGGTCCCGCTCCCCGAGAATGTCCGCAGCGAGGTCGACGAGCTGACGGGGCTTCTGCAGGACAACCTCGGCAAGATCGTGCAGCACGGCCGCCGCGCCGATTCCATCGTCAAGAACATGCTGCTGCATTCGCGCGAAGGCGGCGGCGAGCATGGGCTGAGCGACATCAATGCATTGGTCGAGGAGAGCCTGAATCTCGCCTATCACGGCGCACGCGCCGAGAAGCCCGGATTCCACGTGACGCTGAAGCGCGCGCTCGATCCAGCGGCCGGACAGGCCGAAGTGTTTCCGCAGGAAATCACCCGCGTGCTCCTGAACCTGATCTCGAACGGCTTCCACGCGGTCATCAGGCGCAAGGCCGACGGTGCCGCCGGTTACGAGCCGACGGTGATCGCGGCGACGCGCGATCGCGGCGATAACGTCGAGATTGCGATCCGCGACAACGGCACCGGCATTGCCGACGATGTGAAGGAGAAGATGTTCAATCCGTTCTTCACCACCAAGCCAGCCGGCGAAGGCACCGGCCTCGGGCTGTCGATGACCCACGACATCGTCGTGAAGCAGCACGGCGGCACGATCGACGTCGCGACCGAGCCGGGCAAGTTTACTGAATTCACGATCGTGCTGCCGCGCAAGAGTGGTCTGTCAGACAATAGCTGAGGTTGAATCGCGCGGTGGGTGCTTTCGGCAAACTGGCGTGGCTCATTCGGCGGCAATTGCTGTCGTTCTCCGGCGTCGGCCTCATGCTCGGTGCCCTGTTCTTCGCAGCCGCGCTGACGCCGACGCTGATCCCGCGGAGCTATCTCACGCAGGGCGCCATCGCCGGCGCCTGCTTCGGGATCGGCTATCTCGCCGGCAACGTCTGGCGCTGGCTGTGGCACTATCTGGAATTGCCCGAGCCACCGGCGCGCCTGAGATCGACCGCAAACGCGCTGGTGGCGGCCGCCTGCCTGCTCGTCGTCATTGTTTTTCTGTGGCGGGCAGCCGGATGGCAGAACTCGATCCGCACCGTGATGAAGATGGCGCCAGTCGAGACCGCCCATCCGCTCAAGGTCTGCGCCATCGCCGTGATGACGTTCGTCGTGCTGCTGGTGCTGGCGCGGCTGTTCGCGCTTGCCGTGCGCCTCATCGCCGCGCGTGCGAGGCGCGTCATTCCGCGGAGGATCGCGAACGTCATCGGCGTGCTCGCCGCGGGCCTGTTGTTCTGGTCGATCGCCAGCAATGTCCTGATCCGCACGGCGTTCAACGCGCTCGATTTGTCCTTTCGCGAAGTCGACGCCTTGCTTGAGCCCGAGCGGCCGCAGCCGACCGCGCCCGAACGAACGGGAAGTGCCGCCTCGCTGGTGAAGTGGACGCAGCTTGGACGCATGGGGCGCAGATTTATCGCCTCGGGGCCGACCGCAACTGAGATCAGCGCCGTTACAGGAAGGCCCGCGCGGGAGCCCGTGCGGGTCTATGTCGGCCTTGGCGGCGCCGAGACGGCGCAAGCGCGCGCCAGGCTTGCGCTCGACGAGCTCAAGCGGCAGCACGGGTTTGATCGCGACACACTCATCGTCGTTACGCCGACCGGAACCGGCTGGATCGACCCTGCCGCGATGGACACCGTCGAATATCTCCACCATGGCGACGTCGCCAGTGTCGCGATGCAGTATTCCTATCTCAACAGTCCGCTGACGCTGCTGTTTCAGCCCGAATCCGGTGCAGAAGCGGCGCGCGCCCTGTTTTCGGAAATTTACGGCTACTGGACGACGCTGCCGAAGAACCGGCGGCCGAAGCTGTACCTGCACGGACTGAGCCTCGGCGCGATGAACTCGGAAAAATCCGCAGAGCTGTTTGAGATGATCGGCGATCCGATTGCGGGCGCACTTTTGAGCGGCGCGCCGTTCGAAAGTCGCATCTGGCGCTCGATCACGGCAAACCGCAATCCGGGCACGCCGGCCTGGCTGCCGGAATTCCGCGACGGCCGCTTCGTGCGCTTCATGAACCAGAATGGACCGACGGTGCCGGCAGATGCGCCCTGGGGTCCGATGCGCATCGTCTATCTGCAATATGCGAGCGACGCGATCACGTTCTTCGCCTATCGCGACGCCTATCGGGCCCCTGACTGGATGACGGCGCCGCGCGGGCCGGATGTGTCACCGGAGCTGCGATGGTATCCAGTCGTGACGATGCTGCAGCTCGCCCTCGACATGGCAGTCGCGACCAATACCCCGATGGGCTTTGGCCATGTCTACGCGCCCGAACATTACGTCGATGCCTGGGTCGCCGTCACCGATGTCCATGATTGGTCCGCCGACGCGCTGGCGCAGCTCAAGACCCATCTTGCGGCGGCGGCGCGAAAGGCCGCCGAGGGCAATGTCGCAAACGAGCCTTACGCCGATCGAGGCGGCTAGCCTACTCGGCCATCTCCACTGGCTGCTTGGCCGAGGGTCCGGCCAGCGGCCGCTCCTCCATCGCGATCAGGCACAGCGCAGCAATCGTCATCAGCGCGGTGGCGGCGCCGAACACGTAGCGGAAGGCGTGCCGCATGTCGTCGGCGGGGATCGCGACGGCGCCCGCGGCGTGATGCTCGCCGGCGAGCGGGATGTCGGTGCCGAGCGCGATGAGCAGGATCGCGGCGAAGGCCGCCACCGTGAACGAGGACATCAGCGAGCGGAAGAAGTTCATCGCGCCGGTGATGGTGCCGACTTGCGGACGCGCCACCGAATTCTGTAGCGAGACCACGCATACCGGAAAAGTCGTGCCGAGTCCCAGCGCGAACGCGGCCATCAGCAGCAGCAGACCCCAGAGCGGCAAGGTGGTGACCGTGAGGGCGAGACCGCACAACGCGGCCCATGACGTGCCGATGATGGCGACGCGCTTGTAGTGTTTCGCGCGAGCCATGGTGCGGCCGGCGACGGCCGCGCCGACGGTCGAGACCGCCGCAAGCGGGATCAGCGCAAGCCCCGCCTCGCTGGCGGTGAGATGATAGACCTGCTCGTAATAGAGCGGCAGCTGCACGGTGAGGCCGGTGATCGCGCCGAGGCCGCAGCCGCCCGCGGTCAGCGCGAACGGCGCCACCGATCCCGTCAGCAAGGGCAGCGGCAGGAACGGCTCGTCGGCCCGCCGGGCATGCCATACGAAGGTCACCGCGAGCGCAACGGCACCGCCCACCATCGCCAGCACGGTCGGCGACAGCCAGGGATAGCGCGTGCCGCCCCAGGTCAGCACCAGCATGAAGACCACGGCGGACGCCATCAGCAAGACGCCGCCGAGCCAGTCGACCTTGCGCTTGCGGTGGAACACCGGGATCTTCTTCATCTTCGGCAGCAGCAATGCGAGCGCTGCGGCCGCAAGCGGCAGGTTGATCCAGAAGATCATCGACCAGTGCAGATGCTCGGCGAACACGCCGCCGATGACCGGGCCGAGGATGCCGCCGACCATCCAGACGCTGGAGAAATAGGCCTGATACTGCCCGCGCTCGCGCGGGCTCACCACGTCGGAGATCACGGTCTGCACCACCGGCATGATGCCGCCGCCGCCGAGGCCCTGAAGCCCGCGTGCCAGGATCAGCATCGGCATGTTCGGCGCGATCGCGCACAGCACCGAGCCCGCGACGAACAGGCTGAGCGAGATGATGATCATGACGCGGCGGCCGTAGATGTCGCTGAGCGTGCCGAACACCGGCGCGACCGCGGTCGAGGCGAGCAGATAGGCGGTGATCACCCAAGAGAGATTGGAGACGTCCTGGAACTGGCGTCCGATGGTCGGCAGCGCCGTCGCCACGATGGTCTGGTCGAGCGCGGCCAGGAACATCGTCAGCATCAGGCTGATGACGATGGTGCGGACTTCGTCGGAGCTCAGCGGCACCGGCGGGGCGATCGAGGGCGCGTCGTCGACGCTGATGACCTCGCTCGGCAGGCGGGACAGCTCTTCGGCAATATCGTCGGGCAAGGCCTGGATGTCGGCAGAATCGCTCTGCCGGTCGAACTTGTTCATCTCGATCGGGCGTCGTGACGCGGTGCAACACCGCGAAGGATTCGTACTATGCAGCCCAATGTAGAGGGGAAATTTCTTCCCAGGCAGGCACCGCGACGCATGGGTGCATCCCGCCTTGAGGTCATCGCAAAGACGTGACCTCGGCGCGGCGGCGGATCAGTCCTTCGGACGTCGCTTCAAGCGCGCTCGCTTCGGCAAGGTCGCCGGCCATTGCACGATGTGGTCCTCGAGCTCCTCGTCCGGGACCTCCTCCTCGCTGCCTTCCACGCGGCCGCGCACGGAGACGCCGGCTTCGTGCACGGTGTTGGGGTCACCCGAAACCAGCGGATGCCACCAATAGAGGTCGCGCCCTTCGGCGACGAGTTTGTAGCCGCAGCTCGGCGGCAGCCAGTTCAGGGTGCGGACATTGGCCGGGGTCAGGCGGACGCAGTCCGGAACCTTGTCGGAACGATTCGGATAGTCCTTGCAGGCACAGCTCGTCCCGTCGAGCAGCTTGCAGCCGATATGGGTGAAGTAGATCTGCCCGGTGTCCTCGTCTTCGAGCTTGTTCAGGCAGCAGCGGCCGCAGCCGTCGCACAGGCTTTCCCACTCGCGCTCCGACATCTGTTCCAACGTCTTGGTTTTCCAGAAGAATCCTTCCTGGCCTTGAGATCGTTTGGGAGCTGCGGTCATGCGCCTCAACAACAGTTCGATAGAGCTACGGCAACGCCATCTAGGGCGCGCGGCGGCAATGGTGCAAGCGAGGCCCCTTTGAGGCCCGTAATGATCCGGGGTCAATTAGGCCTGTTGTTCAAAATAGCGAGCGTGGCCATTGGTTTATGAGCCCCGCTCGGCTAGAAGGAACAGCAAGTCCCTCGGATGCTGGCCGGGCGCCTTGGGTTTGCCGCAACATACCCGCAAGACGTCTCGATGCCGCCCCGGCCGGGTGCTTGAACGCTTTCGAAGCAAGCCGCAAGGGTTCTAGGTGCGCCAGATCATACCACCGCATTGGAAGCAGAGGATCCGGAATTTCTTCCTGGATCTCGATGCGCGCATCGACTCCTCGCTGTTCTCCTCGGCCAAGGGCATCCGCGAGCTCTACGAGCGCTACTCGACCTTCATGGACCGCTTCTATGTCGGGCGGTGGAAGCGCTGGGTGTTCATCGAGCCGTTCTCGGAGGCCGCAACCCTCGGGCTTGGCGGCCTCGTCGTGATGCTCGCCCTCGCCATTCCCGCCTTCCGCGAGACCGCGGACGAGGACTGGCTGAAGAAGTCCGACCTCGCGGTGAGCTTCCTCGACCGCTACGGCAACCCGATCGGCAGCCGCGGCATCAAGCACAACGATTCCATTCCGCTGGAAGACTTTCCAGACGTGCTGATCAAGGCGACGCTGGCGACCGAGGACCGCCGCTTCTACGAGCATTTCGGCATCGACATCGCCGGCACCGCGCGCGCGCTCGTCACCAACGCGCAAGCCGGCGGCGTCCGCCAGGGCGGCTCCTCGATCACCCAGCAGCTCGCCAAGAACCTGTTCCTGAGCAACGAGCGCACCATCGAGCGCAAGGTCAACGAGGCCTTCCTCGCGATCTGGCTGGAATGGCGCCTGACCAAGAACGAGATCCTCAAGCTCTATCTCGACCGCGCCTATATGGGCGGCGGCACCTTCGGCGTCGACGGCGCGGCGCATTTCTACTTCAACAAGTCCGCGCGCGACGTGACGCTGGCGGAAGCGGCGATGCTCGCCGGCCTGTTCAAGGCGCCGACCAAGTACGCCCCGCACATCAACCTGCCCGCCGCCCGCGCCCGCGCCAACGTCGTGCTGGACAACCTCGTCGATGCCGGCTTCATGACCGAGGGCCAGGTGTTCGGCGCCCGCCGCAACCCGGCCTTCGCCGTCGACCGCCGCGACGAGGCCTCGCCGAACTATTATCTCGATTACGCCTTCGACGAGATGCGCAAGCTGGTCGACACCTTCCCGAAGTCCTACACCGAGCGCGTCTTCGTGGTCCGCACCGCGATGGACGCCAACTTGCAGAAGGCGGCGGAGGCCGCTGTCGAGAACCAGCTTCGCCAGTTCGGCCGCGACTACCACGCAACGCAGGCGGCGACCGTCGTTGCCGACCTCGACGGCGGCGTCCGCGCCATGGTCGGCGGGCGCGACTACGGCGCCAGCCAGTTCAACCGCGCTACCGACGCCTATCGCCAGCCGGGTTCCTCGTTCAAACCCTACGTCTACGCCACGGCCCTCTTGAACGGCTACACGCCGAACTCGGTCGTGGTCGACGGTCCGGTCTGCATCGGCAATTGGTGCCCGCAGAACTATGGCCATTCCTATTCCGGCTCGGTGACGCTGACGCAGGCGATCACCCGCTCGATCAACGTCGTGCCGGTGAAGCTGTCGATCGAGATCGGCCGGAAGAACGAGCCCAAGACGCAGAACCCCGCCAAGGTCGGCCGCGCGAAGATCGTCGAGGTCGCGCGCCGCTTCGGTCTCAAGGCGCCGCTGCCCGACACGCCGTCGATGCCGATCGGCTCGGACGAAGTCACAGTGCTCGAGCACGCGGTCGCCTACGCGACCTTCCCGAACCGCGGCAAGGCGGTGACGCCGCATGCGGTGCTGGAGGTGCGCACCGGCGCCGGCGACCTGGTCTGGCGCTGGGACCGCGACGGACCGAAGCCGCGGCAGGCGATCCCCGCCTCCGTCGCCGCCGACATGTCCGGCATGATGAGCCACGTCGTCAGCGAAGGCACCGCGCGCCGCGCCGCGCTGGACGGCATTCCGACCGCGGGCAAGACCGGCACGACCAATGCCTATCGCGACGCCTGGTTCGTCGGCTTCACCGGCAATTTCACCTGCGCGGTGTGGTACGGCAACGACGATTATTCGCCGACCAACCGCATGACCGGCGGCTCGCTGCCGGCGCAGACCTGGCACGACATCATGCTCGTGGCGCATCAGGGCGTCGAGGTCCGGGAGATCCCCGGCATCGGCATGGGCCAGAAGCTGCCGCCGCAGCATGTGAGCAACGCGCAGGCCAACGCGGCGCCGAAAGTGCTCGAGACCAAGCCCGGTCCGCCGCCGGTGCTGACCAAGCGCGGCGCCGACATCCTGGTGCGGGTCGAGAAGCTGCTGGATGATGCGGCCAAGGCCGCGAACAAATCGACGGCGAATGACAGCAATCCGGCGAGGCCGTCCTCGTCGGCGAGCGCGCTCGCCTTCCCGCAGAACTATGCGGAAGACAACGCCAACGCCTCCGCCCCGCGCAAGAACTGATCGAAAGCAAGTGCGGCTGATCCTGACCACATTGACGGCGCTTCTTCTCGCGACGGTCGTCGGCGTCGGCGCGACGTGGATGACCACGACGCGCGGCACCGAGATCGGCGCGCTGACCATCGGCCCCTGGACGGCACGGCCGCGCACCGGCACCGCCGACGTCGATCCCTATTCGCGCGCCACCATCGTCCGCAACGGCGAGCTGCCGATCGGCACCGGCGACGGGGTCGCCTTCACCGCAACCACCGACGACAGGAAGAAGGCGCTCGACGGCCGCTGCGACGTGGTCATCTCCGGCGTGACGCCGCCGGCGCGGTTCTGGACGCTGACGCTCTACGACCGCAAGGGCCATCTCGTCGCCAATTCGCTGCAGCGCTACGGCTTCACCAGCCAGGAGATCGTGCGCTCCTCCGACGGCTCGTTCGAAATCCGGATCGCCTCGCGCTCGCGCGCCGGCAATTGGCTGCCGACCGGCGGCATCGAGCGCTACGCCTTGATGCTGCGTCTCTACGACACGCCGGTCGGCGTTGGAACGCGCACCCAGCGCGATGCGCCGATGCCGAGCATCACCACGGTGGGCTGCTCATGATCCGGCTCGTCTTCACCATCGTCGCTGGCGTGGTGCTGGGCCTCGTGGTCCATCTCGTCAGCGTGCTGGCGCTGCCGCGGATCGCGACGCAGGATGCCTATTCGCGGCTGACGCCGATGACCAGGGTGAACGCCGTCACCCAGCTTCCCCTCGCCGATCCCAACAATTCGCCGATGCCGTTCATGGATCCGGCCTTCGCGCTGGCGATCTGTCGTTATGATCTGTCTGGCGGGCCGATCAAGCTCACCGTGCCGGTGAGCCAGGCCTACACCTCGGTGTCGTTCTACACCCGCAACGAGATCGCCTATTACGCCATCAATGACCGCTCCGCGGGCCGCAAGGTGATCGAGCTCGATCTGATGACGGAAGCGCAGCATAGCGAGCTGCCAGAGGACGAAGAGGTCACCGCGGCCGACCGCCTCATCATCGATTCCCCGACCACGACCGGCCTGATCCTGATGAAGGCGCTCGCGCCCGAGCCCGGCTTGATGCAGCAGGCGCAAGGCTCGCTTCAGGCTGCGACCTGCGCCCCGCAGACCGAGCCGCCGGCCAAGGCCGAGGCACCGCGCAGCCGGCGGTGAGCGCGGCCGCCAAACAAAAAGTGCGAAAACAACCCCATGCACAGTAGCGGGGCGTTGAAATCGTTACGCTCTTCCGCCGACCGCAACGATACTGCCGGGGACGCGTGCGTACCTTTGACTCGTCGGGCAAAACAGGGGCATACTGGCATCATCGAGAGTTCGTCACACCCGCACGGAGCCGTCCGTCGCGGGTGTTGTCTTTGGCGCATCTTTCCGTCGTGTCCATGCGAAACAATCCTGCCGCGTTCGGCTCGGGCACAATCATCGGCACTCTGGGCGGCTTGATCGGTCTCGGCGGTGCAGAATTTCGGCTGCCCCTGCTCATCAGCCTGTTCGGATTTCGCGGCCTCGAGGCGGTGGTTCTCAACAAGGCGACGAGCCTGATCGTGGTGGCGAGCGCACTGCCGTTTCGCGCACGCGCCGTTCCGTTCGCGGAGATACATGCCCATTGGCCGATCATCCTGAACCTGCTGGCGGGCAGCCTTGTCGGCGCCTACGCCGGGGCATCCTGGGCGACGCGTCTGGAGTCCGGGACGCTCTACAAGATCATTGCCGTCCTGCTGCTCCTGATCGCCGGCATGCTTTTGTTCGCACATGGCAACGAGGCGGCAACCCCACCGGCGCTGACAGGCGTGAGCCTGATCGTCGCGGGCATAGCAGCGGGCTTTGCGATCGGGATCGTGGCATCGTTGCTCGGCGTCGCCGGAGGGGAATTCCTGATCCCCACCCTGATCCTGTTGTTCGGCGCGGACGTGAAGCTGGCGGGCAGCCTCTCACTCGCGGTGAGCCTGCCGACCATGCTGGTGGGATTTGCACGCTATAGTCGCGACCAGAGCTTTTCGGTGCTCCGCGCAAATTGGCAGTTCATGCTTGCGATGGCCATCGGGTCCATCACCGGCACATTCATCGGCGGCCTGCTTCTCGGCGTCGTCCCGAATTCGATTCTTCTGCCGGGATTGGCTGTGATCCTGGTCATTTCGGCCGTGAGAATCTGGCGGCATTAGTAGGCTGGTTCCCGCGACGTGCCCTCGATCGGTTCGCAGATCGAGACGGATCGCTAATGGATGATCTGGCAGAGGAAATCCCTCGCCCGCTCCGTGCTCGGTGCGCGGAAGAAGGTTTCGGGGTCGGCTTCCTCGACGATGCAGCCGCGATCCATGAACACCACCCTATCAGCGATCTCGCGGGCAAAGCCCATTTCGTGCGTGACGCAGACCATGGTCATACCGTCCTTCGCGAGCTCCACCATAGTGTCGAGCACTTCCTTGACCATCTCCGGGTCGAGCGCGGAGGTCGGCTCGTCGAACAGCATGATCTTCGGCTGCATGCACAGCGCCCGCGCGATGGCGACGCGCTGCTGCTGGCCGCCGGAGAGCTGCCCCGGATATTTGTTCGCCTGGTCGTGAATGCGCACCTTGCGCAACAGACCGATCGCTCGCTCATGCGCATCAGTGCGGGACAGGCCCCGCACCTTCATCGGCGCCAGCATGCAGTTCTCGACGACCGAGAGGTGCGGAAACAGGTTGAAGCTCTGGAACACCATGCCGACCTCGCGACGAACGCCGTTGACGTCGGTCATGCGGTCCGACAGCTCGATGCCGTCGACGACGATGCGCCCCGCATCGTGCTTCTCGATGTGGTTGATGCAGCGGATCAGCGTCGACTTGCCCGAGCCGGAGGGGCCGCACAGCACGACCTTCTCGCCGACGGCAACAGTGAGATTGACGTCGTTCAGGGCCGTGAAATGGCCGAACCGCTTCACCAGATTTTCCACGGTGACGATGGACGCCCGATTCCTCGCAGCGAGCTCAAGCATTTTCCTCTCCAAAGACTGGGATGACCGTGCGCAGCGCTAGCGGCGTAGTCCCGCGATCGCATACCGCTTGCGTAAGGAGGCCACGCATTGCGATGCCGCCGAGCTGATGGCGAGGTAGACCACCGCAATGACCAGATACATCTCGACCAGACGGCCGTTCAGCTGCGCGAGTTTCGAGGCTGCGCCAAGCAGATCGGTGAGCGAGAGCACGTAGACCAGCGAGGTGTCCTGGAACAGGATGATGGTCTGGCTCAGGATGATCGGGCTAGTCACGCGGAGCACCTGCGGCAGGATCACGGAGCGATAGGTGTCGAAGGTGGACAATGCGAGCGCCTGGCAGGCCTCGAACTGTCCCCGGTTCACGGCGCGCAATCCGACGCGGATGATCTCCGAATAATAGGCGGCCTCGAACAGGCCGAAGGTGATGAACGCGGTCCAGGTGGCGCCGATCGGGATCGGCCGTCCGCTTCCGTTGAGATGACCGAGCACGATCGGCACCAGGAAGAAGAACCAGAACAGGACCAGGATCAGCGGGATCGAGCGCATCAGGGCGACATAGCCGCGCACGAGCTTGCCGAGCACGGGCACTTCGAAGTGCTGTACCAGGGCTAGACAAGTGCCGAGGAGCAGGCCGACCACGAAAGCAACGGCGGTCAGCGCCAGCGAAAACAGCAGGCCCGACCAGAGGTAAGGCCACGCCTGGAGGACAACGGAGAAATCGAGGCTGTTCATTTCACGATCTCCATCGCATCAGGCAGAGAGTCGATCGGTTGGGTGGCGCGCGTCGCGGCGGGTTTGACTGCATCGTCCGCAGGGCCCGTGCCCGGAATGCGCACGGCCCTGTCGATCAGCGCCATCCCCTGATAGGCGATGAGCGCCAGCGCGAGGTAGACAAGCGTTGCGGCGCCGAAAGCGGTGAAGGTCTGGAATGTCGCTTCGCTGATCTGGCGGGCCTGCGCCGTCAGCTCCATCAGTCCGATGGTGAGCGCGACCGAGGTGTTCTTGTAGATGCCCATCACCTCGCTGGTCAGGCTCGGGATGATCAGGCGCAGCGCCTGCGGAACGATGACATAGCGATAGGTCGGATACCCGCTGAGCCCGAGCGCGCTTGCCGCTTCGACCTGACCTTTCGGCAGGGCCTCGATCCCGGCACGCACCTGTTCGGCGATCCGGGCGGCGGTGTAGAGACCGAGGCACACCAGCGCCGGAAAGAACGATCCCCAGGGCGGCGGAATCTGCTTGATGGCGTTCCCGAGCGACACGGGAAGTATCTCCGGCAGGACGAAGTACCAGAGAAACATCTGCACCAGCACGGGAATGTTGCGGAAGATCTCCACATAGAGACGGGCAAGCGCCGCGACGGCCCAGTTTTGCACGGTGCGGCCGATGCCGACGACGACACCGACCGCGAAGGCGATCCACCAGCCGAAGAACGCCAGTGCCAAGGTCCAGCCGAGGCCCGACACGAGCCAGTCGATATAGCGCTGGCCGTCCGCGGTCTGTTCAAGAAGCACTGCAAACATGGCGAACCTCGGGGCTCGGTTTGCGGGACAGTCTCTGCCGACGTCGCGATCAATCGACGGCGTCGCTGGGATGCGCGATCCGTTCCGTGAGCTCGACCGTCAGCGGAAACGCCAGGTTCTCATTCTTGGGCGGAATTGGCCTGGTGAACCATTTGGCGTAGGTCTTTTCGAACTGGCCCGACGCCATCTGCTTCGACAAAACGTCGTCGACCAGCGCCTTGAAGCCGGTATCGCCCTTCGTGAACATCAGGCCATAATAGATCTTGGCGTAACCCTCGGGGAGAAATATCAGCGCATCCGGCTTCGGAGCTGCGGCCTTGAGGCCGGCGAGCAGAATATCGTCTTCCATGAAGGCGGCCGCGCGGCCGGTGTTCAACATCAGGAAGGATTCGGCATGGTCCTTGGCCTGGACGATGTTGAAGCCGAGCTGCTCCTTCGCATTCACGCCTTGCGCGAAGCCGACGGCATTGGAGCCCTGGGTCACGACGATGGTCTTGCCCTTGAGATCGCCGGCCGTCTTCAGGCCGCTGTCCGCTTTGACCAGCCAGCGCGGCTGGCTGACGAAGGTGGCGACGGAAAACGAGACCTGCTCCTGCCGCTTCCTGTCGTTGGCGGTGCCGCCGCACTCGATGTCGACGGTGCCGCTCTGGATCAGCGGGATGCGGTTGGACGAGTTCACCGGAACGTAATTGACTTTGAGATTGGGTAAGGCGGTCTCCACCTTGATGCGCTCGACGATGGCTGCGCAGAGATCGAGCGAGAACCCGATCGGCTTCTGGTCGGGACCGAGGTAGGAGAACGGGATCGAAGCCTCGCGGTGGCCGATGGTGATGGCGCCGTTCGACTTGATCCGGGCGAGCGTGGGGCTGTTGGCGGCAGAAGCGGCGTTGCCAAGGCCGCCAATGACCGACAGAATGCTCAAGACACATGCAAACTTCGTCATGTACGTCTCCTTGATGAACAGCCTATGCGGCTCTCGATGATGACTTCACGCCGCGCCGCTGGATGACCTCGATCAGGCGGTCGACGTCGGCAATCGTGTTGAACATCCCGAACGACACGCGAATGCCGTCCCGCTCCGGCGACACGCGGACGTTATTCTCCTCGAAATGGCCGAGCCATTCGGCCGCGGGCAGCGCAATGACGTAGATGTGCGGCGCGCGATGCTGCCGCGCGCGAGGGCCAACCAGGCGAACGCCCAGCACATCGAGCCGGGCGATGAGATGATCGCCGAGATCGAAGCAATGGTTCTGGATGTTCTCGACGCCCAGCGCTTCGATCATGTCGAGCGAGGCATCGAGGGCATGGATCGCCGGAAGATTGAAATTGCCGAGCTCGAAGCGGCGCGCGCTCGGAGCCGGATCGAGCCTGTCAGGCCGGGCGATCAGATCGGCCGGGACTTCAGCGAGGCTCGCGGCCGCAAGATAGGCCGGCTCGAGCTCAGCCCTCGACTTGTCCCAATAAAGCAGGCCCAGCCCTTGTGGCACGAGCAGCCCCTTATGGCTGCCCGAACCGATGAAGGTCGCGCGCATCGCTTTCGCATCGATCGGCACGACGCCGATCGCCTGCATCACGTCGACGACGAAATAGAGCCCCTTCTCCGCGCAGAGGGCGCCGATGCTTTCGATGTCGAAACGATGACCGGCATGGAATGTTACCTGCGAGATCGAGATCGCCCTCGTGCTCGCATCGATGTAGGGACGAAGGCTGTCGGCGTTCACGATCTCCGTCATCGGCACGAATGCGACGGTCACGCCCTTGCGCCGCAGATTGAGGAATGCGTAGGCGTTGTTCGGATGATCGCCGTGGATCATCAGGACCTTGTCGCCGGCGCGCAGCGGCAGCGCATTCGCGGCGATGTTCATGCTTTCCGAAGTGTTCTTGGTGAAGGCGATCTCGTCGGCCGATGCGCCGAGAAACCGCGCCAGCTTTTCGCGCGTCTGCTCGACGCGATCGAGCCAGAGGCTCTTCGGGCCGGCAGTCTCGAGACCTTCGCTCAGAAAACGATCGATCGCCGCCTTGACGGGACGCGCGAGCGGCGTCTGGAAGCCGGAGTCGAGATAGGTGATCCGCTCGGCAGCCGGAAACTCCTTCCTCACGGCATCGACGTCGTAAAGACCTGACATCCCGATCTCCTGAGCACGTCCGCGGTGGCTCGCACTGCACAAATCCTGTTCACCACCGGACAACGCCAACGATATGGGCACAGCACAAAAGCGGCTAGAAAGATTTTCATATTTCAGTAGTTTTTATTCCGAAAAATGATAATTTTCTGAGATGGGTAGAGACTGGTGAAATGCAGCAGCCGAGTACCGACGGCCCACTGGACCGCGCGTTCGCGATCATTGGCTATGTCGCCAGTCAGACCAGAGCAGCCTCGGTTGCGGAGATCGCCGCTGCGCTGTCCCTACCGCTGCCGACGGCCCATCGGCTCATCGGAAATCTGGAGCAGCGCGGGCTTCTTCAGAAAGCCGTGGGGACGAAGCGCTACGTGGTCGGCAATCAACTGGTCTTGCTGTCGGCCGGTGTCATCGGCGCAGCCTTCCGCACCGCGCGGCGGCACGCGGTGCTTCGCGCCGTCGCCACCGAAATCGGCGAGCAATGCGAGATCGGGGTCGTGCGGGACAATGTCGTTGCCTACGTCGACAGTGTCCGCGTCTCGCAACCGCAAGGCCTCCAGTTCAATCCCGGCGAAGCGGCCCCGCTCCACTGCACGTCGACTGGCAAGATCTATATGAGCCGACTGCCGGAGCGCATGCGCGAGAAGCTGTGCCGCGCGCTCACGCTGACGCGATACACCGAAACCACGATCGTCGATGTCGAGCGCCTCATGGAGGTGCTCGATGAGACCCGCAAGCGCGGCTGGGCCAAGACCAATGAAGAATATGTGCGAGGCGTAGTCGGCTGTGCCGTTCCCATCCTCTCACCGGATCGCGAGCTGATCGCGTGCCTGGGTGTGTCCGTTCCCGTGGCGCGGGTGAGCTTCACTGAGCTGGATCGGTTCATAGCTCCCCTGCAGAAGGCCGCTGCACTGCTATCGGAGACAATCCTCGGGGACAACGAGGATGGCGTAAGCGACCCATCCTGATCGGTCTCGTTCGATCGAGTCCAATTCGATCTCGACATCAATGATTTGATCAAGCTTTCCGGCGTCGAGATCGATGGAGGCGAGCTCCCTTCGTCAGGAACCCGCCAACCATCTTGAAACGACGAGGCGGTTTCACATACATTGTCCGCGTGGGGAAGATGCAGACTCCCCGTGAGACCCAGGTCCAAGCTCTGCGCAGCACGCACATACGTGGAGCTTGCGCATGGACACCGAACGTCACCCCTCCTCCCGCCAGACAATAGCCATCCTCTCCCGCGGCGACGCTGCCGCGCGGCGCGAGGCGACGGCGCAGAACAGCCGCTTCGTCCGCGTCTTCGAGGCGCTCGCCGCCGCAGGCATCGACGCCTTCCCAGCGATTTACGACGAGAGCTTTGCGGGCGCAGTCCGCGACCAATTGCTCGCAGCCGACGGCGTGCTGGTCTGGGTCGATCCGATCCACCAGGGCAAGACCCGCGCCGAGCTCGACGCCCTGCTGCGCGACGTCGCGGCGCAAGGGCCATGGGTGAGCGCGCATCCGGACATCATCCTGAAGATGGGCGTCAAGGAGGTGCTCTACCGGACGCGTCATCTGGGCTGGGGCGCCGACACGCATCGCTATGACACCGCGGCAAGCTTCCGCAGCCAGTTTCCGGCGCGCCTTCGTGCCGGCGGCCCGCGCGTGCTGAAGCAGAACCGCGGCAATGGCGGCCAGGGGGTCTGGAAGGTTGAGGCCCTGCCCGGCACGGAAAGCATGGTTCGCGTGCTGCATGCACAGCGCGGCAGCACGCCTGAGGACATGCCGATCGATGCGCTGCTCGCACGGTGCGAGCCCTATTTCGGTTGGGGCGGCTGCATCATCGACCAGGCGTTTCAACCGCGCCTGCCCGACGGCATGATCCGCTGCTACATGAGCGGCACCAAAGTCGCAGGCTTCGGACACCAGAAGATCAAGGCCCTGATCCCGCCGCCGGAAGGACCGGAGGCGCCTGAGGCCCAGCCCGGGCCGCGGATCATGCACGGGCCTGATGCTTCGCCATTCCAGGCGCTGCGAGGAGCGATGGAGGACGAATGGACGCCGCAGATGATGGCAACGCTCGGCATCGATGAGTCGTCATTGCCGGTGATCTGGGATGCGGACTTCCTGTACGGGCCGAAAGATGCGGCCGGCGCAGACACCTACGTGCTCTGCGAGATCAACGCGAGCTCGTGCTTTGCGATCCCCGAGGAGGCGCCGGCTGCGATCGCGCGGACGGTGAAGCAACGGCTGATGCGGATCGCGCGCACACGGGCGCGAACTTAGCCTGGTCGCGCTTGTAGGAAATGGCAGCAGCTGTCAGGCGACAGTACGACGCAATCCCGATTTGGTTGCGTTGTTGAAGCCAAAAGGCGCGAGGGCTATCGATCTGAAACGTCATCTTCGATCGGAGGAACGCATGAGCACCATCACCGGCGGCTGTCATTGTGGCGCAATCCGTTACGAGGTCGAAGGCGAGCCGATCGTCCACGCGCTTTGCCACTGCCGCGATTGCCGGCTACACGCCGGCGCTCCGGTCGTCGGCTGGACGATGTACCCGGAGGGCGCGGTGAAGGTGACCAAGGGCGAGCCGAAGCTTTACCGCTCCTCGGAACACGGGCGGCGGCAGTTTTGCGGCGCGTGCGGAACCGGACTGTTCTACGTCAATGCCGACATACTCCCGGGGATGATCGACATCCAGAGCGCGACCTACGACGATCCCGAGGCGGTGCCTGCCACGATACAGATCCAGGTCGCCGAGCGCCTGCGCTGGATGGAGCATGCGCACGAACTGCCGGGATTCGAGCGCTATCCGCCGCAGCCGTAGTGGTGGCTAAAGCGGGATGAGTCAGTTTGATTGCTACAACGTAAGTGCGCTCCCTCTCCCGCTTGCGGGAGAGGGCTGGGGAGAGGGTGTTTCCACAGTGGGATAGCCCCCAAGAGGAGAAAGCCCTCACCCGCGCCTTCGGCGCGACCTCTCCCGCAAGCGGGAGAGGTCGCACCGAGCCCGCGGCTATAGATTCGAGCTAAAGCCATTCCGCTTTAGGCATCGCGCAGCACCGTCCGCTCCTTCATCAATCAATCGCCTCCGCGCCGATGAAGCGCATGAACGGCTTCTGGCCGTCGGCACCGAACAGCACCACCTCGTAGCGCTGCGGCGTGCCGCCTTCCATCCCGGGCGATCCGACCGGCATGCCCGGGACGGCTAGTCCCTTCGCGTTTGGACGCTCCGCGAGGAGGCGCCGCACGGCCGCAGCCGGCACGTGCCCCTCGACGACATAACCCGCGACCTCTGCCGTGTGACACGCGATCAGGTTCGAGGGGACGCCGAGACGCGCCCGGATCGGCTCGAGGTCGGGAGTCTCCTCCACCTGGACGGTAAACCCTGCGTCCCGCAGATGCTGCACCCAGCCGGCGCAGCAGCCGCAGCTTGGATCCCGGTGCACCGTGAGCGTGGCTGCGTCTGGCGCTGCCGCGGCACGCCTTGCAAAAGCTGCCGCGGCCATCAGCCCGACAAGGGACCGGCGGGTCATCAGATATGCGCGTTGCTTCATCTTCGGCTTCCTCTTCTGTCACTCCGGCGCCTCGACATATGATCGTGCGTCACGGCTCGCCTCATCCGGCCGGCTCCACGACGCGCAATCTGGCGCCGATCGGCTTGGGCATCTCAGCCGGTTGTCCTCTGTCCTCGCGCTTGGGCGGCAGGCGGAAGCCCTTCACCAATCCGAAGATCGCCGGGATCACGATCAGCGTCAGCAGCGTCGACGATATCATGCCGCCGATCATCGGCACCGCGATTCGTTGCATGATCTCCGACCCGGTTCCGGTGCTCCACATGATCGGGAGCAGGCCCGCCATGATAGCGACGACCGTCATCATCTTGGGACGGACGCGCTCGACCGCACCCACCATGATGGCATCGTGGAGATCCTGCCGGGTGAAGCTCCTGCCCTGGGCGCTGCACGCCGCCTTCATCTCGGCCAGGGCATGCTCGAGATAGATCAGCATCACGACGCCGGTCTCGGCGGCGACGCCCGCGAGCGCGATGAAGCCGACGGCGACGGCGACCGACATGTTGAAGCCGAGCCACCACATCATCCAGATGCCGCCGACCAGCGCGAAGGGCAGCGACAGCATGACGATGAGGGTTTCGGTCATGGCCCTGAAATTCAGGTACAGCAGCAGGAAGATGATCGTCAGCGTCACCGGCACCACGATCTTCAGGCGCGCCGCGGCACGCTGGAGATATTCGTACTGACCGCTCCAGACCACGTAATATCCTGGCGGGAACTGGATGCTGTCAGTCACGGCGCGTTGCGCATCGGCGACGTAGCTGCCGATGTCGCGATCGCGGATGTCGACGTAGACGTAGGTCGCGAGCTGGCCGTTCTCGGTCCGGATCGAGGTCGGCCCCCGCGCCGGCTCGACCTTCGCGACCTCGCCGAGCGGCACCGCGCCGCCTGCGGGCATCGGCACCAGGATATCGCTGGCGATCGCCTTGGGATTGTCGCGCAGGTCGCGCGGATAGCGCATGTTCACCGTGAACCGCTGCCGCCCCTCCACCGTCGTCGTGACGGTCTGGCCGCCGAGCGCCGCCGCGATGGTGTCCTGAACATCCTGGATCAGGATGCCATAGCGGGCGAGCGCCTCGCGATCCGGGACGATCTCGAGATAGTAGCCGCCGATGCCGCGCTCGGCATAGGCCGATGAGGTGCCCGGCACCGTCTTGATCACCCGTTCGACCTGCTTCGCCAGCCGGTCGATCTCGACGAGGTCGGTGCCCATCACCTTGACGCCGACGGGGGTGCGGATGCCGGTGGACAGCATGTCGATGCGCGCCTTGATCGGCATGGTCCAGGCGTTGGAGACGCCCGGAAATTGCAGCGCCTTGTCCATCTCCGCGATCAGGCTGTCGACGGTGACGCCGGGACGCCAAAGCTCCTTCGGCTTCAGGCTGACCAAGGTCTCGAACATCTCGGTCGGCGCCGGATCGGTCGCGGTCGCCGCCCGCCCCGCCTTGCCGTAGACCGATTCGACCTCCGGGAACGACTTGATGATGCGGTCCTGCGTCTGCATCAGCTCGGCCGCCTTGGTCACGGAGATGCCGGGCAGCGTCGTCGGCATGTACAGCAGCGTGCCCTCGTTCAGCGTCGGCATGAACTCGGTGCCGAGCTGCCGTGCCGGCCAGATCGTAACGGCGAGCACGACCAGCGAAGCCAGGATCACCGGCGTCTTGGCGCGCAGCACGCCCTTGATGACCGGGCGGTAGATCCAGATCAGGAAGCGGTTGATGACGTTTTTCCTCTCCGGCACGATCCTGCCGCGGACGAAGATCACCATCAGCGCCGGCACCAGCGTGACGGACAACAGGGCCGCGGCCGCCATCGCGAAGGTCTTCGTGAACGCCAGCGGGCTGAACAGCCGCCCCTCCTGCGATTCCAGCGTGAAGATCGGCACGAACGAGACGGTGATGATGAGCAGGCTGAAGAACAGCGCCGGACCGACCTCGGATGCCGCGTCGATCAGGATCTGGACGCGCGACTGACCGGGCTCGGCGCGCTCGAGGTGCTTGTGCGCGTTCTCGATCATGACGATCGCGGCGTCCACCATGGCGCCAATCGCGATCGCGATGCCCCCTAAGCTCATGATGTTCGATCCCAGGCCCAGCAGCTTCATGGCACCGAACGCCATCAGCACGCCGACCGGCAGCATCAGGATCGCGACCAGCGCGCTGCGGACATGGAGCAGGAACACGATGCAGACGAGCGCGACGACGATGCTCTCCTCGAACAGCGTGTGCTTGAGCGTGTCGATCGCCGAATAGATCAGGCCCGAGCGGTCGTAGACCGGGACGATCTCGACCGATTTCGGCAGGCTGCTCGCGATCTCCTTGAAACGCTTCCTGACGTTTTCGATGACGTCGAGCGCGTTGACGCCGAAGCGCTGCAGCACGATGCCGCTTGCGACCTCGCCCTCGCCGTTCAGCTCGGCGATGCCGCGCCGCTCGTCGGGTCCGAGCTCGACATTGGCGACGTCCCGCAGCAGCACCGGCGTGCCGTTGCTGGTCTTCAGGACGATGTTTCCGAGATCGTTGATGCTCTTGATGTAGCCCTTGCCGCGAATGACGTATTCGAACTCCGACAGCTCGACCGTGCGGCCGCCGACGTCGGCATTGCTGGCACGGATCGCCTCCCGGATCTTCTGCATGCTGATGCCGCGATCGCGCATGCGCTGCGGGTCGAGCACCACGTTGTACTGCTTGACGAAGCCGCCGATGCTGGCGACCTCGGCGACGCCTTCGGCCTTGGCGAGCGCGAATTTCAGATTCCAGTCCTGGATCGTGCGCGTGTCGGCGAGGTTCAATTCCTTCGACATCACGGCGTATTGGTAGACCCAGCCGACGCCGGTCGCATCGGGCCCGATGGTCGGGGTGACGCCGACGGGAAGCCGCGACGTTGCGCCGTTCAGGAACTCCATCACGCGCGAGCGCGCCCAATAGATGTCGGTGCCGTCCTCGAAGATCACGTAGACGAACGACACGCCGAAGAAGGAGAAGCCGCGCACCACCTTCGATTTCGGCACGGTCAGCATCGCCGTCGTCAGGGGATAGGTGACCTGGTCCTCGATCACCTGCGGCGCCTGGCCGGGATATTCGGTGTAGACGATGACCTGGGTGTCCGAGAGGTCGGGGATCGCATCCAGCGGCAGATGAAGCAGCGCGTAGAAGCCGGCGGCCGCCGCAAAGCCGATGCCGAACAGCACCAGCAGCAGGTTGCGCGCCGACCAGGCGATGATGCGGGCGATCATTTGTGCTCTCCCGTCGCATGGCCGCCGTCGGCGGCTTGAGGCGCAGCCTCGGCAAAGCCTTTCAGCGCGGCCTTCAAATTGCTTTCGGCATCGATCAGGAAGTTCGCGGATGTGACCACTGCTTCGCCTTCGGCAAGGCCGTCCCGCACCTCGATAAAGCCGCCGCCGCGCCGGCCGAGTTTTACTTCCCGCGGCTCGAAGCGCCCGTCCCCCTTGTCGACGAGGACGGCCTGCCGCGTGCCGGTGTCGAGCACTGCGCTGTCCTGGATCGCCAGGACAGGCGCGCTGTCCGCCGTGTGGACGTCGGCATCGACATACATGTCCGGCAGCAGCATCGCATCTAGATTGGCGAGCTCGATGCGGACGCGAACCGTCCGGGTTTCGCGGTTCACCTGCGGATAGATCACCGCGATCTTGCCGGTGAAGCTTCGGCCGGGAAAGCTGCGCGCGCGCACCGTAACGGCCTGCCCGACCGCGATGTTGCCGAGATCGCGCTCGGCGACGTCGACCAGCGCCCAGACCAGCGAGGTGTCAGCGATGCGGAACAGCACGTCGCCGGGATTGGCGCGCATGCCTTCGATCGCATTGCGCTCGAGCACGATCCCGTCGCGCGGCGCCGACCAGTGGATGGTGACGGGCGCGAGGCGCGTTCTCTCCATCTCGGCGATCACCCGCTCGGGGACGTCGAGATTGATCAGCCGTTGCCGCGAGCCGCGGCCGTAGATCTCGACCCCGCCGACGGTCTTGGAGGTGATGGTCGCGAGATAGTCGGCCGCCGCGGAGGCGACCGCCGAGCTGTAGATCTCCATCAGCGGCTGGCCCGCCTTCACGCGGGAGCCGGTGGTGACGTCCGCGATCTTCTGCACGAAGCTCTCGGCGCGCATCGCGATCACCGAGACGCGGCGCTCGTCCAATTGGATCGTACCGGGCGCCTTGACCAGGACCTGGACCGGTCGCCGCGCCACCGGCTCGGACTTCACGCCGCTGCGCTGGATCTTGCCGGGCGACAGTTTCACCGTGCCGTCATCGGCGTCGTCGCCTTCGTAGACGGGGATATAGTTCATCCCCATCGGGTCCTTCTTCGGCACCGGCGAGGTGTCGGGCAACCCCATCGGATTGCGGTAGTAGAGGATTTTTCGCGATGAAGCCGCCTGCGGTGGCTTCGGCTCTGCCTGGGCGGCCTTGTCGTCATCATAGACCGGCAGATAGTCCCGCCCGCGATCGTCCTTCTTTGGCCCGGCGGACCAAAGCGGCGCGCCGCTCGGATCGCGATAGTAGAGCGGAGTCCGGTCCGCTGGCGCCGCAGCCGGGGTCACCTCGGCATGGACCGACCAGCGCCCCTCGTTCGAGAACCAGTACGCGCCAAGGGCGAGGCCACTGCCGAGAGCGAGAGTCGTCAACAGACGCAACGTCTTCATGGTTGTTTCGCGCGCTCGGAGCGCGCGTCCATCTGAATGGGAAAGAGAAGTTCGGGCGCCGTCCAACGGCGCCCGAAAGCTCACTTGGTCACCTTGACGATGACCTTGCCGGTGACCGTCTCAGGCTCGCCTTGCACCTTCGCCGAGAGCGTGACCTGATAGCGGCCGGCCATCGGCAGGTCCGTCTTAAAGGCGTAGACGCCCGGCTCCTTGGAGGGCAGCGGCGCGACCGCCGATTCCATCTCGGCCATGCCGTCCGGAGCCATGTCGACGCGCGTCTTGAAGATGACGGCATCAAGCACCGGCTTGCCGGTCTGCTTGTTGGTCAAGCGAACGGCGAGCGTGACGTCGTCGCCCTTCTTCATCTCGGCATTGACCGGCTCGAAGGCGTAATCGCCGGCACCCGCCAGAGCGACTGAAGCGGCGAGCGAAAGGGTGGCGGCAACAGCCGCAGTGCTGAACTTGGAAAGCATTGTCCTGTCCTCATGAATTGATCTCGACCGCGACGCAGGAACGCGCACATCAGTCATCGCCGCGCGGGGCGTGCCCGCGCGCGTCTTTGGAGAGATCAGATTCGAGGAGGCCGGAAGGGAGGACTGCCGCCGCGAGAGTCGACGACCTGATCGGCAGGAATGGCCGTTTCCGCTGCCGCGACGGCAAGGAATTCGAAAGCCAGCGGACGAATGTCCGCCAGTGCGACGGTGCCGCCGACACAGCAGAAGCCCATCCCGCACTTGTAGCCGGTGTCGGAACCCGTACCCTTCATGTCGGGACAACAATCGTCCATCGACATGTCGCCGTCGCCGCCGGCCTGCATGGCCGCCTGCATGTCACCCGACGACATCGCGAAGCCGGATGCGGACGCGCCAGCCGGCAGCATCGCCAGGGATATGGCGATGGCGAGTGCCAGGATGGTCCGAACGATCCGCATGAAACGTGCTTTTAACCTTTTGGATACCTTTGGAGCCGCAACGCTGCCTGAGTACCATAGTCTGCGGCCGAAAGCATTCTTTGATCAAGGTCAAGCATTCGTGACCAAGGCTCCGAGGCCCGTCAGGCCGATCGCCCGCATCCTGCCTCGCCTATTGCGACCTCGATACCAGCTCGTCGGACCGAGCCGTCCGCGACCATAGCAAGGCGAGCGGGCCGAGTGCGATCCCGGCCGCGAGCACGATGAAGGCCAGCAGCCAGCCCTCTGCACGCTGGGGACCACCAGCGGCATCGAGGGCAACCCCGGTTCCCCAGGCTCCGATTGCCGATAAGCCGAACCCGACGGTCGAATGCAGGGCGAGAGTCGCCCCGCGATGCTCCGAGACAGCCGCGGCCGACGTCCCGGCTGTCAATGCACCGGAATCCGCCGGTACCGTCAGGCCATACATCATCAGCAGCAGCGCCAGCACCCATGCCGGAGCCGTCGCATTCAGGCCGATGACGAGGGCAACGCAAGCCGAGGCGATCATCACCACCGTGATCGCCCGATGTCGCCCGAATTTCAGTGCGGCCTCGTTGCCGAGGATGCTGGCCGGCATGGAGATCACTGCAAAGCAGAAGCTCATCAGGACCGGGCTTAGCCATGAGGGCGCGCCCTGATGCGCGACGACGTAGGTCCAGAAGCCGACCAGCCAGGTGCGAATGCCGTAAAGCTCGAAGCAGTGCGCGCCGTAGCCGAAGATGTAACCGAGCGCCTCGCGGTTGGCGAAGACGGGCGCAAAGTTCAAAAGGCGCCCCGCTCTTGGAGCGGGACTGCGGCTATCGATCAAGAGACACGCGACCACCATCGCGATGGGACCGATGCCGGTCACGTAGAACGCGGTCCGCCATCCCCAGCCGTCGGCGAGGACTTGGGCGATCAGGAACGACAGGCCGACGCCCACCGAGAAGCTCGACGTGTAGAGCGTGACCGCCCGCGAGGTGTCGCCGGCGGGCAGCCGGTCCGTCAGTGCCTTGAGCCCGGGCATGTAGGCACCGGCAAAGCCAAGGCCGGCGAGCGACCAGATGATGGTCCCCGACCAGAAGCCTTGCGCGAAGATGCCAAAGGCGACGGTCGCAAGTCCGCTGACGACAGAGCCGCCGAGGAGCACGAGCCGTGCGTCGATGCGATCGGTCAGCGTCGTCAGCACGGGCACCGCCAGCATGTAGCCAAACGCGTAGCCGCTCGCCATCATCCCGCCCTCAGCGGCCGACAATCCCCATGCCGGCATCAGATGCTGGGCCAGATTCGCGGATAACGTCACGTGCGGCAGCAGATTGCCGAGCTGGCCGATACACATCACCGCAATCAGCGGCCAGCCGCGCAAGCTACGAATGTTCTCCTCCCATCGGACAGGGACTCATTCCGTCTGATCCCCACGAAGCAGCAGAAGCGCGAGGAACGCAGAGACCGAGGCCAGCGCGCCGATCCAGAGCGCGCTGCTGCCGAGATGCTCCACCATCAGTCCCAGCGCAAGGGGCGCGAAAGCGCCCGTTGCCCTGGAAGGCAGCGAAATCATCCCGACACGCCTGCCGAACCCGACCGGCCCAAACAGCGCCAATGGCAGCGTACCGCGGGCAATGGTGATGATGCCGTTACCGGCGCCATACAGCACCGTGAAGACCGGTGCGAGCAAGGGGCCGCCCGCGACCAGCGCCAACACGCCGATCGGATTCATGAGCATGGCGAGCCTCGCCGACAGCAGCGGATGAAACCGGCCAAGCCATCCGGCTTCCAGAAGGCGGGCACCGACTTGCGCCGGTCCGACCAATGCTCCTGCCAGCAACGCCTGTGCTGGCGTGGCGCCGAACGCAACCAGCATGGTGGGCAGGATGGCCGAGACTCCGGAGCTGACAAAACTCGCGGCCGCAAACATGTACGCCAGCAGCATCATCGCGAAGGTTTCGCTCTGGCGGCCGGATTGCTGGCTCGCGCCCGTGCTCGGTCCGGCCTCCTGATGCAATGGAGCGGCACGGGGCAGCGCAAGGTTGAGCGGCAAGGCAAGGCCGATGTGGATCACCGCCCATAGCTGGCAGGCCGCGCGCCAGCCGTACTCCGTGGCGAGCCACGTCGTGAGCGGCCAGCCGAGTGTGCTGGCGAAACCGGCGATCAGGGTGATGCCGGTGATCGTTCGTCGCGCATTGGCGCCGTAAATGCGCGCAAGCGTCGCGAAGGCGGCTTCATAGAGGCCCATGCCCATGCCGATCCCGAGCATTATCCAGGCTGCGATCAGCACCGCTACGCCATAGGCCATGGACAGCAGCAGCAAGCCCGCCGCGAAAACGAGGTTCGAGACAGCAAGCAGGCTGCGCCCACCGAACGTATCGATGGCATGCCCCACTCTCGGACCAAGCAGGCCGGAGATGACGAGCGCTCCCGACAACGCGCCGAATACGTAAGTGGGCGCAAGACCGAGATCGCTTGCGATCGGCGCGGCGAGGATCGCAGGAAGATAGTAGCTCGACGCCCACGCGATGGTCTGTGCGCTGCCGAGCGCGATAACGACGGTGAGCGGGCCCGCAGTGCCTCGGCTCATGAGCAGCCGCACCCCGCACCGCCCGCCTTCTTCGCGGATTCATCGGCGGCACAGCAGGCCGAGGGTTCGGCCTTGGCCGGACCGCCGCAACATCCCGCTGCGGCAGCGGACTCTACGGCGGCGCGTGTACAGACGCCGGTCTCCGGCAGCACGAGCTCGACCCGTGCCGCGGCCTTATTGTCGCCGGCGATGTCGGCGGTGATCGATCGGACCTGCTCGTATCCGGTCAACATCAGGAAGGTCGGCGCCCGGCCGTAGGATTTCATGCCGGCGAGATAGAAGCCCGGCTCATCATGCGCCAGCTCGCGCGCGCCGTGAGGCCGTACCGTTCCGCAGCTATGCTCGTTGGGATCGATGAGCGGCGCCAGCGCGAGGGGCGCCTCGATCGCCGGATCGAGCCGCAGCCGCAGCTCGGACAGGAACGAGAGATCGGGCCGGAAGCCGGTCGACACCACCAGCTCATCGGCAACCACACTCCGCGCAGCAGAGTCGGCGCCTGCCGAAATCCTGAGGCGGCCTTCGATCTCCGAAATGTGCGTGACAGCGAAACCGGTCTCGACCGCGATCTTCCCGGCAGTCACGAGCGCGGCGAAGGCTGACCCCAGCTCGCCGCGCGCGGCAAGCTTGTCGTTGCGGCCGCCGCCGAAGGCCGTTGCCGGATCGTCGCCGCGCAACAGCCAAACGGGCCTGGTGCCGGGCGCCTCCTCGGCGAGCTGCGCGAGATCAATCAGCGTGCCCAGCGCGGAATGGCCGGCACCGAGCACGGCCACCGTTTTGCCCGCATATCTTTCGCGAGCGGAGCCGCGCACGGCCGGCATGCCATAGGCGATGCGGCCGGCGCATTCGCGTTCGCCGAACGCCGGCAGACCGTTGCTGCCGGCGGGATTGGGCGAGAACCACGTGCCGGAGACGTCGATGACGGCATCGGCGCGCAGCACTTCGTCGCCTTTGCCGTTCCGGTAGCGGATTTCGAACGGCGCTTGGCCCCGCCCCTTCGTCTTCGCCTTGTCGAAGCCGGCGCGGCTGATCGCGGTGACGCGGCTCGAGGTCCGGATCGTCTCGCGCAGCGGCGTTCGCGTTGCCAGCGGCGCGAGATAGCGCTCGATCAGTTCGCCGCCGGTCGGATAGGAGCCCGGGTCCGGCGAATTCCATCCCGTCGGCGCAAGCAGGCGCGATGCGGCCTTGTCGACGTTGTATTCCCACGGCGAGAAGAGCTGGACGTGCTGCCATTGCCGCACCGCATGCCCCGCCTCGGCTCCAGCTTCGAGCACGACGGGGGACATGCCGCGTTCGAGCACATGGGCGGCGGCTGCGAGGCCGACCGGCCCCGCCCCGATGATCGCTACCGTCTTGTCCATTTTCGAACTCTCCATCCTTCTAGAATTATGGAATAATTGACCAAATGGATCAGGCTGCGCTCTGGGTATCGCTACACCCCGCATCTTCCGCACAGCACTCCGCGGCCAGGAAATCGACCAGCCCGCGCATGGCGTCAAAATTGGCGCGGCAGATCAAGGTCGTCGATTCCCTGATCTGACTGACCAATCCGACCGAGACCAGTGTCTTGATGTGGTGCGACAACGTCGACGCCGGAATCTTCAGCTTGTCTTGCAAGCGGCCGACCGGCATGCCCGCGTGCCCGGCCCGGACCAGCGCCCGGTAAATCTGCAGGCGGGTCCGATTCCCCAGGGCTTCCAGGCGTGCTGCTGCGTCGTCGATCTTCATGAGCGACATCATGCGCCGGTGCAGCTCTGCCGTCAAACGATAATTCTAGAATATTGGAATATGATCGCCAGACCGGATTTCAGTTGACATGCTGGCGGCAATTTCCATAAATCTGGATATATGGAAACTGAACAAGCCGTTCTGGCGCTCGCCGCGCTGTCCCAACCGACCCGTCTGGAGGCGTTCCGGGCGCTGGTCAGGCACGAACCCGAGGGTCTTGCGGCCGGCGACCTCGCGCGCCTCTTGGAGGTCCCGCAAAACACGCTGTCGGCGCATCTGTCGATATTGAGCCGCGCCGGCCTCGTGACTTCCGAGCGGCACAGCCGCTCGATCGTCTACCGCGCCAATCTCGACGAATTTCGCGACGTCGCGGTCTTCCTGCTGCGCGATTGCTGCGGCGGACGGCCGGAAGTTTGCGACCCCGTCGTCGAGACCTTGCGATCGTGCTGCTCGCCAAAACGAAAGGAGCGAAGCCGTGTCTGATCACAGGTTTAACGTCTTGTTCCTATGCACCGGCAACTCGGCGCGATCGATCCTGGCTGAGTCGATCCTGCGCAAGGACGGCGGCGGCCGTTTTCAGTCCTTCTCCGCCGGCAGCGCCCCGAAAGGCGCAGTCCATCCGCTGGCGTTGCGCACGCTGGAACAGATGGGCTATCCCACGGACGGAATGCGCTCGAAAAGCTGGCTGGAATTTGCCGCTGCGGATGCACCGGTGATGGATTTCGTCTTCACGGTCTGCGACAACGCGGCGGGCGAGTCCTGTCCGATCTGGCCGGGCCAGCCGATGACGGCACATTGGGGCATCGAGGATCCTGCCGCGACAGAGGGGTCAGAACTGGAGAAACAGGCGGCATTCGTCACCGCGTTTCGTTATCTGAGAAACCGCATCGCTACATTCGTGAACCTCCCGCTGAGGAGCATCGACAAGCTTTCGCTCGGCACCAAGCTGCGCGAAATCGGCCGCTCCGAAGGTGCAACCGATTTGGCGCCGAAGGCCGGCTGATGGACAATTTCGATCTCCCGCGGCGCCTTGCGGCCGAAGCGCTCGGCACGGGCATTCTCGTCGCCACCGTGGTCGGCTCCGGCATCATGGCGGAAACGCTGACCAAGGACGTCGCACTTGCGCTGCTCTGCAACACCTTGCCGACCGGCGCCATCCTGGTCGTTCTCATCACGGTGCTCGGTCCGATCTCCGGCGCACATTTCAATCCCGCAGTGACGCTCGTCTTCACAGGCCAGCGCGAGCTGCCGGGATACGAGGCTGCGTTGTACATAGTCGCGCAGATCGCCGGCGGCATCGCGGGAACGCTGGCGGCGCATCTGATGTTCGGCCTGCCGCTGCTCGACCTCTCGACGAAGGTCCGAACCGGAGGGCCGCAATGGTTCGCCGAAGCGGTCGCTGCGTTCGGGCTGGTCGCGACGATCCTGGCCGGCATCCGGTTTCAGCGGACGGCCATCCCCTGGCTGGTGGGCCTTTACATCACGGCCGCCTATTGGTTCACGGCTTCCACGTCGTTTGCCAACCCTGCGGTGGCCATCGCAAGGTCGCTGACGAACACGTTCGCCGGCATCCGCCCCCTTGACCTGCCCGGATTCATCCTCGCGGAACTCTGCGGCGCCTTCGCCGGCATGCTGCTGATGAACTGGTTGCTCGGCCGCTCACGCGCGTCCGCCTCGGTCGCAATCACGGAGACAGCTCGATGACCGTCACGATCTATCACAATCCGGCCTGCGGCACCTCGCGCAACACGCTGGCGATGATCCGGCAGAGCGGCGTCGAGCCTGATGTCATCGAATATCTGAAGACTCCGCCCTCGCGGGACAAGCTCAAGGAACTGATCGCGAGCATGGGCATTCCGGTTCGCGCGCTGCTGCGCGAGAAGGGAACACCTTACAAGGAGCTCGGCCTGGACGATCCCAAATGGAGCGATGAGCAGCTCCTCGAGGTCATGATCGCCCACCCTATCCTCATCAACCGGCCGATCGTGGTGACGCCAAAGGGCACGCGCTTGTGCCGGCCGTCGGAAGCCGTGGTTGATCTCCTGGACAATCCGGTCGGCCGCTTCGTGAAGGAAGACGGTGAAGTGGTGGAAGCGCGCTAGGCCTGCAGGCGCGGCGTGAGCAGGGCTATCGCATTTGGATTTTGCAGAGCCGTCATGCCCGGGCTTGTCCCGGGCATCCACGTTCTTTGCGCCGCGTGGAGAGGCGTGGATGGCCGGACAAGCCCGGCCATGACGCCGTGGAGAGAGTCGGCGCCCATAGCCGACATCTCATATGCGATAGCCCTGCGCGCCTGAGGACGTGCAGTCGAGCTATCCCAGTAAGCCCTTCAAGCCCGCATAGATCGAGCCGACGCCGGTCGCGGCAACGCCGGCGAGCGGCCCCGCGGTCTGCATGAGGTCCTGGATCAAGCGGGCACGACGGCGCAGCTGTTCCTCGCCGACATGCTGCCCGAGCAGCCGCGCCACCCTGAATGCGAAGGCGTTCGGCTTGCCGCCCTGGGTCAGCACGCGCGGCACGATCTGGAAGATCACGACGCTGAGGATGTTGCCCGAGACGAAGGCGAGCAGGATACTGGCGCCATACTCGAACACTTCACGCCATTCGATCCAGATCGTCGGAAGGATCGGAACATGGTCATGGATCCCCGTAACCGTCAGCATTGACAGGACGCTGACGGCCGCTGCCAGGAACGCCAGCACGAACGCCGTCAGGGCGGATACCCGGTGCAACGGATAGGCCACGAAGCCGAACAGCAGCGGTATGGCGATCGATGCAATCCGGAGCGGGATCGGAGACATGTTGAAGGTGATGGTCACAAGCACATGCGCGATCACCAGCAGCAGGGATGGGATCGCGACATAAAGCACCGCATGCGTTCCGTAATAGCGTAACGGATTGTTGTAGCGCTCCAGACGGACGTTGACGCGATCGAGATCCCGTCTGAGCTTGTCCAACTCGGCAACGATCTCGTCGATCTCGAGGAGCGTCGGCCGCACGACGCGCAAGTCGCGCGAACAATGCTTGCACGCGATGGCTTCGTCCTTGATCGTCTCGGCGCAGAACGGACATTCCATCGCTAGCGCGACTTCCCTCGCCTCATAATGGCTTCGATCTCGCCTCTGGCCCGCTTCAGTTCATCGCGCAGATCCTCGCGCTTGCGCAAGAGATCGTCGCGCTCGGCAAGCAGCGTGGCCGGAACGGCGATGTCGCGCCCGCACGAGGCGCAGACCAGCGCACCCTCGGCACCTTCGGACCGACAGTAGGGGCACGTCACTTGCGAGTTCACCTGCGAGCTCACTTGGGCGCAACCTTCAGGGTGAAGACGGTCGTGCCCGGCCGGCCATCGCTGTCCTTGATGTCGATACGCATCGTGTACTCGCCCGGCGGCAACTCCGCATCCTGCATGTTGATGCCATCTGGCTGCACGAAGGGCTTGACCCGAGGCGTCAGGTCGACGTTCGGCGTTCGGAGGAAGATCACCTTGACCGATTCCGGATCGATCTTGGCCCCGCCATAGGACTGGAATTTCAACACCAGCCGCAGAGGAGAATTCGCGGGAGCGCCCGGCGAGACGAACTCGATTTTCGGGCCGCGCATGATGCCGCGCTGATCGACGGCGACCGCGCCCTTGGGAGGCGGCAGCTTAGCCTCCTCTTCCGTGATCAATGGCGCGGCGCGCGAGGATCCCGCGGCCAACAGACCCGCAACCACCAGAGCCAGTAGAGCATTCCGCTTCATTTTCCTTGCCCCCCTTCCCATTCGTCAACGCAAGCCGCCATCGCCGATAATCGTGTAAGGCGCCCAGAACAGCGGATGCGCATAGGCAAACTCTGTCTTGCCCTCGCTGTTGAGATAGCCGGGACCATCGACAAGAGCCATCGTCGCCTGGCGCAGCGCTTCGCTGCGCGACAGCTTGGGATCGTCGGCTTGCCGCTTGAACAGGTCCGTCACCAATTGCCGCGCCGACTGGGAGTGCACCGACCAGTTCGTCACCAGCAGGGCGCGCGTGCCGGCGTAGAAGAACGCGCGGCCCAGCCCGGAGGCCGCCTCGGCCCCTGCGCCTGCGCCGGCGCCGGTATTGCAGGCCGACAGCACGACCCAGTCCGCATCGAGCTTGAGACCGAGAATCTCTTCCATCGTCAGCAGTCCGTCGCCACCCTCGCCCGTCACCACCGGCGACGACAGAGCGAGTGCCGGCTGCGTCAGTCCGTTGAGCTCGCCCGGGACCAGACCGTGGGTCGCAAAGGCCAGGATTCTGAAGCCGGAGAGATTCATGGTCTTCACCGCGCTCTCGGTCGCGCTCTTGCCGAGAAACAGCACCTTCGAGGGATCCGCCTGCAAGGCCAGCGCGATCGACTTCAACTCATCGGCGGTGTCGGGCAAACGGGGCAACAGACCGAGTTCGGCGCTATCGACGCCGTCGAGCTTGGGACTGTTGCGCCGCTTCAGCGGCCCGCCGCGCGTGATGTTGCCGCCGGCATCGGCGAGCTGAATCTTCTCACCCGTGCCTTCCGCCTCGGCGTGCTGATCGCTGTTGAAATAGGGATCACCGAACGCGACGAGGTCGCCGCGGCCGGGCTTGCCGGGCGGCAACTGCCGCAGCGTGCGCAGCGCCGCCGCCGACGGCACCGTGGACACGGCATGGGTTCGCGCCAGCCACGGCACGTTGCGATAACCGACGAAGAGCGGGTCTTCGTCGGCGGCCACCTCCGCCGGTGCCGTCGGCAACAAGGCGAGCGGCAGCAGGCCCAGCGCACCGTTGGTGACGACGATCAGGTTCTTGGCCGGCTTCCAGCCGCTCTCGACCGGCTTGAGCAGCAGCTCGTACAACTCATGGCCGAGCTTGAGATCGAACGGTGGAATGTCCGAGATCATCGCAGCCTGTGGCTCGAGCGCTTCACGCAGCTTGCGTATCTTGCTCTCGATGTCGCCGATCCTGGCCTGGACGGCGGCGAATGCCACCGGCCCCGACTTCGGCACGGCCCAGACGAAGCTGCCGTTCTGGCCGAAATAGAACGACAGCATGGCCTCGCCGTCGGTCAGCGTCGCGCGGATCTCGGCGACGCTCGGCGGCCTGGGCGAGACGAGATCGGCATAGATCGGGAATTTCTGCTTGATCTCCTGGCGCGCCTTGTCGCGCTGGCCGCGCAACGCTGCAATCGAGGCCTGTATCTGCTGCACGCCTTTCTCGTCGCGTTCCGCTGCGGGAAGCGCGAGCACGTTGTTAAGCGTACCGAGCTGGGCGTTGACCTGCTTGCTCAGATCCTGCTCCTTGCGCACGAGCTCGGCGAGAGCGGGATCCTTTGCCGCCGCACGCGCACTCGAGGCAGCCAGCGCCTGCTGCACCGAGCGGCCGCGGACGGCATCGGCCAGGCTGAACGTCTCTTCGCCGACGTTGCTGCTGCCTCCTTCGGCCCTGCCGAGCAGCAGCAGATAGCTCTCGACGATGGTCTGCAGCCGCTGGCTGCGCGCGGCCACCACCGTCGTGTTCTCGTCGTCGGCGTTATCGTTGGCGCTCGCCATCATCACCGGAATGGCGGCCCTAAACTCGCGGATTGCGTCGGCATCGCGGCGGGCGCGCATCAATCCGACCGCCAGCGTGCCGCGTGCCGAGGCGGCGTCGAAATGATTCTCCCCCACCCGGGCGATCTGCCTCTTCACGAGCTGCTCCGCGGCGGCAATGCCGGCGTCCAGCTGTCCGGAATCATAGAGGGACAGGATGCGAGAGGGATTGAGCTCGAACACCTGGCGGCGCTGCGGGTCCCAGCCGGCGACGGCCTTTTCTATCCTCGCAAACATTTCGCCCGCTTCGGCGTTCTGGCGGCGAAGCGTCAGGATGCCCGCGAGCTGCGACAGCAATTGCACCGTCGCCTGCGAATCCTCGGGCACACCCACGGTCTTGTTGATATCGAGGGCGACACGGCCGAGCTTCTCGGCCTCTTCGTAGCGGCCCTGATCGACCAAAATGCCCGCCATGCCCATGACGAAGCGCGGCGTAACCGGATTGTACTTGCCGGTATCCTTCAGGCGCGACAGCAGCGCGCGGCGCGCGTCCACCTCGGCCTCGGCCAACTTGCCCTGCTTCGCCTTCATGCGCGCCTGGCTCAACACGGTGCCATCGATCGCCTGCAGCAGAAGGGTCTCGGCCGGCGCACTGTCCGACGCCATGATCGCCTTCGTGCTTGCGCGCTTGCGCAGCTCGGCGGTGCGATAGGCGGCCTCGGCGTCTGCGAACTGTCCGCGCGCCTCGAAGATCGCGGCGCGAGTGAGCTCCAGCTCGCCTTCCCAGCTCTGACCGAACTTCGCATAGGCCGCACGCCAATTGGGATGGCCGCTGGTGCGGGCCTCCTGGATCGCGGTCTGGCTGCGGCGGAGATAGGCTTCGGCCTGTGCGAGGTCGCCCATCTGGATGAGAACGACCGCGATCCCGCGGTTCGTCACGAACTGAAATCCCTTGGCGCCCGGCATGCTGGCCGATTCGCGCAAAAGTCTCTGCATGATCTCGAGCGCGCGCTTCGGATCGCCCGCGAGCGAGTGTTGCAGGGACTGGAGCTGCAACATGCGCCCCAGCAAATTCGGGCCGACGGCGCCACGCCCGACCTCCACGGCCTTGTCGGCGTCAGCCATCGCTTCGGCGAGCCGGCCGAGCTGCGCGCGTGCATTGGCGCGATCGAAATAGAGCTGCGCGAGGTCTTGGCGGGATTCCTTGCCCGTGGGCACGGAGTCGGCCTCCGACTTCAATTCCGCGATCATCTTCTCGTTGGGCTTATCGCCGTCGAGGATCGCCGTGATGTCGGAGATGCTGCGCGGCGGGGCGACGAAATCCTTCGGCAGTGCCGTGCCGGCTTCAAGCTTGGGAGCAGTCTCCTTTGGAAGCTCGACGGCGACATTGGCGCGGCCATTGGCGGCGTTCAGCGCCGCCATTGTGCAGGCCCTGACCTGGGGCGAGGCCTTGGCGCGGCAAGCTTCGAGATTGGCGCCGCCGGCGCGCATGCAGGCCTGCACGATCGGCTTGCCGACGCTCATCCGGCAATTCTCGAGCGCTGCTTCCTTGGTCAGCGCGGTCGCGGAGCAGGTCGATCCGAGCAGAATGGCAAATGCCAACAGGTGGCGCGAGGAAATGTCCAGACGGCTCTTGCGCGGATGCGCGGCGTTTAAGCTCATCTCGAAGGACCTTTGGATAAAATGAATTCGAAGAAACGAGGCGATCCTATCCGGCCTGCGCGGAAGGACAAGGGCCATCAATGCGGTTCCCGGAGTCCTCGACGGGTCGGGCGGCTACAGGCGGCACGGTCACGTGGAACCGGTCAGGCGACCCGGGGAATCGGGCCGATCGGCCGCGGGGCGGCCGCGCTCGACAGGCAGAGAACGCGTGCTCAGCCCTTCGAGATCACCGCGCGACCATAGGGCGGTTGCCCCTGGACCGGCGGATTGGCGGTTTGGGCGGCGAGCTCGCCGATCAGGCGGTCGGCATCGGCGGCCATGCCGTCGGGAGCCTGGATCACCAGGCGCTCCAGCGCCCAGCGGTAGGACGAGATGCGCTGCTCCAGGCATTGCTGCACCCACTGGATGATCAGCGAGTTCTCCTGCATGCGCGCGACTGCGTCGTCCCTCTCCCTCGGCGACAGCGCGGAGACACGCGCCATGCTCGCATCGCGCTTCCTGTCGAGATCGATGACGCGGATCGCGGATGCGAAGAACGGCTCGAAGCGGGTGATGTCGTTGCGCACGTCCTCGATCAGCTGCGCGTAGCGCGAGGAATGCGAGCGGTGCGGCTCGTCGATCAGCGTGCGCCCGTACATGGTGCGGTCGAACACGACCTTCTGCCGCCACGGCGAGGGCAGCGCCTTGTAGTCGCCGAACACGCTCTTCCATGCGGGGCGCGACAGCGGCGGCTCGATCATGGGATAGGCGAGGTCGCGAAGCTGGCGCTCTTCGTCGGTGAGCTGGAATTGCGAGGGCCTCAGGCCGACGCTGGAGGTAACCTCCGCACCGAGCCAGCGATGCATGTCGTCGCTGCGCATGCTTTCGCGCGTGCGGCCGAAGTCGCCACCACTACACGCCGCGAGCAAGACGCCCAGCAGCGTGAACAGGACGGCCGATAGGACAGGCCGGATCTGGCGGATGACGTCCGGCATTGCATGAAGCCGGATGTCAGCGGCGGCGACGACGGCGCCCCGGCGCTGTGCCCTGCTCCGGCCCGCGATCGCCGCTGGTTTCGTCCGCCTCGCGCTCGATTCGAATCACGGGAAGGATCAGGACCATTCCCATGTCCGCGCGCGGAGCGACATCCCCCGACGAGCCCACCCGGCGACCGGCCGGAAATTCGATGATGGTCCCCATGTCAGCTCTCTTCAATTGCCGCGCGACCGAACGCGCCCCAGCAACATGCATTCATTAAGATCAGCTCATGGTTAACGGGGTGTAAACGGGCCGCTTCAACCGTAGCCGCACGGACCGCGCCGCGCCGTCCCGTTGCGGCACGACAACGCCTCAAATTGCAGGGCCGGCTTCACGCCTCGTTTTCCTTAACGAGGCTTTAAACGAAGCTGCGCTAGGCTCGCCACCAAGTCTTTCCCGAGTTGCGTACGCCTCCATGACCAAGTCGCTGTTTCCCGGATTCGACGGGCTGATGACCCTGTCCCGTCGCGAAGGTGTCGATGTCCGTCCGACGCTGCTGCGCGTGCTGACCGACCTCTACGTCCAGACGAGCACCCACAGCGACGACGAGCAGCGGCAATTCGTCGAACTCGCCACGCGGCTGATCGACCAGGTCGACGATGCGACGCGCGCGGCCGTCAAGGCCCGCCTCGCGGTCTATCCGCAGACGCCCGTCCCGATCCTGCAGAAGCTAGGCTTGGTCGCGACCCAGGAAGGCCGCAGGGTTCCACTGGCCCGGGAGATCCCCGCCCCGCCGCGCGCGTCTGCTCCGGCGCGCGTGCCGACCGAGGCCGAGCAACGCATGGCCGCCAACATGGCGATGCAGCCGAAAGAGGCGGCCGAGATCCACGACATGTTCTTCCGCGCCGGCGCCTCCGAGCGCGCGCTGATCCTGCACAATCTGGCGCAGACCCCGCTGAAAGCCGCCCCCCGTATTCCGACCGTGCGCGCCAAGCGCGCGATCCAGATCCTGGAGATGGCGGCGATCGCGGGCGATATCGAAAGCTTCACCTTCGAGCTCGGCGACAGCCTGATCCTGCCCTCGCGCGTTGCAGCCCAGATCGTCGATGATGCCGGCGGCGAGGCGCTTGCCGTCGCCGCGCGCGCGCTCGACATGCCGAGCCCGGTGTTCCAGCGCATTCTCTTGTTCTTCAAGCCGGAGATCGGCACGTCCGTGACCGCCGTGTACCGTCTGTCGCGGCTCTACGACCGCCTCGCCGAGCGATCGGCGCTGGTGATGCTGGCGGCCTGGCGCGGCTCGACGCTCGCGGTCACCCGCGCGAAGTATCAGTCCTCGCTGCATGACGGGGAGCGCCAGCGCGCACGTGCCGGCGCGAGCCAGACGCGGCCGGGCGTGCAGCCCGGCTCGAGCCCGGCGGTGCGGACGGGGACTAATTCGTCGGATCGCTGATTTGCTTACGCCGCCTCAGCGAGCGGCAGCGGTGAGGCACGCAACGAACTCCAACCCCATCATTGCGAGCAATGACGGTTGAGGCTACGCCTTCGCCAATTCCAGAAAATGCCGGCCCGCGCGATCCTCGGTCTCGACGATCCAGGCATCCGGATCGAAGCGGATTTCCTTGATCAGCCGCTCCTCGATCGTGTGATCCGGCAGAGGCTGCGGCGCGACAGGGACGAAGAAGCGATCGACCGGCCGGCCGTCGTCATAGACGGTCTGCGGCGCCGGCGCATACAGCATCGCATTGCCGTCGAGCAGCGACACCTTCACGAACACCGCGCCCGCTTCCTCGGCACCGCGACGCCGCACGGCGCCGAACACGCCCTCGGTCTGGCAGCGACGGAGGTAAGCCGCCACCCAAATGTTGGATTTCAAACGCATGAGCTAACCCGCGGCGGAGGTGCGCTTGCGCTTCACCACCTTGATCAGCTCTTCGTCGATCCTGCTCTGCCAACCCGGACCTTCCGCCTTAAAGTGATCGAGCACGGCCGGACTCAGGCGCAAGGTCACCTGTTGTTTCGTCGGGGCTCTATTGGGACCGCGGCCCTTCCGCATGCCGGGGAAAACCTCGTCGAAAGTCTTGGCCTTAGCAAAGTCATCCTTGGTCCATTCCGGATTGTCGCTCACAGCTCGCATGTCCCGTGCGGTGTAGCCCTTCTTAGCGACGGCTTTCTTCATAGAGCCTCCTTTCCTTCCTGCTGGCAGAACGCATGCTGACGATGCTGACGCCCTCGGCTCCGAGGGACGCGAAGATCACCGAGATGACGCCACGAATGTTGATACCGATCGCGCGCCAGCGGTTGCCATAAGTGGCCAAAACCAAAGCATTGTCGAAGAAGGTCTCGTTGATATCTGCGAAATCCATCCCGTGCTTGTCGAGATTGGCTCGGCGCTTTGGCTCATCCCAAACGATCTTCACAAGATTATTTTGTAACTACAAAATAATCTGAAGTCAATTGTGGCGACATCCCTCCCCGCGGAGGCACCGAGCGCACATGGGACTGTGACTCTGCGCCGGCCTGGTGCTTATTCGACCGGGCGGCCGATCGCAGCGGCGAGCTCGCGCAGCAGACGGTCGGAGACCTGGCCGGTGACCTGCATCTTGTGCTCGCGCTCGAATTTCTGGATCGCGGCCTGGGTCTCGCCGCTCATGGTGCCCGTGATCTTCAGATTGCCGTAGCCGTATTCGGACAGCGCGCGCTGCACGCCGGCAATGCGGCGTGCGGCCGGGCTTTGCGCCGGGATCGGCGCCGGCGGACGCAGCGCCGCGGGCGGCGTCGAAGTGGTCGCCTTGACCAGATTGGTCATCGGATCATTCGAGCGCGTCGAGGCGGTCGCCTCGACCGGCTTCTCGGGCGGCTTCTCGGCGGCACGCTCGGGGGGTTTGGGCTCGACAGGCTTGGGCTCGACGCGGAACTCGGTGGCGCGCGGCTCGAGCGGCGAGGTATCGGCGCCGACGGGACGTGGACGCGGCATGGGATTCGACAGCGGCACGGACGACGGCGCGGGAAGATTGATCACCGTGCCGAACATCGGCGCGGGGTGCCGGCCGGTCTGGAGGAACAGCGCATTGGCAACGATCGCGGCGATCGCGGCGACGGCGACGAGGCCTGCCAGCGTGTCCTTGGGGCTGTGCAGCAGCACGCGCATCACGAGGTTGCGCTCGGTCTCGACGTCGATGACCGCAGCTTTGGCGCCACGGCGGCGCGGAGCGGCTTCGTCCTTGGCAGACTTCTTAGGCACTTTTCTTCACCAGAGCGGGTTGGTCCTGAGACTGGTCGTGAGCTTGGTCCTGAAGATCCTGACGCAGCGCCGGCGTCAGCGTCGCAATCTTGCGCTCGGCCGGCTTGGCTTGCGGCGGCGTGTAGACGAGCGGCAACTTGACGGTGACCGCGGTGCCCTCGCCCAACCTGCTTTGTACCGTCAATTCGCCGAGATGCAACGCCACGAGGCTCTTCACGATCGAAAGTCCAAGGCCGGTGCCCTCGTGACGGCGCTGATAGGTTGTGCCGGCCTGGAAGAACGGTGCGCCAATGCGCTTGAGATCGTCGGGCGCGATGCCGACGCCGGTGTCGCTGATGCGCAGCGTCAGCTGCGAACCGGACACGGCGGCCGATACGCAGACCTGACCGCCGCGCTCGGTGAACTTGATGGCGTTGGCGACGAGGTTGAGCACGATCTGCTTGAAGGCCCTGGGATCGCCAGTCATGACGGGCAGGTCCTGCGGCGCGTCGGTGATCAGGTCGATGCCGTTCTCCCGCGCCTTCAGCGCCAGCAGATTGCAGCAATGCAATAGCGAAGCGCGCGGCGCGAACGGCTCGGACGCGATCTCGAAATTGCCCGATTCCATCTTCGACATGTCCAGGATGCCGTTGACGACCGACAGCAGGTGCTGGCCGGAATCGTTGATCAGCTGGGCGTATTCCTTGCGCTGCGCAGCACCCAGCATCAGGGTCTGCTCCTGCGCGATCATCTCGGAGAAGCCGATGATGGCGTTGAGCGGCGTGCGCAGCTCGTGGCTCATGGTGGCGAGGAAGCGCGTCTTGGCGGCATCGGCCGCTTCGGCGGCGCTGCGCGCCTGGTCCAGCGCCTGCTCGAAAAGCTTGCGGTCGGTGACGTCGCGCATCACGGCAACGACTTCGGCTTCGCACGTGACGTCACGCGCGCCGTCCTGATCGAGCGGACGGCAGCGCATCTCGACCCAGATGAAATCGACCTGGCCGCGCTCGGCGGCGGGCTCGCGCCGCAGCCTGAACTCGACGCTGCGCACCTCGCCGCGCGCCGCGTCGGACAGTGCCGTGAGATAGGCCGGCCGATCGGCGACGTGGACGCGGTCGAACAGGCCGTGGCCGAGCAGTTGGGCCACCTGCATGCCGAGCATGGCCTCCACCGCCGGCGAGATGAATTGCACCGCACCGTTGCGCTGATGCCGCGAGATGACATCGCTCATGTTGCGCGCCAGCAGGCGGTAACGCTCCTCCTCGCGCGACAACAGCGCAACGCTGGTGCGCGCGAGCGATTCCGCGCCGAAGGCGAGACCGGCGGCATAAAGAGTGGCAGACGTGACGCCGAAAGCCATCAGCACGCCGCGCTCGGCGGCACTCGGCTCAACCACCGGCAACCAGCCGAGCTGGCTCACCAGGATCAGCATTCCGGCGCAGGACAGCGCGAGCAGCGAGGCGAACGCCGCGACGCGGCGCGAGGCCGACAGCGCAGCTTCGAGCGGAACCACGATCAGCCAGACCGCGGCGAAGGATTCGATGCCGCCCGTCGTGATCGCGACGGCCATGATCAGGCCGGCGAGCGCCAGCGACGACAGCACGTGCGCGCCCTCGTAACGGCCGGTGCGCGACAGGAACCAGGACAACATGATCGGCGCGATCAGCCAGGCAAAGGCCGCGACCTCGATCGCGCTCGGCGCGCCGCGCATGGCGAGATAGACCGGAAATGCAGCGAAGGCGGCTAGGCTGCCGAGCAGCCGCGGTGCCATGAAGGCGCGATGCCGTGCGCGCATCAGCGCATCGTAGCGCGCGGAGGGATGCAGCAGTGCATCGAGACAATCGCGGATGATACTCAAAACTGTCACGGGTCTCGCGCTTCGGCTCAATCGTCTCTTGGAAGACGCGCCGGAACGCCTCCTTGTCGTTGAGCTACCGTGTCAGAGCGACCTTAAACGAGTGCTAAGGCGGCACAGCGTGGGGCCGGACACCGCGTTATCGCGGAGCTTTTTAGACGATTTGGCGACGTCTTCGCTGCGAATGGTGAACGCAGGGTTTCACCCTGCTCCGCATGGTTTCGAATTGGTGGATGCGGGGTGGCCGGCAGAAACACGGGCGGTGGCGTCAATCGAAAATTTACCGGAACGTCGCTGCGGAAGAATTTTGCGTCAATTTTCCGCGAATTAAGCTCAAGGCAATCACTTGCGATTTATCGAGGATCGCTAGGTCCGACATCCGCGGGAGATCGCCGCGGGCGGAGTCTAACGGACAGGTCGATAAGATGCGCTTTCTGCTCCGCATCACATTCTGGCTCGGGCTGGTGCTGGTGCTCCTGCCGCGGGACAAGACGCCCGAATCGGACAAGCTGCCGCAGATCGGCGCCGCCGATGCGGTGCAGGCCGCGACCGCGGCCGTTTCCGACGTGACCCAGTTCTGTAAGCGCCAGCCGGCGGCCTGCGAGGTCGGCGGCCAGGCCGCGACCATCATCGGCCAGCGCGCCCAGGACGGCGCGAAGAAGCTCTATCAGATCATCAACGACAAGAAAGAGCAGATCACCAACGACAAGAACGACGGCGGCAGGAACGACGGCAAGACCGACAGCAAGAAGGCGCCCGACCATACCGGCTCGATCGCGCAGGCCGGCGAAGGCGATCTTGCAGCGAGCGAGGCGCCGCGCGATACCCTGACCCAGGATGACCTTGCGCTCGAATGGCGCGGACCGGGGCCGGCGAATTAGCGTCCAAGCCCTATCGATTTCAGGGCTTCGCGTCTCTATATTGGCGGTAAGCGGGAACTGCGGGCCGATATGACGACGATCGACGATATCAGGGACAATTTCGAGCTTCTGGACGAGTGGGACGACCGCTACCGGTACGTCATCGAGCTCGGCCGCACTCTGGAACCGATGCCGGAGGCAGAACACTCGGCCCAGAACAAGGTCCAGGGCTGCGTCAGCCAGGTCTGGCTGCAGAAGACGGTCGATCGCAGCAATGGCGAGCCGGTCCTGAAATATCGCGGCGACAGTGACGCCCATATCGTGCGCGGGCTGGTCGCGATCGTGCTCGCGCTGTATTCGGGCCGCACGCCGCGGGAGATCCTCGATACCGACGCGATCGCCGTGTTCAACGAGTTCGGCTTTCGCGATCATCTGACGCCGCAGCGCTCCAACGGCCTGCGCTCGATGGTCGAGCGCATCAAGACCGATGCGAGAGAGGCGCTCGCGGAAGCGACGTGAGCAAAGCCCGCTCGAGTGAGGAGCGCACGTACCGAACCACACAGCAAACTGCCGTAGGGTTGGCAAAGCGGAGCGTGCCCACCATTTGCGTGTGATTGGTGAGAATTCGTGGGCACGGCGCAAGAGCGCCTTTGCCCACCCTACGGGATCTCGGGCCTGAACTACTTCCCCTTCTTCCGCTGCTGCTGCCCGAGGCCCATCTGCTTGGCCAGTTGCGAGCGCGCCACCGCATAGTTCGGGGCGACCATGGGATAGTCGGCCGGCAAGCCCCACTTCTCGCGGTACTGCTCCGGCGTCATGTTGTACTGCGTGCGCAAATGGCGCTTCAGCGACTTGAAGCGCTTGCCGTCTTCGAGGCACACGAGATAATCGGGCGCGATCGACTTCTTGAGCGAGACGGCGGGCTTGGCCGGCTCCAGCGGCGCGGTCTCGGTGCGGCCTGACGAGACCCGCACCAAGGCGCCATGCACCTGACTGATCAGGTTCGGAATCTCGGCCGCCGGCGTCGGATTGTTGCGGAGATAGGCCGACACGATGCTCGCGGTCAGCTCGATGAAATTCTTCGCCCCCGCATCCGACATGCGCCCCTCCCTTGTCCGCTTGTGGTTACGGGATTGACGCCACCGAAGTATTCACTGTCAAGAATACATTCGGCTAGAACACGACAACTGACGACGATGCACTGATTACTGGTGAAAGGCGCCGCTTTACTTCAGCGGACCGCCTCAACCGCGCTGGTCGAGATGGGCGCGGAGCTCGTCGATCGAGGCAAAGCGCATCATGCCCTCCGGCATCTGCGCCTCGATGGAGCCATCGGAATAGAGCGAATAGGCCATGCCATCGACGACGCCGGACTTGAGCACCGTCACGGGTGCGGGCTCCACGGGCGGCGGCTCGGGTGGCGACGGTGGGGCGGTCTCTGCGGGGGGCGACGGCGAGCGCGGCGGCGGACGGCGCGGGGCGGCCTGCGGCTCCGACGCGCGCGTACGGTCCGGCTTCGGCCAGGCCACGTCAAAGCTCGCAGGCGGCGGAAAGTTGGGAGCCTCACCCGCCTCCGCAGGCGGCGGCGCAACTTCACCGGATTTCGCCTCCGCGCGCTCGCGCTCCTTGCGTGAGGTCGAGGCGAACAGCAGGTTGCGCCGGCGCGACGCTTCCGGAGCGGGAGGCGGGGTCGGGGCTTCCGGCTCCTGCTGCGGTGCCTCGGCATGCGGCCGCTCGCGCGCGGCAGCTTCGCTCTGCCATGGCGGCGGACTTGCGGGCGGTGGCGGCGGCGCCGGCTCGGCTCTCACCGCCGCAGCGGGCACCGGCTCGGGCGCGACTACGCCAGGCACAGCGAGGCCCGGCAGCGCGGGCCTGACCCGAACCTCGGATGGCGCGACCGCACCGGCCAGCCGGCGTGCGATGCCCCTGAGCTCGAGCAGCACCAGATGCAGGCCGATCAGTAACATTCCGGAGCAGACGCCAATGGTGCCGGAGACTATGAGAGTCCCGCCGAGGCTGAATTCCCTGATCGTCATGCCGAAAATCACCGCGAGGAGACCCGCCAGCACGGCGCAAATCCCCACGATCAGCAATGCCAAATTCATCGAACTCACCCCCGGCCGCGCATCCACGCGCGAGAACCGCTACGCCACGATACCGTCATACGCTGTTCCACGCCAACGGCCAATTCTGGGCAGTGTTCCTAAAGGGAAGGAAATCAGGGACTTATTCACATTCCCTTCAGCCGAGGCTCGCTACTGCTAAAGCTGCTCGCAAAGTCATCTGAATGGGTGCCAACCGGAATTGCTGCGTCGCATCAGGAATTTAGCCATAATGCCCAATTACTTGGTAATGGAACTGCGCTATAGGGAGTCCGGGGTTGAGGCCCGCGCGCGCCAGCAGGGCCAAAAGGGGATTCCGGGGCACCGATAGCCATGACATCCATCACGACTTCGGCGATCGACACGCCTCAGCGGCGCTCGATCGAACGGACTTGCGACGATCTCGCCATGCTGGTGCTGGCCGCGGTCGCCGTCATTGCGGGCTTGACCTTCCGCGACTACGGGCTCGGCTGGGATGACTACACCCACGCCGAATATGCCGACCTGCTGCTGCGCATGTTCGGTTCCGGCTTCAAGGACACCGCAGCACTCTCCTTCGCCAATCTCTACATGTATGGCGGCGGCTTCGACATGGTCGCGGCCCTGCTGCACAAGGTCATTCCGCTCGAGCTGTTCGAGACCCGCCGTCTGGTCGGCGCCATCGTCGGCGTAATCGGGCTTGCCGTGACATGGCGGCTCGGCCGCCGCATCGGCGGACCCCTTGCCGGTCTGGCCTCCCTCCTCCTGCTTGCGCTCTGCCCGACCTTTTACGGCCACATGTTCATGAACCCGAAGGATGCACCCTTCGCGGTCGCCATGGTCGTCCTGATGCTCGGCCTCGTCCGGCTCGCCGAGGAATATCCGCAGCCATCGCCGCGCACGATCCTGATCGTCGGCTTGGGGGCCGGCCTTTCGCTCGGCTGCCGTGTTCTCGGCGGACTCGCGCTCGTCTACGCCGTGGTCGGCTTCGTGCCGCTGTTGCTGGAGGAATTGCGCACCGAAGGTCCGCGCGAATCCGTTCGCCGCTTCGTCCATGTCGTCTATGTGCTGCTGCCAGGCCTCGTGCTCGGCTACCTCGTGATGGGCCTGATCTGGCCGTGGTCGATCATGGAGCCAGGCAATCCCTTGGCGGCGCTGACCTACTTCTCGCATTTCTTCGAGAAGCCGTGGAAGGAGATGTTCGACGGTGCGATCGTGTCGGTGCCCGACATGCCCTGGTCGTATCTGCCGACGCTGTTCGCCCTGCAGCTGCCCGAGGTGATGCTGGTTCTGATGGGCGGTGCGATCGTCAGCACCTTCGCCATGCTGCCGCGGCGCGAGGTTCCGGCGCGCCGCAAGACCATCCTCCTGATGCTGACGCTGGCTGCGACCCTGCCGCTCGCGATCGCGATGGTGAAGCGCCCGGCGCTCTACAACGGCATCCGCCATTTCGTCTTCGTGATCCCGCCGATGGCGGTGCTCGGCGGCGTCGCCTTCGCCCGGACGATGGAGCGCCTGCGGGCCAATCACCGCACTTGGCAGCCGGTCGTGCTCGCCACCTTCTGCTTCGGCCTTGCGCTGTCGCTCGCCGAGATGATCCGGCTGCACCCCTATCAATACACGCACTTCAACCACATCGCCGGCACCGTGCGCGGCGCCGACGACCGCTTCATGCTGGACTATTGGGGTCTCGCCCTGAAGCAGGCCTCCGACGGATTGCGCGAGCAGCTCGTCGAGCGCCAGGAAGTGCCGCCCGGCAACCGCAAATGGAAGGTGGCGGTGTGTGGTCCGCAGCGCCCGGCCCAGGTGGCGCTCGGGCCCGACTTCACCATCGGCTGGGATTCCAACGCGGCCGATTTCGCCATGACGCTCGGCGAGTTCTACTGCAAGGGCCTCACCGCCCCGGTCATGGTCGAGATCAAGCGCGACGACGTGGTGTTCGCGCGCGTCTACGACATCCGCGGCCGCGGCATTTCCAGCCTGCTGTCGATCCCGGCGCCGTAGGATTTCTCCGTATCCGTAGCCCGGATGGAGCGAAGCGTAATCCGGGACCTGTGGCATCGTGCGAGCTGCCCCGCATTCCGCTTCGCTCCATGCGGGCTACGCGCTCCATGCGGGCCACGCTTGACAGCCACGCTCCTCGCGCCTTGCCGCAAGCCTCTCCCGCGACTACGCTCCCGTTCCGCAACAACGAGGTTCGGAGAGATCAGCCATGTCGCCAGCAGAAGCTCGCCTGAGGGAAGTCCCCTCCAACATGACGGAGGCGGAGTGGCAGCAACGGGTCAATCTCGCCGCCTGCTATCGCCTGGTCGCCCTCTACGGCTGGGACGATCTGGTCGACACCCACATCTCCGCGCGCGTGCCCGGTCCCGACCATCACTTCCTGATCAATCCCTACGGGCTGATGTTTGAGGAAATCACGGCCTCCAGCCTCGTCAAGGTCGACCTGCACGGCAATCAGCTCTCCGAGAGCGAGTACAGCATCAACCCTGCCGGCTTCACCATCCATTCGGCGATCCACGAGGTGCGCGAGGACGCGATCTGCGTGCTGCACCTCCACACTCTCGACGGAACCGCGGTGTCGAGCAGCGCGGAAGGCCTCTTGCCCCTGAACCAGACCGCCCAGCTCGTCACCCACGACCTCGCCTATCACGACTATGAAGGCATCGCGCTCGACCACGAGGAGCGGCCGCGGCTGCAGAAGGATCTCGGCGACCACAACCACATGCTCCTGCGCAATCACGGCACGCTGACGGTCGGCCGCTCGGTCGCCTCCGCGTTCGAGCGCATGTACCATCTCGAGCGCGCCTGCTCGATGCAGGTGCGCACGCGCGCGCTCGGCACGCCGGTCTATCCGGTCGAGGAGATCGCGATCGAGAAGAACACGGAGCTGTTGTCGAACCGCGACCGCGCCGAGCTGCGCGCCACCAATCTCGTTTGGCCGCCCTTGCTGCGGAAGCTCGACCGCGTCAATCCCGGCTACAGGTCTTGAGATTTTCACGAAATTGAGGTAGTGTTTGCGTCAAACTACCTCTGCACGTATCGGAATGAAACGCCGCCCAATTCCGGGCGGCGTTTTTATTTGAGTCGTCATTGCGAGCGCAGCGAAGCAATGACGGGGTGAGGTCTCGTAGGGTGGGCAAAGGCGCATCGCGCCGTGCCCACCATCTTGCGGCTTGCGCGCGAAGTAGTGGGCACGCTGCGCTTTGCCCGCCCTACGGCACCGTGCGTTATTTCACCTCCGCCAGCGCGGCGAGGATCCTTGCCCAGGAGCGGATGCCCTTCTGGAAGCTCTGCAGGTCGTATTTCTCGTTCGGCGAGTGGATGTTGTCGTCGTCAAGGCCAAACCCCACCAGCAGCGAGTCGAGGCCGAGCGTGCGCTTGAAGTCGGCGACGATCGGGATCGAGGCGCCCGAGCCCATCAGCACGGTCTCCTTGCCCCATTCCTCCGCGAGCGCCTTGCTGGCGGCGGCGAGCGGCTTCATGGTCCAGTCGAGCGCGACTGCGGGCGCGGCAGAATGGTCGCCGAACTTGACCTTGCAGTCGCCGGGAATGCGCCCCGTCACGTAATCACGGAACGCCTTGCGGATCTTTTGCGGGTCCTGGCCCTGAACCAGGCGGAACGAGACCTTGGCCGAAGCATGCGAGGGGATCACGGTCTTGGAGCCCTCGCCGATATAGCCGCCCCAGATGCCGTTGACGTCGCAGGTCGGGCGCGTCGAGGCCTGCTCGACCAGCAGCCTGCCCTTCTCGCCAGCCGGGAGCGACAGCCCGACCGGCTTGAGAAAGGTCTCGGGCGTGAAATCGAGCTTCTTCCACTGCTCCAGGATATCGGGCGGCGTGTCCTTCACGCCGTCATAGAAGCCGGGGATGGTGATGCGGTTGTCGTCGTCGAACAGGCCACCCAGGATCTTCGTGAGCAGGCGGATCGGGTTCATCGCGGTGCCGCCGAACACGCCGGAATGCAGATCGCGATTGGCGGCGGTGATCTTGAGCTCTTCATAGAGCAGGCCGCGCAGCGAGGTCGTGATCGCCGGCGTGTTGCGGTCCCACATGCTGGTGTCGCACACCAGCACGTAATCGGCCTTGAACTCGTCCTTGTTGGCCTCGATGAAGGGCACGAAGTTCTTCGAGCCGACCTCCTCCTCGCCTTCGATCAGGAAGGTGACGTCGACCGGCAGCGAGCCCGTCACCTTCTTCCAGGCGCGGCAGGCCTCGACGAACGTCATCACCTGCCCTTTATCGTCCTCGGCGCCGCGCGCGACGATGATCTTGCGGCCGTCGGCATGATCGGTGACGACGGGCTCGAACGGCGGACGATGCCAGAGATCGAGCGGGTCGACCGGCTGCACATCGTAATGGCCGTAGAACAGCACGTGCGGCCGCCCGCCCGCGCCGGTCTTGCCGACGACGGCGGGATGACCCGCGGTCGGCCTCACCTCGGTGGCGACACCGAGGCTGGCGATGTCCCTGGCGAGATGCTCGGCGGCAGCCTTGCAATCATCGGCGAAGGCGGGATCGGCCGAGATCGACTTGATCCGCAGCAACGAGAACAGGCGCTGCAGGCTGTTGTCGAAATCCTTGTCGATGTGGTCGAGCACGGATTGGAGCTGCGCGTTGGCCATGATTGCTATCCTGGTTGTTTGAGTCTCAAGAGGTCCCGGGTTTTAGCGCCCGTGCGGCCTCGGGGCCAGCCGCAAGCGGCGGATGCCGGATGTGCCAGGCGAGACACCCTGCGAGGATGGCGGTCGCAGCGAGGTTGTTGCCCCAAGCCTGGAAGGCGAGCGGAAACCACGGCAGCGACAGCAGCATGAGGATGGCCAGTTCGCCGTATTGTAGTCGAGGTCGATCACATGCATGGGACGCGGCGGCTTGTTGGGATCGTCCAGGACCTAGCAGACCGGCAGGGGCTTAGGGAGTCGCCTCACTACGATGTGTGACGTTCGGCCCCTTGCAGATCGCGAAAGGGGTCGATGCATGCTTGCCCGCCGGGCGCTCTGCCTAACGCCGTAGCAATCCGCCGAGCGCGCCGCGGACCAGCGTACGGCCGATCGAGCCGCCGAGCTGGCCGCCGAGCGACTTGCCGATATTGGCGGCCATCCCGCCGATCACCTGGTTGGTGACCGATCGCGTCACGTCGCGGGCAATGACCTGGCCGGTCGACAGACGACCTCGCTTGACGTTGGTGCCGAAGACGGTGCCGACGATCGAGCCGATCTGGCCAAGGATTCCGCCGCCTGCGCCGGCTCCACCATTTTGTGCGTCGGCAGGCGCAGCCGTGCCGGCTACGCGCTTCTGCAGCATCTCATTGGCGGACTCACGATCCACCGCGGTATCGTATTTGCCCCTCACCGGGCTCCTGCTCATGATCGCCTTGCGCTCCTCGGGCATGATCGGCCCGATCCGCGCCGTCGGCGGCCGGATCATCACCCGCTCCACCATCGAAGGCGTGCCGTTGCCCTCGAGGAAGGACACCAGCGCCTCGCCCTTGCCGAGCTCCGTGATCACCTTGGCGGTGTCGAGCTTCGGGTTGGGCCGGAAGGTCTGCGCCGCAGCGGCAACCGCCTTCTGGTCGCGCGGCGTGAAGGCGCGCAGCGCATGCTGCACGCGACCGCCCAATTGGGCCAACACCTTGTCCGGCACGTCGATCGGATTTTGGGTGACGAAATAGACGCCGACGCCCTTGGAACGGATCAGACGAACCACCTGCTCGATCTTGTCCATCAACGCCTTCGGCGCATCGTTGAACAGCAGATGCGCCTCGTCGAAAAAGAACACCAGTTTTGGCTTCGGCAGGTCGCCGGCTTCCGGCAATTCCTCAAACAACTCCGACAGCAACCACAACAGAAAGGTAGCGTAGAGCCTGGGGCTCTCCATCAGCTTGTCGGCAACCAGGATGTTGACGATGCCGCGACCGTCGCTATCGGTCTTCATGAAATCCTTCAGCTCCAGTGCAGGCTCACCGAAGAATTTCGTTCCGCCCTGGTTTTCCAGCACCAGCAGCTGGCGTTGAATGGTTCCAACCGTCGCCTTGCTCACATTGCCGAAGCTCTGCGCGGCCTTCCGGATCTCGGCTAACGGATCTTCCTCAGCATCCGGTCCCTTCTTGCCGCTGGCGGGCACGATCGCATCCAACAGCGATCGCAGATCCTTCATGTCCAACAATGGCAGGCCGTTCTCGTCCGCGACGCGGAATGCGACGTTGAGAACCCCTTCCTGCACCTCGTTCAGGTCGAGCATCCGCGCCAGCAATAGCGGCCCCATTTCGGTGACGGTGGCGCGGACCGGATGTCCCTGCTCGCCGAACACGTCCCAGAACACGGTCGAGAACTGGTCCGGCTGAAACTTGAGACCCATTTCGCCGGCGCGCTTGAGAATGAAGTCTTTGGCCTCGCCGACTTCCGAGATTCCGGAGAGGTCGCCCTTGATGTCGGCCGCGAAGACCGGAACACCGGCGCGCGCAAATCCTTCCGCCATCACTTGCAGCGACACCGTCTTGCCGGTTCCGGTTGCACCCGTGACGAGGCCGTGGCGATTGGCCAGCGCAAGCGTCAGCCAAGCCTGCTCGTCTCCCTTGCCGACGAAGATCTTGTCGTCGGTATCGCCGAGCTTGCTGTCCTGTGCGGTCATTATTCTCTCTGATCTCTCTGCCGAGTTTCGCGTCTCGAAACCCGAATGCACCAATTCCGTAGTTTAACGCATCTCGTGCGCCGATTAAATCGGTTCAGCGGCTCCTGCGCATGCGACATTGTCCGACCGGACGGACACGGTCAGCCCAAAGTAGCAACGAGGCGTTTCGCATAGCGGCAATTTTTCGCCGATTCGTTCTAGGCTCTTGCACGGCGGCAACACTTTTCGCGCGTTCGCGACGGCGCCTGCGTTCATCGCTTGTATTTCACGTCACACCGGCTCAAGATCATTTTCGAAAGCAATATTCCGGCATGCAAACCGGCTGAGGGGCGGGGTCTTATGGACGAGCTGATCGGACGGCTGGCGACAAACGCCAGCATAGATGGTGCTGTCGCTGAAAAGACCGTCGGCATTATCCTGGCCTTCCTTCGCAACGAGGGCCCTTCCGACAGTGTGCAGGCCCTGATCGACCAGATCCCCGGAGCGGAAGCTGCGATCGAAGCCTCCAAGAGCGGTGGCGGTCTGTCGCGGCTGATGGGCGGCGGCTTGATGGCCGTCGGCACCCGCCTGATGGGCCTGGGGCTCGGCATGTCCGAGATTCAAAACGTCGCCCGTGAACTTTTCCGCTACGGGCGAGACAAAATCGGAGCGGATCAGATGGGCAAGATCATCGCGGGGACGCCGGGCCTCAGCCAGTTCGCCTGAGCGACGCTTTTCATATCGAGTATCATGACATATCCGATTTCCGAGATTGAGGGCCTGCCGGCCTTTGCCGCCAACAAGTTGAAGGCGCAAGGAATCCGCACCACCGACGCGCTGCTCGAGGCGGCGTCCACCGTGAAGGGCCGCAAGGCGCTTTCGGCCAAGACCGGCATCAGCGAGCAGCAATTGCTGGAATGGGCCAACGTCTCCGACTACATGCGCATCCCCGGCATGGGCAGGGCCAAGGTCGGGCTCGTCCGCGCCGCCGGCGTCACCACCGTGCGCGAGCTCGCCTATCGAAATCCGGCGAGGTTGGCGCAGAGCATGCGCGAGGCCAACGAGAAGAAGAAGCTGGTCCGCGTCCTGCCTTCCGAGAAGTCGGTCGGCGACATCATCGCCAAGGCCAAGAAGCTGCCGCCGAAGATTACGTACTAAGCTGCGGATCAAGCCGGAGAGGTGGGGTACCACTGCTCCCGCATCGTCATTGCGAGCGCAGCGAAGCAATCCAGAATCTTTCCGCGGTGACACTCTGGGTTGCTTCGCTGCGCTCGCAATGACGGCGTGTGGGCAAAAACATCGCATCCTTTCGGCCGTCTGTGCGCATCGGAATGGCCGCGAATCGCCCTCAATCCCGGCTTGACACCCCCTTCGCGACCGCGCAAAGCGGGCCGCATGAATGCCTCGCCCTCCCCTTCCGTCCCGCCGGCCGGCTCGGCCGGGATCGGCGCACTGCGGACGCTCGTGGGCGGGCCGCTTCCTGCGGTGATGGGCGTGCTCAACATCACCCCGGATTCCTTCTCCGACGGCGGCGAGTTCACCGCGCCGGCGCGGGCGCTGGAGCGGGCGCGGGCGATGATCGCCGCCGGCGTCGACATCATCGATATCGGCGCCGAATCCACCCGGCCCTACAAGGGCGCCCGGCCGGTCACGGCGGCGGAAGAGCTCGCGCGGCTGAAGCCGGTGCTATCGGACGTCGTGGCGCTCGGTGTGCCCGTCTCGATCGACAGCATGAAGGCGGAGGTGGTGGCCTTCGCGCTCGACCAGGGCGCGGCGATCGCCAACGACGTTTGGGGCCTGCAGCGCGACGCCGGCATGGCACCGCTGATCGCCGCCAGGGGCGTTCCGGTCATCGTCATGCACAACCGCGACAGCGTCGATCCCGCCATCGACATCGTCGCTGATATCAAGACATTCTTCCTGCGCTCGCTCGATATTGCCGCGAAGACAGGCATCGCGCGCGAAAAAATCGTGCTCGATCCCGGGATCGGCTTCGGCAAGACCGCCGAGCAGAGCATGACCGCGCTGGCGCGCTTGCGCGAGCTCGACATGTTCGGCCTGCCGATCCTGGTCGGCGCCTCTCGCAAACGCTTCATCGCCTCGGTGTCGCCGTCCGAGCCATCGGAGCGGCTCGCCGGCTCGATCGCGGCGCATCTGGTCGCCGCGCAGCGCGGCGCCAAGATCATCCGGACCCATGACGTCGCCGAAACCCTGCAGGCCCTGCGGGTGGCGCAGGCCATCGAGAGCAAGCAATGACCGACACGATCTTCGTCACCGGCCTGTCGATCCATGCCCGCCACGGCGTGATGGATCACGAAACCGAGGTCGGCCAGCGTTTCGTCATCGATCTCGAGCTCTATACCGACCTGTCCGAGCCTGCGCGCAGCGACCGGCTCGCGGACACGGTGTCCTACGCCGATGTCGTGACGACGACGACGGCGGCGTTCAAGAATACCAATTACAAGCTCCTGGAGCGCGCGGCCGGCGCGGTGGCCGATGCCATCCTGTCGCACTTTCCGCGCATCCGCGCCGTGAAGGTCACCGTGCACAAGCCGCACGCGCCGATCGCCGCGATCTTCGACGATGTCGGCATCGTGCTGACGCGCTCGCGGCATCCCTAGCATGGCGAGCGTGCTGATCGCACTTGGCGGCAATGTCGGCGACGTCCGCACGACGTTCAAGAAGGCGATCGCGCATATCTGCGGCATGGCACAGGCGGCGCTGATCGCGCGCTCGTCCGACTATGCCACCCCGCCCTGGGGCGACGAGGACCAGGATCCCTTCATCAATGCCTGCATCGAGATCGAGACCAGCCTCGATCCGCATGCGCTATTGTTCGTGCTGCAGAAAGTCGAGCAGAAATTCGGCCGCACGCGCGAGAAAGACCGGCGCTGGGGCCCGCGCACGCTCGATCTCGACATGATCGCCTACGACGATGTCTCCTTGCAGAAGCCCGATTTGACGCTGCCGCATCCGCGCCTGTTCGAACGCGCCTTCGTGCTGGTGCCGCTGGCCGAAATCGCACCTGACCGCGTGATCTCAGCCATTCGTGTGCGTGACGGGCTCGCCAGCGTCTCGACGCAAGGGATTGAGCGGCTTCCGGATACCGGTTAACCAAAAACAACCGTTTGCAGGAACGGTCCGCCATGGCAATTTCGCCTGCGAATAACAAGATTTTCGGGAGCCCCGCGCCGCATGACCTCCGTGACTGACGACCTGCCGCTGGCGGCGGATTTTCCCAAGGCCACGCCTGAGGACTGGCGCAAGCTGGTCGACGGCGTGCTGAAGGGCGCGCCGTTCGAGAAGCTGGTCGGCAAGACCTATGACGGCATCAAGATCGAGCCGCTCTATCCGCGCGCGAAGGGCGTTGTGCCGGTGATGGGCCGACCGCCGGCTGCGCCGTGGCAGATCGTGCAGCGGATCGACCATCCCGATGCGGCGCTCGCGAACGCGCAGGCGCTGCAGGATCTGGAGAACGGTGCGAGCGGGCTTGCGCTGGTGTTTGCCGGCGCCAATGGCGCGCGCGGGTTCGGCCTGGAACCGTCGGCCGAGGCGGTGGCAAAGATCCTGAAAGACATTCACCTCGACGCCGGCATCGGCATCGAGCTCGAGATCGGACCGCAATCGCGGATGGCCGCGATCCATGTCGCGGAATATGTGAAGAGCAACGGCCTCGATCCCGGCGCCTGCAACATCCGCTTCGGGCTCGACCCGCTCGCGGCGGGCGCGGTGTGGGGCCACAGCCCCTATACCTGGGACGAAGTTGCCCCTGCGATTACGGGCGCCATCAAGGGCCTCGCCGGGCTCGGCTTCAAGGGGCCGTTCGCCTCCGCCGACGGCCGCGTGATCCATGATGCCGGCGGCTCGGAGGTGCAGGAGCTCGCATTCGTGCTCGCCTGCGGCCTCGCTTACCTGCGCGCGATCGAAGGCGCGGGCATTCCGCTGGAAGCCGCGCAGGACATGGTCTATGCGCGGCTCGCCGCCGATGCCGACCAATTCCTGACCATGGCCAAGTTCCGCGCCCTGCGGCTGCTATGGGCGCGCATCGAGACCGCTTGCGGGCTGGCGCCGAAACCGCTGTTCATCGCGGCCGATACCGCCTGGCGCATGCTGACGCAACGCGATCCCTACGTGAACATGCTGCGCGCGACCATGGCGGCGTTCGCCGCGGGACTGGCCGGTGCCAATGCCATCACCGTGCTGCCGCATACGCTGGCGCTCGGCCTGCCCGATCCGTTCGCGCGGCGCGTGGCGCGTAACACGCAGCTTCTGCTGCTGGAAGAATGCAACCTCGCCAAGGTCAGCGATCCCGCGGCGGGGGCTGGCGGCATCGAGACGCTGACGGCGCAGCTGTGCGATGCCGCGTGGGCACTGTTCCAGGAGAGCGAGAGCGCCGGTGGCGCGTTCGCGGCGCTTCAGCAGGGTGTGTTCCAAAGCAAGGTCGCGGCCACGCGCAAGGCGCGCGAGGCCAATATCGCGAAGCGCAGGGACATACTGACCGGCGCCAGCGAGTTTCCGAACCTGCACGAGAGCGAAGCCACTGTCCTGAAGGCAGCGCCGATCGCGCTTCCGCCCTACGGCGAACAGACCTACAAGTTCGAGGCGCTGCCTCCGATCCGTCTCGCGGAACCGTTCGAGGCGCTGCGCGACAAATCCGACGCGAGTTTGAAGGCGCGGGGCGCACGGCCAAAGGTGTTCCTGGCCAATCTCGGCACGCCCGCCGATTTCACCGCGCGCGCAACGTTCGCGAAGAGCTTTTTTGAGGCGGGCGGCATTGAGGCCACAGGCAGCGAGGGCTTTGCCGATTCGGCCAAGCTGGCCGCGGCCTTCAAGGCCTCCGGCGCCGAGCTGGCCTGTCTGTGTTCCAGCGACAAGGGTTATGCGGAACACGCCGAGGCCGCGGCAAAGGCCCTGCAATTGGCCGGCGGGCGACATATCTACCTGGCGGGCCGGCCGGCCGAGGCCGAGGCGGCGCTGCGAGCCGCCGGCGTCACGGGCTTTGTCTTCGCCGGAGGCGATGCGCTTGCGGCACTGCAGGACGCCTACCGACGGATGGAACAGCGATGACCGACACCAGCAAACCCGTTCTCACCGGCGGCTGCCAATGCGGCGCCGTGCGATTTGCGGTCATGACGGCGCCGACCAGGATTTCGATCTGCCACTGCCGGATGTGCCAGAAGGCGAGCGGCGCGCCGTTCGCCTCTTTGGCCGACATCAACAAGACCGATTTCGCCTGGACCAAGGGCAAGCCGTCGTTCTTCCGCTCCTCCTCGATCGCCGATCGCGGCTATTGCGCCGCCTGCGGCACACCGCTGAGCTTCGGCCGCATCGACGGCGACCGGATCGAGATCATGACCGGTACCTTCGATCGCCCTGACCGGGTGGTGCCGACGCGGCAGTTCGGCATCGAATCCCGCCTCGGCTGGGTCGTCGGCATCGCCAATTTGCCGAGCCAGACAACGCAGCAGAATTACGGACCGGAGAAGATGGCGACCATCGTCAGCCATCAGCATCCGGATCATGATTGAGGCGGTCCATGTTTCAACTGCTCGGACAAGCGTTGCTCGGTCTGGCAGAATGGAAGACTGAAAAGCTGCTCGCATGGCTGCTCTGGGACGGGACCGGCCGAGTGACTCAGAGCCGCCTGGACGATCCCGTTTACAAGAAGAATGTGCAAAAGCTGATCGAGCGCAATCGCAGGTTTGAGGATTCCAAGGAATGACCCGCATTCCCAATTTCGCCGAGGTCGCTTTCGAGCGAGCTGCAACTGCCACCCCTGCCGGCAGCGCCGAACCGTGGCTGACGCCGGAGGGCATTCTGGTGAAGCCCGCTTATGGCGAGGCTGATCTGGCCGGGCTCGATTTTCTCGAGACCTATCCGGGCATCGCGCCGTACCTGCGCGGCCCCTACCCGACCATGTACGTCAACCAGCCCTGGACGGTCAGGCAATATGCCGGCTTCTCCACGGCGGAGGATTCCAACGCGTTCTATCGCCGCAATCTCGCGGCGGGGCAAAAGGGCCTCTCTGTCGCCTTCGACCTTGCCACTCACCGCGGCTATGACTCGGATCATCCGCGCGTCGGCGGCGATGTCGGCATGGCCGGCGTTGCCATCGATTCCATCTACGACATGCGCACGCTGTTTGCAGGGATTCCGCTCGACCAGATGAGCGTGTCCATGACCATGAACGGCGCGGTGCTGCCGATCCTCGCGCTCTATGTCGCCGCTGCCGAGGAACAGGGCGTGCCGCCGGAGAAGCTGTCGGGCACCATTCAGAATGACATTCTAAAAGAGTTCATGGTGCGCAACACCTACATCTATCCACCCGCGCCCTCGATGCGGATCATCTCTGATATCTTCGCGTACACCTCTCAAAAGATGCCGAAGTACAATTCGATCTCGATCTCCGGCTATCACATGCAGGAGGCCGGCGCGACGCAGGATCTCGAGCTCGCCTATACGCTGGCCGACGGCGTCGAATATTTGCGCGCCGGCCTTGCCGCAGGCCTCGACGTCGACCGCTTCGCGCCGCGCCTGTCGTTCTTCTGGGCGATCGGCATGAACTTCTTCATGGAGGTTGCCAAGCTGCGCGCGGCGCGCCTGCTTTGGGCGAAGCTGCTCAAGCCGTTCAATCCGAAAGACCCGCGCTCGCTGTCGCTGCGCACGCACAGCCAGACCTCGGGCTGGTCGCTGACCGCGCAGGACGTCTTCAACAACGTGATGCGTACTACGGTGGAAGCGATGGCGGCCACGCAAGGCCACACCCAATCGCTGCACACCAACGCGCTCGACGAGGCCTTGGCGTTGCCGACCGATTTCTCGGCGCGCATCGCCCGCAACACCCAGCTCTTCCTGCAGCAGGAGAGCGGCACCACCCGCATCATCGATCCCTGGGGCGGCTCGTATTATGTCGAGCGGCTCACGCGCGACCTCGCCGCCAAGGCCTGGGGCCACATCCAGGAGGTGGAGGAGCTCGGCGGCATGGCGAAGGCGATCGAGGCCGGCGTGCCGAAGCTGCGCATCGAGGAGGCCTCGGCCAAGACGCAGGCACGTATCGATGCCGGCAAGCAGGCGGTGATCGGCGTCAACAAGTACAAGCCAACCGACGAGGACAAAATCGAGATCCTGAAGGTCGACAACACCAATGTGCGCCGGCTTCAGATCGACAAGCTCAAGCGGCTGAAGGCCGAGCGCAACCAGCAGGAGGTCGATGCCGCCCTCGCCGCGCTGACGCGCTCGGCCGGCGAAGGCAACGGCAATCTGCTGGCGCTCGCGATCGATGCGGCACGCGCCAAGGCGACCGTCGGCGAGATCTCGGACGCGATGGAGAAGGTGTTCGGCCGGCACCGCGCCGAGATCAAATCCATCACCGGCGTCTACAAGCGGGAGGCGTCCAGCATGGGCACCCAGGTCGAGAAGGTTCAGGCGCTGATCGACGCCTTCGAGGAGGCCGAAGGCCGCCGCCCGCGCATCCTGGTCGCCAAGATCGGCCAGGACGGCCATGACCGCGGCCAGAAGGTGATCGCGTCGGCGTTCGCCGATATCGGCTTCGACGTCGACATCGGGCCGCTGTTTGCCACCGCCGACGAAGCCGCGCGGCAGGCGGTCGAGAATGACGTGCACATTCTCGGCGTCTCCTCGCTGGCCGCCGCCCACCTCACCGCTGTGCCGGAGCTGAAAGCCGCGCTGAAGAAGCAGGGCCGCGACGACATCATGATCATCGTCGGCGGCGTGGTGCCGCCGCAGGATTACGATGCGCTCTATGCCGCCGGCGCCGAGGCGATCTTCCCGCCCGGCACGGTGATCGCGGACGCCGCCGAGGAGCTGATCCGCAAGCTGAACGCCCGGCTGGGGCATAGCGAGGCGGCGGAGTAGATGATAGACTGGCCGTGTGACGGCCAGGTGTGTCCATGACGCGTGACGAAATCGTCGCTGCGATACGCAAGAACGCGGATGCCATCAGAGGCAAGGGCGTAGCAAAGCTTGCCATCTTCGGCTCGCGAGCCGGCAACGATTATCGGCCTGATAGCGATATCGACGTGCTCGTCGAGATCGAGCCGGACACCTCGTTTTCCCTGCTCAACTTGATCGATGTCGAGCACATCATCGAGGATGCGACTGGCTTGCAAGCACAGGCAACTGTTCGCCGCTCCATTTCTCCCCGCTTTGCGGAGCGGATCGCGGACGATATTGTCGAAATATTCTGACGCTCACGCAGGAGCACTAACCTTGAAGTTCATCGCCGGTTTGAGCGTCGCCCTGGCGCTGAGCGCAACATGTGCGTTTTCCGCCCACGCCGCCGATCCCAAACCCGATACGATCGTCAAGACCAAGAGCATCGAAGCGCGCGTCTTCCTCGGCGACAGGATCAAGGCGGATGCGGCGCTGGCGGCGGACTGCCTCGCGGAGGGCAAGAAGTGGCTCGACAAGAATGGCGCGGAAGCCGCTGCCGCGCACAAAGCGGACCCGCAGTTCTTCAAGGAGGGCGGCTGGGAGTTCGAGCGCAAATATGAAATCCGCTCCGTGGTTGCCGACCGGTATGTCAGCGTCCTGCGCAACGACTACATGAACACAGGCGGCGCGCATCCCAACTCGGACGTGAACACAATCCTGTGGGACAAGGCCGCGAACAAGCGCATCTCGATCCGCCCGTTCTTCACCGAGACCGCCGATGGCGGCCCCACTATGAAGGCGATGGTGAAGGCCATCATCGCTTCGATCAAGGACGAGAAAAAGAAGCGCGGCGCCGGAGAGACCGCGACCGACGAGTGGTTCAAGTCCGTGGAGCCGCGCCTCCTCAAGATCGGCGCGGTGACGCTCGGGCCCTCCACCGCGGCCGGCAAGAGCTCCGGCCTCACCTTCCACTATCCGCCCTATGCCGTCGGTCCCTACGCCGAGGGCGAGTATGTCGCCTTCGTGCCGTGGGAGACGCTGAGGCCTTACCTCACGGCCGAGGGCGCCCGCATCTTCGGCGGCGCGCGGCCCAAGGGCGACGCGGACGAGCCGTGAGCTCAGGCTAACGGGATCGCGGACGGGTTCGGGCCAGCGTCCGCGCGAGGGAATCCGTCCAATCGGGAATCCAGGAGGCAAACAACGCTTTCCAGCGCTCGGCGTCCGCAGGTTCAGTTTCGAGCGCAACCGACCATTCGATGAAGGTTCGGTTGCCCTCGATGATCGGACGCAGGTGCATGGTGCCTTGGTAGCGCGTCGGCGCCGGACTCGGGCCGCCGTCGTCTTGCGGATAGGGTATCGCTTCGAGACCGGCATAGGTCAGGCTGTGCTGGTCGTCCGAGTGACCGACCAGGCGCTGGCGGATCCAGTTTCCGAGATAGCAGAAGCGCCTGACGGCGCCGACTTCATCGCCGCGCCTGTTGTCTTCGATCTCGCTCTCGCTCACGCCGTCGATATAAGCGGGGTAGTTGTTGAAATCGCGGATCAGGGACCAGACGTCGTCGAGCGGGTGGTCCAGCACGGCGCTGTAATAGGCTTGGGTCATCGGTGGCTTGCCTTTGGTTTCGTTGCGCGCAGAGGTTGGCCAGGCGCGCGGACAAAACCCACCCGATTTCCGACCGCCCGTTCGAGGAGGCGTCTGCTTTCACACAACATGGCCTTCCGGTTGGTAGCGCTACCTTGCGGCGGCGACGCAAAGCCGACTAGAATGCCCGAGTTGACAAGAGCGCCCGGCATCACGGGCGCCGCTGGGAGGGATTCAATGTCCAAGATTTCACGCCGCACCTTTGCGGCTTCCACCGCCGCTATCGCGGCCTCCGCCGCTTTCGGCTTCAAGCCCGCACTTGCGCAAGCCTATCCGGCCCGGCCGGTCACCGTGATCGTGCCCTGGGGCGCCGGCGGCGGCACCGATGCCACCGCGCGCATCGTCGCAGCACTGCTGGAGAAAGACCTCGGCCAGCCCTTCAACGTGGTCAACCGCACCGGCGGCTCCGGCGTGGTCGGCCATAGCGCGATCGCGACCGCGCAGCCCGACGGCTACACCATCGGCATGCTGACCGTCGAAATCTCGATGATGCACTGGCAGGGCCTCACCGACCTGACGCCGAAGAGCTACACGCCGCTGGCGCTGATGAACGAGGATCCGCCCGGCATCCAGGTCTCCTCCTCCTCGCCCTACAAGACGGTCAAGGAGCTCGCCGACGCGATCAAGGCGGCGCCTCCGGGGAAGTTCAAGGCCTCCGGCACCGGCCAGGGCGGCATCTGGCATCTGGCGCTGGTCGGCTGGATGCAGGCGATGGGCCTGCCCGCCAACCAGGTCGCCTGGGTGCCGTCGAACGGCGCGGCACCCGCAATGCAGGATCTCGCGGCCGGCGGTGTCGATCTCACCACCTGCTCGGTGCCGGAAGCGCGCGCCATCATCGAGGCCGGCAAGGCCAGGAGCCTTGCCATCATGGCGCCCGCGCGCAATCCGGTGTTCAAGGACGTGCCGACGCTGAAGGAGGCCATGGGCATCGACTACGCAACCGGCGCCTGGCGCGGCATTGCGGGGCCGAAAAATCTGCCGCCGGAGATCGCAACCAAGCTCACCGCCGCGCTGAAGAAGGTCTACGACTCCGCCGAGTTCAAGGACTTCATGAGCAATCGCGGCTTCGGCACCGTGTGGGGCGATGCGGCCCATTTCGCGGGCTTCATGGACAAGGGCGACGCCCAAATGGGCGAGGCGATGAAGGCCGCGGGCCTGAGCAAGGCGTGATCCGCACCTGCGACGCCTTGATCGGGGTGCGAGGAACTCTCCGCGAGTCCATCTCTCACCTCCCCGGCGGAGACTCCCCCTCACCCCAACCCTCTCCCCGCAAGCGGGGAGAGGGAGCGCACCTCCTGTAGGACTCCCCTATGCGTCTTCCCGACTCCGTCACGGGATCGTTTCTCGTCGCGCTCGGCGCGGCTGCCGCCTATGGCGGCTACATTCTGCCGCCGGTGCCGGGGCAGCCGGTCGGCCCCAATGTATTTCCGCTGGTGATCGGCTGCGGCCTTGCACTGTGCGGGCTCGCGATCGTGTTCGGGATCGGCCGTTCCTTCGAGGAGGAGGAAGAGCTGGTCCCGTTCGAGGACGGCCAGGCGGCTGCCCCGCCGCCGCAGGGCAAGCTCTACGGCCTGCGCGCGCTGCTGCCGCCGGCGCTGCTGCTGTTCTACGTTCTTGCCGCCGACCGGCTCGGATTCATCATCACCGCGGCGATCATGGTCTACGTGACCTCGACCGCGCTCGGGGCGAAGTTGAAGCTGGCGCTGCCGCTCGCGATGCTCTCGCCGTTCGCCATTCATCTCATCTTCGGCAAGCTGCTCCGCGTGCCGCTGCCGGTTGGCCTGCTGCCGACGCCCTGGTGATCGATGTTGAAGACCCTGATTGATGCGTTCGCGCTGATCTCCACCTGGGAGGTCATCATCTCCATGTTCGCAGCCTCCGTGTATGGGCTGGTAATCGGCTCGCTGCCGGGCCTGTCGGCGACGATGGCAACCGCCCTGCTCGTCCCCGTCACCTTCTATCTGTCACCGATCGCGGCGATCGCGACCATCGTGGCGGCGTCCTCGATGGCGATCTTCTCCGGCGACATTCCCGGCGCGCTGCTGCGTATCCCGGGCACGCCCGCATCCGCGGCTTACGCGGATGAAGCCTACGCCATGACGCGCAAGGGCCAGGCCGAGCTCGCGCTAGGCGCCGGCGTCTGGTTCTCCGCGGTCGGCGGCATCGCCGGCGTGCTGTCGCTGATGATCCTGGCGCCGCCGCTCGCCGAGATCGCGTTGTCGTTCTCGACCTTCGAATATTTCTGGTTGGCGCTGCTCGGCCTGATGTGCGCCACCTTGGTGGCGCGTTCCTCGCCCGTCAAGGCGATCGCCGGCATGTTCATCGGCCTGCTCGTCGCCTGCATCGGCATCGAGAATCCCGGCGGCGTCCCGCGCTTCACCTTTGGGCTTACGGACCTGTTCGGCGGCATCGAGCCGATCCCGGCCCTCGTCGGCGTGTTCGCGGTGGCGCAGGTGATGCGCGCGATGCTGACGCCCGAGCCGCCGCCGCTGCCGCGGCGCAAATTCGGAAGCATCATGGCCGGCCAGTGGAAGCTGACCAAGCTCTATCGCTGGCAGATGACGCGCGGGAACATCGTCGGCATCATCATCGGTGTGCTGCCCGGCGCCGGCGCCGACATGGCCGCCTGGGTCTCCTATGCGATGTCGAAACGCTTCTCCAAGGAGCCGGAAAAGTTCGGCACCGGCCATGTCGAGGGCCTGGTCGAGGCCGGCGCCAGCAACAATGCCAGCATCGCCTCGGGCTGGGTGCCTTCGCTGCTGTTCGGCATCCCCGGCGACACCATCGCCGCGATTGCGATCGGCGTGCTCTACATGAAGGGGCTCAATCCCGGCCCGACGCTGTTCACCGAGAAGGCGTCGAGCATGTACGCGATCTATCTGATGTTCATCATCGCGAATATCCTGATGATCCCGCTCGGCATCGCCATGATCCGCGTCGCCACCTACATCCTGCTGGCACCACGCTCGGCCATCATGCCGATCATCATGCTGTGCTGCGCGGTCGGCTCGTTCGCGATCGGCAACAACATGTTCGGCGTCGTCACCGTCGCCGCTTTCGGCGTGATCGGCTATGTCATGGAGACGAACGGCTATCCCGTCGCCGCCATGGTGCTCGGCATCGTCATGGGCACCATGGTGGAGCAGGCTTTCGTCACCTCGCTGATCAAGTCGGACGGCAGCATTCTGCCGTTCTTCGAGCGTCCGGTCGCGGCCATCCTCGCCGCGATGGCGATCGGCGCGCTGCTCTGGCCGGTCATGGTGTGGATCTGGCGCAAGGTGAAACAGCCGCAGACCGCCGCGGCAACGACCCGGTGATATCGGGCGGGCGGGCCTCGCCTGCCCCGCCTCGCCGTTGTAAAGCAGAGGCATGACTGAGAAGAAGGCCTCGCTCGACATCAAATCCCTCGCCCGTGACGTACGCGCCGGCAGTCGTGCGGCCCTCGCCCGGGCCATCACGCTGGTGGAGAGCCGGCGCAGCGACCACCAGGCACTGGCGCGGGAGCTGGTGCAGATGCTGCTGCCCGACACCGGCAAGGCGTTTCGCGTCGGCATTACCGGTTCGCCCGGCGTCGGCAAATCCACCACGATCGATGCGCTGGGTACGTATCTGATCGATCAGGGCCACAAGGTCGCGGTGCTCGCGGTCGATCCGTCCTCGGCGCGCAGCGGCGGCTCGATTCTCGGCGACAAAACCCGGATGGCGCGGCTGTCGGCGTCTGGAGACGCCTTCATCCGCCCCTCGCCCTCCTCGGGCACGCTCGGCGGCGTCGCGGCGAAGACGCGCGAAGCGATGTTGCTATGCGAGGCCGCCGGCTTCGGCGTCGTGCTGGTGGAAACCGTCGGCATCGGCCAGTCGGAGACCGCCGTCTGCGACATGACCGACTTCTTCCTCGCCCTCATGCTGCCGGGCGGCGGCGACGAGCTGCAGGGCATCAAGAAGGGCCTGGTCGAGCTCGCCGACATGATCGCGATCAACAAGGCCGACGGCGACAATTTGAAGCGCGCCAAGATCACCGCGGCCGATTATCGCGGCGCGCTGCATATCTTGGCGCCGCGGTCCGAGCATTGGCATCCGCCGGTCGAGACCTATTCGGCGCTGACCGGCGACGGCATCGCAAAGATCTGGCAGAAGGTTCTGGATCACCGCAAGGCGATGAACGCGTCCGGCGATTTCGCCGCGCGGCGGCGCGAGCAGCAGGTGAAGTGGATGTGGTCGATGCTGGAGCAGCGCATGCTGGCACGGCTGCGCAGCGAGGCCTCGGTGCGGAGCAAGGTCCGAAAGATCGAGGCCGAGGTCGCCGATGGCCACCTCACGCCGGCGCTCGCCGCCGAGCAGATGCTGGAGTTGCTGCAATGAGCGACAAGCTCCGCATTCTTCTCACCGGCTTCGGTCCGTTTCCCGGCGCGCCCTACAATCCGACCCAGCCGCTGGTGGCGCGGCTGGCGCAATTGCGCCGGCCCGCGCTCGACGATGTCGCGCTCTCGAGCCACATTTTTCCGGTCACCTATGCCGCGGTCGACCGGCAATTACCCGACGTGCTCGCTGCGCAAAAGCCCGACGCGCTGCTGATGTTCGGCCTCGCCGCACGCACGCCTTACCTGCGTATCGAGACGCGGGCGCGCAACGCCGTCACCATGCTCTGGCCCGACGCCGCCAACACCCGCTCGACCAAGCGCGGCATCGCCGGCCATGCCGACGCGATGATGTTCGGCCCGCACACCGCAAGGCTGCTGCGCGCCGCGCGCCTCACCGGCATCGACGCGCGTGCCTCGCGCGACGCCGGCGCCTATCTCTGCAACTACTTGAGCTGGCGCGCGATCGAGCGCGTGAAGGCGGGCGGACCCAGGCTTGCGGCGTTCATCCACATTCCCCTGCTCGCACGCAGCGGCGGCGTGCGCCGCAAGGGCGCGGCCCGCATCACGCTGGAGGAGCTGGTGGATGCGGGGGAAGCGATGCTGATGGAGATGGTGCAGTTGGCGCGCAAGGCGCGGAACACGCCGGCCTCGTAGGGTGGGCAATGCGAAGCGTGCCCACGTCTTCTGTTACTGCCTCGGACAGGTCGTGGGCACGGCGCAAGCGCGCCTTTGCCCACCCTACGGCACCGTCTTTTGCGTAAACATTTAACCCTACCGCGAACAATCCTCACGGTCCTCGCCCTGCTGCGCTACGAAACCGCTGCGGACACCTCCCGCGTCCGCCGGAGGACGCGTCATGAACCTCAATCGCCGTCATCTCATCGGGGCTTCGACCGCCGGCATTGCCGGTGCGCTGGCCATGCCGGCCGATGCCGCGCGCGCCGCGCCGCTGACGTCGCTGCTCGGCCGCGATGCCACGCAATATGGTGTGCGGCCCGGCAGCAGCGAGGACCAGACCCGCGCGCTGCAGCGTGCCATCGACGAGGCCGCGCGGGCGCAATTGCCGCTCGCCTTGCCACCCGGCGTGTACCGGACCGGTCTGTTGCGGCTGCCGAACGGCGCGCAGCTGATCGGCGTGCGCGGCGCGACCAAGCTCGTCTTCACCGGCGGCGCCTCGGCGATCCAGAGCGACGGCTCCGATGCGATCGGCCTCACCGGCATCACCTTCGAGGGCGGCGGCATCCCGCTGCCGCCACGGCGCGGCCTGATCCACGTCCTCGGCGGGCGCGACGTGCGCATCAGCGAATGCGCTATCGCGAGCTCGGGCGGCAGCGGCATCTGGCTCGAGCAGGTCGCGGGCGACATCTCCGGAAACATCTTCAACGACATCGCGGTGACGGCGGTCGTGTCGTTCGACGCCAGGGGCCTCAGCGTCTGCCGCAACACGATTCTCGGCACCAACGACAACGGGATCGAGATCCTGCGCACCGCGATCGGGGATGACGGCACGCTGGTCGCCGACAACCGCATCGAGAACATCAAGGCCGGCCCCGGCGGCTCGGGCCAGTTCGGCAATGCCATCAACGCCTTTCGCGCCGGCAACGTGATCGTGCGAGGCAACCGCATCAGGAATTGCGACTATTCGGCGGTGCGCGGCAACTCGGCCTCGAACATCCACATCAGTGGCAACAGCGTCAGCGACGTGCGCGAGGTGGCGCTCTATTCCGAGTTCGCATTCGAGGCTGCAGTGATCGCCAACAACATTGTGGACGGCGCGGCCGTCGGCGTCTCGGTCTGCAATTTCAACGAGGGCGGCCGCATCGCAGTGGTCCAGGGCAACATCATCCGCAACCTGATCCCGAAGCGGCCGATCGGGACCGCGCCCGACGACGATGCCGGTGTCGGCATCTACATCGAGGCGGATTCTTCGGTGACCGGCAACGTGATCGAGAACGCGCCGTCCTACGGCATCGTCGCCGGCTGGGGCAAATATCTGCGCGACGTCGCGATCACGGGCAACGTGATCCGCAAGGCGCTGGCCGGCGTCGGCGTCTCCGTCGTGCCGGGTGCCGGCACCGCGCTGGTCAACAACAACATGATCTCCGAAACGCCGCGCGGCGCCGTGGTCGGCCTCGATCACGCCCGCGCGGTGACGTCGGATCTATCGGCCGACGGCGCACAACGTTTTGCGCAGCTGGTGGTCGGCGGCAATGCGGTGCGGCGCTAGAAGGCGTTCCGGAGCAGCGGGTACTTCGCTTCCAGGCCGTCGAGGCTGAAAGTGAATTCGACGACGCGCTCGGGGGCGGCGACGATTTCCTCGGCGGGCGGGGCGAACTGCGGCAGGAGCGCCGCCATCGCTGCGGGCGCGGTCTTCGGCGGCTTCGCGGCGGGCACGGGCGGCCTCACTTCCGGCGCGGCGAATGGCCGTGTTGCGGCCGGCTCCGCGAGCGACGATCTCACGGCAGGCGCAGTGAACGGTGCCTTCGCAGCGGGCGCCCTGAGCGGCGGCATCTCGGCAGGCGCGGTGAACGACGGCCAAGCTACGGGCATAGCAAGCGGCGCGATCGGGGCTTCGGTGATCTCCGCGAGCACGTCGGGCTTCGGATCGAGCCTGACCGGCGTGGTGGTCTCGGGGGCGATGTGAACGGCCTTTGGCTGCAAGGTCTTGGGCTGCATCGTTTGCGCCTGCTGCTCGCGCGGCGCCATGCGAGGCATCGTCGCCGGCGACCAACCGAATGCCGGCGTCACGCTCGCAGCCGCCTCGGCGACATCGCCGCCGGTCGCAAGCGCGCGCCAGGTCTGGACGGCGCGCTTGGCTTCCTGGATGTTTTCAAGGAAGGCAATCTCGGAATGATACCGGCGCCAGCGGCCGGTCTCGAACATCTCGGAGAGATGTTGCAGGCGCTGCTCGGCGAGAGCGCACCAGCGCGCTGCGATGTCGCGGCCGACGGCCACGGCATGAATTGACTCTTGGCGATGTGTCATGAACCAGCCCGTCAGGAGAAAACACGGACGCGGGGGACGCAACGCACACGAATCAATTTAGACGCGACAAGAATATTTTGTGGAAAAGTTTTGACTTGTCCAGCAACGACGCAACGCTCGTCGTCAAATACCGTAGTCGTGCGGTGATTTTCCGTGTTTTCGAGTCAAGCTTCGCACAAGCATGACGGAGTTGCGGCGGGACGCCCTCGCGGCGGCGACCGAAGCCACGGCGATCTTCAACTGCAAGATGAACGGATGTGAAGCTTCGAAAAATCGGACGCCAGATTCTTGTCTTGACGCGTTTTCTTCACGCGAACCGGCACCCACTTCGCTCGAAAACGCTCTGAAAAGAAGAGACCCGTCCGGGGGGACAACCGGACGGGTCGAGCCATATGGGCGCTTGGGGTGGATGGGCGCTCGCGCCTGATATGACTGATGGGGAGGGATGACCGCTCCCACATCAGTTGGTCGTGGCAGCGGACTGAACGTTCAAATGCGCGGCTTGATTTTTTAACCTTTGGCGTGAGCGTAAAGTTGTCGCAGCGACTATCGCGCCGGCGGCCTATCTGCCTGAGAAACCGCGGGTTTATCCTCCGCGCTCGACAGCGAGGTTTGCTCGATCGCGCGTGCGCCGGGCTCCTCGCGACGCTTCGGAGCATCTTCACGTTTTGTTGTACCGGGGGCAGCAGCGACCGGCGTCGTGCTATCGGCGGGAACAGCCATGACGGCGGCAAACGCGTCGGCCTGGCCGTCGCCGAAGAGGTCGTCACGCCCGGGCGAGCCGAGGTCGCGTGCGGTCTTCACCAGCGTCATGCGCAGCGCTTCCGGCTTGAGTGCGTGGTTGCGCTCGAGCAGCAGCGCCGCGACGCCTGAGACATAGGCGGCCGAGAACGAGGTTCCCGATGTCACCTGGTATTTACCGTCGGGTGCCGGCAGGAAGATGTCGACGCCGGGGGCCGCGACGGCGATGTAGTTGCCGCGGTTGGAGGCGGAGAACAGCCTGTCCTGCCGATCCGTCGCGCTGACCGCAATCACGTTGGGGTTGGCCGCCGGATAGAGCGGCGGCGATTTCGCCCCGGCATTGCCGGCGGCGGCGATCAGGATGAGACCACGCGCGGCCGTCGCCGCGATCGCGCGCTCGATCACCGCGTCCTTCGGGCCGGCAAAGCTCATGTTGACGATCTGCGCGCCGTGCTCGGCGGCGTAATTCAGGGAACGCAGGATGATATAGGACGAGCTCTCCGCACCGCCATTGGCACCGCCGAAGGCGCGGATGGCGATGATGCGGGCCTCGGGCGCGCTGCCCATCAGACGGGCATGGGCCGCGATCGCCCCGGCGATGCCGGTGCCATGGACGTGCGGCCCTTCGGCACTGCCGAGCGCGTCGAAATTGTCGGCGACGGAATTGGCGAGCTCGGGATGCCGGGCGTCGATGCCGGAATCGATCACGGCGATCGTGACGTTGGCCCCGTGCGCCAACGTATGCGCCTGAGGCAGGCGCAGCTTTGCCAGCGCGTATTGCGCAGGATCGCCCTCGGTGGCGGCCGACGATTTCTGGTCCTGGAGCACGTAGCGGAAGTTCGGCTGCAGCGAGCGCACGCTGCCGTCGGCCGCGAATTCGCGCCGCACGGTCTCATAGGGCCGGCCGTCGGCGATGCGGAACAGGCCGAACGTGGCTCCGATCAGCGGGAAATTCTCGGAAGCGAGGCGGGTCAGGCCGTGGCGACGCGCCAGCTCGTCGGCCTCGGCCGTCGACAGCGCGCCGTCGATCTCGGCGACGAATTCGCCTGCGAAGCTGCGCGAGATCAGCGCCACCGGCGTGTTGTTCCCGCGCCCTTTGCCGGCGCTCTTCTTGCCGGATTTTCCAGTGCCCTCGCCGCCCGCGTTCGGCTGCGCCAGACATTCGCCGTCGCCGCTGCGATAGGGCGCGGTGCAGGCCGGATAGAGGTTCGGCGAGTAACGTGCATAGGGCAGCACCGGCGTCGTCGGCCGGATGCGCGACGTCGTGGGAATAGTCGCCATCGTCCGCGGGCCGCGGCCAACGCTCACCGCGCGCGCAGCGATGTTCGGGCTGACCCGCGGGGTGATGTTTGGAGAGACGGTCGGCGTGCGCGAGGGAACGCTGATCGTCGGCGTGCGCATGATCGCCTGCGCCTGCGCAACTTCCACGCCAAAACAGAAGGCGACCAGAAGCGCAACGCCGACGGATGAAGCGCGGGCCCCAGTGCGCACCCTGCTCTCGGATTTGCCCGTCATCGGCTCGGCGGCGCGCCTAGGGCGCCGCGACGGCGAGGTTGACGAACTTCTCGCGCTGCATCCTGCCGAGCAGCGAAGCGAGCTCGTCCTGGTTCATCGCCTTGTCGAACTGGAGGCGGAACATGCCGCCCTTGGCATCGCCGATGATCGAAGCCTGGTAGCTGTCGAGCAGCGCGGTGATGTCGGCGACGCGCGCCTCAGGGGTGAAGCGCACCAGCGCGCGCGCCGGCGCGGCGGCGCTACCAAGCTCGCGCGTGATCGGTGCGCTGGTCGAGAGCGAAGCGGTCTGGAAGGTCGCCGGCTGGTTCTTCATCAGCACGGCGCCGATGATGCCGGCCTGCAGCACGAGCGCGACGGCACCGAGGCTCGCCGACCACGCCAGCGTGCGCGGCGACAAGCTCGCGAAGAAGGTCGAGATACGCGCCGACAGCGGCAGCGAGCCGCTGGCCCTCGCCGGCTCGGCATCGATCGCGGCGAACAGCTTCTGCATCGCGCGCGCCGACGGAGCGCCAAGGCTCTCGTTCAGATGAATGGTCTCTTCGTACTCGCCCCGGATCGCCGCATATTGCTTCGCCAGGTCCGGATCGCGCGCCAGCGCTTCCTCGACACGGCGCGCATCGCGCGCGTTCAGCGTGCCGGCAGCGTGCCAGGGCAGCAGCAGTTCAATTTCACTGGGCTCTTGCTCCAGCATCTTCTTGCTCAAAGCCATCATGGCCAGCCTCGCTCGACGCCGGCTGCCTTCAGCAGTTCGGCCAGTTTCTTGCGCGCATAGAACAAGCGCGTCTTCACAGTGTTCTCCGGTATCCCGACGATTTCGGCCACCTCTTCCACGGACTTCTCGTGGTAGTAGACGAGATCGACGACTTCCCGATGATCCGGCGAGAGGCCCGTCAGACACTCCCGCAACGCCTCACTGGTATCCTTCTTCTGCACCACCGTTTCCGGATCGTCGGACGTATCCTCGATCGCGTTGGCGGCGTCTTCGTCCAGCTCGAAATCCTTCCTGCGCCGGAGCGCAGACAGGGCCTTGAATCGGGTGATTGCCAGCAGCCAGGTGGAAACGGCAGATCGGCCCTCGAATTTGCCGGCTTGACGCCAGACGTCGAGAAACACCTCGCTGATGAGGTCTTCCGCCGCCTGCTCGTCCCGCACGAGCCTCAGCCCGAACCTGTAAACCCTGACATGGTGCCGCCCGTACAGCACCTGCATGGCGAGCCGGTCACCTTGAGCGATCCTGGCGATCAGGATCTCGTCTGAAGCCGCCTGTGTCGCGCTCAATGGCCGTCTCGCAAGGTTGGTCGGGTCGATGCGGTGGACGGTTCGATGTGGGGGGCAAAATTGTTGAACCTACCGCAGTCATACGGGGGCTTGTGTGAGCTACCCCACATACGGGCATTTTTCCTGTCCCACCCGTGGTGGTCAGCGTCGCTCATCCGAATCGGTACCATAATACTGCGATATTCCCTGCGGGATGCCTGCCCGGACATAGGCAGGCCGGCCTCATCCGGTTCCATAGCAGCCCTGCACCACTTTTGTCGCGCCAAGCCTTGCTTCGGCTCGACCGCAGCGCACACGATGCGTGATCATCGGTAAAATTCTCACGCTAGATGATCGCCTTGTTCCCTGCTGCACGGTTCGGATTCGATTTCAAAGGATACCAAACCTAAAGGCTTGCCACGTAGGTTTTTACGCTGACATGCACCATTGGCGGGACCATGGATACGGCCGCGACGTCCTTTCCGGAGAGGAATGCCGCAGAGGTCGCGGATCTCGTCCTCGCGCCCGAGACGACGGCTCCCGAGGTCAAGGCGCGCCGCGTCTGGCAGCGCCGCCAGATGTATATCGGCCAGGTCGCGAGCTATTCGCTGGGCGGCGCGGTCCTGCTGCTCTACGCCTTTGACGGCGCGGTCTCCGTGGCCGTTCCGACGCTGTTCTGGCTCGGCGGCCTTCTGATCATCGGGACTTTCACGGTGCTGTCGGAGGCCGGTTTCGGCGACCGTTTCGACGATCATTACCTCACCGTCTATCAGATCTCGGCGCATATGGCGCTGCAACTGGTGTTCCTGCTCGCGGTGCCCACCATCGGGGTCGCGTTCCTTGCCGTATTGTTTCTGATCTTCGCGTTCGGCACGCTGCGGATGACGTCGAGCCAGGCCATGCTCACCTGGGGCCTCGCCACCTGCGGGCTCACCGTGGTTTTCCTGGGATCGGACCTGCCGATCGGACTGCCGGTCGCGACCCGGCTGCAGCGGACCGCCTCGATGCTCTGCTTCGTGCTGGTGATCGGGCAGTGCGCCTTCCTCGGCCTGTTCGGCGCCACGTTACGCAAGATCCTGTACAAGCGCAGCATCGAATTGAAGGCCGCCTATCGACGCATCGAGGAACTGGCCGAGCTCGACGAGCTCACCGGCTCCTACAACCGCCGCTGCATCATGCGGCTTCTCGACACCGAGATCGAAAAGTCGCGGCGGGCATCCACGCCCTTCGCGATCGCGCTGATCGATCTCGACTGGTTCAAGCGCATCAACGACGCTTACGGCCATCCCATTGGCGATGAGGTGCTGCGCACCTTCGCGATCACCATTTTCGCCAACATCCGCCCGGCCGACAGTTTCGGCCGCTACGGCGGCGAGGAATTCCTGCTGCTGCTGCCGGATACGTCGGGTGACGTCGCGCTCCGCACGCTCGAGCGCCTGCGCGGCATCGTCGCCGATCTCGACTGGGGCGCGTTCTCCCTCAGCCTGCGGGTGACCATTTCCGCGGGCGTCGTGACGCTGCGCGACGTCGATACTGCCGACACGTTTCTCGCGCGTGCCGACAGCGCGCTCTATTCCGCCAAGGCGCAAGGGCGCAACTGCATTGCAACGAGCTGACCGATCCATTTTTCTCCGGCACGACAGACGCCGCTGCCGGGCCGAACGCTCCAGGACAGAGCAATGAGATCCAATTCCGCAAGACCATCCGAAAGCCTGCTCGAGGAGTTGCAGGCTGCCCTCTCGCACGGCACCGTCGCGCGCCGGGTGGAGACGCTCCGCCGCGTCACCGATCTCTTCGTGGGCAACGCGGTCGACTATTCCGACGACCATATCCGCGTGTTCGACGACGTGTTCCAGTGCCTGATCGAGCAGATCGAGACGTCGGCCAAGGCGCTGCTCGCCGAGCGGCTCGCGCCGATCGCGGCTGCGCCGCCGCAGATCATCCGCACGCTCGCGCTCGACGAGGTGATCGAAGTCTCCGGCCCCGTGCTGTCGAAGTCGGAGCGGCTGGATGAGGCAACATTGGTCGAGATTGCGCGCACCAGGGGCCAGGCGCATCTCAAGGCGATCTCGCTGCGGCGGACGCTGTCGGAAGCGCTGACCGACGTGCTGGTGGCGCGGGGCAATGAGGACGTGGTGCAATCGACGGTCGGCAATCCGGGCGCGCGGTTCTCGGAGGAGAGTCTCGCCGACCTCGTCGTCCGCGCCGAGCGCGACGACGACCTCGGCGGCTGCATCGGCCTGCGACCCGACCTGCCGCGGCATCACTATCTGAGGCTGGTCGCCAAGGCATCCTCGAGCGTGCGCAGGAAGCTCGCGGCTGCGCATCCCGAGCTCGCGGACGAGGTGTCGAGGGCCGTCGAGGAAGCGGCCCAACGGGTTCGCGCCGTCGCCAGGACGAAACAGACGGAGATGGCTCGCGCGCTGGTGAAGTCGCTGCACGAGGACGGCCGCCTCAACGAGCTCCAGGTCGCCACCTTCGCCGAGCAGGGCAAGTTCGACGAGACCAATGCGGCGCTGGCCGCACTCGCGGGGATCGCGGTCGAGACCGCCGAGACCATGATGATCGAGAGCCGCACCGAAGGCGTGATGATCCTCGCCAAGGCCGCGGGCATGCAATGGTCGAGCGTGCGCGCCATCATCGCCTTGCGCGAGAAGCTCTCCGGCGGGTCGCAGACCGACATGCTGAAGCTGCGCGACACCTATGAGGCGCTGCGCTCATCGACCGCGCAACAGGTGCTGCGCTTCCACCGCATGCAGTTGCACGCGACGCCGGCGGCGTGAAGCCGGCGCGGCTAAAGCGCGATGAGATTTGGATGAATCGTCATCGCGCTTTAGGTTGTTGGTTGCGCATGATCTTTCCGGAAAACCGCTTCGCACTTTTCCGGATCATGCTTTAATACCGCAACACCCTCGATCCGACCGCCGCGCCGATCGCCGTCACCAGCGCGGTCGCGAGCGTGTACCAGGTCGCGACGAACAGCGGGGAATCGTCGGTGCAGTGCGAGGCATAGAGAGTCGCCGCAAGTCCCGCCGACACCAGCCCCGCGAGCGCTCCGGCGAGCGCGGGACGAGACGGCGCGCCGTGGCGCAGGCCGAACAGCGCCCCCGCAAGCAGTGGCAGCGCCATTGCGGGGATCGCGACCATGCAGACCCTGGAGTTCTTACCCACCAGGCGCATCGTCATCGGCATCGCCGGCGCCATCATCGCCTCGCTGCCAATCGCCACGGCGAGCAGCCCGACGGGAAGCAGCAGCAGCAGCCAGCCCCAGCCGCGCAGCAGGGCTTCGGGACGCGACAAATGAAGGCTGACGATGATGGCGGGGATTGCGAGCGACAACGTCACCGCGAACTTCATGTCGAAGAACGGGTTGCGCATGGCGCTCATGACGTCGGCGCGCACGCCGAAGAACGTCGCAAAGATCAGGATCGACAGCGGCGCAGCCACCAGCAGGGCCATGCTCAGCACGGCGCCGACGCGGGGCGCGCGGTGCGGATTGTCGGCGGCGAGCGAGCGAATGAGTTGATCGGTGTCCATGATCAATGGTCCCGCAATTTGGCGGTCAACGCCGCAAGTCCGCGATGCAGCGCGACCCGGACCGCACCCTCGCTCATCGACAACCTTGCCGCCGTATCCTTGATCGAGGCGGCCTCGACCGCGATCGATTGCAGCACGTCGCGCTGACGCTGCGGCAGGGTTCCGAGCTGGGCGGCGACCTCGCCGGCCGAAGCGGTGTCCTGCGGCGCCTCGCCCGGCAGCGTCTCGGCGAAATCGTCGATGTTGACGAACACGCGCCTGCCGCGCCGCCGGAGCGCATCGATCAGCTTGTTGCGGCCGATCGCAAACAGCCAGGGCGCGAAGGGGGCTTCGCTGTCCCAGGTATGCCGCTTCAGATGTACCGCCAACAGAATCTCCTGCACGATATCCTCGGCCTGGTCGGGCGGCTGACCCGCCCGCGCCAAGCCACGCCTCGCGGCGGCCCGCAGCACCGGCGTGACTGCCTTCAACAGACGATGATACGCCGCATCATCGCCAGCCATGGCCGACCGCATCAGGCCGGTCCATTCGTCCTCACGTCCGCGCACGCGCGCCCCTCACCATGCAATTCGGCCGCTCGTTCAATTTGTTACGCGGGCGCCAAAATTATCACGAATTCGTGATCAAGATCCGGGCCGCGCGACCGATGCGGCCGCAAACATCTGCGACGGCTCTTAACACCGATCGGTGCGTCCTGCATCGGGCGGGCGGCTTGGGGAGGCGGTCTGCCGCGTTTTTGCCGGGTGTGGCCCGAAGATTCCCATTTTCTGCCCCGCTGTCGTCACGCCCCGGGGTCTCTGTTTGCTGCCGGGACGGGCGGAATTGGGGAGATCGTCGACATGATGAAAACCAGCGCGCGCGCGGCCCTGATCGTTTTGGCCGGGCTTGTCTTGCTGTCCGGGGGCCTCGCACAGGCGGCGCCGAACGCGGCAGCAGGCAACAAACCGGAGAGCGCCGACAAAGGGGCCGATACGGCCAAGCAGCGGCGCCACGAGTCGCGCCGCACCGACAGCAAGAAGACGGTGCAGAAATCCGAGGACAAGGCGGACAAGAAGGACACGGCGGCCAAGCCCGACGAGGCCAAGAAAGACAAGACCGACGGTCAGGTCCCAGCCTGGAGCCAGCTGGCCCCGGAGGTCGCCAACGCCAATGCGCAGCTCGCCGCCGACACTCCGACTGCCGCGGCAGCCTCCGCGATGACGAACCGCGCCAACGACAACGTCCAGGCAGCCGCCGATAATACCAGCGCCGAGAACCCCGAAAGCCAGGTCGTCGCGCCCGATCAACTCAACGACATCGATCGGGCCTTGCAGGAGACCCCGCCGCCGCAGAAGGCGGTGATCGCCGCAACCGAGGCGCAGCCGCGGCCGGCGCCGGTGATGGCCAGCAGCCAGCAGAGCTCGGCCTGGGACCAGAGCTCCCTGATCGGCAAGATCTTCATCGGCGTCGGCACATTGCTGACCCTGGCCTCCGCCGCGCGCATGTTCATGGCCTGATGGCCGGTTCCGCCGGGACGCGCCCCCGCGCGCGTCCCGCGTCCGGCCCCCTTGAAGGCATCCGCGCCAGCGGGCACATTGCCCGCTCAATCGAAAGCGTGGGTGGAGCATGAGCACGTTCGAACACATCATCGTCGAGAGCGTCGGCGCGGTCGGCATCGTCAAGCTGAACCGGCCGAAGATGCTCAACGCGCTCTCGTTCGGCGTCTTCCGCGAGATCGCAGCTGCGGTCGACGATCTCGAGGCCGATGACGCCATCGGCTGCATCGTCGTGACCGGTAACGAGAAGGCCTTTGCCGCCGGCGCCGACATCAAGGAGATGCAGCCCAAGGGCTTCATCGACATGTTCTCCGAGGATTTCGCCGCGATCGGCGGCGACCGCATCGCGCGCTGCCGCAAGCCGACGATCGCCGCGGTCGCCGGCTACGCGCTCGGCGGCGGCTGCGAGCTTGCCATGATGTGCGATTTCATCATTGCCGCCGACACCGCGAAGTTCGGCCAGCCCGAGATCACGCTCGGCACCATTCCCGGCATCGGCGGTACCCAGCGGCTGACGCGCGCGATCGGCAAGTCCAAGGCCATGGACCTCTGCCTCACCGGCCGGATGATGGACGCCGCCGAAGCCGAGCGCTCCGGCCTGGTCAGCCGTATCGTACCCGCCGACAAGCTGATGGACGAGGTCATGGCGGCCGCCGAGAAGATCGCCGCGATGTCGCGCCCTGCGGCCGCGATGGCCAAGGAAGCGGTGAACCGCGCCTTCGAGACCACGCTTTCCGAAGGCATGAGCGTCGAACGCAACCTGTTCCATTCGACCTTCGCGCTCGAGGACCGTTCGGAGGGCATGGCGGCGTTCATCGAGAAGCGCAAGCCTGTGAACAAGAACCGGTAGCGCACGAGCCGGTCAGGCCAGTGTAAGGCTCTGGCGCTTTCCCGCGCACAGCCTGTGACGCGCCTGCAACAAGCACGGAATACATGGGAGTTTTGCCCGCGGCAGTTTGCCTGCGGGACCTCGGCTGGCTAAACAGTTAAGAGGCCATCGTCGGCGGGGGGCGGACAGCCGGGGTTAAGCGGGATTACATGATTGGGCGTACCGCCAGAGCTGGTCGCGGGGTGACGCGACGTCGATCGGGCGCGGGTCATGTGCTTGCGACATGGACCACGCTGGCGCTCTCTTGCGCCCTTCCCTCCGTGGCATCGGCCGAAGCCCTGCCGGACGCCTTGGCAAAAGCCTATCAGACCAATCCGCAGCTCAATGCCGAGCGTGCGCGCCAGCGCGCCACCGACGAGAACGTGCCGCAGGCGCTGGCCGGCTACCGGCCGCAGATCGTGGCGAGCCTCAGCGCCGGCCTGCAATCGGTGCGCAATCTGTTGCCGGACAACACCATCCAGACCGGCAATCTGAAGCCCTGGATCATCGGCGTCACCGTGACGCAGAGCCTGTTCAACGGCTTCCGCACCGCCAACGGCGTGCGGGCCGCCGAGCTCCAGGTGCAGTCGGGCCGCGAAGCGCTCCGCAATGTCGGCCAGGGCGTGCTGCTCGATGCGGTCACCGCCTACACCAACGTTCTCGCCAACCAGTCACTGGTCGAGGCGCAGCGCTCCAACGTCGCCTTCCTGCGCGAGACGCTCTCCGTCACCCAGCGCCGGCTCAATGCCGGCGACGTCACGCCGACCGACACCGCGCAGGCCGAGGCCCGCCTCAATCGTGGCCTTGCCGATCTCAACGCGGCCGAGGTCGCGCTTGCGGTCAGCCAGGCCACCTATGCGCAAGTGATCGGCAATGCGCCCTCGCAGCTCAGGCCTGCCGAGGCCGTCGACCGCTATCTGCCGAAGAGCCGCGAGGACGCCATGACGATGGCGATCCGCCAGCATCCGGCGGTGATGGCCGCCAGCTTCGACGTCGATGTCGCCTCCACCAACATCCGCATCGCCGAAGGCACGCTGCTGCCGAGCGCAACCATCCAGGGCAGCGCCAGCAAGAGCCGCAACAACGACCCGACGCTCGGTACCTTCGCCGAGGATCAAGCCTCGATCGTCGCCAACGTCACCGCGCCGATCTACGACGGCGGCCAGGCCGCGGCGCAGACCCGGCAGGCCAAGGAGATCACGGCGCAGAGCCGCCTCGTTCTCGACCAGGTGCGCAACCAGGCGCGCACGGCGGCGGTCAGCGCCTGGGTCGCCAATGAAGGCGCCAAGGTCACGGTCTCGGCCTCGGAATCCGAGGTGAAGGCGGCCACCGTCGCGCTGCAGGGCGTGCAGCGCGAGGCGGCCGGCGGCCAGCGCACGACGGTGGACGTTCTGAACTCGCAGGCCGACCTGATCCAGGCCAAGGCCCGCCTGATCGGCGCGCAACGCGACCGCGTGATCGCCTCCTACACGCTGCTCAGCGCCATCGGCCATCTCGACGTCAAGACGCTGAACCTGAACACGCCGGACTACCTGCCCGAGGTGCATTACCATCAGGTCCGTGACGCCTGGCACGGCCTGCGGACGCCGTCGGGGCAGTAGCCTTAAGTCTCTTTGGTGGATGCACATGAAAAGCCGCCGCATCCATCTGATGGGAGCCTCGGGCTGCGGCGTGACCACGATCGGCCGCGCGCTCGCGGGCCGGCTGGCGCTGCCGCATCATGACAGCGACGACTATTTCTGGCTGCCGACGGTGCCGCCCTATCGGACGACCCGCCCCGCCGCCGACCGCCTGCGCCTGATGCACGAGATGTTCTTGCCGCGTCTCGACTGGGTGCTGAGCGGGTCCGTCACCGGCTGGGGCGAAGAGCTCGTTTCGTACTTCGACCTGGTCGTCTTCGTGACCGCGCCGCGCGAGATCCGGATGAAACGATTGCGCGCCCGCGAGGCCGCCCATTTCGGCGCCGATGCCGTCGCACCGGGCGGCTGGCGCCATGGCGAAACCGAAGACTTCGTCGAATGGGCCTCCCATTACGAAGCCGGCGATCGCGAAGGCCGCAGTCTCGCCAAGCACGAAGCGTGGCTCTCGGGCCTGCCCTGCCCGGTCGTGCGCGTGGACGGCTCACGTCCGCTTGCGGACCTTGTCGAGCAGCTATGCAGCGAAGCGGAGCAGTTGCCCGGCTGATGTGATAATCTCCTCCCACTCGCCGATAAAAAACAAACCGGGAGAGAAACCGTGCTCAGCCGACGCAGCGTCCTGCTTGCCTCCCTTGCGGCCGGAGTAGCCATGACTAGCAAAGCCCGTGCCCGCGCGGCGCAGCCCTCGACGCCGATCAATTTCGATGTGCCGGCGCATGCCTGCGACTGCCACACCCACATTCATGGCGATGTCGAAAAGTTTCCGTTCTTCGCCGGGCGTGTCTATACGCCGGAGCCGGCTTCGCCGGAAGAAATGGCGGCGCTGCACAAGGCGCTGCATATCGAGCGCGTGGTGATCGTGACGCCGAGCGTCTACGGCATCGACAATTCCTCCACGCTGTTCGGCATGAAGGCGCGCGGCGCGACCGCGCGCGGCGTCGCCGTGATCGACGACAAGACGCCGGAGAGCGCGCTCGATACGATGCATCAAGAGGGCTTCCGCGGCATCCGTCTCAATCTGGCGACCGGCGGCGTCAACGACCCCAATGTCGGCCGGCCGCGCTTCACCGCCGTCGTCGAGCGCATGAAGGCGCGCGGCTGGCACGTGCAGCTCTACACCACGCTTGCCATGATCTCTGCGATCAAGGACCTCGTCGAGACGGCGCCGGTGCCGGTCGTGTTCGACCATTTCGGCGGCCTCGAGGCTTCGCTCGGCCTGGAGCAGCCCGGCTTCTCCGATCTCGTCGCGCTGGTGAAATCCGGCAAGGCCTATGTGAAGATCTCCGGCGCCTATCGCTCGTCGAAGCTGGCGCCCGACTATCAGGACATGGTGCCCTATGCCCGCGCGCTGATCGCGGCCAATGCGGACCGCATCGTCTGGGGCACCGACTGGCCGCATCCGGATTCGAGCCGCGTCGAGGGCCGCAAGCCCACCGACATCGCGCCGCTCTACCAGATCGACGACGGCCGCCTGCTCAACCAGCTTCCGGTGTGGGCACCGGATGCCGAGGTGCGCAAAAAGATCCTGGTCGACAATCCGGCGCGGCTCTACGGGTTCTGACGATCAGCGTGCGCGGCGGGAGAAGAAGGAGATCAGCACCGGCAAGGTCACCAGGATCACGACCGGCGCCAGCATCATGCCGGTGACAACGACGACCGCGAGCGGCTTCTGCACCTGCGAGCCGATCCCTTCCGACAGCGCCGCCGGCAGCAGGCCGACTCCTGCGACCACGCAGGTCATCAGCACCGGCCGGAGCTGCAGCTCGCCGGTGCGCACCACCGCGCTCATGCGGTCCATGCCCTCCTCGATCAGCTGGTTGAACTGCGACAGGATGATGATGCCGTCCATCACCGCGATGCCGAACAGCGCGATGAAGCCGATCGCCGCGGAGACACTGAACGCGGTGCCCGAGATCAAGAGGCCGAGCACGCCGCCGAAGATCGCCATCGGGATCACGCTCATCGCGAGCAGCGTGTCGGTCATCGAGCCGAAATTGAACCAGAGGAGCACGCCGATCAGCGCCAGCGAGATCGGCACCACGATCGACAGCCGCCGGATCGCGTCCTGCAGATTGCCGAACTCGCCGACCCATTCCATATGCGAGCCCGGCGGCAGCTGCACCTGCGCGGCGATCTTGTCCTGCGCCTCGCGGATCGCGCTGCCTAGATCGCGCTCGCGCACCGAGAACTTGATCGGCAGATAACGCTCCTGCTGCTCGCGATAGATGTAGGCCGCACCCGAGACGAGGCTGATGGTCGCGACCTCGCTCAGCGGAATCTGCGTGACGGTGCCGTTCGGCCCGGGCGCGCCGATCCGCAAATTCTGGATCGCCTCCGCGCTGCGGCGGTACTCCGGCGCGAGGCGGACGATGATCGGGAAGTGGCGGTCGCTCCCGGGCTCATAGAGGTCGCCGGCGGTGTCGCCGCCGATCGCGACCTTGATGGTGGCGTTGATGTCGCCCGGTGCAAGGCCGTAGCGCGCCGCCTTGGCGCGGTCGATGTCGATCTGAACAGTCGGCTGGCCCAGCGAGGTGAAAACCGCAAGGTCGGTGACGCCTTGCACGGTCGACAGCACCTGCTTGATCTTGTTGGCGGTGTCGGTGAGAGCCTGGAGATCGCTACCAAACAGCTTGATCGAGTTCTCGCCCTTCACACCGGACACGGCTTCGGAGACGTTGTCCTGGAGATATTGCGAGAAGTTGAATTCGACGCCGGGGAAGCGATCGTCGAGCTGCTTGAGCAATTGCGCGGTCAGCTCTTCCTTGTCGCGGGTGCCGGGCCACTGGCTCACGGGCTTGAGCGGCGCGAAGAACTCGGCGTTGAAGAAGCCGGCGGCGTCGGTACCGTCGTCGGGACGGCCGTGTTGCGACACGACGGATTCGACCTCGGGCCGGGCGCGGATCACCTTGCGCATCTCATTGACGTAGCTGTTGCCTTCCTGCAGCGAGATGGTCGGCGGCAGCGTGGCACGGATCCAGAGGTTGCCCTCCTCCAGCTTCGGCAGGAATTCGAGGCCGAGCAACCGGGCGAGCGCGACCGTCATCAACACCAGGCCGACCGCACCGCCAAGGACGATGTTGCGGTTGGCGACCGCCCAATTCAGCACAGGCATGTAGAGCCGGTGCAGGATCAGCATCACCTTCGTCTCGGTCTCCTCGACATGAGCGGGCAGGATGATGGCGGACAGCGCGGGAGTCACGGTGAAGGTGGCAAGCAGTCCGCCGGCCAGCGCATAGGCATAGGTCCGCGCCATCGGCCCGAAGATGTTGCCCTCGACGCCAGAGAGTGTGAACAGCGGCAGGAACGCCGCGATGATGATCGCCGCAGCAAAGAAGATCGATCGGGAGACGTCGGCGGCCGCGCTGAGGATGGCATGGCTCTTCATGCCGAACAGCGTCTCGGGCGACATATGCTCGGATCCCGACATCGGCGTCGTTTGCGTGAGGCGGCGGAAGATCGCCTCCACCATGATCACGGTGGCATCGACAATGAGGCCGAAATCGATCGCGCCGACCGACAGGAGGTTGGCCGATTCCCCGCGCAGCACCAGGATGATGACGGCGAAGAACAGCGCGAACGGAATGGTGGCGCCGACGATCAGCGCGCTGCGGAGATCGCCAAGGAAGATCCACTGCAACAGCACGATCAGCAGAATGCCCACCACCATGTTGTGCAGCACGGTGTGGGTGGTAAGCTCGATAAGGTCGCCGCGGTCATAGATGCGCTCGATGCGCACGCCAGGCGGCAGGATGCTGGAATTGTTGATGGATTGAACGAGCTCGTGGACGCGCTTGATGGTCGGCGAGCTCTGCTCGCCGCGCCGCATCAGCACGATGCCCTGCACGATGTCGTCGGAATCGTCGAGGCCGGCAATGCCGAGACGTGGCTTCTGACCGACCGTGACGGTGGCGACGTCCTTCACCAGCACCGGATTGCCACCCGTCTGCGCCACCATGGTGTTGGCGAGATCGTCGATCGAGCGGATCAGGCCAACGCCGCGGACCACGGCGGATTGCTGGCCGATATCGACGGTGTTGCCGCCGACATTGACGTTGGAATTGCCGACCGCCTGGAGCAGTTGCGGCAGCGTCAGGCCGTTGGCGACCAGCTTGTTGAAATCGACCTGGATCTCGTAGGTCTTGCTCCTGCCGCCCCAGCCGGTGACGTCGATTACGCCGGGCACCGCGCGGAAGCGGCGCTGCAGCATCCAGTCCTGGATGGTCTTGAGGTCGAGCACGCTGTAGTTCGGCGGACCGACGAGGCGATAGCGGAAGATCTCGCCGATCGGGCTGAGCGGGGAGATCTGCGGCTGCACGTTGCCCGGCAACGGCGCGAGCTGCGCCAGGCGATTCAGCACCTGCTGCAGCGCCTCGTCATAGGTGTAGGCGAAGGAGAACTGGATTTTGACGTCGGACAGACCGTAGAGCGAGATGGTGCGGATGGTCTTGATGTTCTTCAGGCCGGCGACCTGGGTTTCGATCGGGATCGTGATGTAGCGCTCAATCTCCTCCGCCGACAGGCCCGGGCTCTGCGTCACGATGTCGACCATCGGCGGGGTCGGGTCGGGATAGGCCTCGATGTTGAGCCGGTTGAACGCGATCAAGCCGCCGATCAGCACGGCGACGAACATGCCGACCATCAGGAAACGCCGGTTGACGGCAAGGGCAACGAGACGATCCATTCAGGTCTTCAATTTTCTTGGGTCGTCGATCAGCTGCCGGACGCCGCGCGGTCGATGAACAGACTGCCTTTGGTGACGATCTGCTCGCCGGGTTTCAGATTGCTGGTGACCTCGACGAGGTTGCCGTTGATGAGACCGATCTTGATCTGGCGCAGCTCGACCGACTTGTCCTCGCGCGCGACCCAGAGGCGGACCTTGTCGGCCTCGTAGATCAGCGCCTGCTTCGGCACCGCCGGCGCGGCGCGGTCGCCGGCCGAATAGATCGTGACGTTCGCGAACATTTCCGGCTTGAGCAGCCCGTCCTTGTTGTCGATCGTGGCGCGGACCTGCAGGCGGCGGGTGGCGGGGTCGATCGCGGCGGCAACGTAGTTGATCTTGGCGCTGAACGGACGGCCCGGCAGCGCCATCACGTTGACGGTGATGTCCTGCCCGATGCACACCGCGGCCGCATCGCTCTCGCGCACGAAGGCGGTGAGCCAGACCGTGGAGAGGTCGCCGACCACGAAGACCGGATCGCTGGCGCCGGAATTGACGTATTGGCCCGGGCCGATCTTGCGCTGCACGACGGTGCCGGAGATCGGCGAATGGATCGTGATCTCCCGATCGATGACGCCCTTTTCCTGGAACGATTTGATGGCCTCGTCGGTGAAGCCGAGGATGCGCAGCTTGTTGCGCGCGGCTTCCAGCGCCGTCATCGAAGAGCGCATGTCGTTGCGCGCCTGCACCTGGGCCGCTTCCGCCTGTTGGTAATCCTTGAGCGGAATGGCATGGCCCTCATAGAGGTCCTTGGCGCGCTTGAACTGGATGTCGGAGAGCTCGAGCGCCGACTTCGCCTTGTTCTGCGAGGTCATCGCCGCGATGAAATCGTTCTGGGCCTGCACGGTGTCGGCGGCCTCGATCGTAAACAGCGGTTGACCTTGCTTCAGCGTCTCGCCCGGCTTGGCGAGCAGCTTGGTGACACGGCCTGCATAGGGCGAGAACACCGGCGTCGAGCGGTCTTCGTCGACCGCGACCTTGCCCTCGGTGACATACTCGGCCCGGAAGCTCCTGGCTTTGACCGGCTCGATCGTCAGCGTCGCCCATTCGGACGGCGTTGGCGCGAAGGTCTGCGCATTTCTGCGCGACTGGCTCGAGATCTCGGAGTGATTCTTTGCCTTCGGGCCCGAAGAGAACAAGCCGTACGCTCCGACACCGGCGCCGGCGAGAGCTAGTAAAACTATGGATGCGATCACCCGTTGTTTTGCAATCAGGTGCAATCGCTTGATATTTTCAAGTGCCATGGGGCCCGGGCGTGTCTGCGACGATCTCGGCAAATGAGTGCCTCGTCGATCGCGCTAATAGTGCCGAATTGAGAGTTCAAACAACCTAAAAAGCGCGTGGCCCTTTCCGTTTGCTTTAAAATCTTGCGACACGTCAGCTTCACGTCAGTCCCACGTCAGCTTCATGTCAGCTTCGGCCCGGCCATTGTGCCGGATGACTGCCGAGCGGCATCGCCGGACGGCTCCATTGCGCCGGCGTCTTCGACAGAAGTGCGGAATGCTGCACCGCCTTCAACATGCCGAAGCCAGATTGCATGTGCTGCATAAACGCAGCATCTACGGCTTCTCCCCCAAGATCCGGGATATTCGATCCGCCCTCGAGCCGGCCGAGATTCCACAGCCAGCGCCCGGTCTGCGCCAGCGACACGCGCACGTGCCAGCTGCCGCCTTCGCGAACTTGGCGTGCCTTGGCCATCATCGCGCCGAACGCCATCAGAAAACCGGTGGCGTGATCGAGCATCTGTGCCGGTAATTCCTTGGGACCATCGATGCCGGCGGCCTGGCCTTCGGCATGGTTGAAGCCGGTCGTAGTCTGCACCAGCGAGTCGAAGCCGCGCCGCTCGGCCCAAGGACCGGCATGGCCGTAGGCTGACAACGTCACATAGACGATGCCGGGCGTGATGTGCGCCGCGTCCTCTGGCGCAAAGCCGAGCGCGGCGAGCGCGCCCGGACGATAGCCTTGCGAGAAGATGTCGGCGTCCTTCAACAGCTCGCGCAGCTGCGCCCGCCCGGCCTTTCTCTTCAGCTCGATGAAGGTGGTGAGCTTGCCGCGGCCGGTGTCGATGGTGAGCCAGTCGATTGCGGGCAGCTCCGGGCCTGACACCAGCAGCACGTCCGCACCGTGCGCTGCGAGCGTGCGGCCGGCGACGGGGCCGGCGATGACGCGGGAAAGATCGAGCACGCGAAGGCCCGAGAGCGGACGATCGCCTCTTGGCCACAGCCTAGGCGGCGCCTCGCCGATCTTCTCGATCGAGAGCAGCGGCAATCGCGCGAGCGCGCGCGCCTGCGGGTGCGCGGACCATTCGTCGTAGGAGCGCATCAAGGCGACGGCGCCGCACGCGGCGTAGGCCGCGGTTTCGAAGTCCTCGCCTTTCCACTGCATCAGCGCGGCCTGCACCTTCTCGCGCTCGGGCTCGCAGCCGAGCACCTTGCAGACGGCGTCGCGGTGATGCGGAAAATTGGTGTGGCAGCGAACGAAGCGGCCATCGCCGGTTCGGTAGACGCCGGCGATCGCGTCCCAAGCCGGCGGCGGCGGCTTGTCGTCGAGGCGCAGATAGCGCTCGGAACGGCATTCGGCGACAGCGTGGCGGATGTCGACGGAGACGTCCTGCGCCTCGCCGCTGCGCAGCTTCCATATCTCGGCGGCGGCAAGGCCGGCCGCCGCGATCGTGGTCTGGCCGGCGACGGCAACGCGAAACGAGGACGGTATTTGCGGCTCCTCGCCAGTCAGCCGCACGCGGCCGAGCGCTGTCGGATCCCCGCCAGCGGAGGTCCAGATGCCCTCGAGGATGTCGGCGGGGCTTTGCATGACCGCTTCTCTCCCTTGCGATTGAGCATGATCTTTCGGAAAACCGCTGCACACTTTTCCGGATCATGCTGTATTTTTACGACCATCCATCAGCACATAAGGGAATGCAATGGTCGCCATCGATCCCCTCATCGCAGGTGCCGTGTTCATCGCGACGGCGGCCACCGACGCCGTCTATGTCATGTTCACCTCGGCCGTGATCGCCCGCAAGCGCATCCCCGCGGCGAACTGGAGCGCGATCTGGTACCTGCTCTCCTCTTACGCCGTGATCAGCTACACCGAGAACGCCTTCTATGTCGCCTTCGCTGCGATCGGCTCCTGGGCCGGTGCCTATGCCTCGCTGACCTTCCTGCACCGGCCGCCCGGTGGCCCGCCGGTCGGGGCGGCGCCCGAGTGAGGTGGGCCCTGCCTCTCCCCACGTCATTGCGAGCGCAGCGAAGCAATCCAGGATCTTTCCGCGGCTGCAGTCTGGATTGCTTCGTCGCAAGCGCTCCTCGCAATGACGATCGAGAGACTTCTGAAGCTTTCTTGAAACAGCTACAGTCGCACGACCAACAAAACGGAGCCAACCATGGATCTCGGTCTCAAAGGCAAGAACGCCGTCGTGCTCGGCGGCACGCGCGGCATCGGGCGGGCGATTGCGGCGACGCTGGCCGGTGAAGGTGCCAATGTCGCGGTGTGCGCCCGCAACGCCGATCAGGTTGCTACCACCGTCGCGGAGTTGAAGGCGAGCGGCATCAACGCCACCGGCGGCCCGGTCGACGTCACCGACGGCGCGGCGCTCAAAAACTGGATCGAGGCTGCAGCAAAAGAGCTCGGCGGCATCGACCTTTTGTTTTCCAATGCCGGCGCAATGGCGCAAGGGCACGATCCCGCATCCTGGGAGCAGAATTTCCGGCTCGACGTGCTCGGCGCCGTGCACGCCTTCGACGCCGCACGGCCGTTCCTCGAGACAAGCGGCGCCGGCAGCGGCGATGCCGCGTTCGTGATCATCTCGTCGATTTCAGCGGCGCAGGCGGACGCGGCCAGCTCCTACGGCCCGATCAAGGCCGCGCTGATCCACATGGCCAAGGGACTGGCGCGGCAATACGCGAAGAAGAAGATCCGCGTGAATGTCGTGTCGCCCGGCACCGTCTATTTCAAGGGCGGCGTCTGGGAGATGATCGAGAAGAACATGCCGGAGCGGTACCAGGACGCGATGAAGCGCAATCCGACCGGCCGCATGGCGACGCCGCAGGACATCGCGAGCGCGGCGGTGTTTCTGGCCAGCCCGGTGTCGGGGTTCACGACGGGCTCGAATCTGGTGGTGGATGGCGCGATCTCGAACCGGGTGAACTTTTAAGGGACGGCATCATCAGCGACGAGCTTGTAGGGTGGCAAAGCGAAGCGTGCCCACCGCTTTCGCAACGAGATGCTAAAGCGCGATGCGATTAGGATTATTCGTCATCGCGCTTTAGGTTATTGTTTGAGCATGATCTTTTCGGAAAACCGCTTCACACTTTTCCGGATCATGCTCTAAGGTGGGCACGGCGCTTACGCGCCTTTGTCCACCCTACTGCAGCTTTGCGAGAGGCACGAGCCTCAATGGAAATCCCGCGACGGCGGCAGGATGCGGACGTTGCGGGGGTGGCGGATTTTTTGCGCAGGCATGTCCGTAAGCGCGCGGGGATCTTCGTTGAGCGGCTCGACCACGGTGGCGCCGGCGGGCAGCGGATGCTTGCGGCCGAGCGCATCGTTGGCCAATCCGACCAGATCGTGCGAGCGGTCGACCATGCGCTGGGCGATGAGATGCGTCACCTTCTCCGGGCTGCTCTGGATGTAGCCTTCGACCAGGATGAGGCGTGCGCCCATCACCTCTTTCCGGTACTGCTCCATGATCTTGGGCCAGACCACGACATTGGCGATGCCGGTTTCGTCCTCCAGCGTCATGAACACGACGCCGCTGGCGCTGCCCGGCCGCTGTCGCACCAGGACCACGCCGGCGCAGCGGACGCGTCGCCGCTCGTTCTCATGGCTGATCTCCTTGCAGGCGACGATACGCTCGCGCGTAAACATCTCACGCAAGAATTCCATCGGATGTCCCTTCAGCGACAGGCGGATGGTCTGGTAGTCGGCAACCACCTGCTCTGCGCGCGGCATCACCGGCAGCGGCTTTGCGCCTTCGTCCGGCTGCTCGCGCGCGGTCGCCGCCTCGAATAGCGGCAGCGGCATGTCGTCAGGCAGCCGCCGCACCTGCCACAGCGCTTCGCGGCGATCGAGCCCGAGCGAGCGGAACGCATCGGCATCCGCCAAGAGGATCAGCGCGCGCTTGGGCAGGCCGGTGTCGCGGGCGAAATCCTCCAGCGAGGTGAAGGGACGACGGTTGCGCGCGGCGACGATGCGGTCGGCCCAGTCGGGCACTCTCTCCACGTCGTCATTCCGGGGCGCGCATCTTGGCGCGAGCTCTGGTGCGCAATTGCGCACCTTAGAATCCATACTCCCGATCGTGGATTCCGGGCTCGACGCTGGCGCATCGCTATGGAATGACAGCTGAGAGCGCTTCAGGCGCTCCTCATCCTCGTCCAGCCAATGAAATCCATCGATCTGGCGGAAGCCCAGCCGCACGGCGCAGAATTTGCCGCTCCCCTCCTCCAGCGTGTTCTGCGCAAAGCTGTAGGACACGTCGATGTCGCGTACCTCGACGCCGTTCTTGCGGGCATCGCCGACGATCTGCGCCGGTGCATAGAAGCCCATCGGCTGCGAGTTCAACAGGCTGCAGCAGAAGGCGTCGGGGTGATAGTGCTTCAGCCATGACGAGATATAGACCAGCTGTGCAAAGCTCGCAGCATGGCTCTCCGGGAAGCCGTAGGAGCCAAATCCCTTGATCTGGTCAAAGCAGCTCTTGGCGAAATTGGGATCGTAGCCGCGGGCGACCATGTTGCCGATCAGCTTCTCCTCGTACTGGCCGATAGTGCCGACATTGCGGAAGGTCGCCATCGAGCGGCGCAGGCCGTTGGCTTCCTCGGAGGTGAAGTGCGCGGCCTCGATTGCAATGCGCATCGCCTGCTCCTGGAACAGCGGGACACCGAGCGTCTTGTGCAGCACCTTGTAGAGCTCGTCCTTGTCGCCATGCTCCGGCGACGGCGAGGGGTAGCTCACCTTCTCGAGCCCGTTCCGCCGCCGCAAGTAAGGATGCACCATGTCGCCCTGGATCGGCCCGGGGCGCACGATCGCGACCTCGATGACGAGATCGTAGAAGGTGCGCGGCTTCAGCCGTGGCAGCATGTTCATCTGGGCGCGGCTTTCGACCTGGAACACGCCGAGCGATTCCCCGCGGCACAGCATGTCGTAAACCCTGGGGTCGTCCTGGGGGACGCTCGCCAGCACAAAACGCTCGCCCTTGTGCTGGTCGATGAGATCAAAACATTTCCTGATGCAGGTCAGCATACCCAGGGCGAGCACGTCGACCTTCATCATGCTCAGCGCGTCGACGTCGTCCTTGTCCCATTCGATGAAGGTGCGATCGTCCATCGCGGCATTGCCGATCGGCACATAGGTGTCGAGCCGGTCCTGCGTCAGCACATAGCCGCCGACATGCTGGGACAGATGGCGCGGGAATTCGATCAGCTCGGTCGCAAGCTCGACCGCGAGATTGATCATGGGATTGCCGGGATCAAGCCCGGCCTGCCGGACCTGCATGTCGTTGAGGCCCTTGCCCCAGCTGCCCCAGACGGTGTCGGCGAGCGCGGCGGTGACGTCCTCGGTCAGGCCGAGCGCCTTGCCGACGTCGCGGATGGCGCTGCGCGGGCGATAATGGATGACGGTGGCGATGATCGCGGCGCGGTGGCGACCGTAGCGGCGGTAGACATATTGCATCACCTCCTCGCGCCGCGAATGCTCGAAATCGACGTCGATGTCGGGCGGCTCCAGCCGTTCCTTGGAGATGAAGCGCTCGAACAAGAGGTCCACCTTGGTCGGGTCGACCGAGGTGATGCCGAGCACGTAGCATACGGCCGAGTTCGCCGCCGAGCCGCGACCCTGGCACAAAATGTTCTGGCTGCGCGCGTAGTGCACGATATCGTGCACGGTGAGGAAATAATGCGCGTATTTCAGCTCGGCAATCAGCGCGAGCTCCTTGTTGAGAGTCGCGCGCAGCTTGTCGCCGATCTTGCCGCCGAAATATTTGTCGACGCCCGCCCAGGTCAGATCCTCCAGATGCCCTTGCGCGGTCTTGCCCGGCGGCACCGGCTCGTCGGGATATTGGTACTTGAGCTGATCGAGCGAGAACTCGATTGCGTCCGCAAAGCGCAGGGTCTGCGCGATCGCTTCGGGAAAATCCCGGAACAGCCGCGCCATTTCGCGTGGCGTCTTCAGGAAGCGCTCGGCATTGGCCTCGAGCTTCCGCCCAATCGCCTCGATCGTGGTCTTTTCCCGGATGCAGGTCAGCACGTCCTGGAGCGGACGGCGGCGGGGATCGTGATACAGCACCTCGTTGGTCGCGAGCAGCGGCACCTTTGCCTTTGCGGCGAGATCATCAAGCCGCGACAGGCGACGCTTGTCGTCGCCGCGATAGAGCAGGCTCGCCGCGAGCCACACGCCCTCGGCACGGCTATCCCTGAGTTTTGCGAGGACATCCAGCGCCCGCGCCGGCTCGAAACGATGCGGCAACGTCAACACCAGGAGCTGGCCTTCCGAGAATTCCAGGAGATCGGCCAAGGTGAGACGGCACTCCCCCTTCTCGATCCGCGTGATGTCGTCGCCGCGCTTGCCTCTCGTGAGGAGCTGGCACAGCCGGCCATAGGCCGCGCGGTCGCGTGGATAGACCAGGATGTCGGGCGTACCGTCAACGAAGACGATGCGGGCGCCGATCAACAATTTCGGCTTGTGCAGCACCTTGTCATTGTCGAGCTCCTTGTAGGCCCGCACCACACCCGCGAGCGTGTTGTGATCGGCAATGCCGATCACAGGAATTCCTAAAGCGCTCGCCTGGTGGACATAGGCGCGCGGATCCGAGCCGCCGCGCAGGAAGGAGAAATTGGTGGTGATGCCGATCTCGGCATAAGCGGGGCTGTTCATGCGAAGAGACCATGCACATACCAGCCGGGAGACGCCGGCTTGCCGTCACCGTCGAACACCTCGCCTTCATAGAGACCGTCACGAAAGATCCAGAAGCGCAGGCCCTCGGCATCCTCGATGCGGAAATAATCCCGCGTCAGCTGCTTGCCGTCCTGCCGCCACCATTCCATCGCGATGCGCTCGGGTCCCTCTACCCGCACCACCGCATGCAGCGCGCGCCGCCAGGTGAATTGATGCGGCGGGCCATCGGGCACGGTCGCGAACGGCACCTTGATCGGCTCCGGCTTGTCGAACAGGCGCAAGGGACGCAGCGGCGGCTCGCTCGCGACGCGCGCCGGCCATTCGGCCTGCATGGCAGCGGCGAGATGATGCTGCGCCGATGCGGCCAGCACCGCGCTTTCGGGAATATGAGTATCCTGCGGCAGGTGCACGACGACGCGTTTGCCGCCGATGCGCGCGGCGATGCGGTCGATCAGCGCGGCGAGCTCGTCGTTGTCGTGGACATGGGCATCGAGATCGCGCTGCTCCTGCACCACGATCTCGGTGCGGCTCGCCGATAGGCGCACCATGTCGAAGCCGAAGCCGGGATCGAGGGGATCGGCGAGTGCATCGAGCCGCTCGCGGAACAAGCGGTCGATTACGGCGCTTCGCGTCACCGGACGTCCAGTCTCGACCGTGATCGTACGCACCGCGCCATCGGTGCGGAAGAATGCCGCTTCCAGCCGCCGCGCGCCTTTGCCCTGCTTCTCCATGGACGCGATCAACGTATTGGCCAGCCGCGACAGCGTCATCGCGATCATGGTGTCGGTCGCGATCGGCTCGGCAAAGCGTTTTTCGACGATGTAATCGGGCGGCGGTTTGCGCGGGCTGATCGGCGCATCGCCCTGCCCCAGCGCATGGGCGAGCAGCGTGGAGAACCGGGCGCCGAACCGCGCCGTGATCTCGGAGGCGCTGCGCGATGCGACATCACCGATGGTCTTCAGCCCGGCGCGGCGCAGGCCGGTGGTGATGGCTTCACCTGCACCGAGCGCGGAGACTGGAAACGACCTGATCGCCTCCGCCTCCCCGCCATCGGCCACGATGGTACCCGTGGCCTGCCGCGTCAGCGTGCGCGCACAAACCGAGGTGCCGGCGATCGCCGCGTTGACGGCAAAGCCCTGACGGGCTAATGCGCGGACCAATGTCCGCAACAACGCGGCCTCGCCGCCGAACAGATGCGCGCAGCCGGTGATGTCCAGGAACAACCCGTGCGGCGGATCGAGCGCCACCAGCGGCGTGAAACGGTCGCACCAATCGGCGATATCGCTGAGCGTCTTCGCATCGGCCACGGTATCGGCGTCGAACACACGCAAGTCCGGGCACATCGCCCGCGCATTGGCGAGCGGCTGGCCAATATACAGACCGAGGCGCTCGGCGGCCTCGTCCAGCGCATGGATCACCAGCGCATTGTTGTCCTTGATGACGACGATATCAGGCTCATGATTGGGTTTACCCAGCCCGGCGCTGCCAACGAACCGCTGGATCCTGTCGATGGGCAGGCGCGGCAGCCACAGGCTGAGGATACGTCGAGGGTTCACTGAACTGGCACTCATCACAATTCCATTCCATGATCCACCGGCCGCACGGGCCATGACGATTGCGCAAGAGCTCGGCATCGAACACCGGCGCGCCCCAGGCACTCCACATCGAGCCCGGAGGCGAATGCGCCGCACGCAGCATCCATCGTGTCTCCGCGGTCGAAGGCAGCGGCTGCGCCGCCATGCGCAGCAAGAGGCCGGTAACGCCGGAAGATTGCGCGGCCAGCGTCAGTTTGCGGCTTGCCACCAGATCGAACTGCCTGACATCGCCCCAGAGCTCGAGCACGACGGCGCCCAGCGCATCGCAGGCGAGCGCGTCGGCCGAGGTGCGCAGCGCACTCTCGACATCGGCGGCGCGCACCATCACCACACGGCGAGGGTCGAGGCCTAGCTCGGATAACCCGCTCATCGACAGCGCACCGGTTTCGAGCTCCGAAAAATCCTGCCGCACCCACAATAGCGGCCGGCGCGCGCTCACGCGTCCCGCAAGGCCCATGACGAACCCCGTCGCAGCCGCGCCCTGACGCCCTTCGCAAAACACCTCGTGGATCGCCGCGCGCGCGAGCCCGCCTTTCAGCACGGCGTCGGCCGCGCCATGGCCGAGGGCGATGCGATCGCGCGGATGCACGACCTCCGCCGTCTCGATGCGCTCGATCTGGCCGCGCAGGATCGCAAGCGCGCTCATACGTGCGCCGCTCATGCTCGCCGCTCCTCAGAGGTGATTGCCGATGGCTCTCAAAAAGAGAACCAGCAGCTGGCTCATTTGTTCATGATATGTTCTAATATAAAGCTAACGGCGCCGGCAGAGTCAATCGAATTGGCGCATCCAAAGATTCATGAGCGGAATCAAAGAGATTCAAACATGGACGTACAACGCAAGCTGGAGATTCTGGCGGATGCCGCCAAATACGACGCATCCTGCGCTTCCAGCGGCACCGAGAAGCGGGATTCCAGCGACGGCAAGGGCATGGGCTCGACCGCCCCAAGCATGGGCATCTGCCATTCCTACGCGCCGGACGGACGCTGCATCTCCCTGCTCAAGGTGCTGCTGACCAACGCCTGCAATTACGATTGCCTTTATTGCGTCAACCGCGCCTCCTCGAACGTCCCACGCGCCCGCTTCACCATCGACGAATTGGTCAAGCTCACGCTCGACTTCTACCGGCGCAATTACATCGAGGGCCTATTCCTCTCCTCCGGCATCATCCGCAGCCCTGATTACACGATGGAGCAAGTGGTGAACGTCGCGCGAAAACTGCGCGAGGAGCATCACTTCCGCGGCTACATCCACCTGAAGACCATTCCCGAGGCCGACGACGCGCTGATCGCCGAGGCCGGCAAGTATGCCGACCGCCTTTCGATCAACATCGAGATGCCTGAAGAGACGAGCCTGCAGCAATTCGCGCCGGAGAAGGACGTGCGCGCGATCCGCCGCACCATGGGCCGGCTGCGGCTGAAGCTGGACGAGGCCGAGGACAGCCGCAGCGCGAAGACAAAGGCCAAACCGCAGCGCTTCGCGCCCGCCGGACAAAGTACGCAGATGATCGTCGGCGCAGATAGCGCCTCCGATCACACCATTCTCCACACCAGCGCCAATCTCTACGGCGCCTACCGGCTGCGGCGCGTCTATTACTCCGCCTTCAGCCCGATCCCCGACGCGAGCCATGCTTTGCCTCTGATACAGCCGCCGCTGCTGCGCGAGCACCGGCTCTACCAGGCCGACTGGCTGATGCGGTTCTACGGCTTCGACGTCGGTGAGATCGTCGACGACAGCGCGATGCTGCCGCTCGACATCGATCCCAAGCTCGCCTGGGCGCTGCGCCACCGCGACCGCTTCCCGCTCGACGTCAACCGCGCCAGCCGCGAGGAGCTGCTGCGGGTGCCGGGCTTCGGCACCAGGACGGTCGAACGCATCCTCGCGACGCGGCGCACCACCACGATCCGCCTCGCCGACCTCGCGCGGCTGCATGTGCCCCGCAACAAGGCACTGCCGTTCATCGTCCTCAGCGATCACCGTCCCGCACCGCATCGTCTCGATGCTGCCGGGCTGATCGAACGGTTCAAGCCGAAAGCAACGCAACTGGGATTTGGCTTCTGATGCAGTACATCATGCTCGACACCGAAACCGATTTCGACGGCTGGCGCAAAGCCGCGCGTAGCCTCGTGCTCCATCACGTGCCGCCCGGCGAGGCCACCTGGACCGTGCAGGGCCGTGAAGCCGAGCTGTTCGCGCCGCAAGCGCCGTCTCCGATCCTCGAGGTGAACGACGGCACGTTCACCGTCTCGGCAAAATTCGTCGAGCTTGCCAAGGCGGCGATCCTGCATCGCGACAACGAGCGCTTTGCGATCCTGTATCGCCTGCTGTTCCGGCTGAAGGACAATCACGATCTCATCGAGGTCGCGACCGACCCCGATGTCGCGCTTGTCACGGCCATGGCGAAAGCGGTCTATCGCGACGAGCACAAGATGCATGCCTTCGTGCGCTTCCGCGAGATCGGCAGGGAACGCCAGGCGCACTACGTCGCCTGGTTCGAGCCGGAGCATCACGTCGTCGAGCTCGCCGCGCCGTTCTTCGCCAAGCGCTTTGCCGACATGCCCTGGTCGATCCTGACGCCGGACCTCTGCGCGCATTGGGACGGCCATGCGCTCTCCTTCACGCCGGGCGTCAGCAAGAGCGAGGCGCCGGGCGAAGACCGGCTGGAGGAAACCTGGCGGCGCTACTATGCCAGCATCTTCAATCCGGCCCGGCTCAAGGTGAAGGCGATGCAGGCCGAGATGCCGAAGAAATATTGGAGGAACCTGCCCGAGGCCTCGATCATTAAGCCCTTGATCGAAGACGCCGAGCGCATGACCGGCGCCATGATCGCCAATGCCGCAACCGATCCGCACAAGCCTCAGAAGCGGCCGGAGGCTCCGATGAGACGCAAGCCAGCTGCCGACGATCTCGAAACGCTCCGCGAGGAGGCCGCGCATTGCCGCACCTGCCATCTCTACAAGGACGCGACACAGACCGTGTTCGGCGAAGGGCCGAAGAATGCCAACATCATGCTGGTCGGCGAGCAGCCCGGCGACAAGGAAGACCTCGCCGGCCATCCCTTCGTCGGCCCGGCCGGGCAAATGCTCGATCGCGCGCTGGAGGAGGCCGGCGTCGACCGCAAGAAGGTCTATGTCACCAACGCGGTGAAACACTTCAAATTCGTGCCGCGCGGAAAGATTCGCCTGCACCAGAAGCCGAACACACCCGAGATCCGGGCGTGCCGGCAATGGTATGAGCGGGAAGTTTCGACAATCCAACCGGATCTCATCGTGGCGATGGGCGCCACCGCCGCGCAAAGCGTGTTCGGCAAGATCACCCCTATCGGGAAGAACCGCGGCCGGTTGATCGAGCTTCCCGAAGGCCGCAAGGCGCTGGTGACCGTGCACCCGTCCTATCTGCTGCGACTGCCTGATCCCGAAGCCAAGGTTCTGGAATATCGGCGCTTCGTCGAAGATCTGAAGATCGCCGCCGGCCTGCAGAAGAAGGCCGCACGGGCTGCGTGAATACAGCGGGAAATGGCTTCACGCCGTTGTTGACGATCCGATCTCTCAAATAGACAAGGGCCCGTGGAATGCACGGGCCCTTTCATCTGTGCTTCGGACCCGGTCCTACGACGCCGCGAGCTGCTCCTCGACCAGCTTCACCCAATAGGACGTGCCGTAGACGATCGCCTCGTCGTTGAAATTGTAGGCGGGGTGATGCAGGCCGGCGCTGTCGCCGTTGCCGCAGAAGATGAAGGCCCCGGGCCGCGCTTCCAGCATGTAGGCGAAATCCTCGCCGCCCATCAGCGGCGCCATCTCGTGGACATGGGCCTCGCCCGCGACCTGCGTGGCGATGCGCCGTGCCACTTCGGTTTCCGCCGCATGATTCTTCACGACCGGATAATTGCGCTTGTAGTGCAGGTCGATCTTGGCGCCGGTGATCTGCGCCATGCCCGCCACGACTTCATGCACGCGCTTCTCGACCAGCTTGCGCACCTCAGGCGACAGTGTGCGGATGGTGCCTCTCAGGGTCGCGGTCTGCGGAATGACGTTGCGGGCATTGCCGGCGTGGAATTCGCAAATCGATACGACCGCCGATTCCAGGGGATCGACGCTGCGCGAGACGATCGACTGCAGTGCGGTGATCACCTGCGCGCCGACCAGCACGGAATCGACGCATTTGTGCGGACGCGCGGCATGGCCGCCAACGCCCTCGATCATGATGTCGACCTCGTCGGTCGCCGCCATGATGGGGCCTGGCCTGATCGCGAACGAGCCGACCGGGATGCCCGGGCCGTTGTGCATGCCATAGACCTGCTCGATGCCGAACCGCTCCATCAGGCCATCCTTGACCATGGCCGCGCCGCCGGCGCCACCCTCCTCGGCGGGCTGGAAGATCACCACGGCATCGCCGGCGAAATTGCGCGTCTCGGCGAGATAGCGGGCCGCCCCGAGCAGCATCGCGGTGTGGCCGTCATGGCCGCAGGCGTGCATCTTGCCGGGGATCTTGGAGGCGTAAGGCAGATTGGTCTGCTCCTCGACCGGCAGCGCGTCCATGTCGGCACGCATGCCGATCACCTTGAGCCCCTCGCCGGTGGGCTTGTTGCCCTTGATCACGCCGACGACGCCGGTCTGGCCGAGACCGGTCACGACTTCGTCGCAGCCGAACTCCCGCAACCGGTCAGCAACGAATGCTGCGGTGCGGTGGACATCGTACAGCAGCTCGGGGTGCTGATGGATGTCCCGCCGCCAGGCCTGGATATCGGGTTGAAGGTCGGCGACGCGGTTCACGATGGGCATGGAAGGTCTCGAGCTGTTGGAAATGCAAGGTCTGTCTACCATGCAAGCGTCGGTCCACCCAACCGCCGGCAATCGGGGCCTAGCCCTGTTCACCCGGCATGGCCGGGCTTGTCCCGGTCGGCTGCGTCTGCCTATTAACGGAAAGCAAAGAGACCATCCGGGTGGAAGCAGAATGCCGAGGCGACTTGAAGGTGAGTTTGACTACATTGTCGTCGGAGCCGGCACCGCGGGCTGCATCGTCGCCAACCGGCTGTCGGCTGTCCCGGGCAACCGCGTTCTCATCCTTGAAGCTGGTGGCGACGACAACTGGATCTGGTTCCACATTCCGGTCGGCTATCTCTTCGCCATCGGCAATCCGCGTTCGGACTGGATGTTCAAGACCGAGGCCGAGCCCGGCCTGAACGGCCGCTCGCTGGCCTATCCGCGCGGCAAGGTGATCGGCGGCTGCTCGGCGATCAACGCCATGATCTCGATGCGCGGACAGGCTGCCGACTACGATCATTGGCGCCAGCTTGGCCTGACCGGCTGGGGCTATGACGACGTGTTGCCGTTGTTCAAGCGCCTCGAGGATCACTTCCTCGGCGCCAGCGAGCATCACGGCGCCGGGGGCGGCTGGCGCATCGAGGCACCGCGGCTGTCATGGGCCATTCTCGACGCGGTCGGTGACGCCGCCGAGGAGATGGGCATCAAGCGCATCCCGGATTTCAACACCGGCGACAACGAAGGCACCAGCTATTTCCACGTCAACCAGAAGCGCGGCCGGCGCTGGTCCTCGGCGCGCGGCTTCCTCAAGCCGGCCTTGAGGCGCCCCAATCTGCGGCTCGAGAAGCACGTGCTGGTCGACCGCCTCATCATCGAGCAGGGCCGCGCCGTCGGCGTGCGCTTCATCCAGAACGGCGAGATCATCGAGGCGCGCGCAAAGCGCGAGGTGGTGCTCTCGGCAGGCTCCATCGGCTCGGTGCAGGTGCTGCATCGCTCCGGCATTGGACCGGCCGACTGGCTGTCGCCGCTCGGCATCGACATCGTCATGGACAAGCCCGGCGTCGGGCGCAATCTGCAGGATCACCTGCAGCAGCGCGCGATCTACAAGGTCGAGGGCGTGCGCACGCTGAACGAGACCTATTACAATCTGTTGCGCCGCGGCCTGATGGGGCTCGACTACGCTTTCCGCCGCCGCGGCCCGCTGACCATGGCACCGTCGCAACTCGGCATCTTCACCCGCTCGGATGCGACGCGCGCCCGCGCCAACATCCAATTCCACGTGCAGCCGCTCTCGCTCGACAAGTTCGGCGATCCCCTGCACCGTTTCCCTGCGATCACGGTGAGCGCGTGCAATCTGCAGCCGACCTCGCGCGGCAACGTGCGCCTTCGTTCGGCGAGCCCGGACGAGAAGCCGATCATCGCGCCAAATTACCTGTCGACCGACGACGACCGCCAGGTCGCCGCCGACGCTATTCGCACCACGCGGCGCCTGATGCAGCAGAAAGCGCTGGCCAAATATCGCCCCAGCGAATATCTGCCCGGTCCCTCCGTCGGCGACGACGATGCCTCCCTCGCGAAAGCCGCCGGCGACATCGGCACCACCATCTTCCATCCCGTCGGCACCGCGAAGATGGGCACGGCGAACGATCCAATGGCGGTGGTGGACGAGCGGTTGCGCTTCTACGGCCTCGACGGCCTGCGCATCGTCGATGCCTCGATCATGCCGACGATCACCTCGGGCAACACCAATACGCCGACCGCGATGATCGCTGAGAAGGGCGCCACGATGATCCTGGAGGATGCGAAGTAGCATCTTGCCACCATGATCGACCCGCACCGCTTCTCGATCGGCCCGGCCGAGGCCAACATCGCCATGCTGCAATGGGGCGAGAGCGGTAAGCCGCCTGCCCTGCTCGTACACGGCACCGGTTTCGTCGCCGACGTCTGGCACGAGGTCGCGCGCGAGCTCGCATCGACCTACACCGTCTATGCCCTCGACCGCCGCGGTCATGGTGCAAGCCACAAGCCCGGCGCCTATCACTTCCTTGATTACGCCGACGACATCTGCCGGGTGGTCGATACGCTCGATCTCCGCGACATCTACGGAATCGGCCACAGCGCGGGTGCGACCGATCTCCTTCTCGCGGCGAAACTCCTGCCCGGTCGCTTCGCGCGCCTGTTCGTGATGGAGCCGACCGTCATGGACCCGCGCGCGGCGCGCTCCGGCGGATTGAGCGAGGAATCGCTCGCCCGCGTGCAGGGCACGCTGCGCCGACGCGCCGAGTTCGACAGTCCCGACGCCGTGTTCGAACGTTACCGCGCAGCACCGGCGTTTGCGGATTGGACCGAAACCTCGCTACGGGCGTATGTGCGCCACGGCTTCGCGCCCCTGGATGACGGCCGTATCCGGCTCTGCTGCACGCCGGAAATCGAAGCCGCGATCTTGCTCCCCATCTACGAGGCGATGGAGCAGGTCTACATTGGGGATGCCCGCGGCAATCCGTTTGCCTCGCTCACCAAGCTCGACTGTCCGGTGCGCGTCACGACAGCGGCGAAGTCGGGTCCAATCTACAAGGAGATGGCGAGACGCGCTGTGTCGCTGATTCCGGGCGTGACCACGCGGGTTTTCGAGAATGCCGGCCACTGCGTCGCGCAGGAAGTGCCGGAGCACGTGGTGGAAGCCGTGCGCGAGTTTGCCGGGTAAGTTTCGGCCGCGGACGAGGCGGCCTGAGCGATCGTCTCTAGGCCGACCGTCGCACCGCGTTGTCCACCAGCGTCTTGCCGAGCGACCAGATCGCACCGGGGACCTTGTGGCTGCCGGCGATGACGTCGTCGAAGGCGCGCTCGATCCAGGCGCAGTCTTCCTCGGTGATGGTGAGCGGCGGCAAGAGCTTGATGGTGTGGCTGCCGTGGCCAGCGACTTGCGTCAGGATCTTGTGATCCTTGAACAGCGGCACGGTGATGAGCTGGCAGAACAGGCCCTTGTTGGCGGTCTCCAGCACGTTCCAGGAGGCCCGCAGGCGCAACGATTTCGGCGGGCCGAATTCGATGCCGATCATCAGGCCCTTGCCGCGGACTTCCTTGAGCAGCTCGTAGCCCGGCACCATGCGCGTCAGCGCGAGGCGCAGCTCGGCACCGCGCTTGGCGGCTGCATCGATCAGCTTCTCCGATTCCATGACGTCGAGCGTGGCGATGCCCGCGGCCATCGCGAGGTCGTTCTTGGAGAAGGTGGAGCCGTGCACCACCGCGCGGTCCATCTGGTTGAAGATCTTGTCGAAGATGCTCTTGCGCGTCAGCACGGCGCCGACCGGCACGTGGCCGCCCGACAGCGACTTCGACAGCAGCACCATGTCGGGCTCGACGTTCCAATGCTCGACCGCCAGGAAGCGGCCAGTGCGGCCCATGCCGGTCTGGATCTCGTCGGCGACGAACAGCGTGCCGTATTTCTTGCAGAGTGCGGCCGCGCCGGGCAGGAACTCGTCGCTGGGCATGTTGACGCCCTTGCCTTGGATCGGCTCGACGACGAAGGCGGCGACCTCGCGCGAGGCCAGCGCCTTTTCCAGCGCGGCCAGGTCGTTGAACGGGATCGCGGTGCAGCCCGGCAGCAGCGGCTCGAAGCCGGTGCGGAAATTGGCATCGCCGGTCAGCGACAGCGCGCCGTAGGTCAGTCCGTGATAGCCGTGCGCGCAATAGACGATGCCGGGACGCCCCGTCGCGCCGCGCGCGAACTTGATCGCGGCCTCGACGCATTCGGCGCCGGAATTGGCGAAGAACGCCTTGTCGAGATAGGGAACGTATTTCAGGAGGCGCTCGGCCAGCACACCTGCGAGCGTCGAGACGTCGAATTGGACGAGGTTGGGCAGGTCGGCATCGAGCACGCTCTTGAGCGCCTCGCGCATGACCGGATGATTGCGCCCGATCGCAAACACGCCGAAGCCGGACAACAGGTCGAGGTAGCGCGCGCCCTCGCGGTCGTAGAGATACTGCCCATGCCCCTTCTGAAAGCCGACATCGTAGCCGATGGTCTTGAGAACCCGGACGAACTGCTCGTTCAGATACCGGTTATGCAGGGTGCTGCGCTGGGCCTGACGGTCCGCGAATAGCTGAGACATGTCTGGATTTGGGCTGTGCATCCGCTACATACTTCGGTTGAGGGCGGTCTCGTCAACTGAAAACGGACCGTTGCTGAAAACGGTCTGTGCGGCCTTTTGCCCTTTTTCGGACCATCTTCGCAAGCACAGCTTTAGACCATGTTGCACTGCCAAGGAACACACATGCGTTTGGCCCTTTACACCGGACTAATACTGGCTGGCGGTTACGCCGGCCTGACGCCCGCGCTCGCCGCGGATCCGACCGGCGACTGGCGGGTCGCCGACGGCGTCGCCAACATTCGCGTCGCCCAATGCTATGGCAGCATGTGGGGCGCGGTTTCCTGGGAAAAGCAGCCCGGCGGACGCGACGAGAACAATCCGGATGTCTCGAAAAAGAACAGGCCGACGCTCGGCATGGCAACCCTGATCGACATGAAGAAGAAGCCTGGCGTCGACCAGTGGGAAGGACAGGTCTACAACGCCAAGGACGGCCAGCTCTACAGCGCGACCATTACGCCGGCCGGTCCCGACCAGCTGGAGATCAAGGGCTGCGTCATGGGCTTCCTCTGCGGCGGCGAAACCTGGACCCGGGTCGGCCCGCCGATCCCTTCGAGCCCTGCCAACGCCATGGCCAAGGGCGCAGCGAAATCCAGCGGCACTGCGCCGAAGCCCCAAGGGGGGCAAGCGGGGCAAGGGGCCCAAGCAGCCCAAGCCGGGAGCGGCACCACCACGCCTGCACCTGCTGCTCCCAAGGCCGCCGGCGCAGCCAAGCCCGGTCAGAAGGGCGCCGCCGACCCGGTCGGCGACATCTGCCTACTCCCTGAGATTGCGGGGTTTGCCCATTAGGGCCGGCTGGAACAGCAGCACGGCGGCGAGCGTCGTCACCAGCGAGAGCGCCAGCAGCTTGCCCATGCTGGACGTGCCGGGATGGCTCGACAGCCACAGGCTGCCGAACGCGGTCGCCGTGGTCAGCGCGCTGAAGAAGATCGCGCGCGTCAGGCTGGTCTGGAGCAGGTTCGTCCTGCCCGAGCGCCAGGCCACGACATAGTAGATCTTGAACGCCACGCCAACACCGAGCAGCAGCGGGAGCGCGACGATGTTGGCGAAGTTCAGCGGCAGTCCGATCAACACGCAGATCTCGAGCGTCACCACGCCGGCAACCAGAAGCGGCACCAGCGTCATCAGCACGTCGACGAAGCGACGGAGCGTGATCCACAACAGGAGCCCGATCACCAGCAGCGCATAGATACCGGCGTGGATGAACGCCTTCACGACGGTATCGCCGGATTTCAGGATCGAGACCGGCCCGCCGATCGCAGTCGGCTCGGCCTGGAGCACCGCTGCCGCAAATCTGCGCAGCGTATCGTTGTCGTTGGGATCGCCCTTGGGCAGCGCCTCGACACGGATGATGCCGTCCTTGCTCTTCCAGGCGCTGACGAGCTCGGGCGGCAATGAGTTCAGTGTGACGGGCCCGGCCTGCATCGCGTTGCGGAGCTGATCGAACACGATCTTCAATGGCGTGACGAACACGTCCTGCGCCTTGTTGCGTGTGGCCTCGTCGGCACTGGCGAGCTTTTCGAGCGCGCCGGCGAGACGGCGTGAGGCGACAGCGCCAGGGCCCTTCGCGTCGCCCGCCGTCCGGCGCAGATTGTCGACCGAAGATTTCAGCGATTCGACATTCTCCTGGTCCGTCGGCGCCGCATCGATCTGATCGGGGTTGAGGGCGGGATTCAGCACCTTGGCGCCCTGCGCGATGAGCTTCAGCTTCGGCGGCTGGTCCTGCGGCACGAAGCTGTCGAGCGACATCACCCTGAGCACCTCAGGCACCTTTTCCAGCTTCGCCTCGACCTGCTTCGCCTGCTCTTCCGACGTCGTCATCACGTTGACGGCATTGGCCCCGGTGTTCGGATCCTTGCGCAGATCGAGGAAGGTCGCGATCGACTCGGCGTGCGGATTGCGCAGGTTCATCGGGTTGAAGTCGAACTTCATGAAGTAGAGCAGCGGCAGGCCGCCGAGCGCGAGCAGCAGCGTGCCGCCGACGATCAGCACGCGGTGCTTTTCGAGGAAGTGGTCGAGCGGCGCCAGGAAGGCGTACCCGACCGGCTCCGGCTCGCCGGGCGGGTTCAAAAGCTTGAGCAGCGCCGGCAGCACGGTGATCGACGAGATGAACGCCACTAGCATGCCGACGCCGGCGATCTGGCCGAGCTCTGCGATGCCCTTGTAGTCGGTCGGCATGAAGCAGAGGAAGCCCGCGGCCGTCGCCATCGCCGCCAGCGACAGCGGCACCGCCGAGCGCTTGGCTGCCAGCACCAGCGCGCCGGCGAGATCGTCGTGCTTGTAGCGCTCCGAGCGGTAGCGGACGCTGTACTGGATGCCGAAATCGACTCCAAGGCCGACGAACAGCACCGCGAACGCAATCGACAGCAAGTTGAACGATCCGACCATCATCAGGCCGGCTGCTGTCGTGATCGCCAGGCCGACGAACAGATTGACGAACACCGCGAAGATGATCTTCGACGAATGCAGCGCGAGCCATAGGATGACCAGCACGACGAGAATCGTGCCGACGGCGTTGACGACAGCGCCCTCCTGAACGGTCGCGTATTCCTCGTTGGCGATCGGCACCGGGCCGGTCAGCCGCACCCGCGCTTGGTATTTGCCAGCAAAATCCAGATCCGCCGCCGCTTTCCGGATCGCGTCGGTCGCATCCTTGCCGGGCTCCAGCGCGTTGTAGTCGAGAATCGGCTTGAACTCGATGAAGGTGCGCTTGTCGGAGTCCTTGAGCGGCTCGTCGCTGACGAGTTCGCGCCAGGAGAAGCTGGCGTTGCCCTTGTTGAGCACGGTCTCGACTGTCTGCGCGATCAGGTTGAAGGGCCGCTCGGTGCTGTCGAGCTTGACCTGGCCCCGCTTGACGCCGGCAAGGCCGGTCTCCAGCGCCCCGGTCAGGCCGCGGATCGAGGGATCGCCGGCCATGATCTCGATCAGCGGCGCGGCGGCTTCGAACTGGCCGGTGATCTTGCCGACCTCCTCGGTCGGCAGGAACAACAGGCCGTTCCGCTCGAAGAACGCGCCGCTGCCGAGCTGCTGCATCGAGTGGAAGTTGGTCCTGTCGTCCTTCAGCCTGGCATAGAGCGCGTCTGCCGCGGCGCTCGCCATTTCCGGCGTCCTGGCCTCGACCACAGCGAGGATCATTTCGTTCTGATCGAACGCCTTGTCGAATTGCTGGTCACGCTGCCGCCAGTCCAGATTCTGGGCAATCAGCGAGTTGATATCGGTGTTGATGGCGAAGTGGCGCGCAGCGTAATAGCCCGCCCCCACCGACAGCAGGAGCCCGAGAACGACTACGAGGGAGGCAAACCGGGTGCAGGCCCTGACGATGGCAACGACGACGCTTTGCAGCACTTCTTTTCTTTCTGCGGTTAACAGCTTGCCGGAAACGCCCGCTGTTTATCGGAGTTCCCGGCCGAAACCTATTGCTGTTTTGGGTGGTTCTCGCCGCCAGAAGGTTCGAGGTAAACGGCGGGAGACCGTGGCAAAATCATGCGGGGCGGCCGGTATAGCCAGGGAGTTGAGGCGGGAACGTGACGAAGGACTATGCAGGAATGTCGCGCACGTAGGCATACCGCAATCCCTACTAAAATACCTCTGACGCCCCCCTCAGCGGTTCCACCTTCCCCTACCGCCGATTTTTTGACACAAAGTATTGCGCCTCCATGCGCCGGAGCCGTCCACAGGGGTGGGTGGCTACCGCAGGCGCGAACCAATGGTGCGGATATTGCAACTCATTGGTCAGTATCGGAGTGCCGCTTGGGGACTGCAAAGAGCGGATTGGTGCAACTTGCGTGAGGGGCGTCCAATGGAAGTTTATCTGGCGCAACCGCGCGGCTTCTGCGCGGGGGTGGTGCGAGCAATCGAAATCGTGGAGCGGGCGCTGGAGAAGTACGGCCCGCCCGTCTACGTGCGCCATGAGATCGTGCACAACAAATACGTCGTCGAGAGCCTGAAGGCCAAAGGCGCCATCTTCGTCGAGGAACTCTCCGAGGTACCGCCGAAGGCGGTGACGGTGTTCAGCGCCCATGGCGTCGCCCGTAGCGTCGAGGAAGAGGCCGCCGCGCGCGACCTTCCGGTGCTCAATGCCACCTGCCCGCTGGTCACGAAAGTTCACAATCAGGGGAAGCGCTACATCGGCAAGGGCCGCACCCTGATCCTGATCGGCCATGCCGGCCATCCCGAGGTCGAGGGCACGATGGGCCAGGTCCCGGGGCCGGTGCAGCTTGTCCAGAGCGTTGAAGAGGTTAAGGCGCTGACCCTGCCGGCGGATACGCCAGTGGCCTACATCACCCAGACCACCCTGTCGGTCGACGACACCAAGGACATCATCGCGGCCCTTCAGGCCCGCTTTACAGACATTCAAGGTCCGGATATCCGGGATATCTGCTATGCGACACAGAACCGCCAATCTGCGGTAAGGGATTTGAGCAAGCTGGTCGACGTGATCTTGGTGGTGGGCGCTGCCAACAGCTCGAACTCGAACCGGCTCCGCGAAATCGGCACTGAGGCCGGCGTCGCGAGTTATTTGATTGCCGACGGCAGCGAGCTCAATCCGGAGTGGTTGAAGGATGCCAGGACCGTCGGCGTCACGGCCGGCGCTTCGGCGCCCGAGGTACTCGTGGATGACGTGATCGAAGCGATGCGGCGGATCGGACCGGTAAAGGTCTCGGTGTTGCCGGGCCGCGAGGAAAACATCGAATTCCGGCTTCCGGCCCAACTGGCCGCGAGCTGACCCACCCGAATTAAAAAGCCCAGAAAGAAACCTGTAATGGCCATCCCGTTCTTCAAGGAAATGCGTATCGGCGGCTATTTGCTCAAGCAGAAACTGCTTGGCCGCAAGCGCTATCCGCTCGTGCTGATGCTGGAGCCGCTGTTCCGCTGCAACCTCGCCTGCGTCGGCTGCGGCAAGATCGATTATCCCGATGCGATCCTCAACCGCCGCATGACGGCGCAGGAGTGCTGGGACGCCGCCGACGAGTGCGGCGCGCCGATGGTCGCCATTCCCGGCGGCGAGCCGCTGATTCACAAGGAGATCGGCGAGATCGTGCGCGGCCTCGTTGAGCGCAAGAAGTTCGTCTCGCTCTGCACCAACGCGCTGCTGCTGGAGAAGAAGCTCGATCTGTTCGAGCCCTCGCCCTATCTGTTCTTCTCGGTGCATCTCGACGGCCTGCGCGACCACCACGACAAGGCCGTGTCGCAGAAGGGCGTGTTCGACCGCGCGGTGTCGGCGATCAAGGCGGCCAAGGCGCGCGGCTTCACCGTCAACGTCAACGCCACCATCTTCGACGGCCACCCGGCCGAGGAGATCGCCAAATTCCTCGACCTCACCACCGAGCTCGGCGTCGGCGTCTCGATGTCCCCGGGCTACGCCTATGAGCGCGCGCCGGACCAGGAGCACTTCCTCAACCGCACCAAGACCAAAAAGCTGTTCCGCGACGTCTTTGCGATGGGCAAGGGCAAGAAGTGGAATTTCATGCATTCCGGACTGTTCCTGGACTTCCTCGCCGGCAACCAGGAATACGAATGCACCCCGTGGGGCATGCCCGCGCGCAACATCTTTGGCTGGCAGAAGCCCTGCTACCTGCTCGGTGAAGGCTACGCGAAGACCTTCAAGGAGCTGATGGAGACCACCGACTGGGATTCCTACGGCACCGGCAAGTACGAGAAGTGTGCCGACTGCATGGCCCATTGCGGCTACGAGCCCACGGCTGCGACCGCAGCGCTCAACAACCCGCTGAAGGCGATGTGGGTGGCGCTGCGCGGCGTGCGGACGAGCGGCCCGATGGCGCCGGAAATCGACCTCTCCAAGCAGCGCCCGGCGCAGTACATCTTCTCCGAGCAGGTCCAGAAGAAGCTCTCGGAGATCCGCAAGGACGAAGCTGCGGCTGCGCAGGCGAAAGCAGCGCAGAAGGCGTCGACGGCAGCGTAAAACGCAGAGTCCGTAGCCCGGATGGAGCGCAAGCGAAATCCGGGATGGTCTCTCCATGTAGCAAGGCCCCGGATTACGCTTCGCTCCATCCGGGCTACAGACACCGAACGAAAAAGGCCCGGTCGCGCGACCGGGCCTTTTCTTTATTCTCAGATCGAAGACCCCGCTCACGCCGCCTTCGACACCAAGGCCTCGCTCTCGACGAACTCCGTCCCGATCAAATAGTCCCGGCAGCCGCGCAACGACCGCAGCGCGCGGTTGAAGTCGATGCCGGTCGAGACCAGGGCATGCAGCGTTGCCGGATTGCGCACGATGCCGCGCAGCACGGCTCCGAGGTCGATCTGGCCGTTCGGCTTGATCGCGGCGCGGGCGAGCGCCGGCAGCGCGCGGTGGGCGGGGTCGCTGATGACGCGGACGGCGGCGAAGGGCAGCCCGGCCTCGGCGGCGTAGGCCGCAGCGATGTGGCTTTCCATGTCGACGGCGGCCGCCCCGGTTTCGGAGTGCAGGGCCGCCTTGCAGGAGCGCTTCGTGACCACTTCCTCGGCACCGGCGAGGCTGCCGCGCACCACGCGGCGGCGGCCGGAGGTCAGGCGCTCGATCAGCTCGTCGCCGAGCGACAGGCCGGCGGCCCAGCGGGTGTCGCCGGAGAGCACCTCGGTCGCCAGCACGACGTCGCCGGAGCGCAAGCTCGGGTCGAGCCCGCCGGCCACGCCGAACGAGATCACGCCGCGAATCGTCTCAGGATCCACCACCGTCAGAAGCGCCCGCAACTGGGTCGGGCTGCTGGATGAACAAATGACCGCCATTCCGGGCCCGGCCGCAATGCGGGCCTCCTGAACCAATCCGGTCACGATCAGTATCGGCCGCGGGTCGATGGCCTGACCCGCGGTAACATAGTCCCCCGTCCCCAAAGTCACATTCCGACCCCTACCACCCTGCTGTTGGTGTTCCGCAAGTTCCGATACCGCGCCAACGCCCACAGCGGAAAGAACTTTGGGTAACCATGATAACGTAGATAGAACACGCGGGGGAAGCCTGTGGCGGTGTACCGCTGCTCGTCCCACAGTCCTTTTTTGTCTTGTGTTGCAATCAGGTACTCCACCCCGCGGGCGACGGCTGGGTGATCAACCTCGCCTGCCGCCATCAGGGCAAGCAAGGCCCATGCCGTTTGCGAGGCGGTCGAGGGGGCGGCCTCCCAACCCTTGTAGTCGAGCCGGTAGCTGACGGCGTCCTCGCCCCAGCCGCCGTCGTCGTTCTGGATCGAGGTCAGCCAGGCCGCCGCCTTGCGGATCATGGGGTCCTTGTGGTCGACGCCCGCCATGTTGAGGGCGCACAGCACCGACCAGGTTCCATAGATGAAGTTCATACCCCAGCGGCCGTACCAGGACCCCTCCGGGTGCTGGGTCTTCCGCAAATAGGCGACCCCGGCGGCCACCTGCTTGCTGGTCTTGGCGGTCTCACCGAGCTGGGCCAGCATCGAGATGCATCGCGCCGTGACGTCCTCGGTCGGCGGATCGAGCAGCGCGCCATGGTCCGAGAACGGGATGTTGTTGAGGTAATATTCGAGGTTGTTGACGTCGAAGGCGGCCCAGCCACCGTCGTCGCTCTGCATGCCCTCGATCCACTCCCGGCCGCGGGCGATCGCGGCGTCATAGCCGGCCGCACCGTGCTCCCGGCGCATGCGGTCCATCGACATCACCACCACGGCGGTGTCGTCGAGATCCGGGTAATGGGCATTGTTGTATTGGAAGGCCCAGCCGCCCGGGCGCACATCGGGCCGCTTCACCGCCCAGTCGCCCTTCAGCTCGAGCTCCTGCCTCGGGATCAGCCAGTCGAGGCCCTGCTTGGCGGCCGGCACCGCCTTGTCACCGCCGGCCTCCAGCAGCGCATGCGCGGTGAGCGTCGTGTCCCACACCGGAGAGACGCAGGGCTGGCAATAGGCTTCGTCGTCCTTGATGACGAGCAACTTGTCGATGCCCCGGCGCGTGATCGCGCGTGGCGGGAAGTTCTCGTCCTTGCCGAGGGCGTCGTACATCATGACGATGTTGGCCATGGGCGGATAGATCGCGCCCATCCCGTCCTCGCCGTTGAGCCGCTCCTCGGTGAAGGCGAGCGCGGTGTCGATCGCGCGCTTGCGCAGGCTCTTCGGAAACAGCGGCTCGACCACGCGCAGGATCGCATCTAGCGAACGAAACAACAGAAACCAGGCCATGCTCTGGTGCGGCGCCTTGGCGGTCATGCCGATCGAGCGCGGGTCCTGCAGGAACAATTCGTCGATGCCGACGCCCTTCGGATTCCTCGCGCGCGGCTTCAGCGCGGCGATCACCATCAGCGGCACCATCGTGGTGCGCGCCCAATAGGAGATCTTGTTGAGGTGGAACGGCGACCAGAACGGCAGCAGCACGATCTCGACCGGCAGCACCGGCACCGCGCGCCAAGTCAGCACGCCGTACATCGCCAGCGTGAAGCGGGTGAAGACGTTGCTGTGGATCGCCCCGCCACGCGAGCGGATCGCCTCGCGCGCGCGCACCATATGCGGCGCATCGACGGAATCTCCGATCATCTTCAGCGCGAAATAGGCCTTGACGCTGGCGCTCATGTCGAACTCGCCGTCATGCACCAGCGGCCAGCCGCCGTGGACGCCCTGAATGCGGCGCAGATAATTGCCGATCTTGGCCTCGAGCACGGCATCGACCGGCTCGGCCAGATGGTGCCGCAGCAGAATGTATTCCGCGGGAATCGTGGCGTCGGCCTCGAGCTCGAACACCCAATGGCCATCGGATTGCTGGAGGCCGAGGAGGCCCTGGGTGGCCGAGGCAATGCTCGATTCCAAGGCTTCGCGGTTGGTCGCGGTCACGGAATCCATGTCGCTCGATTGCTCCGATAGTCGATTGAAGTTGACCGGGACAATTGCCCCTTAGGCCGCCTCTCAGGATCCTTCGGCGGCCAAAACCAGATCGGCGGCGCGGTCACCCGACCGGACCGATCCCTCGATGGTTGCTGGCAGTCCCGTAGCAGTCCAGTCCCCGGCGAGAAATAGGTTTTTCAGCGCAGTGACCGGCCCGGGACGCAGGGCGTTCTGGGCCGGCGTCGCCGCAAATGTGGCGCGGCGCTCGCGCACGATCTGCCAAGGAGGCAGCTCACCGGACACACCTCCCGCCTGGCAGACCTCGTTCCAGATCGTCTGCGCCAGTTCCTCGCGCGGCATGTCGACCAGCCGGTCGCCATTGCTGATGGTCACCGACAGACGGTTCGGGAACGCGAACAGCCATTCCACCACGCCGCCGATCACGCCGAGGATGGGCGCCGAGCCCGGCGGCGGCTCAAAGCGGAAATGCGCGTTCACAATGGCGCGGAATTCGGTCGGCGTCTTCAGCCCCGGCAGCAGGTTGACTGCCGCGCGCGGCGGCACCGCCATCACGACGACATCGCCCGCGCCGAGCTGGATCAAATCCTCGCCGCCGAAATTCAGCGCGGTCACCTTGCCGTCCGTGCTGACGAACGAGCGCAGCTCATGGCCGAGCTGAACGGTGTGGCCACGCCCCTGCAGAAACTTCACGGCGGGCTCGATCAGAACCGCGCTGAGACCATCACGCGCGATCAGCGGGCGGCAGGCCTGCCCGCCCGCAAGCAGCGTCTCGCGCACGATTGCGCCGGCGAGCCCGGCCGAGCCCTCGGGCGGATCGACGTTGAGAGCTGCCAGCAGCAGCGGCTGCACCAGGCGCTGATAGAGGATGCCCTCGGTCGGAATCGACTTGCCGACCAGCGTCTCCTCCGACGCCCAGATCAGCGGCGCCAGCTTGAGATAATCGGAAAGGCCGGTGTCGGGCACGCGGCGGCTTTCGTCGAGCACCCAGGTCGGCCACCGGCCATCGCCGAGATCGATCTGCCAGCGCTGCCCGGTCTTGATATCGACGAACGGAAATTGCGCCCGCTCGGGGCCGACAAGGCCCGCCTCGGTGCCGATCGCGCGCGCATAGGCGCGCGCATGGCTGTTGCCCGACAGCAGCAGATGATTGCCGTTGTCGATGGTGAGATTGGTGGCGCCGTCGAAATAGGACCGGCAGCGGCCGCCGGCCTGGTGCGTCGCCTCGTGCACGGCGACCTTGAAGCCGGCATTGGCGAGCCGCACGGCGGCGGAGAGGCCGGAAATTCCAGCGCCGATGATGTGAGCTGTGTTTTGCATCAGATGAAAGCGTAACGGAGCAGGATCAGGATGCGCGTGATCTTCGACACACGCACCGGCTCGCGCGGCGCGGTGAAGCCGCGCGCGATCAGGAGGTCCAGAATGGAATGGTAGTATTTCGACATGATCCGCGGCGCGCGCACGGCGCGGCGCCTGTTGCGGTTCATGATCTCGTCCGACTTCTCGAAATGCACCTTGGCGCGCTGCGCCAGCGGCATGCAGACCTTCGGCAGCGCGCGCTCGGCGATCACGCGGTTCGGATCATCAGAGGTGATGCCGGCATGCAGCAGCGCCTCGCGCGGCAGATAGAGCCGGCCAAGGCCGGCATCCTCGTCGATGTCGCGCAGGATGTTGGTGAGCTGCAGCGCGCGGCCGAGGTGGTGTGCGAGCAGGATGCCATCTTCCTCGGGCATGCCGAACACGCGCACCGACAGCCGCCCCACGGCGCTGGCGACGCGATCGCAATACAGATCCAGCGTCGCCATGTCGGGCGCACGGATGTCCTGCGGCACGTCCATCTCCATGCCGTCGACGATGGCGAGGAAATCCTCCCGCTTGAGCCCGAAGGTCTTCACCGAGGCGACATAGTCCTTCAGCCGCGGCGGCGGATGGCCCTGATAGAGCGCGTCGATATCGTTGCGCCATTCCTGAAGTGCGGCGAGTCGCTCGTCGCGCGGGCCGTCGGAATCGGCGATGTCGTCGACCTGGCGGCAGAAGCTGTAGATCTGAAACATCGCTTCGCGCTGATCACGCGGCAGGATGCGCATCGCGGCATAGAACGAGCTGCCGGATGCGGTCGAGCCGTAATTGGCGCCGGGCGTGGTCGCCTCAAGCGTCATGGGCAGTCCCCGGTCTGGAAATGGCCTTGCGACGGATCGCACGGCGGCCCACTTCGCCGATGATTCCGGCGAGGCTGAAGGCGAGCAGCTCGAATTTGTTCAGATGTACGCGCTCCCGCAAGGGATCGCGTACCTTGAGCAGGCGCACGATGCGGTCGGCATAGGCCTGGATGACGGAGACGTCGACGCCGAGACGGAAATCCCGGATCTCGGCTGCGAGCGACCTGCCCTCCCCGAGCAGCGCCTCGTTGCGTGCGGCGAGCGACTGCAGGCAGGCCAGCATCGCCGGCGGCGACTGCGCGAGACCGAGCTGCTCGACGGAGGCGCCGTGTGCTGCCAGCGCATCGCGCGGCAGATAGACGCGATTGAGCTCGCGATAATCCTTGCCGCAATCCTGCAGGTGATTGTTGATCTGAAGGCCCGCGCAGAGCGCGTCCGAGGCGGCCCATGTCGAGGTGCTCTCGCCGTGAACGTCGAGCATGAAGCGGCCGACCGGCATCGCCGAGTAGCGGCAATAATGGATGACCTCGTCCCAGGTCTCATAGCGCAGCTTGGTCACGTCCATGCGGAAGGCGATCAGCACGTCGAGCGCATGACGCGGCGCCATGCCGCGCTCGGCGAGCGCGCGGCGCAAGCTGACGGCCTCAGGCTGGGTGTCGCCCTTGCCGAGCAGTTCCGCCTCGAGCAGATCGAGATAAGCGAGCTTCTGGTCGGCGGGTAGCGTCGCGTGGTCGGCGATGTCGTCGGCTGTGCGGACGAAATTGTAATAGGCCAGGATCAGGGCGCGATGACGCGGATGAATGATCCAGGACGCGACGGGAAAATTCTCGTCGCGGTCACCCTTGCCGGATCGCAATTCGCTCGCAGAGGTCATCGAGGGCTGGTTTACAATCGTTTGGACAGGAAGGGCTTTTTCGCTCGGGCGGGCTCACGCCGGCGACGCCGCCGCGGCCCCCATATAGGGGAATACGGCCGCAAAACCAATCCTGTCCGTCGATGGCTGCCCCTTCGGATTAGGCCCGGAAAAGCGGCCGAGGGCCGCCTTTCTGGGCCAATGGCCGAGTTTATTGATTGTGGTTCTTCAGCACCTGGTCGCAGGCCTGCGAGATCTTGGCCCGGTTCTCCTTGAGGCAGGCCAGGATGGTGAAATCGCCCTGGTCGATGACCGGGCGGCAGAACTTCTGCACATCGCGGGTGCAGGCCTTCTGCTCGGCCTCCGTGCCACGCCCTTGCTGGGCGAACGCCGTCGTCGAAAGGGAGGCCGACAGCAGGGTGAGAGCGACGAGAAGATTGCGCATTGTATTCCTTCATTCTGACGGCAGAATCGCACCGATCCCGGACTGCGCAGGGCGGATGGCCGGAGCGGATTGGTTCTGATGGCAAGTCGCCGCTTGTAGCGGCCTCAGAGAAGGCACAAGCACTGGCAAATGCGGCCAAATTGGCGCCGCCCGCGCCGAATCAGGTCTTCCCCGCGCCTTCATTGGCAGATGTAAGGGCTTGATACTACGTCATAATTCTGGAGCATCGCGTTTTAATGCAGACCTGTTGCCGCGCTGCATCTCTTCGCCCGTCGTCGGCTGCCGGAAACATGACGAAACGCGGCAAATCGCGGCCCTGGAAGCACGGCGGGGTCGCGTGAACCGCCGTCTCTGGCCGCCAGGCTTTGAACCTGCGACTTGCTCGGAGTACTAAACTTTCGGTGTGGCGAGACGTTCTCAATCGAAGCGAACGTCGTTCCAAAACGGGATATTCGAGATGACATTCTTTGGGCGATCTGGACTGGCAATCAAGGCGGCCGGCATCGGGGCGGCGCTGCTCTTCTCGGCATCGGCAAGTCATGCTCAGTCGTCCGGACCGTTTGCCGGTTTCGACGGCGCGTGGACCGGAACCGGCACGGTGTCGCTGTCCGACGGCTCCACCGAGCGCATTCGCTGCAAGGCGGACTATAAGGTCGCCGGCAGCGGCCTCAACCTGAAGCAGGCGCTGAGCTGCGCCTCCGACAGCTACAAGTTCAACCTCACCAGCGACGTGACGAGCCAGGGCGACCGCATCTCCGGCAACTGGAGCGAGTCCAGCCGCAACATCTTCGGCAATCTCCAGGGCACCGCCGGCGGCGGCCAGATCGAGGTCTTCGTCGAGGCCAACGGCTTTGCCGCCAACCTGTCGCTGCGCACCAACGGCACCAAGCAGACGGTGCAGATTTCGTCCAAGGGCGAGATCCGCGGCGTCAACATCACGATGACGAAGGGCTGAAGGCCTTTCGCACGCAATGAAGAACATGCCCCCGGTTCTCGCGAGCCGGGGGCTTTTTGCTGACACGAACTGACCGGCTGGATTTGCTGAGATGGAGCCGATCCGCAGACATCTGCTGAAGGCCGCCGGGCTCTTCGTGGCCAGCCGCGCCTTCGCCAGCGAGCAGCAGGGGGCGAACATGCAGCCTTCGTCCGTGAAGCCGCGTCACGTGCTCTGCTTCCTCGGCAAGAATGAAAGCCTGCTGCATCCGCCGAAGGCGGTGGCGAAGACGATCGCCGATTTCGGCTTCGAGATCGACCGCACCTATTCGCAAGCCAAACCCGATCCGCACATGGAGCGCTCTTTCGGTGTGTGCTGGGACCGCGTCTTTCCGAAAGCGTGGTCCGAGGCGGACGAAATGGCCGTACTCAATCACAAAGCGGTCCTCTACGTGCTGAGCCCGCCGATGGAGCAGCACAAGACGGTCGCCTATTCAGCTGCCGCCTTGCGAATTGTCGAGGAGATGATCGAGGCCGGCGCCACCGCCGTGAAGGGCGAAAGCGCGGGCGTTGCCCACGGCCTCGCGCGATGGCGGCAACTGGCCCGGGAGTGCAAGGCCGCCGCGAACCCGAGCCAGGGCCTTGTCACGGCAGCCATGGCCCGGACCTGCCGCCTCGCCTTCGCCAAGCGGCCGCTCGCCGGCGACACCTACAACGAAAGCGTCGGCTTCCACCTCGTCGGACTGCCGGATATCTATGTCGCGCGATCGCGCGGCAGCGACCGGAACGCAGCGAAGCTGATGGACGAGATCGCGGAGGCAATGGCCGAGCGCGGCACCGAGGCAACGCTGCGCGACCGCAAGCTCGCGCTGTCGCGGGAGCAGGACTACGCCGAGGGCGACTTCAAGTTCAATCCCTACGGGATCGTTCGCGTCGAGGCGTGAGCCGAACCGCGCCGGATCAGTCCTTTCGCGCGATGCATTCGCAGCGGCATCGGAAATAGACCGCGTCCGGATCGCGTTCCCAGGCCTCCCATCCGGCAAGCGCGGCCCGGATCTCATCGTCTGTCGCGAGCCGCCTGGCCACGAGTTGCGGTCCGAGCCCCAGCAGGCTCCGCTGCGCATCGGCAACGGCCTCGCTGCGGCTCTGCGCATCGGCACTGTGGTTGACGTAGCTCGCACCAGCCCAGACCGGCGCGAAGCCGTGGGCTCGGAGGATGGAGCCCTGACGGCGCCCGAAGCGAAGCGCCTCCGGATCGTCGTGCTGGTACCAGCGTTGCCAGAGATCGAGCGCGAGCCGCACGCCGTCGATTTCAGGATGAAGAACGTTGCCGCCGACATCGGCATCGCGCGTTGCGACGAGACCGCGCGGCTTCAGCACGCGGCGCGCTTCGGCCAGCGTTCGCGCCAATATCTCCCGGCTCTGATGGTAGAGCACCGCGTGAAAGAACACGGCGTCGAACGTTCCATCCGCGAACGGCAGCGCCGTCATATCGGCTTCGACAAAGGCCTGATTGGTCGAGCCCGCCGCCGACACGAGCCGATTGGCGGCGGTAATGGCCGTCGGCTCGATATCGAGGGACGGCCTTTTCGACGTGGTCCGCCAGCGCTGCCGTAATGGTGCCGGGCCCGCAGCCCGCGTCGAGCAGGGTCATACCCGATGTCAGGAACGGGACGAAAAAAGCAGCTGAATCACCGCCTCGCTTCTGTTGAAACGCCACGATGGAGCCGTCGTACTGCATGATTCGTCCCCGACCGGAACTCCGGCGCAGTCATTCAGACTGCGCCGAGTGTCCGGTGGATGAAGCCACTCAGATCGCCTGCTTGTCCGGGCCGTGCAGCTTGGCGTGCAGATTGATCAGCCACATCGCCGTCGGCCGGAGGATGAAGAGGTCGGCGACGAGCGCCATCACCATCGAGAAGGCGCTGAGCCAGCCGAATAGCCGCAGCGACGGCAGGTCGGAGAACACGGTGACGACGAGGCCGCAGGCCAGCACCACCGTGGTCAGGATCAGCGCCGGTCCCACCAGCACGGTCGCCCGCTCCACCGCCAGCGCCGAGCCGACGCCCGGCTTGTTCTCCAGCCGCAGGCGGTTGAGGAAGTGGATGGTGGCGGAGAGGCCAAGTCCGAACGAGACGGTCAGCGCGACCACGCTGGCGAATTGCAGTCCCTCGCCCATCGCCCACAGCACCGTGCCCGACATCACCACCGGGAAGATGCCCGGCAGGATGCAGGCGAGCGTCACCACCCAGGAGCGGAAGGCGAGGCCGATGAAGATCGCGACCAGCGCGAATTCGATCGTGAGGCCGTGGTTCAGCTTCTCGATCATGTTGGCCGAGTTGCGCGCGGCGATGGCGGCGAGACCCGTCACGGCGATCTCATAGCCGGGATGCTTCTTGCGGACGGCGTCGAGCTCGGAATCGAGCTTGTCGACGATCGGCAGGAGCTGGCTGGAATCCTTGTCCGGCACGCGGCCGGCCACCACCACGGCGTCCTGCTCGGCGTCGATGAAGCGCCGCACCAGGTGCTCGGGGATGACGCTGACATATTCTTTCAGCGTCGCGACATCGGCACTGCCGGCCTTCTCCGCCAGCCAGCGGCGTAGCGTCTCCAGCGACCACACGTTGCCGACCCCTGCGGACTTCTCGACCGTCGCATGCACCTCGGCGATGGTCTGGAGCGTTTGCGGTGAATAGAGCGATTCACCCTTGGGGAACACGATCAGCACGTTGACGGGATTGGCGCCGGTGAGCTTGGCATCGAGCCGATCGCTGGCAGCAACCGCCTGGCGCTTGTCCGGCACCTGGTCGGCGAGCCGGTAGCGCGGCTCCAGATTGGCATAGATGACGCCGAGGCCGCCGACGAACAGCACCGCGATCAGGCTGAACAGGCCGGGCCGGCCGACCATGCGCACCGCGATCCAGTAGCAGAAATTGCGCAGCGCCTGGACACCGGCGTCCGCACCCTGGAACTTGACCGCGAAGACCTTCTCGTTGCGCACGAACAGGACGCCGAACACCGGCACCAGCGACAGCACCGCGACCAGCGCGATGATGGTGGCGGCAAGGCCCGCCTCCCCGAACTTGCGGATCAGGTCGGAGTCGGAGAACATCAGCGCGATGAAGGAGATGCCGGCGGTGCCATGCGTCAGCACGCAGGCCGGGCCCACCACCAGCACCGCGTTCTTGAACGCGGTGAACTTGTCCTGGCCCGCGATCAGCCGGTCGCGCGCGGCGAAGGTGAGCTGCATCGAGTCCGAGAAGCTGATGACCATGATAAGCGGCGTCATCACGTTCAGGAACATGTTGAGGTTGAAATTGGCCCAGCCGAGCGCGCCGAGCGCCAGCAGAATCGCGATCATCGGCGGGAATGCCGCGGCGATCATGAACGAGATCTTGCGGAAGAAGATGATGGCGATGATGCAGCCGGCGAGGATGCCGAGGATGTTGTAGGTCAGCCCGTCACGCTCGACCGCATTGCGGATCTCGAGCTGCATCACCGGCACGCCCGAGAGCTGCACGTTGAGCCCGGTGTCGCCGAGATCCTCCTTCATCAGCGCGCGGATGTCGCCGACGGTCTTGGTCAGCTTGTTGGAGCCGACCACTTCGGGATCGAGCGACAGCACGATCAACGCCAGCGTGCCGTCCTCCGACAGCAACTTGCCGCGGATGATCTCGTTGTTCTTGACGGTCTCGATGAACTTGTCATAGGCCGCGCCCTCGGGCAGCTCGGCCGGGAACAGGGCCGCCGGCAGCTTGCCGGGGGCCGGCGCCTGGCGCGCCGAGAACAGCGAGACCAGCCCGCGGGTGCCTTCGACCAGCTGCAGGTCGGTGACGAAATCGCGCAGCTTCTCGAGGTTGCTGCGTTCCAGGAGGGTCTTGCCCTCGACCACGACGAGGACATCGAACTCCTCCGCCGGGAACTTCTTGGTCACCTCTTCGTACTGGCGGAATTCGCGGCTGTCGGAGCGGAACAGCTGCGACAGCGAATCGTCGATCTTGATCCGGTAGATCCCGAACACCGCGCCGACGATCAACGCGAGCAGGACGATGCAGGAGACGATCGGGGCCCGAACGGCGATCAGCCCGAGCCGCTCCAGCCCGAAGGCGATGGAGGACGTAGGTCCCTGCTCGACCTTGTCGACATGAACCTCATTCTCGCTGTGCTTTTCGAGCATGCCTTATCCAGTTCCTAAATCGGCTCGGCCTTGCGAGCTTATCGCGCCGCGCGAACGGCTTGAAAACGCCATACCAATGGGAGGCTTGCCCTTTGAAAATGCGCGGAAAATCGCCGGCAGCGGTTTAGCAGGTCAACAGGTCTTTTCGCAAGCAGGCCCGGCGCGGCCGAATCGATCAGAAAAGTGGCGATCCGGGCTTGGAATGACCGTCATCCCGGCGAGGATGTGCCAATCTGGCGCGGCGCGCGGTCCGCACTCTCGTCCTTCAGCGCCACGCCGGTGATCTCCCGGGCCAGCCCCTCGCGGACCAGCCAGGCGATCTTGAACGCCGCCTCCTCGTGGCTCAACCCGGCGTGATGGATGTTGGAGACGCAATTGCGCTCGGCATCGGTGCGGCCGGGCCTCGGCGCAAAGGTCAGATAGGCGCCGAGGCTGTCGGGCGCGGACAGGCCGGGCCGCTCGCCGATCAGCATCACGACCATGCGCGCACCGAGAATGGCGCCGATCTCGTCGCCGAGCGCGACGCGCGCGCCCGATGCGACGACGACATGGCGAACCGCGACAGCATCCCCCTCCGCAAGCAATGGCAGCAGGCGCCTCACCACGATCGCCGCATGGCTATGGACCGCCGCCGCGGACAGGCCGTCTCCGATCACGACCGCGAGCTGGCACGGCGCCGAGATGCTTCGTGCCAGACGCTGGGCCGAGCCGGGGTCGAGCTGCCGTCCCAGATCCGGCCGCCGCAGATAGTCGCTGCGATCGACCGCCCGGCTCCTCACCTCGGTCGCGGCAACACCGAGCGCGTCGAGATCGGCGATGAGACGCGGCGTATCGAAGGCGGCATGCACGGCATCGCGGGCGCGGGCATGATCCAGCGTAAAATCGAGCAACGCCTTCGTCGGCAGGCTCGCGCCGCTGCGTCCCAGCGCGACGCGCGCAGGCGTGAACGACTGCAAATCGAGGGTCGGACGGCGCGGCAGGGCCGGGTCAGACATGGGGCATCATTCGGCCGGAACGGCGGCCTCGCGCAGCCGGATCGAATAGTTCGAAGCGTTCTGTTTGCCGCTGGAGGCCGCGCGCGCAAAGGTGATGAGATGGTGCGCGATCAGCGTGCAGCCGATCAGGCCTTCGATGTCGCCGCGCTTGATGCGGCCCAGCGCGAACTTCCAGAACACGCGCCTGTAGTCGCCAAGCACGCCGACCTTCCAGAAGATGTTGCGTAGCATGACGAGGCCGCGCCGGATGTTCGGCCAGGTCTTCATCTCGTCCGGCACCGGCACCTTGAGCCGGTTCACATAGACGTGGTCGCATTGGTGCTGATAGCGCGCGTAGACCTTGTCGGGCGCGTAAGCGACTGCCATGGCGTGCTTCCAGGACGCGACGACCTCGTCATAGGGCAATAGGAAGTCGACGTTGGAATCGCGGCCATCGTCCTCGACCAGCCGCCCCTCGCGCTCAAGCCGGTCCCATAGCGGCGTCTTCGGCAGCGCCTGCAGCAGATTGATGGTGAGCAGCGGAATCCGGGACTCCTCGACGAAGGCGAGCAGCGCCTCCGAGGTGTTCGGCTTGTCGGTGTCGAGCCCCATGATGATGCCCGAGACCACCTCCATGCCGTAGGAGTTAATGGTGCGCACGCCCTCCAGGATCGGGACCATCATATTGTGGTCCTTCTGCATCGCCTTCAACGCGTCGGGATCCGGCGTCTCGATGCCGCAGAAGATGGTGATGAAATAGGCCTCGCGCATCTTCTCGAGGATCTCGGGGCGTTTGGCGATGTTGAGCGTCGCCTCGCAGGCGAGCCGCACCACGTAGCCGGTCCGCTTCTGCCAATCGATCAGGTGCGGCAGCAGGTCCATGGCCGCCTTGCGGTTGCCGATGAAATTGTCGTCGACGAAATAGACCGTGTCGGTCATGCCGCATTCGCGCAGGCGGTCGAGCTCGGCGATGATCTGCTGCGGCGTCTTGATGCGCGGATTGCGGCCGTAAAGGCCGGGGATGTCGCAGAACTCGCACTGGTAGGGACAGCCGCTGGAATATTGGATGCTGCCGAGGAAGTACTTCTTCACGTCGGCGAGCTCGTAGGCCGGAATCGGAAACTCCGTCATCGGCACGCGGTCCTTGGTCGTGAGCACGACCTGCTGCTCGGGCCGCGAGGTGTCGCGCGACAGGATCTCGATCAGCTGGTTGGTGGCATCGCCGAGCTCGCCGACATGCAGATAATCGAAGGACGGGTAATAGTCGGGACAGGCGCTGACGGAAGGCCCGCCGAGCGCGACCGGCAGATCGAACTCATGGGCACGGCGGCAGATGTCGTTCATCTGCTGGCGCTGGATGTGCATGCCGCTGACGAAGACCGCTTCCGCCCATTCGAACTCCTCCCTCGTCGTGCGGCGCAGGTTCTCGTCGACGAATTTGACCTGCCACTCCTTCGGAAGATAGGCGGAGATCAGCAGCAGCCCCTGCGGCGGCATGAAGGCGCGAACGCCATCGGTCAGCGGATAGGAATGCTCGAACGTGCCGAAGGACGAGGTGTAGCGCGGAAACACGCAGAGAATCCGCCGGGACGTTCCGTTACTTTCAGCTCGCATCAAAGCTCCCCCGCCACACTCAACCGATGGTGCGGAAATTGCCAGCCCGACACATAGCGTAATGCTGTCGCCGGAATTTCTCAATATTGTGGCGTAAGCATAATTCCGAGAGGCGCCGATGGTTTCCCAACCGAGTTGACCTTCCGCCTCATGCGATCAGCCGCGCGGCAAAATCGGGCAGCAGGCCTGCATCGCCGGCAATCCGGAAATCGGCACCTGCAATGCCCGAGCGCGCCAGCCAGTCGTCGAATTCCGGCGCACGGCGCAGCGCGAAGACGTCCCTGACATAGAGCGCGTCGTGAAAAGACGTCGACTGGTAGTTCAGCATGACGTCGTCGGCACCGGGAACACCCATGATGAAGGTGACGCCGGCGGCGGCGAGCAGCGTCAGGAGATTGTCCATGTCGTCCTGATCCGCTTCGGCGTGGTTGGTGTAGCAGATGTCGACCCCGAGCGGCAGGCCGAGCAGCTTGCCACAGAAATGATCCTCTAGCCCGGCGCGGATGATTTCCTTGCCGTCATAGAGATATTCGGGGCCGATGAAGCCGACCACGCTGTTGACCAGCAGCGGAGCGAAGGCGCGGGCGACCGCATAGGCGCGCGCCTCGCAGGTCTGCTGGTCGACGCCGTGATGGGCGCCCGCCGACAGCGCCGAGCCCTGGCCGGTCTCGAAATACATCAGGTTCCGCCCGACCGTGCCGCGCGACTGCGACAGCCCGGCCTCTTGCGCCTCCTTCAACAGTGCGAGGTCGATGCCGAAGCTGCGGTTGGCGGCCTCGGTGCCCGCGACCGACTGGAAGACGAGGTCGACCGGCACGCCCTGCCCGATCAGCGACAGCGTCGTCGTGACATGGGTCAGGACGCAGCCTTGCGTCGGGATCTGCAGCCGCGCGATGATCTCGTCGAGCAGCCGCAGCAATTGCGCGATGACGGCCGGATCATCGCTGGCGGGATTGATGCCGATGCAGGCATCGCCTGCCCCCAGCAGGATGCCGTCGAGGATCGAGGCGGTGATGCCCCTTGCATCGTCGAAGGGATGGTTCGGCTGCAGGCGTGTGCTCATCCGCCCCTTCAGGCCGATGGTGTTGCGAAAGGCGGTGGTGACCTCGCATTTCCGCGCGGCCAGGATCAGATCCTGGTTGCGCATCAGCTTCGACACCGCGGCCGCCATCTCCGGCGTGATGCCGGGCGCCAGCTTGCGCAGGATCTCGGGCGTTGCGGCGTCCGACAGCAGCCAGTCGCGGAAGGCGCCGACCGTCAGCGATGCCACCGGCGCGAACGCCCTGGCGTCATGGCTGTCGATGACGAGGCGAGTGACCTCATCGGCCTCGTAGGGAACAACGGCTTCCTGCAGGAACTGGCCGAGCGGCACATCGGCGAGCGCCATCCGCGCGGCGATCATCTGCTCGGAGCTGGCTGCGGCAATTCCGGCCAGCCGGTCGCCGGAGCGAGGGGGTGTCGCCTTGGCGAGCAGGTCGCGCAGGTCGGGAAAGCTGTAGGTCGTGGCGTCGATGCTGTGGCGGTAGACCAAGGGTCTCTCCGGGTTGCTCGGCCAACGGCCGACTCCAAGACTATCCCAAAAGACTATCCTGAAACTAAACCTTCGGATCAAGACGCTGAAATGACTTGCCTTTCCTTCGACCTAGGACGGAGGCGGCCAGGCCGCGCGTTAACGAGGCGTCCATCTTCGTTCTGCATAGTTTTGCAACAATTTGCCTGACCCCGTTCACCGGCCGGTCAGGCCAATCCGGGCTCCTTGAACATCATGACATCCGTCCGATCTGGGAATGCCGCCAAGCCGGCAGGCCGCTTCACGCTTGCCAGCAAGCTCTATGCGATCTTCGCGCTGTTCGCGCTGCTCACGGCAGCGATCGCGATCTTGTCCGACTACAACAGCCGCCGCAGCGCGGACCTCGCAGTCGCGATCGAGACGGCCAATTCCGCCGCGCTGAACGTCGAGCGGGTCAACTCCCTCGTCTATGCGGTGGTGATGGAATCGCGCGGCATCTACATGTCGACCGAGCCGGCCGTGGTGAAGAAATACGGCGACGGCCTGCTCAAGTTCAACGCCCAGATCCTCGACGTCGTGAAACGCTGGGAGACCATCGTCAAGGAAGACGATGCCGAGCAGTTCGCGACCTTCAAGAAGCGCATCGAGCAGTTCGTCGAGTTCCGCAAGGAGCTGGTGCGGCGCGGCGTCGAGATCAACGCGGCAGCGGGCCGCGAATGGGGCGACAACGACGCCAACCGCAGCGTCCGCTCGGCGCTGAACAAGGACCTCGAGGCGCTGTCCAAGGTCTATGCCGAGCGCGGCAGGCAGATCGCGCAGCAGACCGAGACCGCCCGCACATTGTCGTTCATCCTCACCTGCCTCGGCGGCGTGGCGCTGGCCCTCGTCGTCGCTGGCATCGTCATCATTGCCCGCTCGATCGCCCGGCCGCTCGCCGCGATCACCGCCACCATCAAGCAGGTCGCCGACGGCGCCGACGATGTCGTGGTGCCGCACTCCGACCGCGCCGACGAGATCGGCGCGCTGGCCCGCGCCATCCAGGTGTTCCAGGACTCGATGGGGCGCAACCGCAACCTCGCCTCGCAAGTGTCGCAAGACGCCGCCGCGCGCGAGGAGCGCGCCCGTCACGTCGAGCGGTCCGTCGAGCAATTTCGCGAGGCGATCGGCGCGATCATGCGCGGCCTCAGCGACAACGCCTCCGTCATGCGCGAGACCGCGCAGACCATCACGCGTGTCACTGCGGATGCGAGCAGCCGCGCCGGCACCGCGGCGAACGCCACCGAGCAGGCCTCGCACAACGTCACCGCGGTGGCGGGCGCGGCCGAGGAGCTTTCAGCCTCGGTGGTGGAGATCGGCCGCCAGGTGCGGCAGAGCGCCGGCGCGGTCGAGCAGACCGGCCAGCGCACCGAGAAGTCGATCTCCGAGATCGAGAGCCTCGCTGCAGCCACGCAACGCATCGACGGCGTGCTCAACCTGATCCAGGCGATCGCCGAGCAGACCAACCTGCTTGCGTTGAACGCCACCATCGAGGCGGCGCGCGCCGGCGATGCCGGCCGCGGCTTTGCTGTCGTCGCCCACGAGGTGAAGGCGCTCGCGGGCCAGACCGCCAAGGCCACGGCCGAGATCAGCGAGAACGTCGCGATGATCCAGGCCTCGACGCGGAACGCCGTCGACGCCGTGCGCGAGATCGGCGGGGCCGTGCGCGAGATCAACGAGGTCACATCCGCGATTGCCGGCGCCGTCAGTCAGCAGGACCAGGCCACGCGCGAGATCTCCTCCAACGCGCAAAGCGCCGCCCAAGGCAACGAGACGCTGGTGGCGAACATCACCTCGCTGCGCGATGCCATTGGCGAGACCGATACTGCGGCGGCTTCGGTGTTCACCGCCGCCAGCAGCCTGACCGAGACGGCGCAGACGCTGTCGCGGGAGGTGGAGACGTTCTTCCAGAACCTGCGCGCGGGGTCGGCGGACGGGCGCATCGCCAAGGCGGGATAGCGGCCCGCCTGGCGCCGCGAAAACGGTCGCTCCAGCAAAAACGGAAAAACAACCCCATGCACAGTAGGCGGGGTGAGGTTTTTCAGTGGCTTGGCCGAACGGCGCGAAAGCGTGCTGTTCTTACGGACCGATTTTGACTCGTCGGGCAAAACAGGGGCATGATGTCAGCATGCCGAGCGTGGCGCCTGCCGCGGCTGGCAACCGAACGGGGTTACCGCTCCGAACCCGATCGAGCGACCAAGATCCGGACCCGGCCGCCGGCATCCTCGAGTTCGCGGTAACGAGTTAGCTCGGCCTGGAGCTCCGGATCGGACCTCGCCCAGGCCAGCCAGTCGAACGGGACCGCGCTCAGCAGCCGGGTATCCACGAGGATCACATCCGGACGACCGGCGCGCAGGTCTGCGAGCAAGTGCCGCCGCTCGAAATCGATGATGCTGTCCAGTCTTGCGCGCTCGCCTTCGGTTGGCGTCGTCGTTTTCTGCAGCATCATCGCGCCGGCAGCCAACAGCTGCATGCAGGAGCTGCCCACCCAGGTCCCGTTGACCTCGCGGACGAGCGGATGCCCCAGCGCGACGTGATCGCCGATCGTGATCAGCCGCGGATGCTTTGCGAGGGCCAGGATGCGCTCCTTGAGCGGCGGAAACGGCCGGACCTGCAAGGCCAGGCAATAGCCGATGAGCGCAACGGCGGCGAGGCCGGCGATCATGACCGGCATCCGCATCGTCCTGATGCGCGCATGCAACAGCGGCGCGGCGATCGCAAAGACACAGAGCGCAAACGCCGTGTAGGTCCAATGCTTGCCCTGGAGAACGAAACTCGCAGCTCCACCGAGCGCCGCAGCCAACCACGGGGTCGCGTTGCCTCCAAACTTGAACTCGTGCGGGGCCAGCAAGCCGAGAAACACGACGGACCCGGCCAACACCATGGCCGGGAAAGACAGCAGATCGCCCAGATTCATCCGCAACGGCAGATATGCGGCAGAGACCATCGGCGCATAGTCGAAAAGATAAGCGGGGAAAACGCTGGCGAGGACCGCTCCGTATCCGATGACGACAGCCGCCGCCGTCATCGCTTCCGGAGAGAACAACGGCCTGAGCGAGCGCTGGCGGAAGACCGCCAGCACGATCGGAAGCCCAACGACCATGGCAAGGTGGGGCTTGATGCTCATGGCGAGCCCGGCCCCAAGTCCCGCCAGGATCGCAACCGGTCCGGGGCTGAGGCCACGCCAGCGGATCGCGGTGACGGCGACGAAAGGGGTCAGCGCAATGACGGCGACGTGCTCACGCTGTCCGAATACGCCGCTCGGAAGAATTGCGAACAAGAACGCGAACAGGCAGGTCGCAACGATCCGCTCTTCAGCCCCCAGCCTTGCCGCCGCAGCGGCACGATCGATCATCAGAAGCGCGACGACGATTTCGACCAGGATCAGGATGATCACGATCACTTCAGGCGCAATTCCGGTCGTTCGCGCCAGCATCGATGCCGGCATGTACAAATAGACCGACAGGGGTGGATTCAGCTCGAAGAGATCGACGCCCGGCTTGCGGCCATCCAGGACCTGCTCGCCCTCCGTCAGCAGGCAGGCCAGATCCGGGTTCAGGACGATCGGTATCTGGACGAGCAAGGCAGCCAGGAGGAGCGCCGCGACGATCAGCCAACGCAGGCTCATGCGGAAATGGCCCGCCGGCACCTCCAGGACGCGAGCGCTTCCTGTAACGTCGGTATCGGACGTTTTCTCGCGCGAAAGCGATCTGTGCTCTTTCACCTGGGTGAACCCGCCATGGCGTGCAGGGTCACTCTCGGTCAGCAGTAGTTACTATTGTACTACAGTGATCTGAGGCCATACGGCATCGCGGCCAAAGGACTTGCCCGTCGCGGCGCTTCGAAGCGCCGCCGATGCGCAATCCGGCCAAGGGCCACGGCGCTACCCCATCACCCCGCCGCGCCTGATCAGCTCCTTCCCGACGGCCGCGAGATGCACCTGGTCCGGCCCGTCGCCGATGCGGATGAAGCGGGCGTAGACGTAAGCGCGCGCGAGGAACGTGTCCTGCGAGACCCCGGCGGCGCCGTGGATCTGGATGGCGCGGTCGATGACGCGGGCGGCCATGCTGGGGACCACGATCTTGGCCGCGGCGATCAGGTCGCGCGCGGCCTTGTTGCCCTCGCGGTCCATCTTGTCGGCGGCTTGCAAGGTGAGCAGGCGCGCCTGCGCGATCTCGCAGAAGGAGTGCGCGATATCCTCGCGTACAGAGCCCTGCTCTGCGAGCGGCTTGCCGAAGGCGACGCGCGAGACCGCGCGCTGGCACATCAATTCCAGCGCACGCTGGGCGCAGCCGATCAGGCGCATGCAGTGATGAATGCGGCCGGGGCCGAGCCGGCCTTGCGCGATCTCGAAGCCGCGGCCCTCCCCGAGCAGAATGTTCTCGGCGGGCACGCGGACGTTGTCATAGACGATCTCGGGATGGCCGACGGGCGCATCGTCAAAGCCGTAGGTGAGCATGTCGCGGACGATGCGTACGCCGGGCGTATTCCTCGGCACCAGGATCATGGATTGCTGGCGATGGCGGTCGGGGTGGTCGGGCGCAGTCTTGCCCATCACGATCAGGATCTCGCAATCCTCGTTCATCGCGCCCGAGGTAAACCATTTGCGGCCGTTGATGACGTAATCGTCGCCGTCGCGCTTGATCTCGCACTGGATGTTGGTGGCATCGCTGGAGGCGACCTGCGGCTCCGTCATCGAGAAGCCAGAGCGGATACGCCCCTCGAGGAGCGGCGCCAGCCAGCGCTCCTGCTGCGCCTTGGTGCCGTAGTTGGCGAGCACCTCCATGTTGCCGACATCGGGCGCGGAGCAGTTGAAGACTTCGGGCGCCCAGAGGATGCGGCCCATGATCTCCTTCACCGGCGCGTATTCGAGGTTGGTCAGGCCCGGGCCGTGCTCGCCGGACAGGAACAGGTTCCAGAGCCCCTGATCGCGCGCCAGCCGCTTCAGATCCTGAAGGATTTGCGGAGTCTTGTAGCGTGAAGCTTCCGGCTTGACCTGCTCGTAATAGAGCTCCTCGACCGGCTCGACATGGGCCTGCATGAACTGGCGAACGCGGTCCTGGAGCTCCAGCGAACGGGCGGAGTGGTGAAAATCCATGCTGGTCTCCTGTTCGCTACATTTGAGGTCGTCATGCCCGGCTTATCCCGCCTGCGCGGCCGAAGCCGCTTCGGCGAGGCGAAGGCCCGGGCATCCACGTTCTTCGTGCCGCGGGGAAATGCGTGGATGGCCGGGACAAGCCCGGCCATGACGTGATGGAGACATCAGTCTCGTAGGGTGGGCAAAGCGAAGCGTGCCCACGCTCTTTCTCGGTCATCATTGATAGATCGTGGGCACGGCGCAAGTGCGCCTTTGCCCACCCTACGATTTCGCATCCGCCGCGAGAACCCGCCTCTCACGTCCCGCGCAGCAATTCGCTGGCCACGATCCAGTCATTGCCGTCGAACTGGAGCATGTAGCCGTCCTTGATCGGGCGGAAATCCTGCGGCGTGGTGTTAAGGGTGATGCCGGGCATCAGGAGCGACAGCGGCACGTTCTTCAGATTCGCCGCTTGTGCCATGATGTTCTCGCGCGTCAGATTGTCCTTGCATTGCTTGAGTAAGACCACCAGCGCTTCGGCGACGGTGTAGCCGTAGAGGCCGGCGACGTTGTTGATGTCGGCATTCGGCAGGCGCTTCTTCATGAAGTCGATATAGGCCGTCATCGCCGGGTCGTCCCTGGGCGTTTCGACGAACGGCTTCAGCGCGCCGAGCGACAGCACACCCTTGCCGGCCTCAAGCCCGGCCGGCGCCATCACGGTGGCCTTGTTGGCGCATCCCGAGGCGAGAAAGCGCGTCGGCTGCCAGCCGACCTCGTGCGCCTTGCGGATCGCCTGCGCGCAGGCGCGCGGCGTCACCGAATAGATCATGAAGACGTCGGCCTTGGTATTGGCGAGCGTCAGAACCTGGGAATCGACGGTGGGGTCGGCGACCTCGAAGCTCGAGGCCATCGCGATCGCCTTGTCGGCGTCGGCACCGAGCGCCTCCTTGACACCGCGAAGATATTCCTTGCCGGCGTCGTCGTTCTGGTAGAGCACCGCAAAGCGCGCATTCGGGTTCTTGGCGCGGGCATAGGCGACATCGATTGCGGCCTCGCTGGTGTAGTTCGGTGCCCAGGGCAGCGCGATCGACCACGGCATGTTGGCGGGATCGTTCCACTTCGAGGCCGAGCTGATCAGGAAGATCTGCGGCACCTTGTTGCTGTTGAGATATTTTGCAATCGCCGAGCTCGGCGCCGTGCCCATGGTGGCGAAGATGAAGGCGACGCCGTCGCCCTCGACGAGGCGCCGCGCGGCTTCCATGGTCTTGGGCGGGGAGAAGGCGTCGTCCAGCGAGATCAGGTTGAGCTTGCGGCCGCCAACACCACCCTTCTCGTTGATCTCGTCGAAATAGGCGGAGATCACCCGTCCCGTGATGCTGAGCGGCGAGGCCGGACCGCTATAGGGCATGGTGTTGCCGATCTTGATCTCGGTGTCGCTGACCCCAGGACCGTAGGATTTTTGCGCGGAGACAGGGGCGGACGCGCAGGCGGCGGCCAGCGCTGCGGCCAGGACCAAAGCGGCTTTCATGGTTTCTCCCCGATGATCATCGCCGCGCGAGACGGTCACGCGGCGTGCTGACTCTTGTCAGCACGTCAGCTCAGCGGAGTTCCGCAAGAGGGTCTTGCGTCGAGTTGCTGATGGCGTTGCGCTAGCCGCGCCGCTTCAAGGCGAAACCCAAGCTGATCCAGCCGGCGCCGGCCATCATCAGGTCGATACCGAGAAACAGGCCGAGGATGTAGACGCTGTTCACCGGCCAGCGCGCCACGACCAGGAGGCCGAGCAGCAGCGTGATGGCGCCCGAGAGCGCGACCCACAGCCACGGGCTCTCGCGCTTCATGCTGAAGGCAAGAAACAGCCGCACCGCGCCCGAGGCGATCAGCGATGCGCCCAAGAACAATGTCAGCAGGACTGCCGCGAACAGCGGGTTGGCGAAGGTCAGGAAGCCGGCGATGACATAGAGCACGCCGAGCAAGGCCCAGATCAGAAACTTGCCCCAGCTCTTCATCTGGAATGCGCCGATGATCTCCGTCACGCCGGCGACGATCATCATGGCGCCGACCACGATCACACTCGCCACCGTCGCCATGACCATGCTGCCGAGCGCAACGAAGCCGGCGATGAGGTAAACGACGCCTAGCGCGACGATCCACCCCCATTTGCCGTGCAGCGCAGAGATACCCGAGCTGGAAGGATGAGATGCGTCTGAAGCACTGGTCATGGGCCACTCCTGCATGCGAAGCCCGCGGGCACACGCCAGGATAGCACACACCGCACCGGGACGACAGCCAGCAGAACAGCCTTCACCTGTCGCAATGTTGACGCAAATCAAGCTCGCGCGCGGGGCTTCAGCCGCGCGTGCGCTCCATCTCGAGCTCGGCCTTGAGATTGTCGAGATCGCGATAGATTGAAGCGACCGCGAGGACGCGGCCGCCCTTGCGGTACTTCAGCAGGCAGTCCCTTCCGGAGATATTGCCGTCGATCGCGACGTCATCGAAGTTCTCAGCGTGGCCGACATAGTTGATCGGCACGTCATAGTGTTGGCTCCAGAAGAACGGCACCGCGTCGAAGCGCTCGCGCCTGCCGAGCATGTTGCGCGCGGCGGTCTGACCCTGCCGCTCCGCCACCACCCAATGCTCCACACGGATGCTCTGCCGCGAATGGGGATCGGGCCAGCGCGTGATGTCGCCGGCCGCGAAGATACCGGCGACGCTGGTCTCCAGATATTCGCTGACGCTGACGCCGCGATCGGCGGTTAGCCCCGCCTGCTCGGCGAGCGCGAGGCGCGGCTTGACGCCGATGCCGACCACGACGAGGTCGGCCTCGATGACAGCACCGCTCTTCAGCCTCGCACGTAGGCCATCGAGCTTCTCCACCGTTTCCTTCAAGTGGAAGACGACGCCGTTGTCCTCGTGAAGGGAGCGAACGAAATCGCCCATCTCGGCGCCGAGCACCTTCTGCATCGGCCGCTCGTCCGGCGCGACCACGTGCACCTCGATCTTGCGGGCCCGCAAGGACGCCGCGACCTCGAGGCCGATGAAGCTGGCGCCGATCACCAGCGCCCGCTTGGCGCTCCCCGCCGCCTGGATGATCGCCCGGCTGTCGGCGACGGAGCGCAGGGTGTGAACATGCGGCTGGTCCGCGCCCGGGATCTGCAGCTTGAGCGGCTCGGCGCCGGTCGCCAGCAGCAGCCGATCGAACGGCAGCTTGTCGCCGTTGCCGAGCGTGACGCTGCGCGACTTGGCATCGATCGCGACGACGTCGGCGTTGAGCCTGAGATCGATGCCCGAGTCGCGGTAATAGTCCTCGCCACGCAGCGGCAACCAGTCCTCCGGCGCGTTGCCCGCAAGGTAATCCTTGGAGAGATTTGGCCGGTCGACCGGCATCGCGCCGTCATTGCTGAACATGGTGATGGCACCGGCAAAGCCCTCGCGCCGGAGCGTCTCGGCGGCGGCGAAGCCGGCGGCGCCACCGCCGACGATGACGAATTTGTCTGGCGCCGGTGCGCTGCGATGGGCGGACGGCGGCGTCAGGGCCTCGCGCTTGCGCCGGACGATGATCTTGTCCTGATCGCGCGTGGCCTCCCAGACCGCCAGCGCGTTCAAGGCCGCCGGCCGCGTGGCTTCGCCCGTGCGCAGGGAGAAGCAGGCATGATGCCAGGGACAGCGGATGGTGTCGCCCACCACCAGGCCCTCGGCGAGCGGGCCGTGATAATGGCTGCAGGCCGGCTCGATCGCAAAGACCTCGCTGCCAGCCTGCACCAGCAGGACATCGTCCTCTCCGACGTGACCGAGCAATTTGCCGTCCTTGAACTCGGTCAGGGCCACGCCTTCGGTCAGGTCGGGTCCGCTCGGCTTCTTATCCTCGGCCATGGCAACGCCTCCATCATGAGCGCGCGAGTCAGTCGTCCGAATTGGCGAGCCCCAGCAGTTCCTGGCGCGTCAGCGCATTGTCGCGGAATACGCCCAGCATGCGGCTGGTGACGAGATCGGTCCCAGGCTTGTGCGCGCCGCGCGTGGTCATGCAGTGATGTGTCGCCTTGATGATGACGCCGACGCCTTCGGGCTTGAGCACGTCGTTGATGGTGTTGGCGATCTGTGCGGTCATCTTCTCCTGGATCTGGAGCCGTTTTGCGTAGACGTCCACCACGCGTGCGAGCTTGGAGATGCCGACGACGCGCCCCTGCGGAATATAGGCGACCCAGGCGCGACCGACGATCGGCGCCATGTGGTGCTCGCAATGGCTCTCGAAGCGAACGCCGCGCAGCACGATCATCTCGTCATAGCCTTCGATCTCCTCGAAGGTCTTTTGCAGGATTTCGGTCGGGTCCTGTGCGTATCCGGAAAAATACTCTGCGAACGCGCGTGCAACGCGAGCAGGTGTCTCGCGCAAACCGTCGCGCGCGGGATCATCGCCGGCCCAGCGGATCATGGTCCGGATCGCCTGTTCGACCTCCGCCCTGTCAGGCCGATCGGACGGCGTCTGCGCCACGGCGACACGTTCCAGCTTGCGCACTTGTGACTTCATCAAGCTTCTCCCCTGCAACGAGCCCGCATATGGAAGCGGGCCCACAGCTTGGACGGCGCCAATCGGAAAAGGTTCCCGAAAGTCGGGGAAATTTGGGGAACGGGAGGATGGCCTAGTGCCGACCCGCCAATCCCCTCATGATGAGGTGCGCCGAGGGCGCCTCGGGGCCGCCTATGAGGCAGCCGCTTTCCGCACGTCGATCACGGCCTGTGCCCATTCGGCCGGCCGCTCTTGCGGCAAATTGTGACCGGCGTCGGTGAAGACGCGCCGCTCGAAAAACCCCTCGAACTTGCGCGCGTGGTGGGCGGTGCCGGGATTGACGCCGTCGCTGTCGCCGTCGATCGCGATCGTCGGGACACGGATCGGCGGCTGCGCGGCAAGCTTCGCCTCGATCCCCGCATAGGCGGGATCGCCGGCAACCAGCGCGTAGCGATGGCGGTAGGAATGGATCACGACGTCGACGAAATCGGGATTGTCGAAGGACACGGCGCTCGTCTCGAACGTTGCGTCATCGAAGGCCCATTTCGGCGACCACATCGTCCAGAGCTGACGGGCAAAGCCGCGGCGGTTGCGCTCCAAGGCGCGGCGGCCGCGCTCGTTGTGGAAGAGATATTGATACCAGAACGCCGCCTCCTCCGGCGGCGAGGCCGGCTCCATGGCGAGGGCGATGTTCTGGATGTTGTAGGAATTGCCGGAGACGAGACCGATCACGCGCTCCGGATAGAGCGCCGAAACCACGCAGGCGGCGCGCCCGCCCCAATCATAGCCGCCGACGATGGCACGCTTGACCCCGAGCGCATCCATGAAGGCCAGGAGATCGGCACCTAACGCCGCCTGCTCGCCGGAGCGTAGCGTCTCGGCGAAGCGAAACCGCGTCGGCCCGTAACCGCGCAGCCAGGGCACCAGCACGCGTGCGCCGGCCTCGGCGAGGATCGGCGCGGTCTCGGCATAGGCGTTCACGTCATAGGGAAAGCCGTGCCCCATGATGCAGGGCCAGCCGTCCGGCGCACCGTATTCGCGATAGGCGATGTCGAGGACGTCAGTGGTGACGGTTTTTTGTTGCATGCATGTCGCAGCTATTTCTGCGGACCGGACAGCGAGATGTCGCGCTCGGCACGGAACACGTTGCTGTAGAGGTTGGCGATCCATTGCCGGCCGATCTCGGTCTTGTTGAGATAGCCGATCTCGGTCTGGATGTGCGGAGCAACGCTGTTCCAATAGAATTGCGGATAGCGGTTCACGATGTCGGCGGGCGAGTCGTAGCCGAGCTGGCGGTTGATGCCGACCTCCTCGAACTCGTAATAGAGCGCGTTGGCCTTGCGCAGATAGTTGGGATCGCCGAGCTGGCCGATGAAGTCGGCCGCGCGCAGGATCGAGGCTTCGGTATCGTATTCCTGCCCCGGCTGGGCGGGAAACCGCGTGCCTTCGATCGCGCGGGCGACGCGTTCCGGGTCAAGCCCCGGAATATGCCTCAGTCGCCGCATCACGTACAATTTCGAGCGATCGACGTGATACATCATCAGGCTGGCATCCGATGCGCCGCGCGGCAGGGAAACCTTGGTGCCGGCCGCGTCGACCAGGAAGCCGTCCTCGTCATCCTCCTCGAACAGGCCGCGCACATAGCCGATATCGTGAGCGAGGCAGGCAATCAGGACGTGGACATAATCCTCTGCCGCCAGGTGCGTGTGGAGATACCGACCGCTGAGAATCGAATGCCCAGCCAGCGTCACCAGCATCGTGTGCTCGATATTGTGATAGAGCGCATCGCTGTTGCCGATGCATTCCATCGTCGTGCGGGTGGCGCTCTCGATGATGTTGGCCGGCGTCTCACCGAACCTGCGACGCATGAACGAGCCCAGCACCTTCTCCAGGGATTCGGCCGCCAGCCTGGGTAAGGTCATCATGGATGCAGCCCCGTCCGCCGCTGGTATCCCATGCCGTCTCCCGACGTCTCATTCTTGTCTCGACTTGCCGGGGAGCATAGCCCATCTTGGGCCGGGTCACCAAACTCCGGGGCGAAAATTCCCTGTCATCTTGCCGGCCCCGCTGCGTAACATCACGGTTGCCGTCACAGTTCGGCACAACCAGAGGCTGGGCCGGAAGGCGCGGGAGCGGCGCCGCTTCTCGGACCGCTCAGGGCGCGGCCAGGATATCGGCGCCGTCGGCCGGGCGCGAAAGGCTTCGGGCCAGGTAGAACAGCTCGACCAGCTTGCCGCGCTTGCCGGCCAGCGAGAAGATGTATTCGGGCGACTCCGCCTCGATTTCCGCGATCGCCACCTTCGCGATCCGGTCGATGCGGCTCGAGCCGTGCTCCCACACGAAGCCGACGCCAAGCCGGTTGGCGACCGCCTCCAGCATCCCCTCGCGCGTATTAACGATGATCGTCGGACTGGCGCGCAGGTTGAGGGTGCGAAACGCCCGGTCCACGGCGCGCTGGGTCGCGGAATCCCGGGTCCGGAACACCAGCGGATATTGCATGAGGCCGGCGATGGACACGCGCGACTGGCGGCTGAGATCGTGAACGGGATGGCAGATCGCAACGACGCGCTGCTGCACGCAGGGCTCGCGCCGGAAGCGGTTGTCCTGCGGCACCTCCGGCAATACGGCGACGTCGACGCGCTGGTCGACCACCGCGGCCATGATCGCCGACCAGCTGCCGATCTCGATGTTGATCTGGATCTTCGGATACAGATTGCGGAACGCCGCGATCAACGCCATGCCGGGCATGGCGTTGCCAAGCCCGATGCGAAGCTCACCCCCCGTGAGCTCGTCGCGCTGCTGCAGGATGGCGAGCGCATCCGCCTCGACCGCCTGCATGCGGCTCGTGGCGGCATAGAGCCGCCGACACAGCGACGTCGCGATCAGGGTCTGGCCGTGCCGGTCGAACAGCGCCACCCCGAACTCGGCCTCCAGATCCCGCACCAGCTGCGCAACGGCCGGCTGCGACACCCCGAGCCGCCTTGCCGCAGCGGCAAAGCTGCCGGTCTCGAACACGGCATTGACCGCCCGGACACGCGAAGACGTCAACGCCACGACAACAACCCCAAGATGATATTCCCCGTCGGACCGGGCGAAAGCAAAACCTGGGATGACCATAAGGAAGGCCATTGACCGTTATGTGAATGTCAGACGCGCTTCCTACTCCTCGTGCGCCGCAAACGGACCAGCAGGGGATCAGTGCGCATGGCGCAAATCGAACTATCCGCAATCCGCAAGTCCTTTGACGGCACCGACGTCCTGAAGGGCATCGATTTCCGCATCGCCGACGGCGAGTTCATCTCGCTGGTCGGCCCGTCCGGCTGCGGCAAGTCGACCCTGCTTCGCATCATTGCCGGGCTCGAGCCGCAAAATTCCGGCGAGGTCCGTATCGACGGCCGCCCCGTCGACGGCATTCGCCCGAGCGCGCGCAACCTCGCGATGGTCTTCCAATCCTATGCGCTTTATCCGCATTTGAGCGCCTTCGACAATATCGCGGTGCCGCTGCGGATGCGGCGCCTCTCCGCGATCGAGCGACTGCCGCTGCTGGGTGCGCTGCTGCCGGGCCGGCGCGCCAAGGAACGGCACATTCGCGCCGACATCGAAGGCATCGCCGAGCAGCTCGACATCACCCCATTGCTGCGGCGCAAGCCTGGACAATTGTCTGGCGGACAGCGGCAACGCGTCGCGGTCGGACGCGCCATGGTGCGCGAGCCGGTGGCCTTCCTGTTCGACGAACCGCTCTCCAATCTTGACGCGAAGCTGCGCGTCCACATGCGCGCAGAGCTCGCCGAGCTGCACCGCCGCCTCAAGGCGACGTTCGTCTACGTCACGCACGACCAGGCCGAGGCGATGACGATGTCGAGCCGGATCGCCGTCATGATGGGCGGTGAGCTGATCCAGGCCGGCACGCCGGCCGAGATCTACAACGAGCCCGGCGACATCCGCGTTGCCGAATTCATCGGCAGCCCCAAGATCAACGTCCTCCCCGGCCGGATCCGAAAGGACGGCGGCGTCGATGTGCTGGGGACCACGCTGAAGCTCTCGTGCAACGCGGCGGCCGGCGATTGTCGCATCGGGGTCCGCCCGGAGCGGATCGAGCTCGGCACCGGGCCGTTCTCCGGAACCGTCGTCCACCTGGAGAATCTCGGCGCCGAAGCCTTCGTGCATCTCGCGGTCGAAGGCACCGGGTCGCGCCTGATCGCGCGGCTCGCGGACGTCAAGCATTTGCCGGCGATGGCAAGCTCCGTCGCCTTCGGCTTCGCACCAGACGCGGTGCGGATGTTCGATCCGGCCGGGAAACGGATCGAGCTCAGAGTGGAGCAGGCCGAGCGCATCCGTGAGCCCGCCCATGTCTGACGGCTCCATGACCACCGGCGCGGCCGTCGCTCCCACGGGCACGACGAGGCGCACGCTGCCGGCCCATGGCAGCAGGCGGACTCATGCCGCCTACGCGCTGGTGACGCCGGCCGCCGCGCTCATGCTGGTCATGCTGCTCGGTCCGCTCGCCGGCGTGATCGCCCTCTCCTTCACCGATTATCAGCTCGGCGCGCCGCATTTCTCCTGGATCGGGCTGGCCAACTACCAGGACCTGTTCGCCGACAAGGTGTTCTGGACCGCGCTGCGCAACACGCTGACTTACGTCGTGATCGTAGTGCCCGGCGCCGTGATCGCCGGCCTTGCGATCGCGCTCTTGATCCAGAGCGGCACCAGCCTGCGCAGCCTCTACCGGACGATCTATTTCCTGCCCGTCATGGCGACTCTGATCGCGATGGCGGTGGTGTGGGAATTCATGCTCCATCCGCAATTCGGCCTGGTGAACGGGCTGCTCCGCGGCGCCGGCCTGCCGGCCTTCGCCTGGCTGCAGGACCGCAGCACGGCGCTCTATGCGCTGTGCGCGATCGGCATCTGGCAGGCGGTCGGCTTCAACATGGTGCTGTTCCTCGCCGGCCTCGTCTCCATCCCCAAGCAGCTCTACGAGGCGGCCGAAATCGACGGTGCCTCGAGCGGCTGGGCACGCTTCCGCCTCGTGACCTGGCCGATGCTGGGGCCGGTCACGACCTTCGTCGTCGTGATCTCCGGCATCCGCTCGTTCCAGGTGTTCGACACCGTGCACGTCTTGACCAAGGGTGGCCCGTCGAAATCCACCGAGGTGCTGATCCACACGATGTACACGGAAGGCTTCGAGTTTTTCCGCTCGGGCTATGCCGCGGCCATCACCGTCGTCTTCCTGGTCTTCGTCCTCCTGCTCACGCTGATCAAATCGAGGCTCGCCGATCGCGGCGTGCACTACACATGAGCAACGCGCATCCCATCCCGTTCCGGGCGATCCTCCGCCACGTGCTCCTGATCGCGGGCGCCGCGCTCATGCTGGCACCCTTCATCTGGATGATCTCGACCGCATCCAAGCCGCAGACCGAGATCTTCTCCAGCGAATTGCACCTGATCCCGCACCAGTTCGCGCTTGTCGAGAACCTGCGCGAGGCCTTCGCCAAGGCCAATCTGCTGCGCTTCCTGCTCAACGGAATCATCGTCACGGTCTCGATCTTCGTGCTGCAGGTGATGGTGGCGCTGCCGGCGGCCTACGCGCTCGCAAAACTTCGCTTCCTCGGCCGCGAGACGCTGTTCGCACTGGTGCTGTTCGGGATCCTGATCCCGCCGCAGGCGACCGCGATCCCGGTCTTCCTGCTGCTGCACAAGATCGGCCTGCTCGACAGCTATGCCGCGCTCGTGCTGCCCTTCACGATCTCGGTGTTCGGCATCTTCCTGATGCGCCAGTTCTTCAAGACCGTGCCCGACGATCTCGTCGACGCCGCGCGCATGGACGGCATCTCCGAATTTGGCATCGTCTGGCGGGTGATGCTGCCGGCCGCGATTCCCGCAGTGACCGCCTTCGGGATCTTCTCCGTGGTCGCGCATTGGAACGACTATTTCTGGCCGCTGATCGTGCTCAACAGCGAGCACTTGCGCACGCCGCCGCTCGCGGTCGCCCATTTCCGCAACAGCGAGGCCGGCACCAGCTACGGCCCGCTGATGGCGGCGGCGATGGTGATCATCGCGCCGCTCGTCATCGCTTTCCTCTTTGCCCAGCGCCGTTTCATCGAGGGCATCACCCTGACCGGGATCAAGTAGCCACGTCACCTCAAACAAGGAGTCTATCATGCTGAAGACCATCATCGCCGCGGCGGCTCTGTCGCTTGCGGCCGGATCTGCGCTCGCGCAGACAAAGACCGAGATCGTGATGCAATATCCCTATCCGGAGCTGTTCACCGAGACGCACAAGCGCATCGCCGAGGAATTCGCCAAGGTGCGCCCGGAGATCAAGGTCACGATGCGGGCGCCTTACGAATCCTACGAGGACGGCACCCAGAAGGTGCTCCGCGAGGCCGTGACCAATCAGATGCCTGATGTCTCGTTCCAGGGTCTGAACCGCATCCGCGTCCTGGTCGACAAGAGCATCCCGGCCGAGCTGGACGGCTACATCGCCGCCGAAAAGGATTTCGACAAGCAGGGCTTCCACCAGGCGATGTTCGACATCGGCACCGCCAGCGGCAAGGTCTACGCCCTGCCCTTCGCGATCTCGCTGCCGATCGTCTACGTGAATCTCGACCTGGTGAAGCAGGCCGGCGGCGACGTGAACAATCTGCCGAAGAGCTGGGACGAGCTGATCGCGCTCGCCAAGAAGATCAAGGCGCTCGGCAACGACACCAACGGCGTCACCTATGCCTGGGACATCACCGGCAACTGGCTGTGGCAGGCGCCGGTGTTCGCGCGCGGCGGCACCATGCTCAATGCCGATGAGACCAAGGTCGCCTTCGACGGCGCCGAGGGCAAGTTCGCCATCAACACGATCGCGCGGCTCGTCAACGAGGCCGGCATGCCCAATCTCGACCAGCCGTCGATGCGCGCCGCGTTCGCGGCCGGCAAGACCGGCGTCCACGTCACCTCGACCTCGGACCTCAACAAGGTCACACAGATGACCGGCGGCAAGTTCGCGCTGAAGACAATTCCGTTCCCGGACGTCGCCTCCCCGAAGGGCAGGCTGCCGGCCGGCGGCAACGTCGTGCTGATCCTCGCCAAGGACAAGGCCAAGCGCGATGCCGCCTGGGAAGTGGTGAAGTTCTGGACCGGCGCCAAGGGCGCTGCGATCATGGCGGAGACGACCGGCTACATGCCGCCGAACAAGGTCGCCAACGAGGTCTATCTGAAGGACTTCTACGTCAAGAACCCCAATAACTACACCGCGGTCAGCCAACTCGCGCTGCTCACGAAGTGGTACGCCTTCCCCGGCGACAACGGCCTGAAGATCACCGACGTGATCAAGGATCATCTCAATTCGATCATCTCGGGCGCCCGCGCCAAGGAGCCGGAGGCCGTTCTCGCCGACATGACGGCTGACGTGCAGAAGCTGCTGCCGAAGACGACCGGCGCGGCGCGCTGAGCGTCCTAACATCTGCCGGCACGGGACGCCATCGGCGCCCGTGCCGGACCAATGACTGGAGATGGCGATGAAACTGCTGCACCTGAGCGACATTCACCTGACGGCGCCCGGCTCGACCATCGGCGGCCGCGATCCGCGCGTCAATTTCGAGCGGGCGCTGGCGCATGCGCTGAACGATCATCACGACGCCGAATTGATGGTGATCACCGGCGACCTCTCGGATTGGGGCGATCTCGCCGATTATCAATGGCTCAAGCAGCGCCTCGACGCATATCCGCTGCCGGTGCGGCTGTGCATCGGCAACCACGACCGGCGCGCCGCCTTCCTGAGCGTATTCCCCGACCTCGCCGACGAGAACGGCTTCGTCCAGGGCATCCACGATACGGCCGCGGGGCGCTGCCTGTTTCTCGACACCGCCCATCCGGAAACGCACGCCGGCCGCTATTGCGACGATCGTCTCGGCTGGCTCGAGGCCCGGCTTGCCGAGCATGACGGGCCGTTCCTGCTCTTCATGCACCACAATCCCATGCCGGTGCATCTCGTCCCGTTCGACCAGATCGGCCTGCTCGACGAGGCTCCGTTCCGGCATCTCGTCAGCCGCCATCGGGCTAAGATCCGCCACGTCTTCTTCGGGCATTGTCACTTGCCTCTTGCAGGCTCGATTGCAGGCGTCCCCGTCTCGTCGCTGCGCGGCACCAACCATGCGAGCTATCCGCTCTTTTCCGAGACGCAGCTGCTGAGCGCCTGCGACCTGCCGCAATCCTACGGCGTCGCTTTTTTTGGAGAAGATTATGTGACCGTGCACATGGTGGAATACGGCTATGACGGTCCTATCCGCACCCAGGGTTCGCCCGATTACAAGGCCTGGGATCGCGAGACCATGGTGAGATGAACGGCGAGCGCCGACCATTACCAGGGGCGCTACTTATAAGCCCGCGCTGCACTCCTTGGAGAGTCCGCTCCACCTCGATAGCAGCGCGCTGGCGTCCTCGCCCCGGGTCGGAGATGGGCCCAGAAGCAGACATCCGATGTGAGGCTACAAGGATCGGCGGAAACTTCGGGGCGTCGTGCCGACAATTCTGCGGAAGGTCTGGGCGAAAGCCGATGGCGTCGAATATCCGACCGCGAGCGCAACTTCACTGATCGATAGATTTGGATCATTCAGCAGCCGTTGTGCAAGCAATATGCGTTGCCGAGTTAACCAGACATGCGGCGTCAATCCGGTCGAGAGGCGGAACGCCGTGCAAAAGTGGTAGCGGCTGAGGCCGACGAGCGACGCCAGTTCGTCGAGGCCGATCGGCTTGTCGAGATGCGCCAGCATGTAATCGGTCACACGCTTAAGCTGCCAGCGTGCGAGCCCGCCGCGAGTATAGGCGGGGCTCTGCGGCAGTTGTACTATGCTGTGCAAACGCAACAACTGGATGCAGAGCAGGTCGACCGAGCGATCGACCAGCAACTTTGCCGAAGGATCGGCAATGACGGCGGGGTTGCTGAGGATCGCGAGAATCTGCGAGGTCACGGCGTCTTCGCTGCCGACGCGTGCTATCAGCTCTACATTGCCTCGTCCGCCGATGAGCGTTCGGCAATGCTCCAGTCGTTCGTTGGTGAGGTAGACATGGGACACGTGCAGCGGTCCGTCAACTTCCCAATCTCCATCATGCCGCTCGGGAATCACTGTGATGGAATTGGTCCGCAGCGGAGCGGAGAGCCGCCGTCGCTCAACAGTCCACGCACTGTGTTGAGGCTCACCATAATAGGTGCCGACAAGGTGTCCGGGCATGCCCGGGGCATAGCCGTAACGCGTGCCGCGAACAAAACGATGAGTGAGTTGAGTGCCGCAGTCTAGCTGGATGGGTGCCAACGGCGGCGGTGCCTCCGATAGAATCCGGATCATAGATTGGGAAGGGTTTCGTTCTCGTGTGTGTACCGGATCGGGCATCGCTTTGGTTACGCACTATTTGACCGCACCCGCGACAGGCGCTTCATCAACATACCAATATTTCACGACATTGCGGGGAAGGGAAGCTTCGGCCCGAAATGTCTTCTGACTGATTGCCCAAATACTGCGCATGATGGACATGGCGGTATCGAGACAACGCCGATGGGAAGATAGCGCGAGGGTAGGCTTGATCTCATTGCGCCCCCTCACAGCTGGGCGGCCTTTCGCCGCAATGGGCGAGAAGCAGAGTCCTTAGGCGCCGGCGCCACTTCGTCGCAAGATTGCGATAGTCGCCGCAATATCGGAACGGTGCGTCCGCCGGGATCATGGCTTACTGGGCGGGATCATCCGAGGGGATCCCGACCACCATGACAAACCAAGAGCCGTTCGCCGCCGGCGCTGCTGAGACCGAAAGCACGCGGGGCGGAGTATCGCGCCGTTCGCTCCTGCTGACTGTCGGCGGAGCGGCTTCCATGGCGGTGGTGCCCCAAGTTGCCGCGCAACCCGCATCCGAAAGCAAGCCCGCTGCATCGACGGCACGGGTTCGCCTGAACGTGAACGGAACGAGACAGGAGCTTGACTTGGATACGCGGCAATCCCTGCTCGACGTCCTGCGCGAAGATCTCGGTCTCACCGGTACGAAGAAGGGCTGCAATCAGGGCGCCTGCGGCGCTTGCACCATCCTGCTCAATGGCAGGCGGGTCGTGTCGTGTCTGACGCTGGCTGCGATGCACGACGGGGCCACAGTCGAGACGATCGAGGGTCTCGAGAAGAATGGTGAGCTTCATCCGCTCCAGAGCGCATTCGTCGAGCACGACGGCTTGCAATGCGGCTTCTGTACCCCCGGGCAGATCATGTCGGCGGTCGGCTGCATCGCCGAAGGCCATGCGGGCTCGCCGGACGACATTCGGTTCTGGATGAGCGGCAATATCTGTCGCTGCGGGGCGTATCCCGGGATCGTCGCCGCTGTTGCCGACGCCGCCAAGAGGGTCTGACCATGCTCCCGTTCACGATCGAGAAGGTGACCTCCATCGAGGCCGCCGTCGCCGCCGCATCCTCCGGAGGCCGCCTTATCGCCGGCGGCACGACATTGATCGATCTCATGCGCGACGAGGTGGAGCAGCCGCAGCAGCTCGTCGACATCAATGCGCTTCCGCTCTCCGGTATTCGCGTCGACCGGTCCAATCTCGTCATCGGCGCGCTCGCGCGGATGGCCGACATCGCCGCCCACTCCGATGTTCAGCGTCTTTACCCGCTGATCTCCGAGAGCCTGATCGAGGGCGCCTCACCGCAACTGCGCAACATGGCCTCGATCGGCGGCAACCTGCTCCAGCGCGTCCGCTGCCCCTACTTTCGGATGCTCGACGCATCCTGCAACAAGCGCAGCCCTGGCTCAGGTTGCGCCGCACGCGACGGCCTGAATGCCGGTCACGCCATTCTCGGCACCAGCGATCACTGCGTGGCGACGCACCCCTCGGACGTTGCGGTCGCGCTGGTCGCGCTCGACGCCACCATGCAGGTCAGGGGGCCGAAGGGCGAGCGCACTTTCCCGGTCGAGGAGCTGTTTCGCTTGCCCGGCGACACCCCCCATCTCGAACACACGCTGCTGCCGGGCGAGCTCATCGTTGAAGTGCGGGTCCCCGGGGGGCCTGATAGCCGCCGGGCGCGCTACCTCAAGGTGCGCGACCGCGCGTCTTACGAATTTGCGCTGGTCTCCGCGGCAGCGGCGCTCGACGTCGTGGACGGCGTGATCCGCGGCGCGCGGCTCGCGGTTGGCGGGGTCGGCACCCGACCTTGGCGCATGCGCGCGGTGGAAGCGGCGCTGATCGGCAAGGTACCAGGCCGGCAGGTGTTTGAGGCGGCCGCCCGATCGGCGTTGGAAGGGGCCCGCCCGCTGTCCGGCAATCATTACAAACTCGAACTCCTGCCGCGGACGATCGTCCGCGCCTTCGAAATGACGGGAGGAATTGCATGACGATCAGCGTCATCGGACAGCCGCTGCCCCGCGTGGACGGCCGCGCCAAGGTCACCGGCTCCGCGCGGTACGCGGCCGATTTTAATCAGCCGGGCCAGGCCTATGCCGTGATCGTCAGCGCCACAATAGGACTTGGACGATTGACCGGCGTAGACAGCGCGGCGGTCGAGAAGATGCCGGGCGTTCTCGCCGTTCTCTCGCATCTCAACGCGCCACGCCTGGCGTACGGCCCGCACAAGAGCTACATCGATCCGGCGACGGGCGAGCGGCTGCATGTGCTGCAGGACGATCTTGTGCGCTTCCACGGCCAGCCGGTGGCGCTCGTCGTTGCCGCGACCATCGCGCAGGCGGAGCGGGCCGCCGCGGCGCTGCGCGTCACCTACAAGGCCGAGCGGCCAATCGTCGATTCCGCGGGCCCTGAAGCTCGTCCCATCGTACCGGAGGCCGGCAAACAGCCGGACGCCCGGCTTCCCGCCGACACGACGCGCGGAAGCGCGGATAAGGCTCTGGCCGACGCGCCGGTGAAGGTCGACGAGACCTATGACATCGCGCGCGAGAACCACAATCCGATGGAGCCGCATGCGACGATCGCCAGCTGGAACGGTGACCGCCTGACGCTTTGGAGCAAGAGCCAGTTCGTCGTCAACGAGCAGGCCGAGATCGCGGCGATCTTCGGTTTGTCACCCGAGAAAGTGACGGTGATCTGCCCGTTCATCGGCGGGGCCTTCGGGACCTCGCTCAGAACCTGGCCTCATGTGACGCTCGCGGCCATGGCCGCCCGCCACGTTGGCCGCCCGGTGAAGCTCGTCCTGACGCGCAAGCAGATGTTCTTCACGACCGGACATCGGCCGCGCACGGTGCAGAGGATCGCTCTCGGCGCCACGGCGGATGGAAAGCTCATCAGCGTGGTGCACGAAGGTACGGGCGAGACCAGTCGCTACGAAGAATTCATGGAAGCCCTGACCTCGGTCACGACGTTCCTCTACTCCTCGCCCAACGTGCGGACGCGCTACCGCCTGGTCCCGCTCGATACCGGAACGCCAAACCACATGCGTGGCCCTGGCGAGGCCAGCGGCGTTTTCGCGCTCGAATGCGCCATGGACGAGTTGGCTTATAGGCTCCGCCTGGATCCGATCGATCTGCGGCGCCGGAACGAGCCGGAGATCGACGAGGGAGAAAACAAGCCCTTCTCCAGCCGATCGCTGATGAAATGCTACGATCTCGGGGCCGAACGATTCGGCTGGTCGCGCCGTACGCCCGAACCGCGCTCGATGCGCGACGGCCGCCTGCTGATCGGGATGGGAGTAGCCTCGGCAAGCTATCCGGCCTTTCACGCGCCGGCCACCGCGCGGGCGCGGCTGCTTCGCGACGGGACAGCCGAGGTCGAGATCGCGGCCAGCGACATGGGTCCGGGCACCTATACGTCGATGACGCAGGTCGCCGCCGAGACTCTCGGGCTCCCCGTCGAAAAGGTGCGCTTCAGCCTTGGCCGCTCAGATTATCCGCCTGCACCATCCCACGGCGGCTCTTGGACCATGGCCTCGGTCGGCTCCGCGATCCGCGCTGCCTGCATCGCCGTGCGGGAACAGGCCGCGAAGGACCGGAACGATCGACCGATCGAAGCCACGGCGTCGTCTCAGCGGGATCCCGAGGCTGCCGCCAGGTTCTCGATGCACTCGTTCGGCGCCGTCTTCGTCGAGGTCGCCGTCGATCCCGACGTCGGCACGATCCGCGTCCGCCGCGCGGTCGGCGCCTATGGCATCGGCCGCGTCGTCAACCCGCGTCTCGCCCGCAGCCAATGCACCGGCGGAATGGTCGGCGGCATCGGTATGGCGCTGATGGAGCGCACCGTTCTCGACGCTCGCGACGGCCGGCCGGTCAACGCTCACATGGCCGACTACCTGATGCCCGTCAACCTGGACATTCCCCAGGTCGAAGCGCACTTCCTCGAGGAGTCGGATCCGCACGTCAATGAACTCGGGGTCAAGGGTCTCGGCGAAATCGCCCTGGTCGGTATCGCCCCCGCGATCGCGAACGCCGTCTTTCATGCGACCGGCAAGCGCGTCCGCACCCTGCCGATCCGGATCGAAGACGTGCTGACCGCTTAGCGCTGTAAAGAGGGTGGCATACGCCGCTCCTGGGCATGTGATTGTGCTGCATCGAAGAGGCTGACGTACCCGCCCTACTCCACCTGCAGCACGTCGACGGCAACGCTGAGCTTCTGCTTGGGCGAGCCGACGATGATGCCGTCGACCGGCGAGACGTCGGAAAAATCGCGCCCCATTGCGAGCACGATGTGATCGTTGCCGATGAGGAGATCGTTGGTCGGATCGAGATCGATCCAGCCGAGCTCCGGCCCGCACCATAACGAGACCCAGGCATGGCTGGCGTCGGCGCCTTGCAGACGCGGCTGTCCCGGCGGCGGAGCGGTGCGCAGATAACCGCTGACATAGGCCGCCGGCAGGCCAAGCCCGCGCAGCCCGGCAATCATGACATGGGCGAAGTCCTGGCAGACGCCGTGACGCTTGTCGAACACCTCGTCGAGCGGTGTCGAGATCACGGTCGCCTTCGGATCGTAGCGGAATTCGCCGCGGATCCGTCGCATCAGGTCGACGGCGCCGGTGAGGATGCCCGCGCCGGGCGGAAAGCTTATCCCCGCATAGGCGCTGACCGGGCGCAGCACCGGCACCAGGGGGCTAGCAAAGACATAGCCGACCGGCGAGGACGGCCCGAGGCTGGTGGCTTCGAACGCGACATCGCGGACGCTCTCCCAGGGCGGGCTGACCGCATCGCGGGCCGGCGGTTTGCGCGACACCGAGACGCGCGAGCGCGAGTCGATGCGCAGATTGCGATGCGCGGCTTCGATCACCACGCTCTCGGTCAGCGTGCCGAAGAAGTCGCGCCGCACATTGCGCTCGGCCGGGCGCGGATGGATCTCGACCTCGTGCGAGATCAGCTCCTGGCCGCCGCCGCTTGCGGGCTCCAGTCGCAGCGTGCAGCGGGCGAAGCTGACGGGATTCTCGTACTCGTAGGTGGTGACGTGACGGATGTCGTAGATCACGCCAGCCCCGTCAGCTTTTCCGGCCGGCTGGCATTGGGGCCGTGCGGGAAGTAGTGCTGCCCGATCGCCTCGCCGAGGCTGAGCAGATCCTGCTCCAGGGCGAACAGCGTCTTGACCTCGAGCTTCTCAGCCTCGGCGGTCGCGAGCATCGCCTGCATCGCCACCGCCAGACGCTGCGGCTTCTCGATCAGGCCATGCTCCTTCAGGCTCGGCAGCGCGGCGATGTGCTCGTTCAGCGTCGTCACCTGGAACGCCACCGAACGCGGATTGTAGCCGTCGAGCACCGCGAGGTCGCGCACCGGGGCCAGGATCGGCGCCAGCAGATAACGCGAGCGGTAGGTGATCTGGCAATCCACCAGCGTCAGCAGGATGTCGAGATCCTCGTCACCGGCCTCGTCATAGGCGAACTGGCGGGTGAAGCGCGTGGTGTTGATGGCGCGCTCGATACGGCGGCCGATGTCGAGGAAGCGCCAGCCGGCGGCGCGATTCATATTCTCCTGCGCAAGGCCTGCGAAGCTCGCCAGCTCCTGCAAGGTCAGCTCGGCGGCGCTCAGCACGCTGTCGTCGTCCTCCACCTCGATGGCGAGGCGCTCGGCCATCTCGGTGATCACCTGCCAGGCATCGGGCGACAGCCGCTCGCGCAAGGAGGTCGCCGTGCGCTGCGCCGCCCTCACCAGCGACAGGGCCGAGCCGAAACGCTCCGCGCCCTGCAGCGCTTCGGCGACGATGCGCCCCGCGGCCGTGCGTGAGGATTGCGAAACCGCGCCCCAGGCCACCAGCAGGCGCTGGATGCGTTCGGCCGATTGCACCGAGGCCGCGGTGCCCTTGTTCGGCCCGCTCGGCGAGCCCAAAGCGCGCACCAGCCGCAGCGTCGCCTCGGCGCGCTCGAGATAGCGGCCGAGCCAGAACAGATTGTCGGCGGCGCGGCTCGGCAGCACGCCGGCGATACGGCGGATGCGCACCTTGTCGATCGCGGGCAGAAGCGTCGCGGTCGCGACCTGCTTGTCGGAGACGACCCAGACGTCGGCGGCGCGCGCGCCGTCGCCCATCGACACCGCGCGCGCGTCCGGCTGCTCGGCGATGCGGCAGAAGCCGCCCGGCATGATGGCCCAGCCATCCGGCGTGGCGGCCGCGAACACGCGCAGCACGAAGGGACGCGGCGTGAGCTGCCCATGCTCCCACACCGGCATGGTCGAGAGCCGCACCACCTCCTGGCCGACATAGTCCATGCCGCGCGCGCCGATCGCCTCGATCAGGCGCTGCCGTCCGCTCGCGTCGAGCTCGCTCGCGAGCACCGGACCGCTGGAGTCGAAGCCGGGAACGCCGCGGCGATAGGCGCCTTCGATCGCGACCTCGTCGAGCCGCGCCAGCACCTCGTCGCGCGCCACGCGCTGGCCACACCACCAGGTCGCGATGTGCGGCATCTTCAGGTCTTCGCCGAGCAGGCGGCGGCTCAGCGCCGGCAGGAAGCCGAGCAGCGCCCGCGCCTCCAAAACGCCCGAGCCCGGCATGTTGGCGACGACGACGCCGTCCTTGCGCAGCACGTCGATCAGGCCGGGCACGCCGAGCCGCGAGGAGGCATCGAGCTCGAGCGGATCGAGCGAGTTGGAATCGACCCGGCGCAACAGCACATCCAGCCGCTTCAGGCCGGCGACGGTGCGGATGTGGACGCGATTGTCGCTGACCGCGAGATCGTCGCCCTCGACCAGCAGGAATCCGAGATAGCGCGCCAGCGTCGCGTGCTCGAAATAGGTCTCGCTGAAGCTGCCGGGGGTGAGCACGCCGATCCTGGGCTCGTCGCGATCGGCGCGCGCGCGAAGGGAGTCGCGGAACGCTTCGAAAAACGGCGCGACGCGCGGCACGTTCATCGACTTGTAGAGATCGGAGAAGGCGCGCGACAGCACCAGGCGGTTCTCCAGCGCGTAGCCCGCACCCGATGGCGCCTGGGTGCGGTCGCCGAGCACCCACCAGCGGCCGTCGGGCCCGCGGCCAACATCGGCGGCATAGATCGAGAGATAGCGTCCGCCGGGCGGCGGCACGCCGCAGACGGGACGGAGATATTCGGGACTGCCGGCGATCGCCGCGGCCGGGAGCGCGCCTTCGGCCACGAGGCGCCCCTCGCCATAGATGTCGCGCAGCACGCGCTCGAGCAGCTCGGCGCGCTGGGTGATGCCGGCGCAAAGCTGCTGCCAGTCGGCCTCGTCGATCAAAAGCGGCAGATGGCTGATCGACCAGGGCCGGTCGGCGCTATCGCCGGGCGCGCGGTAGGTGACGCCGGCCTCGCGGAGATGGCGATCGGCCATGCCGAAGCGGCGCTCGATCTCGTCGGGCGCCAGCGCGCCGAAGGCGTCGAAGAAGCGGCTCCAGACCGCGCGCGGCGCACCGTCGGGCCCCAGGAACTCGTCGGGGATGCCGGGCAGGCGGCTATAGTCGCGGACCCACTGCGCAATCCGCTGCTGGGCATTTGCCCTGCCCGCCTGGTCGTTGTCTTCGGCTGCGCCCTCGCCCATGGGCCTTTCCCTCCCCCACCATCATACTCATTGCAGGAGCGGGGTCCGCAAGTCGAGGGTCAGCGGAAATTCATTTGTGCGTTCCTCGGGCGGCGGCTGCATCGGACCCGGGGTGTGACCGTGGTCCTGGAAGCGCGCCAGCCGCCGGGCCTCGGCCTCGTAGGTATTGACCGGCTTGGTGTCGTAGTTGCGCCCGCCGGGATGGGCGACGTGGTAGACGCAGCCGCCGAGCGAGCGGCCGTTCCAGGTATCGATCAGGTCAAAGGTCAGCGGCGCGTGCACGGGGATGGTCGGGTGCAGGCCGGAGGCCGGCTGCCAGGCCTTGAAGCGGACGGCGGCCACAGCCTCGCCGGAGCGGCCGGTCGGGGTCATCGGCAGGCGGCGGCCGTTGCAGGTGACGACATGGCGGCCCTCGACGAAGCCTTCGGCCTTGACCTGGAGCCGCTCGACCGAGCTATCGACATAGCGCACGGTGCCGCCGGCCGAGCCCTCCTCGCCGAGCACGTGCCAAGGCTCGAGCGCTTGCCGCAGCTCCAGCGTCACTCCGCCATGATGGATGCGGCCGAAAGCGGGGAAGCGGAATTCGAGCTGGGCCAGATACCATTCCGGCTCGAACGGATAGCCCGATTGCTTGAGCTCACCGAGCACGTCGAGAAAATCTTCCCAGATGAAATGCGGCAGCATGAAGCGATCGTGCAGCGCGGTGCCCCAGCGCACGAACTTGCCGCTCAGCGGCTCGCGCCAGAACTTTGCGATCAGCGCGCGGATCAGGAGCTGCTGCGCGAGCGACATGCGCGGATCCGGCGGCATTTCGAGCGCGCGGAATTCGACGAGGCCGAGCCGGCCCGTGGGCCCTTCCGGTGAATAGAGCTTGTCGATGCAGATCTCGGCACGGTGGGTATTGCCGGTGATGTCGACCAGAAGGTGCCGGAACAGCCGGTCCACCAGCCACAGCGGCGTCTGCGTGCCCGGCGGCGGCACGTGCGAGAGCGCGATCTCGAGCTCGTAGATGCTGTCGTGCCGGGCTTCGTCGATGCGCGGCGCCTGGCTGGTCGGACCGATGAAAAGCCCGGAGAAGAAGTAGGACAGCGCGGGATGGCGCTGCCAATACAGCACCAGGCTCTTCAGAAGATCGGGCCGGCGCAGGAACGGCGAGTCTTGCGGTGAGGAGCCGCCGACCACGACGTGATTGCCGCCACCGGTACCGGTGTGACGGCCGTCGACCAGGAAACGGTTGGCGCCGAGGCGCACCTTCGCCGCATCCTCATAGAGACCGGTCGTGATCTCGACCGCATCGCGCCAGTTCTTCGCCGGCTGGATGTTGATCTCGATGACACCGGGGTCGGGCGTCACCTTGATCACCTCGATGCGCGGATCGAACGGCGGCGGATAACCCTCGACATGGACCTGTAGCTGCATCTCCTCCGCGGTGGCTTCGAGCGCGGCAATCAGTTCGAGATAGTCCTCGATGCGCTCGACCGGCGGCATGAAGGCGCAGAGCACGCCGTCGCGGACTTCGACCGACATCGCGGTGCGAACCGGGACGGAGGTGTTGAGCTGCTCGGGCGCGGCCCGCGGCGGGGATTCCGGACGCGCGGCGAGCGTGAACACCGGCAGCTTGTCCCGCGCCTCCATCGGGTCCTGCTCGACGATGTAGGGATATTGGTTGGGCGGGACGTAGCCGAGCGAGCCGATCGGCAGGCGCAAACCGAGCGGCGAATCGCCCGGCATCAGGAACAGATGATTGCGCCGGAGTTGCCATCGCTCGCTGCGCCAGCGCGGCGGCGCGTTCCAGCGCTGGATCGGCAGCACGAAGCCGCGCGGTGTGTTGAGGCCCTCGTCGAACACGCGCGCCATCCGCGCGCGGGCTTCCGGATCGGATAGTTTGGAATCGGAGGGATCGACGTTGACGGGAAGCTCCGCCTCCTTCTGGAGCCAGTACGCGGTGTCCTCATAAGCCGGCATGATGTAGCCGGCATCGAGGCCGAGCCGGGCCGCGGTGCCTTCCATGAAGGTCTCGGCGTCCTTCACCTCGGCGCGACGCGGGTTTTCGACCTTGGCGATGAGGTCGGCATTCTTCCAGATCGGCACGCCGTCCTTGCGCCAATAGAGGCCGAAGGCCCAGCGCGGCAGGCTCTCGCCCGGATACCATTTGCCCTGGCCGTAATGCAGCAGCCCGCCCGGCGCGAAGCGCGTGCGCAGCCGGCGGATCAGATCGTCGCCGAGCGCGCGCTTGGTCGGGCCGACCGCTTCCGTGTTCCACTCGCCGGCCTCGAGATCGTCGACCGAGACGAAGGTCGGCTCGCCGCCCATGGTGAGGCGCACGTCATGGGCGGCGAGATCGCCGTCGACCTGCTCGCCGAGATCGTTGAGGCGCGCCCAGGATTCGTCGGAGAACGGCTTTGTGATGCGCGGCGCCTCGCGGATGCGCCTCACGCTCATGTCGAAGGAGAACTCGACCTCGGCAAAGCCGGCCCCGCCGGAGATCGGCGCCGCGGATCGATAGTGCGGCGTGGCTGCGACGGGGATGTGCCCTTCGCCTGCGAGCATGCCCGAGGTCGCGTCGAATCCGATCCAGCCGGCACCCGGCAGATAGACCTCGGCCCAGGCGTGCAGATCGGTAAAGTCGTTCTCGACTTCCGGCGGTCCCTCGATCGGATCGATGTCGGGACGGATCTGGACCAGATAGCCCGAGACGAAGCGGGCGGCGAGGCCGAGATGGCGCAAGGTCTGGATCAAGAGCCAGGCGGAGTCGCGGCATGAGCCCGCGCCTGAGGCAAGCGTCTCCTCCGGCGTCTGCACGCCCGGCTCCATGCGGATGATGTAGCGGACCTTCTTCTGGAGCTCGCGATTGAGGTCGACCAGGAAGTTGACGGTGTTGGGGGCCTCGTGGGGAATCGAATCCAGGAACTTGGCGAACAGGCGGTCGGGCTTGATAGTCTCGAGATAAGGCGCAAGCTCCGTCTTCAGATCCTTGGGATATTCGAACGGAAAGCTGTCGGCATAGGGCTCGACGAAGAAGTCGAACGGGTTGACCACGGTCATCTGCGCCGTGAAGTCGACCTCGAATTTCAGTTCGGTGGTCTTCTCCGGAAAGACGTAGCGCGCCAGCCAGTTGCCCTGCGGGTCCTGCTGCCAGTTCACGAAATGATTTGAGGGCGTGACCTTGAGCGAATAGCTCAGGATCGGCGTGCGCGTATGCGGCGCCGGCCGCAGCCGGATGGTCTGCGGGCCAAGGTCGATCGGGCGGTCGTATTTGTAGTGCGTGACGTGGTGTAGCGCGACGTAGATCGACACGGGTTGCAGTGCTCCAGCAGCTTTTTTGAGCAGAACACCTGAGGGGAGTGCGATCAAGCACTAACAACGGGCACGGGGTGCCTAGGAAGTATCCCAATCGCCATGGGGGCGATCGCATCCGACGTTAGGGTTGGCGCGGTGCTGCTTCCACGGCGTCATGGCCGGGCTTGTCCCGGCCATCCACGACCTTTGCCGCGCAGAACCAAGAACGTGGATGCCCGGGACGAGCCCGGGCATGACGACCTCGTTTGCAGAAACGTTACGCCGCCGAGGTCAGCCTTTGCAGGAACTGGGTCACTTCGCGGCGGAGCGTCTCGACTTCGCCGTGGACGCGTTCGGAGGCGTGGTTGACGCGGGCAGCGACGCGGCCGGTGTCGGCGGCGGCTTCGCTGATGCCCGTCACGTTGGAGGAGACCTGCGAGGTGCCGGTTGAGGCTTCGTGAACGTTGCGGGCGATCTCGCGCGTCGCCGCCCCCTGCTGCTCGATCGAGGCGGCAATCGAGGCGGAGATGCCGTCGATCTCCGCGATGGTCTGCGCGATCGCCTCGACGGCAGCGACCGAAGTGGTGGTCGATTGCTGCATCTCGCCGACCTTGGCGCTGATCTCTTCGGTCGCCTTGGCGGTCTGGTTGGCGAGGCTCTTGACCTCGGAGGCCACCACCGCGAAGCCGCGGCCGGCGTCGCCCGCGCGGGCCGCCTCGATGGTGGCATTGAGCGCGAGCAGGTTGGTCTGCGAGGCGATCTCGCTGATCAGCTTGACGACATCGCCGATCTGCATCGCGGCGTCCGCAAGGCTCCGGATCTCGCCGCCGGCGCGATTGGCTTCGTTCACCGCCCGCCCCGTGCTCGCGGTCGAGCCGGCCACCTGGCGGTTGATCTCGGCGATCGACGATGCGAGCTGCTCGGCGGCGCTGGCGACAGTGGCGACGTTGCGCGAGGCCTGGTCGGACGCGCTGAGCACGCCGGAGGTTTGCAGGCTGGTCTTCTCCGCCGCCGCCGCCATCTGGCCGGCATCGGATTCGAGATCGGTCGCCGCGCCCATCAGCGTGCCCGCAACCTGGTCGAGATGCGCGCCGAACTGCCTGGCAAGGTCCGCGATCTCGACGACCCTGCGGCCAAGGCTGTCGGTGCCGGAATTGATGACGGTCGCCGAGCGGCGGAACGAGCCGGGCAATCCGCGCCAGGATCTTGCGGAAATACTTGCCGCGGCTGGCATACTCCATCGACGCCGAAGCTTCACGCTGGAACGCATCGGTAATGTCGAGCATGTCGTTGACCGATTTCTGGATGGCGCCGATGCGCCCGGCCTGCCGCTCGCTGAGGATGCGCGCCTCGAGATCGCCGGCCGCCGCCTTGCGACAGACATCGGCGACCTCGTCGACGGAAACCGCCGCGCGGTGCTGGCACCAGACGGCATAGCCGGAGAGCGCGATCGTCGCGCCGAGAGAAGCGGCACTCGTGATACCGGATATGCCGAGCAGCGAGAGAACGAACGCAACGACGGCAAGACCACACGCGAGCGCGGTCGCTCCCTGCGCCTTAGAGAGAGAGAGCACAAATTCATCGTAACCGACACCCTGTTGCTTGAGCAGCCCGACCATCGTCTCGAAGCTCGCCTGCATGCCCTCCTTGGCATTGGCATGCCGCGCCTCCTCAGTGCACAGCGTCTTGTAGATCGGCTTGATGCGCTCGATCTGCGCGGGATCCGGCTTGCGACGGTTGGAGTGATAGCCGACGATGTTGCCGCGCTCGTCGAATGTCGGCGTGACGTGGGCGAACACCCAATAGTGGCTGCCGTCCTTCGCCAGGTTGACGACGTAGGCGAAGATCTCCTGCTTGGACTGCAGCGTGTCCCACAGCAGCTTGAAGACGGCGCGCGGCATGTCGGGATGGCGGATCAGGCTGTGGGGCGCGCCCATCAGCTCCTTCCACGAGTACTTCGCCATGCGGATGAAGACGTCGTTGGCGTAGGTGATGCGGCCTTTGAGATCGGTCTTCGATACGATCAGCTCCTCCTCACCGAGGAGATTTTCCACCCCAGTGGGACGTATCGCTTGCATCGGTTCGATCCTCAAGTCACGCCGGCCCCACCACGCTGTGAAGCCGCATCACCCTCGTGTCTACGGCAACAATGTTAACCAGGTGTAAGCCGGGAACTTTTTGCAGCCGGCGCCCACCTACGTATCATTACTTAGCGAACGGTCGTTGCATTTCGGATCGCCACACGCGCTCCGATTCCGGTTGCGGTCATCGGCTACCGGCGGCTCTTGATGGGCTGCGCAGCGCTAGCCAAGCGCGACTACATCGTCGCGCCCAGCACCCAGGGCGCGAACTCGGCGCCGCCGAAATCGAAGCTCTCGCTCTTTGTGGGCTGGCCCGAGGCGGTCTTGAGGATGAGTTCGAAGATGCGCCGTCCGCATTGTTCGACGCTCTCCTCGCCTTCGAGGATGGTGCCGCAATTGACGTCCATGTCCTCTTCCATGCGCTTGTACATGGGCGTGTTGGTGGCGAGCTTGATCGACGGCGCCGGCTTGCAGCCGAACACGCTGCCGCGGCCCGTGGTGAAGCAGACGAGGTTGGCGCCGCCGGCGACCTGCCCGGTCGCAGCTACTGGATCGTAGCCGGGCGTGTCCATGAACACGAACCCCTTCTTGGTGACGGGCTCGGCATAGCGCAGCACCTCGACGAGATTGGTGGTGCCGGCCTTCGCCATCGCGCCGAGGGACTTTTCCAAAATGGTGGTGAGGCCGCCGGCCTTGTTGCCGGGGCTCGGATTGGCGTTCATCTCGGCGCCTTCGCGCGTGGTATATTCGTCCCACCAGCGCATCAGGTCGACCAGCTTCTCGCCGACCTCGCGGCTGACGGCGCGGCGTGTCAAGAGATGCTCGGCGCCGTAGGTCTCCGGCGTCTCCGACAGGATCACGGTGCCGCCGTGACGCACGATGAGGTCGCTGGCCGCCCCCAGCGCGGGATTGGCGGAAACGCCGGAATAGCCGTCCGAGCCGCCGCATTGCAGCGCCACGGTGAGCTCGCTCGCCGGCACCGTCTCGCGTTTGACCTTGTCGGCGTCAGTCAGCGCCTCGCGCACGAAGGCGATGCCGGCTTCGACCGTCTTGCGGGTGCCGCCGACCTCCTGGATGTCCATCGCGCGCAGTCGTCCGGCAAGCTTCTGCTCTTCCATGAGGCCGCCGATCTGGTTCACCTCGCAGCCGAGGCCGAGCACGATGACGTGGGAGAAGTTGACGTGCCGCGCATAGCCGCCGAGCGTGCGGCGGAGCAGCGCCAGCGGCTCGTTCTGCGTCATGCCGCAGCCGGTCTTGTGGGTCAGCGCGACGACGCCGTCGACGTTGGGGAAGTCGGCGAGCGGATTGTCGCCGGTGAAGGGATTCTTCTTGAAGACGTCGGCGACGAGGCTCGCGACATGCGCGCTGCAATTCACCGAGGTGAGGATGCCGATATAGTTGCGCGTGGCGACGCGGCCGTCCGGACGGCGGATGCCCTCGAAGGTCGCCGGCAGGTCGAAATTCGGCGTCGGCTTGACGTCGACGCAATAGGCATAGTCCTTGGCGAAATCACCCATGCCGCAATTCTGCACGTGCACGTGCTGGCCCGGCGCGATGGCTTGCGTGGCAAAGCCGATGATCTGGCCGTAGCGCCTGATCGGCTCGCCTTCGGCGATCGGCTTGATCGCGACCTTGTGGCCGGAGGGGATGCGATCGACCGTGGTCACGCCGTCGGCGACCAATGTTCCCGGCGGCAGGCTCGCGCGCGCGATCACCACACCATCATCGGGATGCAGGCGGATGACGGGGCTGATGGTCATGGAAGTCTCCTTCGGAGGCGAGTAGCGAATAGCGAATGGCGAGTGGAAATGGGAGCAGCCCTATTCGCTACTCCCATTCGCCATTCGCGGGTTTTTTACGCCTTGCCGCCCGAATCCTTGCGGGTCGCGTTCACCTGCATCTTGGCGTAGGTGGTCATCAGGCCGACTTCGTTGGACAGCGTCACCAGCTTGAAGCCCATGTTGATCGCGCGCGCCGCGCCTTCGGCGCCGCTGCAATGGATCCCCGGGTTGAGGCCGCGCTTGCCGCATTCCTTGATGATCTTCTCGTAGATCGCGAGGATCTCGGGCTCGCTGCGGTCGAGCTTGGGCTCGAGGCCGTAGGAGAAGCCGAGATCGGACGGGCCGATATAGACGCCGTCGATGCCTTCGACGTCGAGGATCGCTTCCATGTTCTCGACGGCGGTCCGCGTCTCCATCATCGGCAGCAGCACAATCTCGTCGTTGGCCGTCTTCTGATAGGAGCCGGCGGTGCCGTACATGCCGGCGCGGATCGGACCGTTGGAGCGCACGCCCTTGGGCGGATATTTCGAATAGGAGACCAGGTTCCGGGCTTCCTGCGGCGTGTTGACCATCGGGCAGATCACGCCATAGGCGCCGCCATCGAGCACCTTGCCGATGATGCCGGGTTCGTTCCAGGGCACGCGGACCATCGGGGTGATCGGATGCTTGTCCATGGCCTGGAAGCACTGCACCATCGAGAGATAGTCCTGCACGCCGTGCTGCATGTCGACCGTGACGCTGTCGAAGCCGCATTGCGCGACCATCTCGGCCGAGAAGCCGGAGGGAATGGCAAGCCAGGCGTTGACGACCGCCTTGCCCGACTTCCAGATCTCTTTGACTTTGTTCGCCACGTTGCCTTTCCTTCCCTGTTGCTCTCACTCGCCGCGGATCGGTTGGGCCGCACTTTGAGCGAAAAAAAGCGTGAATGTCCATGGCTCTCGCCGCGCACGCACGCATATCTGGTTTCACTCCCCGGCTATTGTCTCGTCCGCGCCGCCGAGCCCGGCAAGGCTCCGTTCGAGCTCGCCGAGCATCTCCTGCAATTCGGCGAGCTTGCGGGCGCCGAAGCGCCGCGTGATCTCGGCATAGATCGCCTCCGACGTCGGCGCGACCGAGGCCATCAGCTTCAGCCCCTCTTTCGAGATCGAGACCATGCTGCGGCGCTGGTCGGCCTTCGCCGTCTTGCGCTCGATCAGGTTGCGCGCCTCGAGGTCGCGCAGGATGCGCGACAGGCTCGGCCCGAGCAGGAACGCGGTGCGCGCGAGTTCCGTGACCTCGACCGCCTCGATCGCCGCCAGCGCGCGCAGGATGCGCCATTGCTGCTCGGTCAGGCCGTGCTCGCGCAGCGAGGGACGAAACTGCCGCATCACCGCTTCCCGGGCTCGCAGCAGCGACATCGGCAGCGAGCGCGAGAAATCGCGCATCGGCACCTGGCGCGCGGCAGGCGGGTGACCGTTGGCGGGATCGGCAGATTTCTTGGTCATGACGCCCCTTCAAGCCGCAAAACGTTTGCAGTGCAGCAAGCCGAATTTGTGTTTGACGCATTCACTTAACATGTTAAGTATCTCCGCGGCACCACGATTTGTAAGATCACAAATGGCGCTTTCCAACGACGATATCCAAGCTTGCGCGAGGCGTCTGCACCAGGCGGAGAAGACGCGCACGCAAATCCGGCAGCTCTCGCACGACTTCCCGGACATCAGCATCTCGGATGCGTATGCGATTCAGAAGGCCTGGGTCGACGTCAAGATCGCCGAGGGGCGCGTGGTCAAAGGCCACAAGATCGGCCTCACTTCGAAAGCGATGCAGAGCGCGCTTGGCATCGACGAGCCGGATTCCGGCGTGCTGCTCGACGACATGTTCTTCGCTGATGGCGGCCTCGTTCCGACCGAGCGCTTCATCGCGACGCGCGTCGAGGCCGAGCTCGCCTTCGTCATGAGCAAGCGCCTTTCAGGGCCCGACTGCACGCTGTTCGACGTGCTCAACGCCACCGACTTCGTGGTGCCGGCGCTGGAGATTTTGGATACGCGGATCGAGCGCGTCGATCCCAAGACCAAGGCGACGCGAAAGATCTTCGACACCATCGCCGACAATGCGGCGAATGCCGGCATCGTGCTCGGCGGGCGGCCGATCCGCCCGCTGGATGCTGACCTGCGCTGGATCGGAGCGCTCTGCTTCAAGAACGGCCAGCTGGAAGAGACCGGCCTTGCCGCCGGCGTGCTCAATCATCCCGCGACTGCCGTCGCCTGGCTCGCCAACAAGATCGCCCCGCTTGGGCTGGCGCTCGAGCCCGGCCAGGTCGTGCTCGCCGGCTCGTTCATCCGTCCGATTGAGACCCGCAAGGGCGACACAATCCAGGCCGATTATGGCGCCTACGGCTCGGTGAGCTGCTACTTCGCCTAGGCGGAAGAAGACAGGGAGTGAAACCGCGATGCCGCATTTCACCATCGAGTATTCGGCCAATCTCGACGACCGTCTCGACATCGCCGCGGTGTGCGAGGTCGTGCGCAAGGCAGCTAGCGAGACCGGTATCTTCCCGCTCGGCGGCATCCGCGTTCGTGCCATCCGCTGCGAGCACTATGCGATTGCGGACGCGCGGCAGGACTACGGATTCCTGGACATGGTGCTGCGCATCGGCGAGGGCCGCGACCTGCCTACCCGCCAGAAGGCCGGCGAGCACGTCTTCCAGGCGCTCTCAAGACATCTCGATCCCGTCTTCGCCGCCAGCAAGTTCGCCCTGTCGTTCGACATGCAGATCAACGACAAGGACACCAGCTGGAAGCGCAACAACATTCACGACGCCCTGAAAGCGGAGGCCGCTCATGGATAAGCCCACGCCGAAAGCCGATCTGTTCCAGGCCAACCGTGACCGCCTCGCGCCGCTTTTGAAAACTCTGCGCGCGGACGGCATCGGCCACATGATCGACGGCAAGACCGTCGCCTCGATCTCGGGCGAGACGTTCGAGACCAGGTCGCCGGTCGATGGCGCCGTGCTCGCCAGCGTCGCGCGGGGCAATGCCGAGGACATCGACGCGGCAGCGACTGCGGCTGCACTCGCGTTCAAGTCGTGGCGCGACATGGGCCCGCCGATGCGGAAGAAGCTGCTGCATCGGGTGGCCGATGCGATCGAGGACAATGCCGAGGACATCGCGGTGCTCGAATGCATCGATACCGGGCAGGCCTATCGCTTCATGGCAAAGGCCGCGATCCGCGCCGCCGAGAATTTCCGTTTCTTCGCCGACAAATGCAGCGAGGCGCGCGACGGCCTTAACACGCCGAGCGAGGAGCATTGGAACGTCTCGACGCGGGTGCCGATCGGCCCGGTCGGCGTGATCACGCCATGGAATACGCCGTTCATGCTCTCGACCTGGAAGATCGCGCCAGCGCTGGCGGCCGGCTGCACCGTCGTGCACAAGCCGGCCGAATGGTCGCCGGTGACCGCTTCCATTCTGGGAAGGCTCGTGAAGGAAGCCGGCGTCCCCGACGGCGTGCTCAACACCGTGCACGGCTTTGGCGAGGAAGCGGGCAAGGCGCTGACCGAGCATCCCGCCATCAAGGCAATCGGCTTCGTCGGCGAGAGCGCGACCGGCTCGGCCATCATGATGCAGGGCGCGCCGACCTTGAAGCGCGTGCATTTCGAGCTTGGCGGCAAGAACCCGGTGATCGTGTTTGACGACGCCGATCTCGACCGCGCGCTCGATGCCGTCGTGTTCATGATCTACTCGCTCAATGGCGAGCGCTGCACCTCTTCGAGTCGGCTGCTGATCCAGCAGAGCATCGCGAAAGAATTCGTGGAGAAGCTGACCGCGCGGGTGAAGGCGCTCAAGGTGGGCCATCCCCTCGATCCCGCCACCGAGATCGGCCCGCTGATCCACGAGCGGCATCTGGCAAAGGTCTGCTCCTATTTCGACGTGGCGCGCCAGGACGGTGCCACCATTGCGGTCGGCGGCAAGGCCTACGACGGCCCCGGCGGCGGGCATTATGTCGAGCCGACGCTGGTGACCGGTGCGCACGGCAAGATGCGGGTCGCGCAGGAGGAGGTGTTCGGGCCGTTCCTGACCGTACTGCCCTTCCGAGACGAGGTGGACGCGATCGAGATCGCCAACGACATCCGTTACGGCCTGACCGGCTATGTCTGGACCAATGACATGGGACGCGCACTGCGTGTTGCCGATGCGCTCGAGGCCGGCATGATCTGGCTGAACTCGGAGAATGTCCGCCATCTGCCGACGCCGTTCGGCGGCATGAAGGCTTCAGGCATCGGCCGCGACGGCGGCGATTATTCGTTCGACTTCTACATGGAAACCAAGCACGTCTCGCTAGCGCGGGGCACGCACAAGATTCAGAAGCTGGGAATTTAGCGGCGGTGTCATTCCGGGGCGGCTCGAAGAGCCTAACCCGGATCCATCGAGCAGCAGAGTTGGTGGATGAATGGATTCCGGGTTCGTGCTTCGTAAGCCCCGGAATGACGAAGCCGAGAAGGGGAAACGCACATGCCGGTACCGCAACATGTCTTCGAACCGCCGTTCAACATCATCCGCTCCAGCCACGTCGTGCTCGACGTCACCGACCTGAAGCTGAGCCGCGAGTTCTACGAGACCATTGTCGGCCTGCATGTCGAGGACGCCGACGAAGAGGCCGTCTACCTGCGCGCGGCCGAGGAGCACCAGCATCACTCGCTGGTGCTGCGCAAGGCCGCGGTGCCGGCTTGCGCCCGGCTCGGCTTCAAGGTCGGCAACGACAAAGATCTCGACAAGGCCGCCACGTTCCTGTCCGAGAACGGCCTCGCCTACGCCTTCGTCGACCAGCCGTTCCAGGGCCGCACGCTGCAATTCACCGATCCCTTCGGCTTTAGAATCGAGCTCTACGCGGCGATGGAGCGGCGGCCGCATCTCCTGCGCCGCTACGACCTCTACCGGGGCTGCCACCCGCAGCGGCTGGATCACTTCAACGTCTTCGCGGCCGAAGTGCAGGACACGATGGAATTCTACGCCCGGCTCGGTTTTCGCCTCACCGAATATGCCGAGGAGGACGGGCCGAACGGGCGCATCGCCGCGGCCTGGATGCATCGCAAGGGCAATGTCCACGATTTTGCGATCACCAACGGCAAGGGGCCGCGCCTCCATCACTTCGCCTACTGGACGCCGACGGCGATGAACATCATCCATCTCTGCGACGTCATGGCTTCGCAAGGTTTTGTGAAGAACATCGAGCGCGGGCCGGGACGCCATGGCATCTCGAACGCGTTCTTCCTCTATGTGCGCGATCCCGACGGACACCGCCTCGAGCTCTACACCAGCGACTATTTCACCGGAGATCACGACCACGAGCCGCTGCGCTGGTCGCTGCGCGATCCGCGCCGCCAGACGCTGTGGGGCGCCCCGGCGCCGCGGTCCTGGTTCGAGCAGGGCTCGCCGTTCACGGGCCAAGCCGTGCGCGAGCCGAAATTCGTGGCCGATGTGCTGGTGGCGGACTGATGAAGCTGCCTCGTCTCGCCACCTATTCCGTCAAGGGTGAAACCAAGTACGGCGCCGTTCTGGAAGGCGGCATCGTCGATCTCTCCGCGCGCTATGCCCAGACCTATCCGACGCTGCGCGAGGTGATCGCGTCCGGAAAGCTCGTGAGCCTTGCAGAGGAAGCCGCTGGTCGCACGCCGGTTCACGCACTCAGCGAGATCACCTGGTTGCCGCCGGTCCCGGCACCGGAGAAGATCATCTGCATCGGCGTCAACTATCCTGATCGTAACGCCGAGTACAAGGACGGCCAGGAGGCGCCGAAATATCCCAGCATGTTCATGCGCTCGCCCCGCTCCTTCGTCGGCCACGACACGCCGCTGGTGCGCCCGCGCGCCTCGGCGCAGCTCGACTATGAGGGCGAGATCGTGCTGGTGATCGGCAAGCAAGGCCGGCACATTCCCGAAAGCGCCGCGCTCGATCACATCGCCGCGCTGACGCTCTGCAACGAGGGCTCGGTGCGTGACTGGCTGCGCCACGCCAAGTTCAACGTGACGCAGGGCAAGAACTTCGATTCCAGCGGCAGCCTCGGCCCGTGGCTGGTGCCCTACACGCGGGAATCGCAGATCGCGGACGTCAGGCTCACCACGCATGTCAACGGCGAGCTCAGGCAGGACGATCGCACCAGCCGGCTGATGTTTCCGTTCCGCTATCTCCTGAACTATATCTCGACCTTCGCAACCCTGGTCCCCGGCGATATCATCGTCACGGGCACGCCGACCGGCGCCGGTGCGCGGTTCGATCCGCCGCGCTATCTGAAGCCTGGCGATGTCGTCGAGGTCGAGGCCGAGGGGATCGGGCGCTTGCGCAACGGCGTGATCGACGAAGCCTGAACAACAAGCGAAATGGAATAACCAAATGACCAGCCTCTCCGGCGGCGAAGCGATCGTAAGCGGGCTTGTCGCCCACGGCGTCGACACCGTGTTCGGCCTGCCCGGCGCGCAGGTCTACGGCCTGTTCGACGCGTTCCACCAGGCCCAGCTCAAGGTGATCGGCGCGCGGCACGAGCAGGCCTGCGGCTACATGGCATTCGGCTATGCGCGCTCCAGCGGCCGGCCCGGCGTGTTCAGCGTGGTACCCGGCCCGGGCGTGCTCAATGCCAGCGCCGCGCTGCTCACCGCGTTCGGCTGCAACGAGCCGGTGCTGTGCGTCACCGGCCAGGTGCCGACTTCGTTCCTGGGCAAGGGTCGCGGCCATCTGCATGAGATGCCGGACCAACTCGCGACCTTGCGCACCTATGTGAAATGGGCCGAGCGCATCGAATATCCCGGCGATGCGCCGACGATCGTCGCGCGCGCTTTCCAGGAGATGATGTCGGGACGGCGCGGCCCCGCGTCGGTCGAGATGCCCTGGGACGTCTTCACCCAGCGTGCCGACGCGGCGCCTGCGAAGGTGCTGGAGCCTCTGCCGGCGCCGCAGCCTGATCCTGATATGATCAAGCAGGCCGCCGCGCTCATCAGGACCAGCAAGGCGCCGATGATCTTCGTCGGCAGCGGCGCGATCGAAGCGGGTGAGGAAATCCTCGAGCTCGCCGAGATGATCGATGCGCCCGTGGTCGCCTTCCGCAGCGGCCGCGGCATCGTCTCCAATGCGCACGAGCTCGGGCTCACTATGGCCGCGGCCTACAGGCTGTGGCCGAATACCGATCTCATGATCGGCATCGGCACACGGCTTGAGCTGCCGACCATGTCGCGCTGGCCGTATCGGCCCACTGGCCTGAAGAGCATCCGCATCGACATCGATCCGGTCGAGATGCGGCGGTTCTCGTCGGACACCGCGATCGTCGCCGATGCCAAGACCGCGACCCGCGATCTCGCCGCCGCCGTTCGCAGGGCCGGCTACAGCAAGACTTCCGGACGGCGCGGCACGATCCGCGAGGCCACCGCGGCCGCGCAAGCCGAGATCCAGCGGGTTCAGCCGCAGATGGCCTATCTCAACATCCTGCGCGAGGTACTGCCGGCAGATGCGATCGTCACCGACGAACTGTCGCAGGTCGGCTTCGCCTCCTGGTACGGCTTTCCAATCTACCAGCCGCGCACCTTCATCACCTCGGGCTACCAGGGCACGCTCGGCTCGGGTTTCCCGACCGCGCTCGGCGCCAAGGTCGCCAATCCCGACAAGCCGGTCGTCGCCATCACCGGGGACGGCGGCTTCATGTTCGGCGTGCAGGAGCTTGCCACCGCCGTGCAGTTCAACATCGGCGTGGTGACGCTGGTGTTCAACAACAACGCCTACGGCAATGTCCGCCGCGACCAACGCCAGCATTTCGATGGCCGAGTGGTGGCGTCCGACCTCGTCAATCCGGATTTCGTCAAGCTCGCGGAATCCTTTGGCGTGACTGCTGCGCGCGTCACCGCGCCGGAGCAATTCAAGGCGGCGATGGAGAAGGCGCTCGGCCACGGCGGGCCGGTGCTGATTTCCGTCGAGGTGCCCCGGGATTCCGAAGTCAGCCCGTGGGCCTTCATTCACCCGCCGAAGCCTTGAGGCGAAATGGCTTTAGGTTGAATCGATTGTCGCGGCTTGTTCACCTCTCCCGCTTGCGGGAGAGGTCGCGCCGAAGGCGCGGGTGAGGGCTTTCTCCTCTTGGGGATTGTCCCATTGCGGAAGCACCCTCTCCCCAACCCTCTCCCGCAAGCGGGAGAGGGAGCGTACCTCCGTCGTTGCGCGATCAAGCCTAATTCATCGCGCTTTAGACGCGCCCTGCAGCCGCGCGGCTGCAATCACCAGCAGACCGGCGCCCGCGACCGACCAGCAGGCGACCGGCGCCCAGTGCAGCAGCGGCGCGTATTCCGGCATCTTCTGCAGGCCGCCGGCAACCGCCGCCATCCGCGCGAAGGTGCCGAGGGCAAGCGCGGAGAAGACGAGGCCCGTGACCTTGCCTTCCGCGCCGGTCGAGCCGATCGCGAGCGCAGCCGAGACCGCGCTCATCAGCATGCAGCCCCAGGCAGCTCCGGCGAGAAATTGCGCGGCGATCAGCGTGTTGAGATTGCCGGCGAATTCGGCCGCCGCAATCGCCATCGCACCGAACAGGCCGGCGGCGCCCATCACGACGAGGCCGCCGCGATGCTTGACGATCAGGCTTGCCGGAAACATCGCGATGTTGAAGCCGATCCAGAACACCGGCATCAGCCATTGCAGGTCGCCGGGAGCTGCAAAGCGCAGATAGAACGGCGCGCTGTTCATGGCAAAGTGCAGCTGGTAGCCGAGTGCGAGCGCGATCATCGCGACGATGAAGGCGATCGGGACGAGACCGAGCGGCTTTGCCGCTTCGTCCGGTGTGGATGGCACGGTGTCGCGCGCCACGTCATGCTCGATCCTGGACAGCCCGAGCGCGGTCAGGAGCAGCACTGCGCTGGAGATCACGAAGGGCAACCGCGCATCGTGCTCGCGCAGCACCACGCCGAGATAGGGCGAGAGCGCGCCGGCGACGCCGTAGCCGAGCATGGTCAGCGCGGCGAGGAACGGCACCTGCGGCTTGGCGCGGTACTTGCCGAGCAAGGTCAGCGGCGGCGCTCGCAGCACCGAGGACGTGATCGACCAGATCACGATCAGCGCGATGAACCAGCCCTGCGCCGCCGCACCGGCTCCGGCAACGAAGGGCAGTGCGACGAAGGCGCCGCAGGAGATCGCGGTCACGAGGGCGACGAACAGGCCGAGCCTGCCGACATGGGGCGCGAGCTTATCGGCGGCTACTCCCATCGCGGTATCGGCAATGGTGAAAATCGCCTGATCCAGCATCAGGATGAGGATCACGGCGGACGGCGCGATGCCGACATCGGCGGCGAGCTTTGGCAGGTAGACGACGTAGGTCGTCCAGCCCAGCGTGAACACCAATTGCAGCACCGCGAGATACAGCCCCGTGCGGTTCGCCGTGCCCGTGCCGGCCGAGCTCTGTGTGGTCGTCATGTCGCCGCCTCCCCGCCCGAAGCTTAGACGAGCGAAGGCGGCGAGGAAACGCGTCAGCGCGTCCTGCGGAAGGTCAGATTGATCCGCTTCTTTCCCAACAGCGGATGCTCGCCGTCGGCGAGCGGCGCGACGCCGTGATAGGCGAGCCTGCTGGCCCCGCCCCAGACCACGACGTCGCCATGGACGAGCCGGAAGCGACGCGGCTTGTCATTGCGCACGAGGCCGCCGAACAGGAAGGTCGCGGGCAGGCCGAGCGAGACCGAGACGATCGGCGCGGAATAGTCCAGCTCGTCCTTGTCCTGATGCAGCGACAGCCGCGTGCCCGGCTCATAGCGATTGACGAGGCAGGCATCGGGGGCAAAGCGTTCAAAGCCGCCCTGCTCCGCGGCGCGGCGGGCGAGATCGCGGAGCAGCGGCGGCATCTCCGGCCATGGCGCACCGGTGCGCGGATCGATCGGGTCGTAGCGATAGCCGGTGTGATCGGTGATCCAGCCGCGATCGCCGCAATTGGTCATCGCCACCGACATCAGATGGCCGCCCGGCGTCGTCATCCGCCGGAACGGCGACTGCGCCACGATGGCGCGCACCGCGTCGATCAGCGCGCTCTCGATCGGCTTGACGAAGCCGCGCAGCAGTACGGCGCCGTCGGCGATGTTCTCACGCGACGGTTGGGCTTCGGCGAGGCTGTCGAACAGATCACCCGTCAATCGCAGCGCTCATTTGGCATCGTGGAAGATCACACCCAGCGTGTGGCGCCGGCCGGATCTGATCCGGCTGACGCCGTGGCGCAGATTAACGCGGTAGGTGCCGCGTGTCCCCTGCACCGGACGATGATGCACAGCGAAGGCGACCGCATCGCCCAGTGCCAGCGGCACCACCTCGGCCCGCGACTGCATGCGCGGACGCTGCTCGGTCAGCACGAACTCGCCGCCGCTGAAATCGCGTCCGGGGTCGGACAGCAGGATCGCGACCTGGAGCGGGAACACGTGCTCGCCATAGAGGTCCTGGTGCAGGCAATTGTAGTCGCCAGCCTCATATTGCAGCAGCAGGGGCGTCGGCCGCGTCTGCCCGGCGTCGTGGCAGCGCTTCAGGAACGCCGCATGTGTGCCGGGATAGCGGATGTCGATCCCCATCGCCTCATTCCAGCGATTGGCGACGGCTTGCAGGTGCGCGTAGAGCGCGGGGCGGAGCTGCGCGATCAGTTCGGGCAACGGATAGGCGAAGTACTTGTACTCGCCGCGGCCAAAGCCGTGGCGGCCCATCACGATGCGGCTGCGGAAGTGCGCATCGTCCGGGTAGAGCGCGGCAATGGCGCCGCATTGGGCAGGCGTCAGCAGGTTCTTCAGCACGGCGCAGCCTTGGGAGTCGAGCTCGGCGGTGATTTGGGGCCAGTCGAGGGCGTCGACGTGGCCGGCGAGGTCGGCTGTTTCATCGAGAGCGGAAACGAGTTTCGCGATGGCCATGGCGATGATCCTATCCATCCGTCATTCCGGGGCGCGATGCAGTCGCGAGCCCGGAATCCATAACCACGATCGGGAGTATGGATTCCGGGCTCGCGCCCAAGTGGGCGCGCCCCGGAATGACGGGAGCGGGTGTCGCAGATCCCGGGCGCCACAACCACCCGATTTCCGATGATCGTCTCCCCGTCATTGCGAGGAGCCCTTGCGACGAAGCAATCCAGACTGGTTCCGCGGAGAGAGCCTGGATTGCTTCGCTTCGCTCGCAATGACGCGGAGAGGGATCAACCCCTCACCGGCAGTTTCGTAGGGTGGGCAAAGGCGCTCTTGCGCCGTGCCCACGTCTTCGCAATACGTGGGCACGCTTCGCTTTGCCCACCCTACGAGGCCGTCGCTTGTGGAGCGAGTTACCCCCTCACCGGCAGCGTCACCACGTCGTAGCCATGCCTGATCGTCCGCTTCAGCACGGGATCCTCGAGCTCGAAATCGAACCGATCCGCCGGGCGGATGCCGCCCTTGGCGGCGAAGGTGCCGCCGAACATGGCGCAGCCGTCGGGGAACTTGCTACCGTCAAAGCCGCGCGCGATGAGGTCGGCGACCGGCAGCATCGCGTCCAGCGTGCCCTCTTGGTAGAGCATGCGCTCGCCCTTGATGGTGGCGTAGGAGCGCAGGATCATCTTGTCCCAATGGCCGATGACGTCCTCGAGCTGCCACAGCGTCGAGGCGATCGGCTTGTCGCACATCTGCTTGGAGACCGTGACGTTGTAGGCCTCGACCTTGCGGTCGGTGTGATCGGAGCCGCAGCCGACGAAGATGCGGCCCTGCCAGCCGATCAGCACGAACTCGACCTCGCCGGAGGAATCGCCACCGGTGCATTCGATGCTGTCCTCCTGGGTCAGCCGCCGCGCCGAGGCGCGGTAGTAGATCGGCGTCGAGGCCGGGCGGGCGATGCCCATCTCCTCCAGCTCGGCGATGTGCTTGTCGCGCGCGACCGTGTCGCGGCCGGTCCAGCCGGCGATGACCAGCTGGTCAATCGCCAGCGTCAGCGGCGTGGTGGTGTCCTGGGCATCGACGGTGAAAGTCAGGTCAAACACGAATGACGGCCTCCATGCCGGCAGCAAGCTCGAAGATACGGCGGTCCGAGCCGCCTGCGCCCGCCAGCATCAGGCCGACGGGAATGTCGCCCTCGCGATGACAGGGCAGCGAGATGGCGCAACCGTCGATCAGGTTGATCAGGCTGCAATTGCGCAAGGCGCGGATGTTCTCGCGGGTGAACGCCTGATCGTCGGCGAGGTCGGCGATCTTCGGCGGTGTGTTGGGCGTGGTCGGCAGCACCAGCGCATCATAGGGCGCGATGCGCGCATTGACGCGCGCGATCAGCGAGCGGCGTTCGTTGAGCAGGTCGATGTAGTCGGCCGCGCTCTGCGCCTCGCCGCGCATGATGCGCACCGCGACCCTGGGATCGTAGACGTCGCCCTTGGCCGTGATGAGATAGCGGTGCCAGGCATAGCTCTCGGAGGCCGCAAAACCGCCCTTGGCGTTCATCGGGCCGACGTCATGGAACTCCGCCATCTCGATACGCTCGACGATGCCGCCGTGATCGGACAGCGTCTTCAGCGCGCGCTCGAAGGTCTTGGCCACCTCGGCGTCGAGGTCATCGAGCGCGATCGTGGTGGGCACCGCAAGGCGCATGCCCTGGATCGGCCGCGGCCTCAAGGCGACGATCGGCTCACCCGCGAGCACGGCATCGAGTATGGCACAGCAGCTGACCGATCGTGCGAGCGGTCCGATGCTGTCGAGCGAGAATGAAAGCGGCACCGAGCCGTCGAGCGGCACGCGGCGCTGCGTCGGCTTGTAGCCGACGATGCCGTTGAAGGCGGCCGGAATCCGGCAGGAGCCGCCGGTGTCGGTGCCGAGCGCGCCATGCGCCATGCCGTCGAGCACGGACACCGCCGCGCCGGCGGACGAGCCGCCGGGCACGTGGCCTTCGGACCGGTTCCAAGCTCCCTTCGGCGTGCCATAATGCGGATTGATGCCGATGCCGGAATACGCGAACTCGGTCATGTTGGTGCGACCGATCACGACGAAGCCGGCCTTTCGCAGCCGCGCCACCGTCGCGGCATCGTGCTCGGCCGGGGCTGAGTCATCCAGCGCGCGCGAGCCGGCGCGCGTCACCTGGCCATTGATGTCGAACAGATCCTTGATCGAGATCGGAATGCCGGCATAGCGCGACGGCGCCGCCTTGGCCTTGCGCAAGGCATCCATCGCATCGGCGGCGGCGAGCGCGGCGTCCTTGTCGACATGGATGAAGGCGCGCTGGCCCTCGCCCGCGGGGTCGGCGATCCTGGCGAGGCAGGCCTCGACCAATTTGCGGGAGGTGGTGCGGCCGCTTTCGAGGTCTTCGGCGAGCTGCGCCAGTGTCGGAAAATCGGGCATGTCTGTCTCACGGAATATTTCGCGCGCAATCTATAGCGCTGGCTCAGCTCGACACAAGCATTGTGCGCATGATGGCATGCATGCGCATTGCTGGACCGTTGACGCGCCATGGTCGATTGTCGCATCAAGTTCGAAACCGGCGGGCGCGAGGCCTGTCGCTCGGGAGTCTCTTGGGAGGAGCCGCCAACATGGCCGAACCGCAGCGCGCGCGACCGAAACCGACGCCGGAGACCCAGCACTTCTGGGACGGCACCAAGGCCGGCGAATTGCGCCTGCAGCGCTGCGATGCCTGTGCCCATGTCTACTTCCCGCCGCGCCCGTTCTGCCCCTCCTGCGCCTCGCGCAAGGTCAGCATCTTCAAGGCGAGCGGCCAGGGCATTCTCTACAGCTACGTGATCAACCATCGTCCGGCCGCGCCGGGCTTCACGCCGCCTTACGCCATCGCGGTGGTCGAGCTCGACGAGGGCCCGCGGATGATGAGCAACATCGTCGACTGCCCGCAGACCCCCGAGGCGCTCGAACTCGACATGAAGCTCGAGGTCGCTTTCCAGGAGCTCGACGACAAGATCACCCTCCCCGTCTTCCGCCCGGCGAAGGGGTAAGACCATGCGCAAGAACCAGGTTGCCGTCGTCGGCGCGGCCGAGACCACAGAGCTCGGCGTCATCCCCAGCGCCTCGCAGCTCCAGCTGCATGCGGATGCCGCGCTCAACGCCATTGCCGATGCCGGGCTGAAGCTGTCCGACATCGACGGCTTCGCCACCGCGGTCGAAACGCCGCAGCAGGTCTGCCACTATCTCGGCATCAAGCCGACCTGGGTGGACGGCACCTCGGTCGGCGGCTGCTCCTTCATGCTGCATGTCCGCCACGCCGCGGCGGCGATCGAGGCGGGTCTGTGCAAGACGGTGCTGATCACCCACGCCGAGAGCGGCAAGTCGATGATCGGCAAACTGCCGCGCTCGACGCCGGCCGACAGCCTCAACGGCCAGTTCGAGGCTCCTTTCGGCGTCTATGGCCCGCCCAGCATGTTCCCGATTCCCGTGCTGCGCTTCATGAAGACCTACGGCATCACTCACGAGCAGCTGGCTTCGGTCGCGGTGGTGCAACGTGAGTGGGCGGCGAAGAATCCGCGCGCGATGATGAAGGAGCCGATCACGGTCGCCGACGTCCTCAACTCGCGCATGATCGCCTATCCGTTCCGGCTTCTGCAGTGCTGCCTCGTCACCGACGGCGGCGGCGCGCTGATCCTGACCTCGGCCGACCGCGCCAGGGATTTTCCGCGCAAGCCGGTCTACATCATGGGCACCGGCGAGAGCGTGGAGACGCCGATGGTCAGCCAGATGGAGACGTTCAACTCCTCGCGTGCGTTCAAGACCGCGGGCCCGCTCGCCTTCAAGGAGGCCGGCATCGCACACGCGGACGTCGACCATCTCATGATCTACGATGCGTTCGCGCATCTGCCGCTGTTCGGCCTCGGCGATCTCGGTTTCATGCCCTACGAGGAAACCGGCCAGTTCATCGCAGACGGCAACACGCGCCCCGGCGGGAAACTGCCGCTCAACACCAATGGCGGCGGCCTCTCCTACATGCATTCGGGCATGTACGGCATGTACGCGCTGCAGGAGAGCGTGCGCCAGATGCGCGGGATCGCGCCGGCGCAGGTGCCGAACGCGAAGATTTCGGTGTGCCACGGCGTCGGCGGCATGTTCGCCGCGAGTGGCACGATCGTGTTTACGAACGAGAGGTAACGCGCTGCTCGCCTCTCCCTCTCCCCGTTCTTACGGGGAGAGGGCTGGGGTGAGGGGCCTCTCTCCACGGATGAGATGGCCGCGAGACCTGTACCCCCTCACCCGGATCGCATCTTCGATGCGCTCCGACCTCTCCCCGCAAGCGGGGGCGAGGTAAGAAACGCCGGAACGCATAGCGGAGAACCCACATGAGCAAATCACTGCAAGACAAGGTCATCATCGTCACCGGCGCAGGCCGTGGCATCGGGCGCGAGATTGCGCTTCTGTGCGCCGCCGAGGGCGCCAAGGTCGTCGTCAACGATCCCGGCGGAGCCGCCGATGGCGCCGGCGCGAACGCGGCGCCCGCCGAGGAGGTGGTCGAGGAGATCAAGAAGCGCGGCGGCACGGCCGTCGCCAATTTCGAAAGCGTCGCGGAAGCTATTCCCGCCAGCAAGATCGTGAAGACCGCGACCGACCATTTCGGCCGGCTCGACGGTGTCGTCAACAATGCCGGCATCCTGCGCGACATGATCTTCCACAAGATGAGCGTGGAAGCGTTCGAGGCCGTCATCAAGGTGCATCTGATGGGCTCGTTCTACGTCAGCCACGCCGCAGCGCGCATCTTCCGCGAGCAGGAGTCGGGCTCGTTCGTGCACTTCACCTCGACCTCCGGCCTGATCGGCAACTTCGGCCAAGCCAATTACGCGGCGGCCAAGCTCGGCATCGTCGGGCTGTCGAAGTCGATCGCGCTCGACATGGGGCGCTTCAACGTCCGCTCCAACTGCGTCTCGCCGTTCGCCTGGACCCGCATGATCGGCACCATCCCGACCGAGACCGACGCCGAGAAGGCGCGCGTCGAGAAGATCAAGCAGATGGGCCCGGAGAAGATCGCGCCGCTCTGCGGCTACCTGCTCGGCGATTCCGCCAAGGACGTCACCGGCCAGATCTTTGGCGTGCGCATGAATGAGATCTTCCTGTTCAGCCAGAACCGCCCGATCCGCTCGGTGCAGCGGAGCGAAGGCTGGACGCCGCAGTCGATCGCCGAACACGGCATGCCGGCGCTGAAGGGCTCATTCTACAAGCTGGATCGTTCGGCCGACATCTTCACCTGGGATCCGGTGTAAGATAGCGCGAATGGTGAGTGGCGAATGGCGAATAGGGTTCTATTCGCTACTCGCCATTCGCTACTCGCCTTCACCCCGTATTCCTCAACCCCGCCGAGATGCCGTTGATGGTCAGCTGGATCCCGCGCAGCACCTGCTCGTCGGGGTTCTGCGCGCGGTGCTCTCTCAAGAGCTCGACCTGCACGTGGTTGAGCGGATCGAGATAGGGGAAGCGGTGGCGGACGGAGCGCTCCAGCAGCGGGTTGCCCTGGAGCAATCGGTCCTGGCCCATGATATCGAGCAGCGTTTCGATGCAGGAATGCCATTCGCGGCGAATGCGGCCGAAGATCTTCTCACGCAAGGCTTCGTCCGGCACCAGCTCGGCATAGCGCGAGGCAATCGCGATGGAGCTTTTCGCCAGCACCATGTCCATGTTCGACAGCAGCATGCGGAAGAACGGCCATTCCTGGTAGAGCTCTTTCAGGAACGGCATGCCCTGCTCTGGATGCTCCGCGATCCACTGTTCGACCGCGCTGCCGAAGCCGTACCAGCCCGGTAGCATCAATCGGCATTGCGCCCAGGAGAACACCCAGGGAATCGCGCGGAGGTCCTCAATCGCGCGGGTCTTCTTGCGCGAGGCCGGACGGCTGCCGATGTTGAGCGTGGCGATCTCGTTGATGACGGTGGACGACCAGAAGTAATCGACGAAGCCTTCGGTCTCGTAGACGAGGCCGCGATAGGCCTTGAAGGCGAGGTTCGAGAGTTCGTCCATCGCGGTCAGATATTCGCGGCGCGGCGCGCTCTGGCGTGGATGCAGCAGACTTGCCTCCAGCGTCGCGGCGGCGAGGATCTCCAGATTGTTGCGGCCGACCTCGGCGTTGGAATATTTCGACGAGATGATCTCGCCCTGCTCGGTGATGCGGATCTGGCCGTTCACCGCGCCGCCGGGCTGCGCGATGATGGCGTCATAGCTCGGCCCGCCGCCGCGCCCCACGGAGCCGCCGCGGCCGTGGAACAGGCGTAAGCGCACGTGGTGCCGCTCGAACACTTCGACGAGGCCGATCTCGGCCTTGTAGAGCTCCCAGCCCGAGGTGACGAAGCCGCCGTCCTTGTTGCTGTCGGAGTACCCAAGCATGACCTCCTGCACGCTGCCGCGGCTGTCGACGAGCCGGCGGTAATCGTGCAACGACAGCATGCGGTCCATGATGCTGCTCGAAGCCTGCAAGTCTTCGATGGTCTCGAACAGCGGCACGATGTTGATGGCGCTGCGGCCGGAGGGATGGACGAGGCCGACCTCCTTCAGGAGCACGGCGACCTCGAGCATGTCCGACATGCCCTTGCACATTGAGATGATGCATTGGGGAATGGCGTCCGAGCCGAATTTCGCATGCGCTTCCGCGGCGGCATGGAACACGTTGAGCTCGCCCATGGTCTCGTCGCTGTATTTGACGAAGGGCGAGACCAGCGCGCGCGTCGAGCGCAACTCGTTGGTCAGCAGCGAGATGCGGGCGTCCTCGCCGAGCGCGAGATAGGACATGCCGGGATTGGCGGCGTCGATCAGCTCGGCGATGGTGCGCTCGTGGATGGCCGAGTTCTGACGGATGTCGAGCCGGGCCAGGTGAAAGCCGAAGCAATCCACCGCGCGGCGCAAGAGCCGCAGCCGACCGCGGGCGATGACGCGGGCGTTGTTGGAGATCAGCGAGCGATGCAGCACGTCGAGATCGGCCAGCAACTCCCTCACGCTCTCGTAAGGCGCCGCTTTGCCGACAGGCCGGCGCGTGATCTCGACTTCGAGCTTTTCAGCCGTCGCGGTGAGACGGGCATAGATGCCTGAAACCGCGAGGCGATAGGGCTCGCCGCTCCGGTGCGGCGAGGTGTCCGGCGAGCGCTCGGCAAGCGTTCGCAGCTCCTCGGAGACGTCGGCGAGATGGGCTGCGATCGACAGCTCCGCGCCGAGCACGTGCAGCTCGTTCAGATAGAACTGCATCACCCGGCTCGACTGCAGCCGCAGCGTGCCGCGCATGACGTCGGCAGTGACGAACGGGTTGCCGTCGCGGTCGCCGCCGATCCAGCTGCCCATGCGCAGGAACGAGGCGAGCTCGCCGGCCGCCTGCTCGCCGCCCTCCTCCAGCCGATCCTCCAGCGCGTTGATGAGCCGCGGCACCTCGCGCAGGAAGGTGTAGTCGTAGAACGACAGGCCGTTGGCGACCTCATCCAGCACGGTGAGCTTGGTCCGGCGCAAGAGATTGGTCTGCCACAGCGTCAGCACCTCGCGGCGGAGCTGCTCGTCGCTGGCAGCCGCCTCCTCCGCGGTCAGTGCAACCCGCTCGCGGCGATCGAGCAGGGCTGCAATCTCCATCTCGCGGTCCATGGTGCTCTTGCGGCGGACCTCGGTCGGATGCGCGGTCAGCACCGGGCTGACCAGCGCGGTCTTGAAGAAGGTGCGAAGCTGGTCGGGACCAATGCCCGCCGCCTTGGCGTGCGCCAGTGTCTCCGCCAGCACGCCGGAGCCGCCATTCTGGGCCGCCGCGCGCGCGCGCATCTGTCGAATGTTGTTCTGGTCCTCGGCGATGTTGGCGAGGTGCGAGAAATAGCTGAAGGCGCGGACGATCCGCACCGTCTCGGAGGTCGACATGCTGTCGAGGATCTGCTCGAGCTCGCGGCGGGCGAGCCGGTCCTCGTCGCGGTGGAACCGGATCGAGGTCTGGCGGATGCGCTCGACTAGGTCGAACACGTCGGCCCCCTCCTGGTCGCGCACGGTGTCGCCGAGGATGCGTCCGAGCAGGCGGATGTCGTCCCGCAGCCGGGCATCGGCCTCCATCGCCTGGACATCCTCAGGGCGGTTGGGGCGCTGCTCAGTGCTGTCGGATGGTACGGTCTGGAGGGACATGGCTCGCTCCCCTGCTCGCGCCTTGGCGGCCCGGTCCGACGGAGTGTGCGATATTTTTCTACCGCAGTGCAAGATGAAGTTGGGGCGACGCACCGTGGATCGGAGTGCGACGATCTCGTGTCCCGGACAAGCAGCAACGCCTCTTAGCGTTGCTGCGCAGAGCCGGGCCCCAGGAGCCTCAGGGCACATCGCCGCAATGGGCCCCGGCTCTGCAGCGCACCACGCCGCGAAGGTGCGGCGCACTGCGCTGCGTCCGGGGCACGAGAAAATAGCTGGTCGAATAATAAGCATGCCTTCGCGGTCTCGCGGCGCAGGCGCCCGAAGTTTTGCTGCCCGTTTCGCCCTCATCGAGAAGCAAGGGCGCAGGGAAGGCCGGGCGCCAGCCGGCACCCAAGGTCCGCACGCGACAAGACGCACGCGGGGTGACCACAGGTGATGCCGGAACATCCCGGCCTTCCCTGCGCAATGGTTTTACGGCTTATGGCGCGCTCTCCCCGGGGAGCGATGCACTATTGCCCCCGTCGCCTTGCGGATCACTGATGCGCGCACCCGGTCGGGCCGCTTCACCACCGCAAGCCTTGACGCACAGACCCCGGGCGTCAGGACCACACGCTTTTGCCGTCCGCGAACGTCCCTCCCGGACAGTCGGAAGCTCGCGCGTGCTCGCCCCCAATGCCGAAAAGCAACGCTGTGACCACACCGTGTCGTGCCGCGGATCGCGATGGCTCACGGGTTTGCCCGCCCTGCCATCCCGTCACGCGCCGGCGCTGCCGCGTCCATCGCATCCCGGCCTACGTATCGTGACGATCGCGAAACGTCCCTTTGACGAGCCGGGATGTGCTGCGGTTTACCCGAAACAGCGAATTCGGTCAATCAGAATATTTGCACTCCCCGCCACTTGACCTGCATTGGCGTGTTTTGCCCGTCGGGCAACGCGAGGCATGGTGTGCGCCGCATCGCCTGGACGCGTCCGGCCGCAGCCCAAGGCGCCCCCCGGCGTCTGGTTTGCCACCGACAGCCAGCGCAACAAACGAATGGAGGTTCGTCGCCGAAGGGTCAAAGAGCTGACGTCTCGCCCATGTCCAAATCCAGCGCTTGCTGCGGCCAGAAAGCAAGATGACAACTTGCGGCGATGGTGGCAGAATGATGACAGACGTGGTTTGAAGACTTGGCGATCAAGAACAACGAAGAAAATAGTTCGCCGCGGTCACGTTGTCCAAGGGAGGAGATAGCTCATGAAACGCATGTTTCTGGGGTTGGTCGCCGTTGCCCTGATCGCTTCGGCGTTTGTCGTATCCACCACAACAGTCATGGCGCAGACGAAGGTGTTGAAGATGCAGGCCACATGGCCGGCGTCGCTCACGCTCTATGACAACTTCACCTATTTCGTCGACCGAGTGAACAAGCTGTCAGCCGGCGCGCTGAAGATCGAGGCGATGCCCGCCGGCCAGGTCGTGCCGGCGTTCGAGGTGCTGGACGCAACCAATAAGAAGGTGCTCGACGGAGCGCATGCGTGGGCCGGCTACTGGACCGGCAAGAACAAGACCGCGATCCTGTTCACCGGCGGTCCCGGCGGCACCTTCGGCATGGACTTCATGGACGTGATGGGTTGGCTCTATCACGGCGGCGGCCTCGAGCTTTACAACGAGTTTTATCAGAAGGAGCTCAAGCTCAACCTCGTCGTGTTTCCAATCCTGCCTGCAGGGCCGCAGGCGTTCGGCTGGTTCAAGAAGCCGATCCAGACGGTCGAGGACATGAAGGGCATGAAATGCCGCCAGACCGGCATGGCCGGCGAAGTGTGGCAGGCGCTCGGCTTCACGGTGGTCAACATGCCGGGCGGAGAAATCATTCCCTCCGCGCAACGCGGCGTGATCGATTGCGCCGAATGGGTCGGTGGCATCGAGGACATGCAGCTCGGCTTCCACAATGTCTGGAAGTATCACTATTCACCCGGCTTGCATGAGAACGTGACGGTCGGCGAGCTCGTGATCAACGGCGATGTGTGGAAGGAGCTCAGCCCGCAACATCAGGAGATCATCAAGTCGGCGGCCAACGAGACATTCCTCGTCTGGTGGACCAAGTGGCAGCGCCAGAACGCCGATGCGCTGATTGAGATGCAGCAGAAGCACGGCGTACAGATCCTCCGCACGCCGACGGAGATCCTGCTGGCCTTCATCAAGAAGTGGGACGAGATCGCGGCGGCCGAGGGCGCCAAGAACCCGTTCTTCAAGAAGGTGCACGACTCGCAGAAGGCGTATGCCAGCGCTGTGGTGCCGTACAAGAGGTCTTACTTCCCGCCATACTCCTTCATGGCGAACTACTACTTCCCAACCGAGAAATAGGACTTCCTCCGAGGGCGGCCGATTTGACCGCCCTCAATTCGCACGCAGGCGGCCTGCTTGCGCCGCACGAGTGATCGGCGACAGGAGCGAGGCATGGCTGAGATAACAGGCGGGCAGCCACCGGCGCTTCTGGCTATCATCAGGATGATCGACGGCTTCACCGACCGGACCGGCACGATCATCTCGTGGCTCTCGGTGCCGCTGGTTTTCGCCGTCGCCTACGAGGTTGGAGCGCGTTACCTGTTCAACGCGCCGACCATATGGGCCTACGACGCAACCTACATGCTGTACGGCTCGCTCTTCATGCTTGGCGCCGCTTACGCGCTGCACAAGGGTGCTCATATCCGTACCGACTTCTTCTGGGAGAAGTTCTCGATCCGTAGGAAGGGCTGGATCGATACGATCTCCTACGTCGTCTTCTTCTTCCCGAGCCTGATCATGCTGTTCCTGATCAGCTGGAACGAATTTCACTACGCCTGGCTGATCAACGAGACTTCGGACCAGACTCCCTGGCGGCCCGTGCTGTGGCCGTTCAAATTCGTCGTGCCGCTCGCCTGCCTCCTGCTGCTGGTCCAGGGCGTGTCCGAGTTGATCAAGAGCATCTACATGGCGCGCACCGGCGTCGAGCTGGAGCATAAGGAGAAAGTCGAGATATGACCGCAGAAGCGCTCATCGGCCTCATCATGCTGCTGGTGCTGCTGGGCGCGATCTTCATCGGTGTGCCGATCTCGTTCACGTTGCTGTTTCTCGCCTTCTCGTTCGGCTACTGGGGCATGGGCGGGACGGTCTTCGAGCTTGGTTACTTCCAGACCATCGGCATGATGAAGGAAGAACTTCTCGCCGCCGTACCGCTGTTCATCTTCATGGGCTTCATCACCGAGCAGGCGGGACTCATGGAGCGCCTTTTTACGGCGTTCCGCATGCTGCTTGCGCCGGTGCGCGGCGCGCTCTTCCTCGTCGTCATCCTGACCTCGACCGTGTTCGCGATGGCGACAGGCATCGTCGGCGCAGCCGTTACCGTTCTTGGCATCATGGCATCGCCGATCATGACGAAGGCGGGCTATGATGCCAAGCTTTCAGCGGGCACCATCACGGCGGGCGGCACGCTCGGTATTCTCATTCCCCCGTCGGTCATGCTGATCGTGATGGGGCCGGTGCTCGGGGTTTCGGTCGCCGATCTCTATGCTGCAGCCTTCGGACCGGGCTTTCTGCTGGCCGGCATCTACATCATCTATCTGATGGGCCGCTCCTTCATCAATCCCAAGCTCGGGCCGCCAGTGCCAAAGGATGAGCGGATCTACTCCGCTGGATACATTGCACGCGAGGTCGCCGTCGGCACGCTGCCGCTGCTCGGGCTCATCACGGCGACGCTCGGCTCGATCATCGGGGGGCTTGCGACGCCGACGGAGGCCGCCGGCATCGGCAGCGTCGGCGCGCTGATCCTGGCCATCGCATATCGCAGGTTCTCGCTCAGCGGACTGCAACGGGCGCTGATCTCGACGATGGCGACGTCGAGCATGGTCCTCCTGCTGGCGGTCACGTCGAACATTTTCGGTGCGGTGTTCGCCCGCCTTGGCTCGGCGAACTGGATCACCGAGACGATGCTCGGCCTACAGTTGCCGCCGAGCCTCATGCTGATTGTCGTGCTCCTTCTCATTTTCCTGCTGGGATGGCCGTTTGAGTGGCCGGCCATCATCCTGGTGTTTCTGCCGATCTTCTATCCTGTCGTGAAAGGCATGGGCATCGACCTCATATGGTTCGGAGCGTTGGTTGCGGTGGTGCTGCAGACCGCCTTCCTGTCGCCGCCCGTCGCCATGTCAGCGTACTATCTCAAGCAGGTGGTCAAGGGCTGGAGTCTCGGAACGATCTACGCTGGCATGTTCCAGTTCATGGTGCTGCAGGTGATCTGCGTTGGCCTGATGATTGCCTTCCCCGGCATTGCGACCTGGTTCCCGCACACGCTGCATGAAGCATCTCGCAGCCAGGTGATCCCGGAGGAGTACAGAAAAATCCTGGAACAGCAGAAACAAGCACCGTCCCTGGAAGACGAGGACTGGTTGACACCAAAAAAGAAGTAGCCCGCGCGATTGAATCCGCGACGGCGCCGCACGGCTCCGCTCTGCCGCCGAACGCCGACGTTGAGGCAACGTCCTAAGCCGGCACGATCACCTTGCCGATTGGCCAGAGCGCGATGCCGGCGAGCTTCAGATGGGCCCAGGCGAACGGGATGCCGATGATGGTGACGGCGAGAACGAGCGCGGTCAGGAGGTGACCGAGTGCGAGCCACCAGCCGGCGAGCACGAACCAGATGATGTTGCCGATCACCCCGAGCGGGCCGGTGCCGATATCCTCGACGCCGGTGACATCGTAGCGGTTGACCGCCCGGGAGCCGAACGGCAGCAGCGTGTAGACGGCGATGTTGAACGCCGCCCGCGCCCAGGGCAGGCCGATGATGGTAATCGCCATGACGATCGCGGCGATCAACCAGCCGAACGCCATCCAGGCGCCGCCGATGAGGATCCAGAGGATGTTGAGAAGGATGGAAACGGGGGCCATGGGACGATCCGGAGGTGGTGATCCCATTCATATAGGCTCGGAATTTGTCCGCGCCAGGACGCTTCAGGGCGCGCAAGGTGAAGCCCGGAGCGCCGCATAACCCGGGATGATCTCTCCGCAGTCTCGTAGAGTGGGCAAAGGCGCCCTTGCGCCGTGCCCACGAACTGCCTTCGGAAGCGAACTTGGTGGGCACGCCTCCGCCTTCGCTCTTCGAGCGACGGCGGACGCTTTGCCCACCCTACGGCTATCAAGCAGGGCTAGATCTTCCGGCCCGCCTGCTCCCAATAGGGATCGCGCAGGCGGCGTTTGAAGATTTTTCCGGAATCTTCGCGCGGCAGGCCGGTGCGGATCTCGATGTGCTTGGGTACCTTGTAGTCGGCCAGATGCGTCTTCAGGCTCGCGCGAACGTCGGTGGCCTCGAGCGTGACGCCGGGTTGCGGCTCGACCACGGCGATCAGCGCCTCGCCGAATTCGGCATCGGGGATGCCGAACACGGCGCAATCGTGCACGCCTGGAAGGGCATGCAGCACCGACTCGATTTCCGCGGGGTAGATGTTGACGCCGCCCGAGATCACCATGTCACGCTTGCGGTCGCAGATGAAGACGTAGCCGTCTTCATCGATATAGCCGACGTCGCCGGAGGTGATGAAACCGTCGCGGTCGATCTCGGCGCGCTTCTCCGGCTTGTTGTGATAGGTGAAATCGGCCATCTCGGCCATGCGGGAATAGATCTCGCCGATCTCGCCGACGCCGAGCACGCGTCCGTCGTCGCCGATGAAGCGCAGCTCGGCGCCCGGCGAAATCTTGCCGACGGTGCCGGGCTTCTTCCGCGCATCCTCGGAGGTCGCGAAGGTCACGGCGCTGGATTCGGTCGAGCCGTAGAACTCGTAGATCACCGGCCCCCACCATTCGATCATGGCACGCTTGACGTCGGCCGGACACGGAGCGGCGGCATGGATGACGTGGCGCAGCGAGGAGACGTCGTACGTCCTGCGCACCTCCTCGGGCAGCTTCATCAGGCGGATGAACATGGTCGGCACCATGAAGATGGTGTCGATCTTGTAGCGCTCGATCGCCTGCAGAAATTCCTCCGCCTCGAAGCGCGGCATCAGCACCAGCACCCCGCCGAGCTTGCCGGCGCGGATGCCGAACGAGTTCGGCGCGGAATGATAGAGCGGCCCCGGCAGCAATGCGCGGGCGCCGGGCTTGAGCCCATAGATCATCGCACGCATGCGCTCACCGGCAGCCTGCTGCTCCGGCGTCGGTGCGTTGCGGCGGACGCCCTTGGGATGGCCGGTGGTGCCCGACGTGTAGATCATGTTCATGGGCTGCGGCACGATCGGACCTTCATAGGGCGGATGTTGCGCGAGCCAGGACTCGAAATCGATCGCGAAGTCAGGCGTCGTCAGATGATCGGGATCGATCTTGTAGTTGGAGCGGATTTCCGGCGGCGTCGGCACGCTGAGCACGGTGACTCCCTCAGGAATCGCATCGCGCAAACCGTGCAGCATGTCGGCATGAGCGATCAGGACGGCGGTGCCGGAATCCTTCAGGATGTAGGTGATCTCCTCCGGCTTGAAGTGCCAGTTGATCGGCACGCCATAGGCGCCCAGCCGCATCGCGGCGTAGGCGGCTTCGAGGAAGGCGATGTCGTTGCGCATCAGCATGCAGACGCTATCGCCCGGGCGGACGCCGATCTTGGCGAGGCCGGACGCGATGCGGTCGGCGCGCTCAGTGACCTCGACGTGAGAGCGGCGGCGCTCGCCGGAGACGATGCCGAGGAAGGGGGAGGTTTCGGTCATTTGTTGAGTTCCGATCTTTCGTCGGGTTGGAGGGCGTCGACACAACCACAGTCGTCATTCCGGGGCGCGCCCATTGGGGCGAGCCCGGAATCCATACTCCCGATCGTGGTTATGGATTCCGGGCTCGATGCTTTCGCATCGCCCCGGAATGACGGACTCTAATCCGCAAAATTCGGCGCGCGCTTCTCCAGGTTGGCGCGGACCGCCTCGGTCTGGTTGGGACTGCCGATCAGCTTCTGCTGCTCGACGGATTCGGCGAGCAGCGCCGGGCCCGGATCGACCGACAGGTTGTTCAGCATCCGCTTGGCCGCGCGGATCGCATCGGGGCTCTTCCCTGCGATATCGCGCGCGACCTCCAGCGCCGCAGCGCGCGGATCGTCACAGATGCGCGTGGCGAGGCCGTAAGCCATCGCCTCCTGCGCGGAGAAGATGCGCCCGGTGTAGGTGAGATCGCGCAGGATGTCGTCGCGCACCAGCGAGGCCAGGATCGGCGTGCCCGCCATATCAGGCACGAGGCCCCATTTGATCTCCATGATCGACATGCGCGCATCCGAGCTGAGAAAGCGCATGTCGGCGCCGAGCGAGAGCTGGAAGCCGCCACCGAAGGCGACGCCGTGCACGGCCGCGATCACGGGCATCGGTAGCTGGCGCCAGCCCCACACCGCCTGTTGCGCGAAGTTGGCCTTGCCATAGGTGCGCACCGTGAGATCGCGATTTTCGCCCCCCGGAATTCCGTTGCCGCCCTTCTCCTTCATGGCGGCAAAACGCCCCATGTCCAGCCCGGCGCAGAAGGCGCGGCCTTCGCCCGAGAGCACGACGGCGCGCACGCCTTTCTCCTTCGAGAGCCGGTCGGTTGCGGCGACGAGGGCCTCGAACATGGGCTGATCCAGTGCGTTCATCTTGTCGGCGCGCACCAGGCGCACATCGGCAACGCCTTCCGAGATCGAGATCGAGACGCGATCGTCCATGGACGAATTCTCCCTTAGTTCTTGCGTGTTCTTGTTCAGTGCCGCTTTACAGGACGCCGGCGGCCGGATTTAGTCAATCGACCAATTAACTGACAATCGCGACAGAGGAAACAGCCATGTTCAAGGAAAATCTTCTGGCCGGCCGGCGCATTCTCGTGACCGGCGGCGGCACCGGTCTCGGCAAGTCGATGGCGGCGCGCTTCCTCCAGCTCGGCGCCGAGGTGCACATTTGCGGCCGGCGCAAGATCGTGTGCGACGAGACCGCGACCGAGCTGATGGATCTCTACGGCGGCCGCGTCACCAGCCACGGCGTCGACATCCGCAACGCGCTTGCAGTCGAGGAGATGATCGAGACCATCTTCCGCGATGGCCCCCTCACCGATCTCATCAACAATGCGGCCGGCAATTTCATCTCGCGAACCGAGGAGCTCTCGCCGCGCGGCTTCGATGCGGTCGCCAACATCGTCATGCACGGCACGTTCTACGTGACACATGCGGTCGGCAAGCGCTGGATCGCCTTGAAGCAGCCCGGCAACGTCGTCTCGATCACCACGACCTGGGTGCGCAACGGCTCGCCTTACGTGGTGCCCTCGGCGATGAGCAAGTCGGCGATCCACGCCATGACGATGTCGCTTGCCACCGAATGGGGACGACACGGCATCCGCCTCAACACCATCGCCCCGGGCGAGATCCCGACCGAGGGCATGAGCAAGCGCATCAAGCCCGGTGACGAAGCCGGCGCGCGCACCAAGGCGATGAACCCGATGGGCCGCGTCGGCACCATGGAGGAACTGCAGAACGTGGCCGTGTTCCTGATCTCCGGCGGCTGCGACTGGATCAACGGCGAGACCATCGCCATGGACGGCGCCCAGGCGCTCGCCATGGGCGGCAACTTCTACCAGCTCCGCGACTGGAGCGACGACGACTGGAAGACCGCGCGCGAGAGCATCATGGCGCAGAACGAGAAGGACCGCGCGAAGCGGGGGTGACGCTTTTCCGTGCCCCGGACGAAGCGCAGCGCGTCCCCGGCGATGCGAAGCATCGTCCGGTGCGACGTGGTGCGCTGCTGAGCCGGGGCCCAACTCTCTCAACGCACAATGCAGCATGCTGGGTCCCGGCTCTGCAGCGCATCACTTCGTGCTGCGCAGCGTCCGGGACATGAAACCGCAGCCGATCTTGTCCCATCTTGTCTTCACCCGCGGATGACGCCACACTCCCCGGCATAAAAACAAACGCCTGCGGGAGAAACATGTCCACACAGCCATTGGCGAACCTCGCCGACATGGTGCGCGAGCGTGCGAAAAGCCGCGGCAGCGCTATTGCCTATGAATTCGAAGGCCGCACCACCAGCTTCGCCGAGTTCGACGCCAAGACTAACAAGGTCGCGAACGCGCTCCTCGCAATGGGCGTGAAGAAGGGCGACCGCATCGCCTATCTCGGCAAGAACAGCGACATCTACTTCGAGCTCCTGATGGGCGCGATGAAGGGTGGCGTCGTGATGGCGCCGGTGAACTGGCGGCTAGCAGGGCCCGAGGTCGCCTTCATCGTTTCAGATTGCAACGCGCCGGTGCTTTTCGTGGGACCGGAGTTCATCACGCTCGTCCGCCAGATCAGGGATCAGATACCAAGCGTCCACACCATCATCACCACCGAGGGCGGCGCGCCGGAATGGCCAGATTTTACGGCATGGCGCGATGCGCAGAGCGGCGATGATCCGAAGGTGCCGATCGACACCCGCGACATCGCGATCCAGCTCTACACGTCGGGCACGACGGGCAAGCCGAAGGGCGCGATGTTGTCGCATGCCAACTTCCTCAATCTGGTGCAATCAGGCAATGCCGAGGACAAGCCGGAGTGGAACCGGTGGTCGACCGACGACGTGTCGTTGGTGGCCATGCCGGTGTTCCATATCGGTGGCTCCGGCTGGGGTGTGATGGGACTCTATCACGGCGCCCGCGGGGTGATCGCACGCGAGTTCGACCCGACCAAGGTTTTGGACTTCTTCGAGCAGTCGGGCATCACAAAACTGTTCATGGTGCCGGCGGCGATGCAATTCGTGGTGCGGCAGCCGCGCGCCAGGACGGTCGACTTCTCGCGGCTGAAATACATGCTGTACGGCGCCTCGCCGATTCCCGCAGCGCTGCTGAAGGAATGCATCGAGGTCTTCAAATGCGGCTTCGTGCAATTGTACGGCATGACCGAGACCACCGGCACCATCGTCGCGCTGCCGCCGGAGGATCACGTCGAAGGGCTGGAGCGGATGCGCTCGGCCGGCAAGGCGCTGCCGGGCGTGGAGATCGCGATTCTGGACGTGGACGGCAAGCCGTTGCCGCCGCGGCAGGTCGGCGAAATCGCAACGCGCTCTGGCTCCAACATGGCGGGCTACTGGAACCTGCCGGAGGCGACCGCATCCACGCTGCGCAGCGACGGCTGGCTGCGCACCGGCGATGCCGGCTACATGGACGAGGACGGCTATCTCTACATCCACGACCGCATCAAGGACATGATCATCTCCGGCGGCGAGAACATCTATCCGGCCGAGGTCGAGAGCGCGCTGTGCGATCACCCCGATGTCGCGGAAGCCGCCGTGATCGGCGTGCCCGACGACAAGTGGGGCGAAGCGGTGAAGGCGGTGGTGGTGATGAAGCCGGGCAAGCAGGCGACCGCGACCGACATCATCAACTTCACCCGGACCCGCATCGCCGGCTACAAGACGCCGAAGAGCGTGGAGTTTTTGCCGGCGCTGCCGCGGAATCCGAGCGGCAAGATTTTGCGCAGGCAATTGCGCGAGCCGTATTGGGCGGGGAAGGATCGGCGGGTGAATTGATCCGCGGTGCCGTAGGGTGGCAAAGGCGCAAAGCGCCGTGCCCACCATCTCTCTACGCTTGATGCTTGCGGATAGAGGTGGTGGGCACGCTTCGCTTTGCCCACCCTACGAGAGCATTGCGAGCCTCTAATGCTTCCCCGGCCCCATATAGCCGAATAAGAACCCCGCCACCTTCCGCATCTGGATCTCCTCGCTGCCTTCGGTGATGCGGTAGCGCCGGTGGTGGCGATAGATGTGCTCGAACGGCTTGTGGCGTGAATAGCCCATGCCGCCATGGACCTGCATGGCGCGGTCGGCGGCCTCGCAGCAGAGGCGGTTTGCCCAGTAGTTGCACATCGAGACCCGGTCGGAGAGCGTGCGCTCGATTTGCTCCTCGTTGAGCTGGTCCATTTCCCAGGCGGTCTTGCGGATCAAGAGGCGCAGCATCTCGGCTTGCGTCGCAAGCTCGACCAGCGGGAACTGGATCGCCTGGTTTTCCGCCAGCGCCTTGCCGAACGGCTTGCGCTCACGCGCGTATTTCACACTCTCGTTGATGCAGTAGACCGCGGCGCCGAGCGAGCTTGCCGCCTGGCGAATGCGGTTCTGGTGCACGAAGCATTGCGCCAGCGACAGGCCGCGGCCGACCTCGCCGAACAGCGCATCCTCCGGCACGAAGACGTCGGTGAAGCTGACGCGCGGGTGGTCGGTCGGCATGTTGAAGGTCCACATGTACTCCTCGACCCTGACGCCGGGACTCTTGGCCGGCACCAGGAAGCAGGTGATGCCGCGGGCATCGCCATCGTTGCCGCTGGTGCGCGCGAACAGCGCGCAGTGCGTGGCGACGTGCATGCCTGTCGTCCACATCTTCTCGCCGTTGATGATCCAGCCCTTGACGTTGTCGCGGGTCGCGGGCACCGCGCGCGTCTCCATGTGGGTGGCGTCCGAACCGTGATGCGGCTCGGTCAGGCCAAAGGTGATGCGGTACTTGCCCTTAATGGAGCCGTCGATCATCGCCTTCTGGTCGTCGCGGCCGTAGCGGTCGAGCATGGTGACGACGGGGAAGTTGCCGACGATGGAGTGCTCGTTCTGGAGGTCGTTATGCAGACCGAGGCCTTTGGCGGCAAAATGCTCGCGGATCACGGCCATCCAGAGATTGGAGCCGTCCTTGCCGCCATATTGCTTCGGCACCGGAAAGCGCAGATGCCCGGCGGCGTCCGCGAGATCCTTGGCCTTGCGCAGCAAGGCCTCCCATTCATGGCGCGGCAGGCCGCCATTCTCGAAATCGGTGCGCGCCCATTCGCGGCGATGGTCGAAGAAGCGGATGTTGTCGTCGGCCTGTTCCAGCGGCTTGATCTCGCGTTCGATGAAGCGGTCGAGCTCTCCGAGATAGGCAACGAGATCGGCAGGCAATGAGAAATCCACAGGTTCTCTCCCGGATTGATTTTGTCGTTTTGCGTTAAGGCGCTGGGCGCATTCTTGCTTGGTGCGATTAAGGTGAGAAGAGCGCGTGCAAGTCAAGCAAGCCGAGATGTGAGGAGCGCAAGGCGCGCCCGCGCAATTTGATGGTGCTCTGGCGCACCCGCACGGTAGTATGGCGCCAATATTCCTTCGAAAGAAATCCGGGAGCGCGCGATGGAGCTGAAATTCTCAAAGGTGGAACGCAAGGGGCCGATCACGATCGTGACGCTGTCACGGCCCGAGGTCTACAACGCGCTGCACACCGATGCGCATTTCGAATTGCAGAAGGTGTTCGACGACTTCTCCGGAGATCCCGAGCAGTGGATCGCGATCGTCACGGGCAGCGGCGATAAAGCGTTTTGCGCCGGCAACGATCTGAAGTGGCAGGCAGCGGGGGGAAAGCGCGGCTGGGACAAGGGCGGCTTCGCCGGCCTCACCTCACGCTTCGACTGCGACAAGCCGATCATCGCCGCCGTGAACGGCGTCGCCATGGGCGGCGGCTTCGAGATCGCGCTCGCCTGCGACCTCATCATCGCCGCGGAGAACGCGACCTTTGCCCTGCCCGAGCCGCGCGTCGGCCTTGCCGCGCTCGCCGGCGGCCTGCATCGGCTGCCGCGGCAGATCGGGCTGAAGCGCGCCATGGGCATGATCCTCACCGCGCGCCATGTCAGCGCCAAGGAAGGGCTCGAGCTCGGCTTCGTCAACGAGGTGGTGCCGCAGGGCGAGGCGCTCGCGGCCGCGCTGCGCTGGGCCGAGATGATCGCCAAGAATTCGCCGATGTCGATCCGGGCCTCGAAGCAGGCGATCCAGAAGGGGCTCGGCGCGTCGCTGGAGCAGGCGATCGCGGAGCAGCGGGATTATCCGGCCGTGCAGGCGATGGTCGCCTCGCAGGATTACATCGAGGGCCCGAAGGCGTTTTCCGAGAAGCGCCCGCCGAAATGGGTGGGGAAGTAGGAAACGGGTCTTCCCAACTCGTCATTCCGGGGCGCGCCGACAGGCGCGAGCCCGGAATCCATCGAGCGACAGAACGTGCGGATGAATGAATTCCGGGTTCGTCGCTTCGCGACGCCCCGGAATGACGGAGGAGAGAGGAGCGCCCCCTCTCTCAACACTGTCATTGCGAGCGTAGCGAAGCAATCCAGGTTGCCCAGCAGAGACAGTCTGGACTACTTCGTCGCAAGGGCTCCTCGCAATGACGGGGAAAGAGCTATCCGCCCCGCCCCAGCTCGCGCTTGTAGGACGCGTAGTTCGGCTGATCCACCGCGAGCTTGTCCATCGTGGTCGCCCAGAGATGCTCGGCGAGACCGGGGGTCGCGAGATCGACTTCTCCCCTGGCGATGCGCTCGGCGAGCACGCGGTTCAGCTCCATGACCGAGCCGTTGATGCCGAGCAGCGCGCGCAGGCGCTCCACCTCCTTCGCATCACTCCCCTCCTCCCGCGTCAACTGCCGCGTGACGAGGTCGAGGATGTTGATGGCGACGCGCAGCTTGAAGGCCTGGTGGCCGGAGATCAGCGGCGTGATGTCGCTGCGGAGGAAATCGGCGACTGCCTTGGTCAGCTCGATCGGGGTCGGCTCGTCCTGCATGTGTCAGCTCCCGCGCGGCGCCAAAAGCCGCAACAGATCGATCTCGGTCTCGCTGGCGCGGCGGCCGATCATGGCGCGCTCCATGGAATGGTCGGGCCCCTCGCGAAAGCGCTGCATCATGCCGCCGCACATGATGCCCCAGCGCAGCGTGCCCATCACCTCCCAGAACTTGACGCGGTCCGGATCGACCTTGCGGCCTGCCGCCTCATAGCCGGCGAACAGCTCCTCGCGCGTGCCAAAACCGCCGACGGGCTTGTCGATCTCGCCGAAACGCCAGGAATTGACGCAGACCCAGCCAAGGTCCTCCATGGGATCGCCGAGATGGGCGAGCTCCCAGTCGAGCACGGCGCGAACGCCATCGGCGCCGATGATGAGATTGCCGTTGCGGAAATCGCCGTGCACCAGCGTGGTCTCGGCCGAGGGACCGGGATCGTGATCGCGCAGCCAGCGCAGCGCCAGCTCGAACACGGGCTTGGGCCAGTTCAGGCTGCGATAGTCGCGCTCGAACTCGGCGATCTCCTGGGTCGCGCCCCTGTTGCGCAGCGCAGGCAATTTGTCCTGCGGTAGCCGATGGAGACCTGCGAGAATGCCGCCGATCTGCCGCGCCAGACGCGGCCGCGCCGCCGCATACTCTTCATCGCGCAAGATCTTGCGCGCGATGGTCTCGCCCTCGACCCGCTGCATGACGAAGCCGGTGCCGAGATCGTCCTCCGGTGTGAGCACATGCATCACGCGCGGCGACGGCACGCCGGCCTCGAAAGCGAGCTGCATCAACTTCGCCTCGGCGGCAAGACCGGCCGCGCGCGTCGGTGCAGCACCATAGCCCTTCGGCGAGCGGCGCAGGATCGCGCCGATCACGCCATCGGGATGGGTGATGTCGAAGCGCCAGGTTTCCTGGCTGGCGCCGCCGGAGAGCTTTGCCGCAGAGGTCGCGCCGGTCGCCCCTTTGCACCAGCGCCGGACGCTGCGTGAAAGCGCCGCCTCGATCATTTGCCCTTGAACTGCGCGGGCCGCTTCTCGAGGAACGCTCCGACGCCCTCGCGGAAATCCTCGGTGTCGCCGGCGCGGAGCTGGCACTGGAATTCGAGATTGAGCTGATCCTCGAAGGAATTTTCCGGGCTGTCCCAATAGAGCTTGCGGATCAGCGACAGCGCCACCGTCGGCCCACTGGCGAGATCGCGCGCCAGCTTCATCGCTTCCTCCATCAAGACGCCGTCATCATAGACGCGGTTGACAAGGCCCCATTCCAGTGCCTTCTCGGCCGGCAAGCGCTCACCCATCAACGACAATTCGATCGAGCGCGCGCGTCCGACAAGGCGCGGCAACAGCCAGGTCGAGCCGCAATCCGGCACGAGGCCGATACGGCGGAAGGCCTGCAGGAAATAGGACGAGCGCGCGCATAGGATCATGTCGCCGAGCAGCGCGAAGCTCATGCCGGCGCCGGCGGCCGGGCCATTGACCGCGGTGACGATGGGGCAATGCAGGTTGCGGATGCGGCGCAGGAAGGGATGAAAGCCGGTCTCCAGCGTCAGGCCGGCCTTGGTCTTCTTCGCCTGGTTGTTGCGGCCTTGCAGATTGGCGCCCGTGCAGAACGCCCGCCCCGCACCGGTCAGCACCACGCAGCGCACCGCGTCCTTCTTCTCCTCGATCGCATCGAGCGCCTCGGAAAGACCGCCCAGCATGTCGACGGAGACCGCGTTCATCACCTCCTGATGGTCGAGCTTGAGGATCGCGACCGAGCCATCGAAGTCGAGCGTGACGTGTTTGAACTGCATGGTTTCCTCATCGGTTGCGGCCCGCGTCAGTTTCGCAGGCCGGAATTCGTCTTGCCGGGGCGCATATTTGATTTTTGGCGCGGTCTTGTCCATGGTGATCGGAGCATAGCAAGCAATCTTGTGCGCAGCGGCTGATGCGCCGCAGTCTAAAAACAGGAAACGCGCCATGAACCTCTTCGACCTTTCCGGCCGCGTCGCCGTGATCACCGGTGGCAATGGCGGCATCGGGCTCGGCATCGCGCAGGCGCTCGCGGGCCAGGGCTGCAACGTCTCGATCTGGGGCCGCAATGCTGACAAGAACAAGGCCGCTGCCGCGAGCATGGCGGGCCTGTCCGGCAAGGTCGACAGCCGCGTCTGCGACGTCACCGATCCGGCCTCGGTCGCTTCAGCGATGAAGGCGACGCTCGACACCTTCGGCCGGGTCGATGGCTGCTTCGCCAATGCGGGCATCGGCGGCGGTGGCCGGCGCGCCTTCATCGAGCGCACCGAGGAGGAATGGCGCACGATGTTCGCGACCAATCTCGACGGCGTGTTCCACGCGTTCCAGGCCGCCGCCAAGCACATGACGGATCGCGCCAATGCCGGCGATCCCTTTGGCCGGCTGGTCGCGACCTCGAGCCTCGCCTCGATCTTCGGCACGGCGCGCAACGAGCATTATGCCGCGACCAAGGCCGCCATCAACGCGCTGGTGCGCGCCCTCGGCGTCGAGCTGGCGCGTCACGGCGTCACCGCGAATGCGATCTTGCCGGGCTGGATCAAGAGCGACATGACCGCAGGGCTCATGGCGAACGACAAGTTCGTAGCCAACGTGATGCCGCGGATTCCGATGCGGCGCTTCGGCGAAGCCTCCGATTTCGGCGGCATCGCGGTGTATCTGATGAGCAAGGCGTCGTCGTATCACACCGCGGATACGTTCGTGATCGACGGCGGCTATACCGCGTTTTGATTCTCGTAGCCCGGATGGAGCGCAGCGAGTCCGGGACGGCCAAAAGCAAGCAAGACCCGGATTTCGCATCGCTCCATCCGGGCTACAACACTGAGGGAACGGGCAAATGTTTTCACACGTCATGATCGGTACCAACGACCTGGACAAGGCCAAGGCGTTCTACGACCAACTGCTCGGCACGCTCGAGGTGCGGCCGGCCAGGGTCGACGGCCACCGCATCTTCTACATCACCAAGACCGGCGTGTTTTCGGTATCGAAGCCTATCAACGGCGAACCGGCGACCTGCGCCAACGGCGGCACGATCGGCTTTGCCGCCAATTCGCCGGAACAGGTCGATGCGTGGCACGCAGCGGGCGTTGCAGCCGGCGCAAAATCGATCGAAGATCCGCCCGGCATTCGCCAGGGCCCGGGCGGCAAGCTCTATCTGGCCTACCTGCGCGATCTCGATGGCAACAAGATCTGCGCGATGCATCGGATGCCTGCCTGAGGTCGACCGGTCTCTCCCGTCATTGCGAGGAGCTCTTGCGACGAAGCAATCCAGGCTGCCGCGGCGGTTAAGATTCTGGATTGCTTCGCTGCGCTCGCAATGACGGACTCCTGGGGATCGGACGGCGCTTAGAGCCCACTTGCGCGTCGCCCCATTCAAACAACATTTCAAACGCCCTCGCGATATTCCATCAGGTGGCATGGCTCCGCGCGGTAAATGCGCGCTCGCGCTTCGGCGTCGCTGCGACTATTCTCGCCCCCAATGCGATCTCAGTGACCCCCGGGAGGACCAATGACAAAACACACCTACATTCCCCGCACCACCAACTACACGCTCAATCCCGGCGACGAGCTCAACGACCTGCGCATGTCGGACCAGGTCCGGCCGCTCTATGATCACGTCAAGAAGTTCATCCGCGACACCGTCGAGCCGATGTCGATCGAGTTCGCCAAGGCCGGCGAAGGCAAGGAAGATCGCTGGAGTTTTACGCCGAAGCAGCTCGAGGTGCTGGAGAAGGCCAAGAACAAGGCCAAGCAGGAAGGCCTCTGGAACTTTTTCCTGCCCGATGACGAGACCGGCCAGGGCCTGAAGAATCTCGACTACGCCTATATCGCCGCCGAGCTCGGCAAGAGCCCGCTGGCCTCGGAGACCATGAACTGCTCGGCGCCCGACACCGGCAACATGGAAGTGCTGGAACGGGTCGGCACCAAGGAGCAGAAGGAGAAATGGCTGAAGCCGCTGCTCAACGGCGAGATCCGTTCGGCCTATGTCATGACCGAGCCGAACGTCGCCTCCTCCGACGCCAAGAACATCTCGACCACCGCAAAGCTGGTCGGCGACGAATGGGTGATCAACGGCGAGAAGTACTACATCTCGGGTCTCGGCGATCCCCGCTGCAAGATCCTCATCGTGATGGTGAAGACCAACCCGGACGCGCCGCCGAGCAAGCAGCAGTCGCAGATCCTGGTGCCGCGCGACACGCCCGGCGTCGAGGTGCTCGGTCCCATGTACGTGTTCGGCCAGGACCACGCCCCGCGCGGCCACATGCATATGCGCTTCAACAATGTGCGCGTGCCGAAGGAGAACATCCTGCTCGGCGAAGGCCGTGGCTTCGAGATCTCGCAGCTCCGCCTCGGCCCGGGCCGCATCCATCACTGCATGCGCACCATCGGCAAGGCCGAGAAGGCGCTCGACCTGATGGTGCAGCGTGGCCTCACCCGCGAGGCCTTCGGCAAGAAGATCGCCCATCTCGGCGGCAACATGCAGATCATCGCGCAGGCGCGCTGCGAGATCGAGGCGATGCGGCTGATGGTGCTGAAGGCAGCGAAGGCGATGGACGTGCTCGGCAACAAGGAGGCCCGCGTCTGGGTCTCCATGGTCAAGGCCATGGTGCCCGAGCGCGCCTGCAAGATCATCGACCAGGCCATCCAGATGCACGGCGCCACCGGCATCTCGCATTGGACCCCGCTCGCCGAGATGTATCAGGACGTGCGGCACCTGCGCTTCGCCGACGGTCCGGACGAGGTGCACTGGATGGTGGTGGGCCGCCACGAGCTGAGCATGGCGTAAGGCGCCTTATCTCTTTTCCCTCTCCCCGCTTGCGGGGAGAGGGTGAGGGGGATTCTCCGCGAGGACGGTGACAGTCGGACTCGCGGAGAGCCCCCTCACCCGCCGCGCATTCCGCGCATCGGCCTCTTCCCGCAGGCGGGGAGAGGCGAAGAAAGCCGAGGAGCCCCAATGGACTACGCCGCCAGCGAGCTGACGCCACGCGAGCGCTACAAGGTGCTGACGTCCTTCATTCTGCCGCGGCCGATCGCGTGGGTGACCACGCTCGGGCCGACCGGCGTGGTCAACGCCGCCCCGTTCAGCTTCTTCAACGCCTTCTGCGAGGATCCGCCGCTCTGCATGTTCGCGGCGAACCGCAAGCCGAACGGCGAGGACAAGGACACGTTTCTCAACATCCAGCGCACCGGTGAATTCGTGGTCAACCTCACGGACGAGCCGCTGGCGCGGGCGATGCACGAGAGCAGCGGCGATTTTCCGCCTGAGATCAGCGAGCCCAATTATCTCGGGCTGAAGCTTGCGCCCTCGACGAAGATCGCGGTGCCACGGCTAGCTGACACGCCCTGGGCGATGGAGTGCAAGCTCTGGAAGCTGATCGACGTCAACGACGATCGCCGGCTGATCATGGGCGAAGGCCTCCACTTCCACATTCGCGACGAGCTCTGGGACGACAAGGCGATGCGGGTGCACATGGACCGCTATCACCCGATCGGCCGCATGTTCGCCGACCGTTACTGCCGCACCGATGACCGCGTGGTGTTTCCGGCGGCGGAGGGCATGAAGAAATAGGCCGCAGCACCGGTGCGCTCCCTCGCCCCATTCTTACGGGGCCGCGACGAGCTTGGCTCGCGCTGAGAGGGTTGGGGTGAGGGGCGTTTCTCCACGCGCGAGACTGTCGAGGGACCTGTACCCCCTCACCCGAATTCGATCTGCGATCGAATTCGACCTCTCCCCGCTTGCGGGGAGAGGTGATGAACCCGTCAGCTACGTCGCGGGCACGAGCTTGTCCTGGGTCTTGGTCTCGAAGTCGCTCGCGTCGTGGCGCTCGTGGAGCTGGCTGGCGGGATCGCCGGAGACGCGGTTAACCATGCGGCCGCGCTTCACGGCGGGGCGCTGCGCAATCTGGTCGCTCCAGCGCTGCACGTTCTTGTAGTCCTGCACCGACAGAAATTCGCCGGCGCCATAGACCAGCCCCTTGGCGAGTGCGCCATACCAGGGCCACACCGCCATGTCGGCGATGGTGTAGTCCTTGCCCGCCAGATATTCGTTGTCGGCGAGACGCCGGTCGAGCACGTCGAGCTGGCGCTTGGTCTCCATTGCGAAACGGTCGATGGCATATTCGATCTTGGTCGGCGCATAGGCGTAGAAATGGCCGAAGCCGCCGCCGAGATAGGGCGCGCTGCCCATTTGCCAGAACAGCCAGGACATCGCCTCGGTGCGGGCCTTGACATCCTTCGGCAGGAAGGCGCCGAACTTCTCGGCGAGGTAGAACAGGATCGAGCCTGACTCGAACACCCGGATCGGCTCGGGGCCGGAACGGTCCATCAGCGCCGGGATCTTGGAATTCGGATTGATGTCGACGAAGCCGCTGCCGAACTGATCGCCATTGCCGATCTTGATCAGCCAGGCGTCATATTCGGCGCCCTTGTGGCCGAGCGCCAAGAGCTCCTCCAGCATCACGGTGACCTTGACCCCGTTCGGCGTCGCCAGCGAATAGAGCTGAAGCGGGTGCTTGCCGACCGGCAGCTCCTTGTCGTGGGTGGGGCCGGCAATCGGTCGGTTGATGTTGGCGAATTGCCCGCCGTTCTCCTTGTTCCAGGTCCAGACTTTGGGCGGCACGTAGGCGGGGGCGTCGGTCATACGGGGCTCCGGGAAAAAAGATGCGTCTGCATTAATTAGCCCGCAAACGGCCGATGACAAGGGCGCCGCAATGCATTGCCGGATGGGACAACTCTGCGTTTTGTCATGGCAGCCCCTCCCCTCCGTCATTCCCGGGCGCCCGCAGGGCCTGCGCGGCCAACGGATAGAGCGCAACGTCTATACACAAGATGCACCGCCGGATCCGGCATGTCATCGATCCGCTCGCGTCACTTTGCTTTGCCAGCGAAAGCAACGAGAATGCGAAGCCTGCCGCCGGGAGAGAGCCATGAAATCGCCGATCTGCGACATGCTGGGGATCGAATTCCCGCTGCTCGCCTTCAGCCATTGCCGTGACGTCGTCGCCGCCGTCAGCCGCGCCGGCGGCTTCGGCGTGCTGGGCGCGACGGTGCATACGCCGGATACGCTCGAGCGTGAGCTGAAGTGGATCGACGATCATGTCGACGGCAAGCCCTATGGCATCGACGTGCTGATTCCGGAAAACATCTCGACCGCGGGCGAGAAGGACGTCACCTGGAAGAGCCTGGAGGCGCGCGTGCCGCAGGAGCACCGCAACTACACGCGCGATCTCCTGAAGAAGTACGACATCGAGCTGACCACCACCGAGGTCGCGGACAACCAGCCGCAGCCGTTCGACGGCAAGACCGCGCTTCAGCTGCTCGAAATCTCCTTCAATCATCCGATCCGCCTGATCGCCAATGCGCTGGGCGTGCCGCCGAAGGCGATGACCGAGATGGGCAAGAAGCATGGCGTGCCGGTCGCAGCGCTGGTCGGTGCCAAGGAGCACGCACTGCGCCAGGTCGCGGCCGGCGTCGACATCCTCGTGGTGCAGGGCACCGAGGCCGGCGGCCATTGCGGCGAGGTCTCGACCATGGTGCTGGTGCCGGAGGTGATCAAGGCGATCAAGCCGATCCGCGACGTGCCGGTGCTGGCGGCCGGCGGCATCATGACGGGACGGCAGATGGCGGCCTGCATGGCGATGGGCGCGGCCGGCGCCTGGACCGGCTCGGTGTGGCTCGCGACCGTCGAGTCCGAGACGAGCGAGATCTTTCGCGAGAAGATGATCGCGGCGTCCTCGCGTGATGCCGTCCGCTCCAAGGGCCGCACCGGCAAGCCGGCGCGGCAGCTGCGCTCGGTCTGGACCGATGCCTGGGACCGCGCGCCGGACAGCCCGGGCGCGCTGCCGATGCCGCTGCAAAGCATCATCAGCCGCGACGCCTTCCATTCGATCGACCGCGCCGCCGCAAGCGGCAACGCGAGGGCGCGCGATCTCGTCAGCTATTTCGTCGGCCAGGGCGTCGGCCTGATCGACAGCGTGAAATCAGCGGGCGCCGTGGTACAGGAGTTCAAGCAGGATTTTGCCGAAGCCGTCGAGCACATGAATGCGCTGGTGGCAGAGTAGTCCATTCGTCATTGCGAGCGCAGCGAAGCAATCCAGACTGCCGCCGCGGAAAGATTCTGGATTGCTTCGCTGCGCTCGCAATGACGAACAACTGACATCGTGAATTGAAGCAAGAAGAAATGACCAATATCCCCGAAGACCGCATCCCCGTCATCGTCGGCATCGGCGAGATCATCGATCGCCCGAAGGAGATCGCGGCGGGTCTCGAACCGCTCGACCTGCTCGAACAGGCGCTGCGGCGCGCCGAACAAGACGCCGGTGCAAAACTGCTCGGCGAGGTGCAATCGCTCGACGTCGTCAATTTCCTGAGCTGGCGCTATCGCGATCCGGAGCAGCTCCTGGCGCAACGCCTCGGCATCTCGCCCGCGCATTGCCATTACGGCCCAGTCGGCGGCGAGAGCCCGATCCGCTACATCCACGAGGCGGCCCAGCGCATCGCGCGCGGCGAGTGCAGCGTGGCGGCGATCTGCGGCGCCGAGGCGCAATCGACCGCGACCAAGGCGGAGCGCACCGGCGTCAAGCTCCCGTGGACGCCGTTCGCCCATGACGTCGAGGAACCGAAGCGCGGCGCGGCGTTCCAGAAGCCCTTAGCGGTGAAGCTCGGCGTGTTTCGGCCCGTGACCGTCTATCCGTTCTATGAGGCGGCCTCCTCGGCGCATTGGGGGCAGACGCCGCGCGAGGCCATGGCGGAATCAGGCACGCTGTGGTCGCGCTACTCGGACGCCGCCGCGCAGAATCCAAATGCCTGGCTGAAGCGGCGTTATGCGCCGGAGGAGATCACGACGCCGACCGCGGACAACCGCCTGATCGCCTGGCCCTACAACAAGCTGATGGTGGCCAACCCCAGCGTCAACATGGGCGGCGCGCTGCTGCTCACCAGTCTCGCCAAGGCACGCGCGGCCGGGATCGCCGAAGACAAACTGGTCTACCCGCTCGGCGGCGCCTCCGCGGAAGAGCCGCGCGACTATCTGCTGCGCGACCAGTTTTACGAGAGCCACCCGCAGAACGCCGTGCTGAAAGCGGCGATGGACCTCGCCGGCGGCGACGGCAACAAGTTCGACGCGATCGAGCTCTACAGTTGCTTCCCCTGCGTGCCCAAAATGGCGCGGCGGACGCTGGGCTTAGGTGCCGACGTGCAGCCGACCGTGACCGGCGGCCTCACCTTTTTCGGCGCGCCGCTCAACACCTACATGACGCACGCGGCCTGCGCGATGGTGCGCCGTTTGCGCGACGGCGCCAGGCTCGGCCTGCTCTACGGCCAGGGCGGCTTCGTCACCAAGCACCACGCGCTGGTAGTGTCGAAGACGGCGCCGCGCGAGGCGCTGGTGCAGGAAACGAGCGTGCAGGCCGATGCGGACCGCAACAAGCGCGCGGTGCCGGAGTTCGTCGCGGAGGCCACTGGCAAGGGCAAGGTCGAGAGCTTCACCGTGCTTTACGGTCGCGGCGGCAATATCGAGCATGGCGTCGTGATGCTGCGGACAGAGGACGATCGCCGCACGCTGGCGCGGATCCCGGCCAGCGATGGCGCGACGCTGGCGCATCTGCTCGCCATGGATCGCACCCCGGTCGGCTCGCTCGGCGAAATCGCTATGGCAGCGGATGACGTGCCGGAGTGGCGGGTGGCCTAGCGATCGCGCACCTCACGCGGCGCGGACGTTGGTCAGGAACTTGCTGACCTCATTCTTCAGCCGGCCGGAATCGTTCGACAGCATCTGCGCCGCCGACAGCACCTGCGAGGAGGCCGTGCCAGTCTCGGTCGCGCCGCGCTGCACGTCGGTGATGTTGGACGACACCTGCTGGGTGCCATGCGCCGCCTGCTGAACGTTGCGGGCGATCTCCTGCGTCGCCGCGCCCTGCTCTTCCACCGCAGCCGCGATGGCCGACGAGATCTCCGACAGGCGCTCGATGGTCGAGGAGATCTCCTTGATCGCGCCGACCGAATCATTGGTCGCGGCCTGGATGCCGGAGATCTGCTGGCCGATCTCACCGGTCGCCTTCGCAGTCTGCTCCGCGAGCGCCTTCACCTCGGAAGCGACGACGGCGAAGCCGCGGCCGGCTTCGCCCGCGCGCGCCGCCTCGATGGTGGCATTCAGCGCCAGCAGGTTGGTCTGGCCGGCAATGGTGTTGATCAGCTCGACGACATCGCCGATGCGCGCGGCGGCCTTGGATAGTTCGCTGACGCGCTCGGTGGTGGCGCGCGCCTGGCCTACGGCATCGCCCGCCATCCGCGCCGATTCCTGCACCTGGCGGCTGATCTCGCCGACCGACGAGGCCATCTCTTCGGTCGCCGAGGCCACCGATTGCACGTTGGTGGAGGCTTCCTCCGAGGCGCCGGCCACCGTGGTCGCGAGCTTCTGGGACCGCTCGGCGGTCGCCGTCAGGGTCGATGCGGAGGCCTCTAACTGGGTCGAAGCCGATGACACGGTCTGGACGATCTCGCCGATCATCGTTTCGAATTCGCGGGTGATGTTATCGACGCGGCGGCCGCGCTCGATCTTGGCTTCGGCGTCGGCCGCGGCGGCTTCGTCGGCGGCCTTCTTGGCGATCAACGCCTCCTTGAAGATCTGGAGCACGTCGGCCATGGCGCCGATCTCGGTTTTCTCGCCGCGATGCGGGACCTCGGCGGAAAGGTCGCCGTTGCCCAGCGCCTGCATCGGCTGGGTGATGGAATTAATGCCGTTCGAGACGTCGCGGACGAGATAGAAGCTGAGAGCAATGCCGATCAGGACGGCGGCGCCGAGAATGACCGAAACCAGCATGAAGGCATAGGCGTAGCTGTCGGCGGCATCATGAGCCGCCTGTTCGCCGCCCTTGGTGTTGAGCTCGATGTCCTTGTTGAGGACTTCGTCTGCCTGAAGGCCGATCTTGTTGACCGTCTTGGAGTTGAGCTCCTGCGCCTCGCGCGGGAACTTGCCGGCCTCCTTGCGTGACAAGGCCATCACCTCCTCGGTGCCCTTCTTGTACTCATCCCAGAGCTTGGACCACTGGCCGTAGAGCGCCCGCTCTTCCGGGGAGCTGATCATGGGCTCGTACCTGCTGCGCGTCTTGGCGAGCGCCTCGGTCACCGTAGCAGCGGTCTTCTCCACCGCGAGCTTGTCGTCCAGAGCTTCGGCCAGCATGTGCTGGCGCACCACGTTCCGATAGGTGATGACTGCGGCGCGCAGGTCGCCGATCACCCTGACGCTCGGCATCCAGTTGGTGGTGATGTCGACGGTGTTGGCATTCATCGTCCGCATCTTCATGACGGCGAGCAGGCCCATGCCGGTCATCGCGACCAGCAGGAACGCCACGACACTGATGATCTTGGCGCGGATGGAAAGCTTGGCAAACATAATCGGGTCTCGTTGTGCTGGCGCGAGCGCGCGTCAAAGCTCTAAAAATCAACCAAAGGGGAGCAGCGCCGGCATCCAACGCCAGAGCATCTGCGCGGATGGCAACTGCGACTCCGTGCGAGTACGGAGCCTGAAAGAAATGAACAGGCAGCTAAAAACGTCCTGCGCTCAGCGCATGAGCCTAAGCGCATCGGAGAAGAACTCTCCGCCGCCGAAATTTCCCGACTTCAGAGCGAGCAGCATGTCGCTTTCGGCGCCGACCGCGCGCAGCACCGGAACGCCAGCCGCGATCTCTACTCCTACGAGAAATCCGGGAATCTTCAACCGATCGACAACGGCGCCGGATGTCTCGCCACCGGCAACGATCAGTCGCCGCACGCCTGATTTTACAAGGTTTTCTGCAATATCGGCCATGGCCTGCTCGATCGCATGACCGGCGGCGTCGCGACCGTGGCGCGCCTGCAGCGCGGCGACCTGATCGGGCGTCGAGCTCGATGCGATCAGCACCGGACCTTCGGCCAGTCGCGGCCTTGCCCAGTCCAGCGCACGCTCGGCTTCGCCCGCCCCCGTAATGATACGCTCCGGATCGAGATGTAACACCGGCATGACACCCGCGGCATACGCGATCTGCTGAAGCGTCGCCTGCGAGCAGCTGCCGGCAAGGCATGCCGCCAGGCCGCCGACGGCCGCGCCGGTTTCGCTGCTCAGTGCCGGCTTCACCTTGCCCGTCGACACCAGCGCGCGCGCAAGTCCCAGGCCCATGCCGGACGCGCCGACCGACAGAAGATGTTCGGCGGCCACGAGCCCGATGGTCTCGAGGTCGCGGTCGAACACGGCGTCGATGATCGCAGCACCGATGCCCCTGGCGGCGAGCTCGGCCAGCCGTGCCCGCACGGCCTCCGCGCCGCGCGCGACGGTGGCGAGATCGACGAGGCCGATCTGCGTGCTGCTCTGGCGCGCCAGCACGCGCACCAAGTTGGAATCATGCATCGGGTTGAGTGGATGGTCCTTCAGCGGGCTCTCGCTGAGCGGCACGGCGCCGACGAACAGATTGCCCTGAAAGACGGTGCGCCCGGTCTCCGGAAAGGCTGGCGTCACCAGCACGGCTCCCTCGCCGCAATCGGCGCGCAGCGCATCCATGACCGGGCCGATATTGCCGGCGTCGGTGGAATCGAAGGTCGAGCAGATCTTGAACAGCACGTGGCCCGCGCCGCGGCCGCGCAGCCATTTGTCCGCCGCGCGCGAGCGCGACACGGCAAGGCCGGCCTCGATCGAGCGGCTCTTCAACGACACCACGACGGCATCGACCTCGGGCAGCGCCAGATCGTCGGCAGGGATGCCGATGGTCTGGACGGTGCGCAGGCCGGCGCGCGTCAGCGTGTTGGCGAGGTCGGAGGCGCCGGTGTAGTCGTCGGCGATGCAGCCTAACGCTGGGGTCACGGCTTCACTCCCGCATAGGGCTTGAACCAGGCAAGCCCATCGGTGGTCTTGCCGCGGGGATTGTATTCGCAGCCGACGAAGCCGGCATAGCCGAGCCGATCGAGCTCTTCGAACAGGAACGGATAGTTCAGCTCCTCGCCATCGGGCTCGTTGCGCGAGGGAATGCTGGCGATCTGGATGTGGCCGATGATCGGCATCATCTCGCGCAGCCGCATGGTGACGTCGCCATGGATGATCTGGCAGTGATAGATGTCGAACTGGAGCTTCAGGTTCGCAAGCCTCAGCTCCTGGATCAGATCCCGCGCGAAGCCGAAATCATTGAGGAAGTAGCCGGGCACGTTGCGCGCGTTGATCGGTTCGATCACGATATCGATGCCGTGCGGCGCAAAGAACTCGGCAGCCCAGGCCACAGATTTGTAGAAGGCCTCGATCGCGGCGCGCTCGCCGCGGTTGGCGATGCCGGCCATCAGGTGCAGGCGCTTGACGCCGGTCGCCTTGGCATAAGGCAGCGCCGTCTCCAGGCTCGCCTTGAGATCGGAAAAGCGCGATGGCAGCGCGGCAAAGCCCTTCTCGCCGGCGTTCCAGTCGCCCGGCGGCAGGTTGAACAGCGCCTGGGTCAGGCCGTTGCGCTTGAGCCGCTCGCCGACCGCCTCGGCGGGATGCTCGTACGGAAACAGAAATTCCACCGCGGTGAAGCCCGCTTGCGCGGCGGCATCGAAGCGGTCGAGGAACGGCACCTCGGTGAACATCATCGAGAGATTGGCGGCGAAACGGGGCATTGGAAATCCTCTGTTACTTGTCGCCGGGCAGCTTGACGCCGGTGACCTGCGCATACATGCGCGCGACCGATGCGTCGTCGTCGCGGCCCATGCCGGCGGCCGATGTCATCAGGAACATCTGGAGCGCGGCGGCGGAGACCGGCACGGGGAATCGGGCGCTGCGCGCCATGTCCTGGATGATGCCGAGGTCCTTGACGAAGATCTCCACCGCGCTTCGCGGCGTGTAGTCGCCGTCGAGCACATGCGGCATGCGGTTCTCGAACATCCATGAATTGCCGGCGGAGGCCGTGATCACCTCGTAGACCTTGCGGATGTCGAGGCCCTGCTTGGCCGCGAACGCCATGGCTTCGCTGGCGGCGGCGATGTGGACGCCGGCTAGCAGCTGATTGATCATCTTGAACGCAGCGCCCTGCCCGGCGGCATCGCCGAGCTCGTAGAGCTTTGCAGCCATGGCATCGAGCGCCGGCCGCGCCCTCGCAAAAGCCGCGGAGCTGCCGGAAGCAAGGATCGTCAATTCACCTTGCGCGGCGCGCTGCGCCCCGCCGGAGATCGGCGCATCCAGATAGTGCCGGCCGGTCGCCTCCAGCTGCTTGGCCAGGCGCCGCGCCACGTCCGGGTCCATGGTCGCCGAGGAGACGAACACGCTGTCCTTCGGCATGGTCTCGGCGGTGCCGTCCTTGCCGAACAGGATCGCCTCGGTCTGGCCGGCGTTGACGACGACGCTGACGACGATGTCGGCATTCGTGGCCGCCTCGGCCGGCGTTTTGGCGCCGGTGCCGCCGTCCTTCACGAAACGTGCGACGGCATCCGCCGAGACGTCGCAGCCGGTCACGGCATGGCCGGCGCGCCTGAGCGAGGTCGCCATGCCAAAGCCCATCGAGCCGAGCCCGACAACGGCGATACGCTGACTTTGTGACGTGGAGGCGGACATATGCAACTGACCCTTGCGAACGTTTCCCAAATAGCCGCCCTTTGCGGCAGCTTGGCAACCGAATAACACGGCTTGGCCGCGCTGCCAAAGCGTGAGACAAGCAGGCATGACGGCCATGAGAACCGAAACGAGCAACGAGACACGGCTGCGCGAGGACATCTGCCGCTTCGGACGATCCCTGTTCGAGCGCGGGCTGACGCCGGGCTCCTCCGGCAATATCAGCGTCAAGCTGGACGATGGCGGCTGGCTGGTGACCCCGACCAATGCCTCGCTCGGCTTCCTCGACCCGGCGAAGCTGTCGCGGCTGGATAGCCGGGGCCGGCTGGTTTCGGGCGATGCCCCGACGAAAGAAGTTCCGCTGCACACGGCGCTTTACGACACGCGCGGCAGTGCTCGTGCCATCGTGCATCTCCACTCCACGCATTCGGTGGCGCTCTCGATGCTGCCCGAGATCGATCCGCGCGCCGCGCTGCCGCCGATGACGGCCTATTATTTGATGAAATGCGGCGCCACCGCGCTCGTGCCCTATTACCGCCCCGGCGACCCCGCGGTCGCAGATGCGATCAAGGGGCTGGCGGGGAAATATTCATCCGTGCTGCTCGCCAATCACGGCCCTGTCGTCGCCGGCGATACGCTGGAGGCGGCGGTGTTCGCGACGGAAGAGCTGGAGGAGACGGCGAAGCTGTATCTGCTGCTGCGCGGGATGAACCCGCGGTATTTGTCTCCGGAGCAGGTGACGGATCTGGTGAAGGTGTTCGGGGTGACGTTGCCGGAGCACGGGTACGAGCATTAGCGACTTGCGGTAAGGGGTGGACGAGCGTCGCCTCACCACCGCTGTCATTCCCCGCGAAAGCGGGGAATCCAGTACGCCGCGGCTTCTCCGCATATCTCTGACGTCTCGGAGTACTGGATCGCCCGATCAAGTCGGGCGATGACACCGGGTATGTTGCGCGGGCGTGCCCGATACTATTCGGCTACAGCCCCAGATACGCCTTCCTCACGTCCGGATTGCCCTTGATCTCCGCGGACGAGCCCTGCATCAGCACGCGGCCCGTTTGCAGGATGTAGGCGCGGTCGGCGATCTCGAGGCATTCGGCCATGCGCTGCTCGACGATGAGGACGGTCATGCCGGAGTCGCGGATGAGCTTCACGGCCTGGAAGATCTCGTCGACCAGTTTCGGCATGATGCCCTGCGAGGGCTCGTCCAGCATCAACAGGCGTGGACGCGTCATCAGCGCGCGGCCGATCGCGAGCATCTGCTGCTCGCCGCCGGAGAGCGTCTCGGCGCGCTGCTCCAGACGTTCCTGGAGGCGCGGGAACAGCTTGAAGACGAGATCGAGCGGCTCTTCGCGGTTCGCTTCGCCCCTGTAGAGATAGCTGCCGAGGCGAAGGTTGTCGCGCACCGACAGGCGCGGAAACAAACGGCGGTTTTCCGGCACATACGCGATGCCGGTGGCCGTGATGTGATGCTGCGCCATGCCGTCGAGGCGCTTGCCGTCGAAGGTCACGCTGCCCGAGCGCGGACGCTCGGCGCCGGCGATCGACTTCAGCAGCGTCGACTTGCCCGCGCCGTTGGCGCCGGCGACGCAGACGATCTCGCCCTTCTGGACCTCGATCGAGACCGCGGAGATCGCAACCAGGCCCTGATAGGCGGTCGTGACTTCACGCACCGACAACATGACGATCTCCCAGATATGCCTTGATCACCTTGGGATCGCGCACGACGTCGGCGGGCTTGCCCTCGACCAGGACCTTGCCGAGGTCGAGCACGATGGCGCGGTCCACCAGCGGCATCACGATCTCCATGACATGCTCGACCATCAAGACCGTGATGCCGGCATCGCGCACCTTGCGCACCAGCGCGACGCCGGTCTGCGCCTCGGTCGGCGTGAGGCCAGTGAGGACCTCGTCGAGCAGCAGCAGCTTCGGCTCGGTCGCAAGCGCCCGCGCGACTTCGAGGCGGCGCTTCTCGGCCGGCACGAGGTCGCTGGCGAGCACGTCGGCGCGCGCGGCAAGGCCGGTGAACTCCAGCACTTCATGCGCCTTGCGGCGCGCCTCGCGCATCACGGTGGTACGCACGAGGGCGCCGACGATGACGTTGTCGATGACAGTCATGGTCTCGAAGCTCTTCACGACCTGAAAGGTGCGGCCGATGCCCCGCCGGCAGCGTTCGGCCGCCGGCAGTTTGGTGACGTCCTCGCCGTCGAATAGAATCGAGCCTTGCGTCGGCGGCAGAACACCGGCGATGAGATTGAACAGCGTCGACTTGCCGGCACCGTTCGGGCCGATCAGGCCGACGATCTCGCCGCGGCCGACCGAGATCGAGACGTCGCTGTTGGCGACGAGGCCGCCGAAGCGCTGCCAGACGCCGCGGGTTTCGAGCAGCGCGCTCATCGGGCAGCTCCCGTCTTCTTCGGGCGTGAAAACAGGCTCAGCAGGCCGCGCGGCAGGGCCAGCGAGATCAGAACGATCAGCGTGCCGTAGACAATGAGGTCGACACCCCGCCCCGAGCCGCCGAACTTGAAGCGCGTCAGCTCAGTCAGCGGGATCAGGATGGCCGCCCCTAACACCGGCCCCCACAGGGTGCCGATGCCGCCGAGCACGGCCGGCAGCGCCATCAGCAGCGAGAACTGAAAGCCCATGACGCTTTCCGGATCGATATAGGAGACGAACTGGGCGTAGAAGCTGCCGCCCACGGCGACAAGGAAGGCGGAAACCGCGGCCGCACCCATCTTGGAATTGAACACGTCGACACCGAGGCTCTCGGCCGCCTCCGGGTTGTCCTTGACCGCGCGCCACCAAAATCCCCATTTGGAGTTTTCCAGCCACCATGTCACGAACCAGGCGAGGCAGCACAGCGCCAGCGCGAAATAGAAGTAGGGCAGCTTGGTGCGCAGAAACTGGAATTTCAGCCAGCTGTCGCCGCGGATCGGAATGGTGATACCCATCGCGGCGCCTGCCCATTCCCAGTTGTGGAACAGAAGCAAGCCGATTTCGGCGATGACGATGGTTGCGATCACGAAGTAATGGCCGCGCAGGCGGAAGAAGGGATAGCCGAGCCCCATCGCGATCAGCGCCGACACCACCCCGCCCGCCAGCATGCCGAACCAGGGCAGCACGCCGAACTTCGTGAACAGCAGCTCGGTGGTGTAAGCACCGAGGCCAAAGTACAGCGCGTGGCCGAGCGAGATCTGCCCGCAATAGCCGGACAGGATATTCCAGCTCTGCGACAATCCCGCATACATCAGCGTCAGGATCAGGATGTTCTGGACGACGACGTCCTTCACGAACAACGGCGTCAGCGCGGCAATGGCAGCGAGCGCTGCGGCGATGATGAGGTCGCGGCGGCGCCGCGCTGCAAAATCCTTGTCCATCAGATCGATCCGAACAGGCCGCGCGGCCGGATGAAGACGACCAGCAGATAGACCGAGTAGATGCCGACCGATTTCAGCGACGGCGGCAGCACCAGCGCGGTGATTGCCTCGACGAGACCGACGATGATGCCACCGGCGAAGGCGCCGAACACGCTGCCGAAGCCGCCGAGCGCCACCGTGACGTAGGCAATCAGCGCAAAGGAGGCGCCGACGTCGGGATAGATGTAGAAGAACACCGCCATGATCGCGCCGGCGAGGCCGACCAGCGCGGCACCGAGGCCCCAGCCGAAGGCGAACACGCGGTTCTTGTCGATGCCGACGAGGGCGACTGCACCGGGATCCTCGCGGGTCGCTTCGATTGCGCGGCCGAAATCAGTTTTGTGGATGAAGAAGTAGAGACCTGCAAAAGCCGCGATCGAGACCAGCGCGCCGACCAGTTGCGGCTCCGGCAGGAAGATCCCGGCAATCGAGATGGTCTTGCCGCCGAGCCAGGACTGCGGAATGCTGCGATAGTCCGGCGTGAAGAAGTACTGCGCGAGGCCGCGCATGACGATGGCAAGGCCAAAAGTGGTAAAGATCTGCACCATGCCGGCATTGGCCTTGGCCCGCATGGCGAAGCGGACAAGGAGCAGATAGACGACCGCTCCGAATATGAAGAGTGCCGCGGCGACGAGCGGCGCCGACAGCAACGGGTCGATCGCGAAGAAGGCGAACAGGAAGAAGGACAGATACATCGCGATCATCAGGAATTCGCCATGGGCGAAGTTCGTGACGTCCATCAGGCCGAAGATCAGCGCGAGGCCGACCGCGATCAATCCGTAGAGCAGGCCCATCAGAAGGCCGCTCGCGAGACTCTGGATAATGGCTTGGGCTGTCAACTCTGGTCCCCCGTTCGAAACGTCACGACAGGCTTCGTCATTGCGAGCGAAGCGAAGCAATCCAGAAATGTTTCCAGGGAAGCAGTCTGGATTGCTTCGTCGCCAGCGCAAAATTGCTACGCAATTTTGTCGCGGGCTCCTCGCAATGACGGTGGGAGCAGTTTGCTCCCACCCCGCCTGCCCCGCTGCCCTCCGCAGCTTTTACTTCATCGGCCAGATCGCCTCGGCGATCGCAGCCTGCGGCGGGAAGATGGTGACGAACTTGCCGCCGACATACTGCAGCAGCACCGGATCGGCGTCGTTGTTCTGGCCCATCTCGTCGAACTTGACGCGCTTCCAGGGCATGATGGTCTTCTCGCCCGGGATGTCGGTCGCCGCGAGCGCATCGCGGATCTTCTCGCCGTCGGTCGACTTGGCGCGGCTGATGGCGTCGGCGAGGATGATCAGGCCCATGAACTGGCGCGAAGTGAGGTCGTTGAAATCCTTGCCGGACCTCGCCTTGAACATCTCGTTGATCTTGCCGACCATCGGCCGCTTCTGCGCGAGATCGAGCGAGAAGGTGCCGCGCGAGATCACGCCTTCGAGCTTGTCGCCGACGGCGTCGTAAAGCGCCTTCTCGGAGAAGCCGGCATCCTGCGCCACGATCGCATTCGGCTTGTAGCCGAGCTCGGCCATAGTCTTGACCAGGAGGATGCCGTCAGTGGTGTAGCTCGACGGCATCAGCACGTCGGCATTGGCGGTCTTGAGCTGCTGCACCTCGGCCGAGAGCGAGGGCGAGTTGGCGCGATACTTGATGTCGGTGACGATCTTGTAGCCGCGCTCGCCGGCAATCTTGGTCTGGGCATTGCCGGAATCGGTGCCGAAGATGGTGTCCTCGTGGAACAGCGACAGCGTCTCGATCTTGGTGCCCTTCTTCTTCATCGCATCGAAGAAGTCGAACATCGCGGCCGAGTACATCTCGTCGTGCGGCGAGGCGCGGAAGTAATATTTCAGGCCGCGGCGGTGCAGGCTCGGGGAGGAATTGTCGGCGGACAGGAACGGGACCTGATAGCGTTCGCATATCTGGCTGACGGTGACGGCCACCGCGCTCTGGTAAGTGCCGATGATCGCGCAAACCTTCTCCTGCGTGATCAGGCGCTCGGCCTCGGCGCGGCCCTTCTGCGGATCGGCCTGATGGTCGGCGAACACGAGGCGGATCTTGGCGCCGCCGAGACCCGGGAGGCCTTCGCCCTTTGCCAGCGGCAGGTCGAAATCGCTGTCCTTGTTGATGACTTCGAGCGCGGTCTCATAGGCCTTCTGCGCGTCGACGCCCTGCTGCGCGCTGCCGCCGGAGAACGGATAGATCACGCCGATCACAACTTCCGTCGTTTGTGCGCGCGCTGCCAGCGGCACGAGAGCGGCACTGGCGGTGGCTCCCAACAACACGTCGCGGCGAGTGATCGTCATGGCAAAGTCCCCTGTTCCTGAATTTCGGCTGATCGAATGAAGCGATTGGTGGATGCGGTAAAGCCTGAAGAAGCAGCAGACGCTGCCCACTAAATCACGGCCATGTTTCTGTTCTTGAGATCGGTCACCAGCATCAGGCCGGGCGAATGCGTGATAGCGAACGGCAGCTTCGCGGCGTTGATGACCGATTGCGGCGTCACCCCACAGGCCCAGAACACCGGGATCTCGTCGTCGGCGACCGGCACCGGATCGCCGTAATCGGGCTTGGCGATATCCTTGATGCCGATCAGATGCGGATGGCCGAGATGCACGGGCGCGCCGTGCACGGCCGGATAGCGCGAGGTGATCTGCACCGCGCGGATCGCATCGGCCGGCTTGAACGGACGCATCGACACCACCATCGGGCCGGCGAACGGACCTGATACACCGCAGGCGATGTTGGTGCGGTACATCGGCACGCGCACGTTCTTCTCGATGTGGCGGATCGGCAGGCCCTCCTCGAGCAGCGCCTCCTCGAACGAGAACGAGCAGCCGAGCACGAAGGTGACGAGGTCGTCGCGCCAATAGCTCGTCACGTCGGTCGGCTCGTCCACGACGTCGCCATCGCGCCAGACGCGGTAGCGCGGCACGTCGGTGCGGATGTCGAGATCGGCGCCGAGCGAGGGGATGTAAGGGCTGCCGACATCGGACATGCCGATGATCGGGCACGGCTTGGGATTGAGCTGGCAGAAGCGGTGGAAGGCTCCGGCATATTCCGCCGGCAGGATCGCCAGATTGCCCTGGACATATCCGGGGGCGGCGCCGGCGGTGGAGGCGACCAGCCCCTCGCGGTAGGCGAGCCGGGCCTTGCGGCTCGGGAGGGCGTCGGGTGTTTCAGTTTGCTGCGCTGCCACCAAAACAGTCATGTGATCGACCTGCCTATAAACTCGACAAAGACAAGCCAACACCAAGCGTGCTATAAAGTCTAATCTTCGTTTCTAATCAATCTCGATAAATCTGATTTATCGATCGGGAAAATCCTTCCAATGCTGGACTTCAGGTCGATCGAGACGTTCCTTTGGGTTGTGAAGCTCGGCAGCTTCCGTGGCGCCGCGCAACGGCTCAATACCACCCAGCCGGCGATCTCCCAGCGCATCGCCCAGCTCGAGCGCGAGATAGGCGTGAAGCTCTTGAACCGCGATCATCGCATCGCCTCCCCGACCCCGAGCGGCCGGCAGATGATGGTCTATGCGGAGAAGCTGATCGGCCTGCGCGCGGCGATGATGGCGGAGATCGGAGATGCTTCCGCGATGCGCGGCGTGATGCGGCTCGGCGTCGCCGAGACCATCGTGCACACCTGGCTGCCGCGGCTCGTCAAGAGCGTCAACGAGGTCTATCCGAACCTGTCGCTGGAGATCGAGGTCGACATCACGCCGAACCTCACCGCGCGCCTGCTCGCGCAGGAGATCGAGCTCGCCTTCGTGGTCGGACCGCTGTCCGCCTCCGGCGTGCACAACCGCGTGCTCGCCGATTATCCGATCGGCTTCCTCGCAAGTCCGTCGCTCGGGCTCGGCAAGGGCCCGGTGACGCCAGCAGAGCTCGCACGGTTTCCGATCATCACCTTCCCGCGCAAGACCAAGCCCTACGAGGTCGTGCGCGAGGTGTTCGACCGGCCGGAGCTGCCGCCGATCCGCCTGCATGCGTCCGCTTCGCTGGCGACCGTCATCCACATGGCGGTCGAGGGACTCGGCATTGCCGTGATCCCCGACGCCATCGTCGAAAACGAGCTTGCCGACGGACGCCTGCAGCTGCTCGACACCGATCTTTCCATCGCGCCGCTGACCTTCACCGCGAGCTGGCTGGCCTCGCCCGATGTCGTCGCCGTGCAGCGCGTCGCCGAGCTTGCACGGCAAATTGCGCAGAGCAGCCTCGCGGTTGACGCGCCCGCACAGGCGCGTCATTGAAAAAGGCGCCGGACCTTTCTCCCGTCATTCCGGGATGGTGCGTAAGCACCAGACCCGGAATCTCGAGATTCCGGGTTCGCCCTTCGGGCGCCCCGGAATGACAGCGACAAATGGAAACGACCGCATGAGCCGAGCCGCGACCAACCTGCAAATCGATTCTGCCCGCCTGTGGGGCTCCATCCACGAGACCGCGCAATTCGGCGCGACGGCCAAGGGCGGCGTGCGGCGGCTGACGTTGAGCCGTGAAGACAAGCAGGTGCGCGATTGGTTCCGCAAGGCCTGCGAGGATGCCGGACTGGAAGTCCACGTCGACGCGCTCGGATCACAGTTCGGCCTGCGCAAAGGCCGCGACATGTCGAAGCTGCCCGTCGGCATCGGCTCGCATCTCGACACCCAGCCGACCGGCGGCAAGTATGACGGCATCCTGGGGACGCTCGGCGCGCTGGAGGTGATCCGCACGCTGAATGATGCCGGCATCGAGACCGAGGCGCCGATCTGCATCGTGAACTGGACCAACGAGGAAGGCTCGCGCTTCGCACCTGCGATGATGGCCTCTGCCGCCTATGTCGGCGACTTCACCACCGACGACATTTTGTCGCGCAAGGACGCCGAGGGCACCACCGTCGGCCAGGCGCTCGACGGCATCGGCTATCGCGGCGACAAGCCGGTCGGCTTCCAGAAGCTCGGCTGCTTCGTCGAGCTGCACATCGAGCAGGGGCCGATCCTCGAAGCGGAAGGCAAAACCATCGGCGTGGTCGATTCCGGCCAGGGCGTGCTCTGGTACGACGGCAAGATCTCCGGCTTCGAGAGCCATGCGGGCTCCACGCCGATGCCGCTGCGGCGCGATGCGCTGGCGACCTTGTCCGAAATCGTGCTGGCGATGGAGTCGATTGCGAGGAAGCACGGACCGAACGCAGTCGGCACCATCGGCGAGGCCGTCATCGCCAATCCCTCGCGCAACGTCATTCCCGGCGAGATCGCCTTCACCATGGACTGCCGCAGTGCCGACGGCGCCATCATGGACGCGCTCGACCGCGATCTGCGAGCCGCGATTGCCGAGATCGCGGCTCGCCGCAAGGTCGAGGTCAAGATCGATCTGGTCTGGCGCAAGCCGCCGACGCATTTCGATCCGAAGCTGATTGCTGCCGTCGAGAACGCCGCCAAGACGCTCGGCTATTCCTCGCGCCGCATCACCTCCGGCGCCGGCCACGACGCCTGCAACCTCAACACGATCATGCCGGCGGCGATGGTGTTCGTGCCCTGCAAGGACGGCATCAGCCACAACGAGCTGGAGGATGCGACGCAGGGCGACTGCGCCGCGGGCACCAACGTCCTCATGCATACCGTGCTGGCGATCGCCGGCGTCGCATCCTGAGCGGAGAGAACCATGCGCGGAGTTTTCGTCGACGCCAATGAATCGCTTGCCGTGATCATGGAGCGGCTGGAGAAGCCCGGTGATCCCAAGGTGCGGATCAACAGGAATCCCGACATCACGCCCGAGCAATATCCGGAAGTGCTCGACGGCGCAGAGATCGCGATCGTCGACCACACCGCGCTGCCGACCGAGGTCGCGAAGAAATGCACCGGCCTGAAGCACGTCGTGTTCCTCGGCACCGGCGCGCGCAGCTACATGAATCCGGAAGAGCTCGCCGAGCTCGGCATTTCCGTGCATCTGATCAAGGGCTACGGCGACACCGCGGTTGCGGAATCCGCGATCGCGCTGATGTGGGCGTCGGCCCGCGTCATTGCGATGATGGACCGCGAGATGCGGGCCGGCAACTGGCTGCGCGAGGACGGCATGCAGCTCACCGGCAAGACGCTCGGCCTGATCGGCTTCGGCGGCATCGCCGCGGAGGTCGCGCGCATCGCGTCCGGCAGCGGCATGAAGGTGATCGCCTGGAATCGCTCGCCGAAGAGCCACGCGAGCGTCGAGTTCACCGACCTCGACAGCGTGCTGGCGAGAAGCGATGTGGTGTCGCTGCACCTGCTGCTCAACGACGAGACGCGCGGCATGATCACGCGCGAGAAAATTTTCGCAATGAAGCGCGGCGTCATCCTCATCAACACCGCCCGCGCCGCTGTTGTCGACGAGGCCGCCATGATCGAGGCGCTGAAGTCCGGCCATATCCGCCACGCCGGCCTCGATGTCTTCAACATCGAGCCGCTGCCCGGCGATCATCCGCTGACGAAGCTGCCGAACGTGACGTTGTCGGCGCATTCGGCCTTCCGCACACCGGAGGCGAGCGAGAACCTGATTGAAGCGGCGTTGGTCCATTGCCGCCGGATCGTGAAGGGATAAGAGCAACAACAATGGCCGACTATCGCATCATCAAGGCTGAGCCGCTCACCAAGGCCATCCATGCCATCGTCAGGGCCGGCGGCTCCTCGGACCGCGAGGCCGAGCTCGTGGCCACCAATCTCGTCGAAGCTAATCTGAAGGGACACGACTCACACGGCGTCGGCATGATTCCGCGCTACGTCCAGAGCGTCACCAATGGCGGCCTCGCCGTGAACTCACACGTCAAGATCGTGCTCGACACCGGCCCGCTTCTCACCCTCGACGGCCTCACCGGCTACGGCCAGGTGATCGGCCATGAAGCGATGGAGCTCGCGGCCGAGCGCGCAAAGAAGAACGGTGTTTGCCTTGTCGGCCTCTCAAATTCGCATCACATCGGCCGCATCGGCCACTGGGCCGAGCAGTGCATCGACCACGGCCTGGTCTCGATCCACTTCGTCAACGTGATCTCGCGGCCGATCGTGGCGCCCTGGGGCGGCAGCGACGCACGCCACGGCACCAACCCGTTCTGCGTCGGCATCCCGCGCGCCGGCAAGGATCCCATTGTGCTCGACTTCGCCACCAGCAGGATCGCGCAGGGCAAGACCCGCGTCGCGCACAACAAAGGCGTCGCGCTCGAGCCCGGCACGGTCATCGACAATGAAGGCAAGCAGACGACAAACCCGCGCTACACCGTGATTCCGCCGTACGGCGCGATCCTGCCGTTCGGCGAGCACAAGGGTTCGGGGCTCGCCCTGGTGTGCGAGATCCTCGGCGGCGCGCTCTCCGGCGGGCAGGTGGTCAAGGGCCCGTCCGATGGCAAGTACAACGTCCTCAACGGCATGCTCTCGATCGTCATCGACCCCGGCAAGCTCGGCACCGGCGAGAACCTTGCACGCGAAGTTGAGAGCTTCGTGAGCTGGCACACCGGCTCGCCGCCTGCCCCCGGCGTCGACAAGGTCAGAATCGCGGGCGAGCCGGAGCGCGAGAGCAAGAAGAAACGTCTCGCCGAGGGAATCCCGGTCGACCCAACCACCTGGCAGGAGATCCTGGATGCCGGGAAGAAGTTCGGGCTGGAACAGACGGCGATCGAGAAGATCGCGAGCTGATCGGAGCGAGGCGCGTTCCTCGGCGTCGCCTCGCGCCTCATGACCAATCGCGCAAGAGAGACTGGACGGCGGCGAAGATATCGACGTGCTCGCGGCACAGGTTTGAACCGCCCCGCATGACCTTGCGACAATGCGGATATCCGATTGCATCCGCCCGAGGTTCGCATGCTCTCCCGTCTCGCAAAATTCGTGTCCGGCTCAAACCTTCCGTCGCCCGGATCCGATCTCTACCGGCAACGGCTCGCCATCTACGAGAGCGAGCTTGGCGAGCCCGAGCGCACATTCACGGACTACGCGGAGCGCCGCATCGACATCCACGCCTTCGGCCGCGATTTCGTCCCGGTCTGCCAGGAGGGCTCCGACGAAGGCTATGTCCTTCTCACCAACGGCATGAGCGAGCAACGGATGCACGGCGTCCCCGGGGACGCAAAGCCCCGGGCCGAGCTGGTACGTCCGCGAGCCGACGCAGGACGTTTGCGCCAATCTGCGCTGGCTGGCCAATCTGCCGTTCATCGACACGACCTGGTTCGGCTTCGGCCATCGCGTCGCGCTTCCGTGGCCGCCGGTTGCAGGAACGGACTTCCAGACGTTCCTGTTGCTCACACCGATCATCGGCCCCGACAAGGAGATCGCCGAAGCGCTGGAGATTGCGGGCGATCCGGTGGAGATCCTGACCGTGAACCTGATCTCGCATCAGGAGCTCGGGCTGATCAAGTCCAGGGGGCTGGATCCCTTCCTCGATCTGCTCGATGACAACGACTACCCGCCGATCTTCGATCCGGCGCGGAAGTCGTATGTGTAGTCGTAGGGTGGGTTAGCCGAGCGGATGCGCGAAGCGCATCTGCTTGGCGCAACCCACCACTTCTGTCTCTGCGGATACGAACAGTGGCGGGTTACGCCCAGCGGACCACGCTTCGCGCGGCCGCAGGGCTAACCCACCCTACGCAGGGTGCCCCGCCTCAATCCACCATATCCGCAACCGCCTTGCCGCACGCCGTCGTGTCGGCATTGCCGCCGAGATCCTTGGTGCGCAGCGTGCGTTCGGCGAGCGTGCGCTCGATCGCCTCGACGATCGACTTGCCGGCTTCCTTCTCACCGAGATGCTCGAACATCATCGCGCCGGACCAGATCATGCCGATCGGGTTGGCGATGCCCTGGCCTGCGATGTCGGGCGCCGAGCCGTGCACCGGTTCGAACACGGATGGGAAATCGCCCTCGGGGTTGATGTTGCCGGACGGAGCGATGCCGATGGTGCCGGTGCAGGCCGGGCCGAGGTCGGAGAGGATGTCGCCGAACAGGTTGGAGCCGACCACGACGTCGAACCAGTCCGGATGCAGCACGAAGTTCGCGGTGAGAATGTCGATGTGGTACTTGTCCCACTTCACGCCTGGAAACTTCTTGGCCATCGCCTCCACGCGCTCGTCCCAATAGGGCATGGTGATCGAGATTCCGTTGGACTTGGTCGCCGAGGTCAGGTGCTTCTTGGGCCGCGACTGCGCGAGCTCGAAGGCGAATTTCAGGATGCGGTCGACGCCGGTGCGGGTCATCACCGTCTGCTGCGTCACGAACTCGCGGTCGGTGTCCGGGAACATGCGGCCGCCGACCGAGGAATATTCGCCTTCGGTGTTCTCGCGCACCACCCAGAAATCGATATCGCCGGGCTTGCGCCCCGCCAGCGGCGACGGCACGCCGGGCATCAGCCGCACCGGGCGCAGGTTCACGTACTGGTCGAACTCGCGGCGGAACTTGATCAGCGAGCCCCACAGCGAGACGTGGTCCGGGATCTTGGCCGGCCAGCCGACCGCACCGAAATAGATCGCATCGTGCTTGCCGATCCTCTCCTTCCAGTCGTCGGGCATCATTTGGCCGTGCTTCTCGTAATAGTCGTAAGAGGAGAAGTCGAAATGGTCGAAATGCAGCGAGACGTTGTGCTTCTTCGCCGCCGCCTCCAAAACGCGCAGGCCCTCGGGCATCACCTCCTTGCCGATGCCGTCGCCGGGAATGACCGCGATCCGGTATTGTTTCTTGCTCATCGAGAACGTCCTTGGTTGGTCCGGCAGTCGCCGCCTTCTGACTGCACTGCAATGGACCAAACGCGGCGGCAGTGCAACGCTGCACTGCAATGTTGACCATGGCGCGGCCAAGCGCCTACTGATTTGATCCTATTCCCACGAACGAGTACCCTCATGGATCTGCATCTGCGCGGCAAGCGCGTCCTGATCACCGGCGCGTCCAAGGGCATTGGCGCAGCCGCCGCCGAGGCCTTCGCCGAGGAAGGCGCGCATCTCCTCCTCGCGGCGCGTAGCGGCGATCAACTCAAGGCGCTGGCCGACCGTTTGCGCGCCGCGCACCAGATCGACGCCACAACGAGCATCGTCGATCTGCGCAAGGAGGAGGACGTGGCCCGGCTGGCGAAGGAAGCCGCCGACATCGACGTGCTCGTCAACAACGCCGGCGACATCCCCGGCGGCTCGATCGACAAGATCGACGAGGCGACCTGGCGGCACGCCTGGGAATTGAAGGTGTTCGGCTATATCAACCTGACGCGCTACATCTACGCCCAGATGAAAGCCAGGGGTGGCGGCGTCATCGTCAACGACATCGGCGCGGCCGGCGAGAAGTTCGACGCCAACTACATCTGCGGCAGCGCCGGCAATGCCGCGCTGATGGCGTTCACACGGGCGCTCGGCGGCAAGAGCCTGGCCGACAACATCCGCGTGGTCGGCATCAATCCCGGCCCCGTCGGCACCGACCGCCACGTCACCCTGCTGAAGACGCGGGCCAAGCACCAGTTCGGCGACGAGAGCCGCTACAAGGAATTCCAGAAGAGCCTGCCGCTCGGCCGTCCCGCGCATGCGCGCGAGATCGGCGACCTCATGGCGTTCCTGGCCTCGGATCGCGCCGGCTATACGTCGGGGGTGATCTATACCGTTGACGGCGGCATCAGCGCCGGGTGGGGTTAACTCTATTCTCGTCATTGCGAGCGCAGCGAAGCAATCCAGGATCTTGCCGCAGTGACAGTCTGGATTGCTTCGCTGCGCTCGCAATGACGACACAACAAGCACTGGAGTAAGATAGTTGTCTCAAGACCTGATCCGCGAAACCGCCTGCACCGTCGTCGACAAGCTGCGCTCCGGCGACGTCTCGCCGCTCGAGCTCTTGGACGTGCTGGAGAAGCGCATCAAGGAGGTCGACGGCAAGGTCAACGCGCTGCCGACGCTGTGCTTCGATCGCGCTCGGGAGAGTGCGAAGACATTGATGCAGAAGCCGGCCGGCGCGCGCGGGCTGCTCGCCGGCCTGCCGGTGCCAATCAAGGATCTGACCGACGTTGCAGGCGTGTTGAACACGCAGGGCTCGCCGATCTTCAAGGACAACATCCCCGCGAAGTCCGACCTCATGGTCGAGAACCTCGAGGCCAACGGCGCGGTCGTCTACGCCAAGTCGAACACGCCGGAGTTCGGGGCCGGTGCCAACACGTTCAACGAGGTGTTCGGCGCGACGCTCAATCCCTGGGACACGACGAAATCGGCCGCGGGCTCCTCCGGCGGCGCGGCGGTGGCGCTGGCGACCGGCATGGCCTGGCTCGCCCAAGGCTCCGACATGGGCGGATCCTTGCGCAGCCCCGCGGCCTTCTGCGGCGTCGTTGGCATGCGGCCGAGCATCGGCCGCGTCGCGCATACCCCAAAGTCCGGCATCGATCGCAATCTCGGCGTGGTCGGCCCGATGGCGCGCAACGTCGAGGATCTCGCGCTGCTGCTGGATGCCATGAGCGGCGACTATGCCGACGATCCGTTGTCGCTGCCGGCTCCCGCAACCTCGTTCCTGTCGGCGGCCCAGGCGGGCAAGCGGCCGAGGCGCATCGCCTATTCGCCCGATCTAGGCATCACCCCGGTCGATCCCGAAGTGAAGGCGATCACACGAAAGGCCGCCGAACGTTTCGCCGAAGCCGGCGCCATCGTCGAGGAGGCGCATCCGGACTGGCGCGAGGCGCATGAATGCTTCCACGTGCTGCGCGCCTTCGATTTTGCGATCACCAAGGCCAATCTGCTGCGCACCAAGCGCGACCTGCTCAAGCCCGAGGTGATCTGGAACATCGAGGAAGGCCTCAAGCTCACGGTCGAGCAGCTCGCGCGCGCCGAGGCGCAGCGCGTCGGCATGACGGCGCGGGCGATCGAGTTCTTCAAGAGCTACGATCTGTTGCTGACGCCGACCACGATCGTTCCGCCCTTCCCGATCGAGCATCGCTATGTCGCCGAATGCGCCGGCAAGAGGTTCGAAAACTACGTCGAGTGGCTCGGCATCGTCTACGCCATCACGCTGGCCTGCTGCCCGTCTCTCTCCCTGCCCTGCGGCTTCACGGCTTCGGGCCTGCCGGTCGGCGTGCAGGTAGTCGGCGCGCCGCGCGCCGACGCGCAGGTGATCGCCGGAGCGAAGGTGCTGGAAGACATTCTGGGCCTGCGCGGCACGACGCCGATCTATCCGAAGGTGAAGGACTGAGCTCCGCGCCTGCGCAGTCGTTCGCCGGAGGGGCGTTCTCGCTCGGCGGCGGCAACATACCGAGGCGCGGCTTGCCGCGGCCGACCTGCGTCTCGGAGAAAGGTTGATCCATGAGCACTCGCACCAGCCGTGTGCTACATCGCTCACTGCGCGAAACGCCACCCAAGGCGATCGGCGGCGAGGGCATTTATCTCTTCGCCGAGGACGGACGCCGCATCATCGATGCCTCCGGTGGCGCGGCGGTCTCCTGCCTCGGCCACCAGCACCCGCGCGTCATCGCGGCGATGGCAAATCAGGCGTCCACCCTCGCCTACGCGCACACGGCTTTCTTCTCCTCCGAGCCGGCTGAAGCACTGGCCGAAAAGCTGGTCGGACACGAGCCCGGCGGGCTCGCCTACGCCTATTTCGTCAGCGGCGGATCGGAGGCAATCGAAGCCAGCATCAAGCTGGCGCGGCAATATTTCATCGAGCGCGGCGAGCCGCAGCGGCAGCATTTCATCGCGCGGCGACAGAGCTATCACGGCAACACGCTCGGCGCGCTTGCCGCCGGCGGCAACGCCTGGCGCCGCGCGCCCTATGCGCCGCTGCTGTCGACCGCTTTCAGCCACGTCACGCCGGCCTTCACCTATCACGAGAAGCGCGAGGGCGAGTCGGATGCGCAGTTTGTGGCGCGCCTCGCCACCGAGCTCGAAGCCGAGTTCCAGCGGCTCGGCCCCGACACCGTCGCGGCCTTCCTCGCCGAGCCCGTCGTCGGCGCCACCGCCGGCGCCGTGACCGCACCGGACGGCTACTTCAAAGCGGTGCGCGAGGTCTGCGACCGCCACGGTGCACTGCTCATTCTCGACGAGGTCATGTGCGGCATGGGCCGCACCGGCACGACGCATGCCTGGGAGCAGGAGCGCGTCGCGCCCGATATTCAGGCGATCGCCAAGGGGCTTGGCGGCGGCTATCAGCCGATCGGTGCCATGCTCGTCAGCGGCAGGATCATCGACACCATCCGCGCGGGCTCGGGCGCGTTCCTGCACGGTCACACCTATCTCGCACACCCCCTCGCCTGCGCGGCCGCGCTCGCGGTGCAGGACGTCATCCGGGAGGACGGCCTGCTCGCCCGCGTGAAGGAGCGCGGCAAGCAGCTCGAGCAGCGCCTGATCGAGCGCTTCGGCAATCATCGCCATGTCGGCGACATCAGGGGACGCGGCCTGTTCTGGGCAATCGAGCTCGTCGCCGACCGCGCCGACCGAACCTCGTTCGATCCGGCGCTCAAGCTGAACCAGAAGATCAAGGCCGAGGCGTTTGCGCATGGGCTCGGCTGCTATCCCGGGGGTGGCACCGTGGACGGTGTCCGCGGCGATCACGTGCTGCTGGCGCCGCCCTACATCACCTCGGCTCGCGAGATCGACCTGATCGTCGACAAGCTGGGAACCGCCGTCGATAACGTATTACGCAGTGTCGACGAATGAGGGGCGGCGCGCACCGTTTCGTCGACCGGAACGTAGCACTTCGCGATGCACAGCGTCTCAAAAGTGCGAGACCTTCCATGCGCAATGACGTTCCATGACGACGCCCCCTCGCATCGCCCTTATCCACGCCCTCAAGCATTCCATCGCCCCGATCGAGGCAGCGTTTGCGCAGGCGTGGCCCGAGGCGCGACTGATGAACCTGCTTGACGACAGTCTCTCGGCGGATCTCGCCCGCGACGGGCAACTCAACAATGCCATGACGGAACGGTTCCTCGCGCTCGGCGACTACGCGGCGGCGACGGGAGCGGATGGAATCCTGTTCACCTGCTCCGCCTTCGGCCCGTGCATCGAGGCCGTCGCGCGCGCGCATGCGCCGATGCCCGTGCTGAAGCCGAACGAGGCCATGATTGAGAGGGCGGTGACCATGGGCCGACGCATCGGCCTGCTCTCGAGCTTTCCGCCGACGCTGGCGTCGATGCCGCCCGAGTTTCCCGCCTCCGTCGAGGTGGTGCCGAAGCTCGCCGACGGCGCGCTGGCCGCGCTCGACCGCGGCGACCGCGCCACGCATGACCAGCTGATCGCGGAGGCCTCACGGAGCTTGCGCGATTGCGACGTCATCGCGCTGGCGCAATTCAGCATCGCCGCGACGGCGCCGCTGGTCGCGGAGGCCACCGGCCGCCCTGTCGTGACCACGCCGGACAGCGCGGTCGAAAAGCTGATGAAGCTGCTGAAGGCGAAGCCCTAAGCGCCGGCCTTGGTCCGACGCCGCGCATCCTTGATCGCGATCGCAAGCGCAGCCTTCGTCTCGTTGACGAAATCCTCGACCAGTTCCTCGCGCGTGGCATGCGCCGCCTCGCCGGTGAAGAGGCCCTGCTCGGCCAGCATCACCACCCCATGCAGCGCCGCCCAGATCTTGAGCGCCTGCCGTTCGCGCAAATAACCCACGGCGGGCGCTTCCAGAGCTTCGATGACGAGCGCAAAGGTCTCCCGCGTCGCCTCGTGCAGCTCGCTGCCCTTGACCGCGCAGGACACCGTGCGCGAGGCGAACATCAGGCGGTAGATGCCATTCCGGCGCAAGCCGAAATTGAGCGTCGCCTGTGCGAGCCGCGAGAGCTTCGATTGCTGCGACGGCTTTGCCATCGCTTCGCGCAAGAGCGCCGAGAGCTGCCGGAATGCTTGCGCGGTGACGGCGGCGAGCAGCGCCTCGCGGTCGGCAAAATGCCGGTATGGCGCCGGCTGCGAGACCCCGAGCTTCTTGGCAAGCGCCTTGATGCTGATGGCCTCCGCGCCGCCCCGCTCTGCCTCTTGCAGCGCGGCCTCGATCAACGCATCGCGGAGATCGCCATGGTGGTAGGTCTTCTCGGGCTTGCGGGCTGGTCGTGAGCGCATGTCGGGGCGAAGCCTATAAGTTTGCGCTTGACAGGGGAAGCCCGCCGCGAATGTAATAGCATATAACTTAAATAAAGCTGGGATGAGGAAACGCGCCGCCTTCGGGCCCTCGCGCGCACACGACCAAGGAAGCCGAGAATGGCAGAGCGACTGAAGGTTCACGTCGATCCCGACAAATGCCAGGGTCATGCCCGCTGCAAGGCGCTCGCGCCGGAGCTTTTCGAACTCGACGAATACGGCAACGCGCACGAAGCTGGTGACGGCACCGTCCCGCCAGGACTCGAGGACAAGGCCTGGCTTGCGAAATCCAACTGCCCGGAAATCGCAATCGATGTGATCGAGGAATAGTGCGGCCGTTGCCGCCCCGCATGCGTTCAGCGAATACGAGCCAAGGGATTCCCAGCATGTCCGACGTCGACCAGCCTGTCGCCCATCCGCCCGTCACCGACTGGGTCCATGATTTCGACCACACCGATCCGCAATGGACCGAGGACCCGTTCCCGATCTGGGACGAGCTGCGGGCCATAAGTCCCGTGGTGCACACCGAACGCTTCCTCGGCTGCTATTTGCCGACGACCTATGAGGCCGTGCGCGAGATCGCCAACGACACCGAGCACTTCTCCTCCCGCCGCATCATCGTCCGCGACGTACGGCCGGAAATCACCAGCCGGAACGCAGCCCCGCCGATCACCTCCGATCCGCCCGAGCACAAACCGGCCAAGCAATTGCTGCTGCCGCCGTTCACCCCGGACGCGATGAAGAAGCTCGAGCCGCGCGTCCGCGCCATCTGCAACGAGCTGATCGACGACTTCATCGCCGAGCAGAGGGTGGACGCTGCGGCGCGCTACACCAAGCACATCCCGGTCCGGGCGATCGCGCACATGCTCGGCATCCCCGAGAGCGACAGCGACCTTTTCATCAATTGGATCCACATGATCCTCGAGCTCGGCATCAGGGACGAGAGCAAGCTGCTCCAGGCCGTGCAGGAGATGACGGCCTATTTCGGCGGCCATATCGAAGCGCGCAAGAGCAAGCCCACCGACGATCTGATCTCCTACCTGATGAACGCCAGGGACAAGAACGGCAATCCGCTCGAGGACACCCATGTGATGGGCTCGCTGCGCCTGCTGCTGATCGCCGGCATCGACACCACCTGGAGCGCGATCGGCTCCTCGCTCTGGCATCTTGCGAAGACGCCGGCCGACCGCGAGCGGCTGATCGCCGAGCCCGGACTGATCCCGACAGCCGTGGAGGAGCTGCTGCGCGCCTATTCGCCGGTGACGATGGCGCGTGAAGTGGTCAAGGAGACCACGGTATCCGGCTGTCCGGTCAAGCCGGGCAACATGGTGCTGCTGTCGTTCCCGGCAGCCAACCGCGACCCCAAGATGTTTCCGGACGCTGACAAAGTCGTGATCGACCGGCGCGAGAACCGCCATGCGGCCTTCGGCCTCGGCATCCACCGCTGCGTCGGTTCCAACCTCGCGCGCATGGAAATGCAGGTGGCGCTGGAGGAATGGCTGAAGCGGATTCCCGACTTCCGGCTCGATCCGGCAGGTACGGTGACTTGGTCGCAAGGAACGGTGCGCGGCCCCCGCCAGTTGCCATTTTTGCTCGGAAAGGCGATGTAAGGCCTTCCCAAAGGAAGCGGACAGGCCTTTCATGGCGTGCGCAACACCAAGCACGCCTCAGCCATGCATCGCCACCAGCACAGGCCATGACCGACGAGACGCCATCCGACAGCAAGCTGACGCGCACCAAGGAGAAGTGGGCGCGCGAGGGCCGCTTTCTCACCGGCAAGATTACACGCCCGGAGGATCAAAGGCTTCCACCCGGGCAGCATCTCACCAAGGACTGGCCGGTGCTTGATCTCGGGGTCACGCCGCCGGTCTCGCGCGAGCGCTGGCGGCTCGACGTCTATGGCGCGGTCGAGACCCCCGTTTTCTGGACCTTTGCCGAATTCGCCGCGCAGAAGCAGTCCCAGTTCACCTCGGACATCCATTGCGTCACGACCTGGTCGCGCTATGACAACGAATGGGAAGGGCTCGCCACGCGTGAGCTGCTGGCGGCCTGCCAGCCGCGCGAGGATGCCCGCTTCGTCGTGCTGCATTCCTATGACGGTTACACCACCAATCTCGCGCTGGAGGATTTTGCCGCCGAGGACGCGCTGCTCGCCCACACCTGGTCCGGCCAGCCGCTGACGGACGAGCATGGCGGCCCGGTGCGACTGGTCGTACCGCACCTCTATTTCTGGAAGAGCGCGAAATGGCTCCAGGCCATCGAATTCCTGACCGAGGACGCGCCGGGCTTCTGGGAAGTCCGCGGCTATCATAACCGCGGTGATCCCTGGGCCGAGCAGCGCTATTCGGGCGATTAGGTTCGAGCAAGACGGGGGGAAGCCCATGCCGACGGAACGCTTTCAATTCACCGGCGAAGGCGGCCACCAGCTCGCGGCCGCGCTGGAGCTGCCTGACGGCGAGCCCGCGGCGTTCGCGCTGTTCGCGCACTGCTTCACCTGCGGCAAGGACACGCTGGCCGCCAAGCGCATCTCGGTCGCGCTCGCTGCCAAGGGCATCGCGGTGCTGCGCTTCGACTTCACCGGGCTTGGTTCCAGTGGCGGCGATTTCGCCAATTCGACGTTCTCCTCCAACGTCGCCGATCTCGTCCGCGCCGCCGATCATTTGCGCGAGACCCGCAAGGCACCCTCGATCCTGATCGGCCATAGCCTGGGTGGCGCCGCGATCCTCGCCGCTGCCGGACGGATTCCCGAGGCGAGAGCGGTGGCCACCATCGCGGCGCCCTCGGATCCCGCTCACGTCACCGGCCTGTTCCGGGAGCATCTCGACAACATCCGCGCGCAGGGCGAGGTCGAAGTGTCGCTCGCGGGACGCCCGTTCCGGATCAAGCGCGAATTCCTCGACGACATCGCCGAGCACGAGCTGATGAAGGACGTCACCGGCCTGCACAAGGCGCTGCTGGTGATGCATTCGCCCGTTGACGACACCGTCGGCATCGACAACGCAACGAAGCTCTTCGTCGCGGCAAGACATCCCAAGAGCTTCGTCTCGCTCGACCACGCCGATCATCTTCTGACCAAGCCTGCCGACGCGCTCTACACGGCCGACATGATCGTGGCCTGGGCCAGCCGTTACGTCGATGCAGCGACGCCCGCGAAGGCGATGGATCTGCCGGAGGAGCCGCGCAAGGTCGTCGTGCAGGAGACCCGCAAGAGCACGTTCAACCAGACCATCATTGTCGGCCCGCATCATCTGGTGGCGGACGAGCCCATTGCGGCCGGCGGCGCGGATGCCGGGCCCGGCCCGTACGATTTCCTGCTCGCCGGCTTAGGTGCCTGCACCTCGATGACTATGCGTCTCTATGCCGACCGCAAGTCGCTGCCGCTCGACCGCGTCACGGTCACGCTGAAGCATTCCAAGATCTACGCCAAGGATTGTGCGGAGTGCGAGACACGCGAGGGCATGCTCGACCAGATCGAGCGCGACATCGCGATCGACGGCGCGCTCGATGCCGAGCAGCGCAAGAAGCTGATGGAGATCGCCGACAAATGCCCGGTGCACCGGACGCTGACGTCGGAGATCCGGATCGTGACGAAGGCCGTCGGGTAGCGCCTAAGCGGATTGGCTTTAAGTTGAATAGACCGCCCGCGGGCTCGTTCGAACCTCTCCCGCTTGCGGGAGAGGTCGGCGCGAAGCGCCGGGTGAGGGTTCTCTCCACATGGGGATTCTCGCTTGCGGAGACACCCTCTCCCCACCCCTCTCCCGCAAGCGGGAGAGGGAGCGCACCTCCTTCGTTGCCGCATCGAGCCTTATCTCCATGCTCTAAAAGCACGACGCCATCGTGCGCACGGCCGCGCTGATCTCGTTTTCGCGCCACGCCGCAAAGCCGAGCAGCAGGCCGTGATCGCGCGGGCGGCCGAGCGCAAGGCTGGACAGAGCTCGCGTTTCGACGCCCGCAGCGACCAGTCGCTTGACTGCAGCCTGATCGGCCCGACCGCGCTTGAGGCGGGCGACGAGTTGGATACCGCCGGGGGGCACCTCGACCGAGAGCATGCCACCGAGATGCCGCTGCAGCTCCTCGACGAGGTGATCGCGGCGCGCGTGATAGAGCCGGCGCATCCGGCGCAGATGCGCGAGGAAGTGCCCATCGGCGATGAATTCGGCCAGTGCCTCCTGGATGTGGCTGGCGGCGATCAGTCCCATGTGCTGCTGCGCAATCTCCAAGGTGCTGACCAGCGCCGCCGGCGCGACCAGATAGCCGAGCCGGATGTCCGACCTCATCGCCTTCGAGAATGTGCCGACATAGAACACACGGCCATGGGCATCTAACCCCTGCAAGGCCGGCACCGGCCGGCTGTCGTAGTGGAATTCGCCGTCGTAATCGTCCTCGACGATCCAGGTCCTGCCGGGCCGGCTTGCCGCGAGAAACTCGGTTCGGCGGGCTAACGACATCAATCGGCCGGTTGGGTGCTGATGCGAGGGCGTCATGAAGATCAGCCTAGGAGCTCCAAGGCCTGGCATTCGCTGCATGCCCTGTTCGTCCAGCCTGATGCCGGTCAGGCGCGCGCCGGATGCGTGAAAGGCAGCCGCCGCCCCGGGATAGCCTGGGTCTTCAACCCATACATGATCGCCCGGCGAAATGAGTGTGGCAGCAATCAAGGTCAGCGCGGCCTGCGCGCTCGGCAGGATCATGATCTGCTCCGCCGTGGCGCGGACGTCCCGGTTCGTCGCCAGATAATGCGTCAGCGCCTCCCGCAGGCGCAGCCGGTTGACCGGTCCCAGCTCGCGCCTGCCTGCATGCACGGCACTGCGGCGCAGGCAGCGTGCCCAGACCTCGTTCGGAAACTCCCTGAAATCGCCCAGCCCCGGGCGCAGCGGTTTGAGCTCCCCCCGGTAAGACATCGGCCAGTCGGCCTGCTGGAGCTTCGTAGCCCAAGGCGAGAGCTGCAGTTTGCCGACGCATTCGCCCGCTGCGACGGCGCCCCGTTCGATGCGTTCGTGGCCGTCGATCATGACCACGGGACGGCGGCCATGAGACGCTGCGACATATCCCTCGGCCGCGAGCTGCTCGAACGCGTATGTGACGGTGTTGCGCGAGACGCCGAGATCGCTCGCAAGCTGTCGGCTCGACGGCAGCACGCGGCCTTTGCCGAGGCGGCCGGTCGCGATCAGGCCTCGCAGCTGGCTCGTCAGTTGCGCCACCAGCCCCTGGCCATCGGTCCGTTTCAGCTCGATCAACGCGGAGATCGTGGTGTCGGATACTGGCACTCTCTTCTTCTCCAATCTGGCACTTTTTCAAATGCCAGTCGGGATGCTATCCGGCGGCTCGGACTGCTTCAAGGACCTGCGACATGAACACCCTGTCACCCCGTGCGGCCATCGGCCTGTTCCTCATCGTGGTGCTGGCCTGGGGCGTGAATTGGTCGGTGACCAAGCAGCTCGTGCAGTTCGTCCCGCCGTTGTGGAGCGCGGCAATCCGGAGTTGGATCGCGCTGGCTGGATTGTTCGTGCTGCTCGGACTGAGCAACAATCTCGTGATCCCGGAGCGACGCGACTTTCCCGTGATTCTGAGCGTGGCGCTGCTGCATATGACGCTGTTCTCGATCCTGGTTGCCAGCGGCCTTCGCTTCCTGCCCGCAAGCAAGGGGATCGTGCTCGGCTACACCACGCCGCTCTGGGTCGCACTCGCCGCGCCCCTTTTCGGCAAGGACACGCTGACGGCGCCGAAGCTCGCCGGCGCTCTGCTCGGGCTGATCGGCCTTGCCGTCATCCTGAATCCATCCTCGATCGACTGGACCAACCCAAACGTGCTGCTCGGCGCCGGCATGGTCATCCTGGCCGCGATCTCTTGGGCTGCGAACATCATCTATATCCGCGCGCATCGCTGGATCGGATCTCCGCTTCAGCTTTTGCTTTGGCAGGTGCTCGTGGCAACGATCGTGCTGTCGGTCGGCGCGGCAGCTGTGGATGGCCTCCCGCATGTGGAGTGGTCGTGGAGGCTCGTACTGTTGTTTCTCTATTCGGGCCTGGTCGGAACGGTCCTGGCTTATTGGGCGATGTCGATGGTCAACAAGAGCATCTCAGCCCTGACGACGTCGCTCGGCACCACCGGGACACCGCTGGTCGGCATCGCCAGCGCTGCGATCCTTCTGGGTGAACCCATCGACGCGAGCCTTGCCGTCGCGGCCGCGCTGATCGTCTCCGGCATCGGCCTTGCGACGCTAGGCGATCGGTTATTGCGCAGTCAGGCCACCGCGAGAGGCTGAACCCGCAGAAACCCGCGCAGGCCCGCCGCGGTGCCGAGCAGGATGCCGGCGACCGCGACAAACGAGCCCAGCGCGAGCGTAGACACGCCCGTGAGCCCCTGCCCGATCGAGCAGCCGAACGCCATCACGCCGCCGATCCCCATCAGCGCGGCACCGGTCCCTGAGCGGAGCATGTGGCGCGGCGAGGAATAGCCTTCGAGCTTGAAGCGGCCTGTTGCGAGTGCCGTAACCAGACTGCCGGCGAAGACGCCGGCCACCGTCGCGATGCCGAAGTTGAGCGTCAGCCCGGTCGAGAGCATGGCGTATTGCAGGCTATCGGCGATCGGCGCGACGAACGTAAGGGAGGTCACGGGGACCGGATTGAAGTCGTCGGCACCGAGATAGCCGGTGGCCAGCCAGCCGCCGGCGACGAGGAGGCCCACGATGATGCCCGCTACGACCTGGCCGGGCGAGCGACGGAACGCAGGATGCGCGAAAGCGAACAGGCTCAACGCGACGGTTGTCGCGGCCGCGGCGAGCGCGCGCGAAAGCGATTCCGTGAAGCCGAGCGTCGCCAGCAAGGACGGCAGCGAGTTGGCAGGAGCCGTGACTTGCGTTGCCTGCACCAGCGCAATGCGCGCCGGTGCGATGAGGCCCTTCAGCGTCATCTGCGCGGCAATCGCGAGCACGATCACGACGACGAAGGAGCGGAGATTGCCGCGGCCGAGCAGCACCAGCGCCCGCGAGCCGCAGCCGTTCGAAAGCACCATGCCGTAGCCGAACAGCAGGCCGCCGAGGAACAGCACCGCCGGCGAAAACGATTGCTGCAAATAGATCGACTTGCCGAGATCGACCGTGCCGCTGCTGGCGAGGAACTGGCTCGCAGCGATCGCAACAGCGATTGCGAGCGCGTAGGTCCGCACCAGCCGCACGTCGCCCTCCGCCAGAAACCCGCGCATGCTGCTCATCAGGCAGAAACCACTGAGCAGGCCAACGGCGCCGTAGACGAGACCGATGGCAAGGCCGGCGAGGATAACGAGTTGCGTGGATTCCATGGTTACGGCTTCAGGATCACCCGGTCACGTGACGAGCCGGCGACCGCAACATACGCTTCCTTCGCGCGCTCCAGCGGATAGATCGCATTCGCCTTGATCGGAAACGGCTTCAGATGGCCGCTGGCAAAACCCGGCCCGAGATCGCGCAGCACCGCGCCCGTCGCAGCCGACGATAGACCCAGCGTGTCGATGCCGACATAAGTGTGCTGACCCCGATAGAATTCGAGGATGTTGAACTGCACGATGCGGTCGATCGCGGCGATCAGGATCTGGCGGCCGCGAAGCGCGAGCGATTTGTGCGCGGCCTGGAAATAGGGATCGCCGACCGTATTGAAGACGATGTCGGCACCCTTGCCGCCGGTCAATTCGCGCACGCGCGCGGCAACGTCGATGACGGAGGCGTCGATCACCTCGATGGGCGCGTTGGTGTGGCCTTCATAGGCTTCCGCCCTGCGCACCACGCCGACCACGCGCGCGCCCTGCCAGGTGGCGATCTGCACCGCGGCCTGGCCGACCTTGCCGTTGACGCCGAACACCAGAACGGTCTCGCCGCTCTTCGGCAAGCCGGCGCGGCGAAAGCCTTCCATCGCGGTGACGAAGGGCACGCCGATGCCGGCGGCCTCCTCCCAGGACAGTGTCTTGGGCTTCTCCACGACCGCATCGGCTTCGACCATGAGATGGCTCGCATGGGTGCCGTCACGGCGGATACCGAGATCGCCGGACGAGCCGAACACTTCGCGCCCCATTGTGCCCGCGGGCCCGTCGATCACCACGCCGGCATAGTCGCGGCCGGGAGTCCGCGGGAACACCGCATAGGGCATCAGCCCGGTCGCGGCCTTGACGTCGGACGGATTGACCGCGGCAGCCTTCACCTCGATCAGAAGATCGTTCGGCCCGCGCGCAAGCATCTGCCGCTCAATTGTCGGCGCAAGCGCAGCGGCATTTTCAGCTTTGGCGCTGAGGCGCACACAGCGTGCTTCGACGGTTTTGGCATCGGCTGACATGAAAAGACCCGCGATTTCCCGCGGGCCTTGTCGCCCCTGGGGCCGGTCGAGTCAATCCGTCCGGTCAGTCCTTTGGCCGCTTGTCGAAGAGCCGCTTGGCCTTGCCGAGCGAGCGCTCCAGCGTGGCCGGCGCAACCACCTGCACCCTGGAGCTGACGCCGATCGTATTCTTGATGTGAGTCGAAATCCGATCCGCATGGTCGACGAGGCCGCGGCCGTCCCAGCTCTCGGGCCGCGCCTCGGCGATGATGGTGAGCTCGTCCATGCGGCCTTCCCGGGTGAGCTCGAGGATGAAATGGCCGCCGCACCAGTCGGTCGCGAGCAGCACCTCCTCGATCTGGGTCGGGAACAGATTGACGCCGCGCAGGATGATCATGTCGTCCGAGCGCCCGGTCACCTTCTCCATCCGCCGCATGCCCGGCCGTGCCGTGCCCGGCAGCAGCCGCGTCAGGTCGCGGGTGCGATAGCGGATCACCGGAAAGGCTTCCTTGGTGAGCGAGGTGAAGACCAGCTCGCCCTTCTCGCCGTCGGGCAGCACCGCGCCGGTCTCGGGGTCGATCACTTCCGGGTAGAAATGATCCTCCCAGATGTGCAGGCCGTCCTTGGTCTCGATGCATTCCTGAGCGACGCCCGGGCCGATCACCTCGGACAGGCCATAGATGTCGGTCGCATCCATGTCGAAGGCGTCCTCGATCTCGGCGCGCATCGCGTTGGTCCAGGGTTCCGCGCCGAAGATGCCGATCTTGAGCGAACACTGGCGCGGATCAAGCTTCTGGCGCTTGAACTCGTCGAGGATCGCCAACATGTAGCTCGGCGTCACCGTGATGATGTCGGGCCGGAAATCGTTGATGAGCTGCACCTGCCGCTCGGTCATGCCCCCGGAGATCGGCACTACGGTGCAGCCAAGCTTCTCGGCGCCGTAGTGCACGCCGAGACCGCCGGTGAAGAGTCCATAGCCATACGCATTGTGGATGATCATGCCGGTGCGGCCGCCGGCGGCGCGGATCGAGCGCGCCATCACCTCGGACCAGGTGTCGATATCGCGCTGCGTATAGCCGACCACGATCGGCTTTCCGGTCGTTCCGGATGAAGCATGCACCCGCACGAGCTTCTCGCGCGGCACGGCGAACATGTTGAAGGGATAATTGTCGCGCAGGTCCGTCTTGACCGTGAACGGGAATTTGGCGAGATCAGAGAGCTCGCGAAAGTCGGACGGATGCACGCCCGCTTTGTCGAAAGCCTTGCGGTAATGCGCGACGTTGTCGTAGGCGTGCTTCAGCGACCACGCCAACCGCTGCTTCTGCAGCGCCATGATCTCGCCGCGCGAGGCGCGCTCATGCGCATCCATCTCGGCGCTATAGGCGTTGCCACCTTCCTTGAGCCTCGTCAGAGCCATCCTCGTTTCCCCACATTGTCTGTTCTTTTGTGTTTGTTCTTATTGATCTTGCGCCGGCAGCCAATTGCCGGGAATGACCCGCGAATGTCCGCGGAATTCCGCGATGACGACCTCGCCCGCCGTGACACGCACATCGTAGATGCCGGAGCGGCCGCCGCGCGTGATCTCCCGCGCCTTGGCAATGAGACGATCGCCAAGCTTGCCCGGCTTGATGAACGTGATCTGGCCCTGTGCCGCGACGACGCGCTCATTGTGCGAGTTGCAGGCGAACGCAAAAGCGGAATCGGCCAGCGTGAAGATAAAGCCGCCATGGGCGATGCGCTGGCCATTGACCATATCAGGCCGCACCGTCATGGCGAGCGTCGCAAAGCCCGGGCCGATCTCGACGATCTCCATACCGAGACCTTTGGAGGCATCGTCCTCGGCCCACATCGCATCGGCGCAGGCACGGGCAATATCCTCAGGCGACAGGGCGGCTTTGACGTTCACGCGCTTCTCCCGGCCAGACGGTTGCTCATGATGTTCTGCTGCTTGGCCAAAACTGTCAAATAATGCGACGCGTTTGCATTGCGGAGCCGCGGAACGCCCGATCAGACATGATCATAGTCGACCACGACCCGCTCTGTGGACGGCTTGGCCTGGCAGGTGAGAACAAAGCCGGCCTCGAGCTCCCACGGTTCCAGCGAATAGTTGATGTCCATCGGCGCCTCGCCCTCGACCAGTTTTGCGCGGCAGGTCGAGCACATGCCGCCCTTGCAGGCAAAGGGCAGATCGACACCGGCGCGCAGGGCGGCATCGAGGATGGCCTCGTCCTCGGCGACCGGCACGTCGCGGCGCTTGCCGTCGATGATCAGCGAGGCGACCGCCTTCGGCGGCGCGTCGGGCGCAACCGCCCGCTTCGGCCGCGGCTTGCCGCCGAACTCGGAGACGAAGCGCTCGACATGGATGCGCTCGTCCGCGATGCCGAGATCGCGGCAGGTCGCCTCGATCTCCTCGCTCATGCCAAGAGGACCGCAGATGAAGACGTGATCGACGCTTGACGCCGGCACCAGCGCGCGGAGCAGCACCCTCACCTTGTCGCCGTCGAGCCGGCCATGCAGGATCGGGATGTCCTGCTCCTCGCCGGAGAGCACGTAAAAGATCGAAAGGCGATCGATGAAGCGGTCCTTCAGCTCCTCGAGCGCTTCGAGGAACATGATGTTGTCGGTGGTGCGGTTGCCGTAGAACAGAAAGAAGCGGCTGCCCGGCTCGCGCGCGAGCACGCCCTTGACGATCGACAGGATCGGCGTGATGCCGGAGCCGGCGGCGAAGCCGACATGAACACGCGCACGATCTGCCGGGGGGACGACGCCGAAACGGCCCGTCGGCGTCATCACGTCGAGCTCGTCGCCGCATTTGAGATCTTCGGCGGCCCAGCTCGAAAACGCCCCGCCATCGACCTTCTTCACCGCGATACGGATCTCGCCGTCGTCGGGGCCGGAGCAGATCGAATAGGAGCGGCGCACCTCTTCGCCGTCGAGCGTGGCGCGCAACGTCAGATACTGGCCGGGCGTAAAGGCGTAATCGCCGGCGAGTTCATTGGGGATGGCGAAGGTCATCGACACGGCGTCCGTAGCCTCGCGACGGAGGTCCCTGACGGCGAGACGATGGAAGCGCGGTGCGGCTGCGGACATGGTCAATGGCACTTGAAGTAGTCGAAGGGTTCGCGGCAGGCCTTGCAGCGCCAGAGCGCCTTGCAGGAGGTCGAGCCGAATTCGGACAGCAGCTCAGTCTTGTCCGAGCCGCATTGCGGGCATGCGACAGTCTGTTCGCCGAACAGCGCGCGGCGCGAGTTTGAAGCTTGCGGCGGCGCGATGCCGTAGGCGCGCAGCTTCTTGCGTCCGTCCTCGGTCATCCAGTCCGTGGTCCAGGCCGGCGACAGCACGGTCCGCACCTTCGGACGATGGAAACCGGCGCGCTCCAGCGCGACCTCGATTTCGAGCGCGATCATGTTCATGGCCGGGCAACCCGAATAGGTCGGTGTGATCGCGACCTCGACATGATCACCGTCGAGAACGACGTCGCGCAGCACGCCGAGATCGGCAATGCTCAGCACCGGAATTTCCGGATCGACCACGCTTGCGGCGGCGTCCCGGGCGCGCTGGCGCAGCGCAGCGTCATCGGTCACCGTCACCATGTCAGCCCCGGAAAAGTCCGCTGCAGCGATTGCAGCTCCGACAGGAGGTGGCCGAGATGCTCGCTGTGGCGACCGGCGCGGCCGCCCTGCTGCATCCAGTCGTTCTGCGGCAGCGCGAGCGTTGCTTCACGCGTGACGTCCGAGAGCGTCGCCAGCCAGCGCCCGCGCAAGCTTGCGGGATCCACAGCAATGCCAGCATGGATCAGCGCGCGTTCGCCGTCGTCGACGGCAAACATCTCGCCGGTAAAGGCCCAGAGATGATCGATCGCTGCTTGCGTGCGCGTGTGGCTCTCCTCAGTGCCGTCGCCGAGCCGGATGATCCATTCCGAGGCATGGCGCAGATGGTAGGCGCTCTCCTTCTCCGATTTCGCAGCAATCGCAGCCAGCGTCCCATCGCGCGAATTCATCATCGCACGCCAATAGAGATCGGCGAAGGCGGAATAGAAGAATTGCCGCACCAAGGTCTGGGCAAAATCGCCGTTGGGCTGCTCGACTAGGAGAAGATTAAGGTACTGCCGCACGTCGCGCAGGTAAGCGAGCTTGTCCTCGTCGTTGTCCCTGCCTTCGACCTTGGCGGCAAAGGTGTAGAGCTCCCGCGCCTGGCCGATCAGGTCGAGCGCGATGTTGGAGAGCGCCATGTCCTCTTCCAGCATCGGCGCGTGCCCGCACCATTCCGACAGCCTGTGACCGAGGATCAGCGCATCGTCGGCGCGGCGCAGCGCGTAGAGCACCAGCGGGGTTTCGGAGACCTGGATGTTGGCGACCACCATCACATGTGCCCCACTTCATCCGGCACCTCGTAGAACGTCGGGTGCCGGTAGATCTTGGATTCCGCCGGCTCGAACATCATGCCCTTCTCGGCGGGATCGCTCGCGGTGATCGCGCTCGAGGGCACGACCCAGATCGACAGGCCCTCGCCGCGCCGGGTGTAGATGTCGCGGGCGGCCTGCAGCGCCATGGTCGCATCGCTCGCATGCAGCGATCCCACATGCTTGTGTGCGAGCCCGTTGCGGCTGCGAATGAAGACTTCCCACAGCGGCGTGTTCGGCGTGGCCATATCGGTCTCCTATTCGGCAGCCTGGGCGGTCTGACGCTGGGCGCGCTTGGCGGCATAGCTAGCTGCCGCCTCGCGCACCCAGGCGCCCTCCTCGTGCGCCTTGCGGCGCGCGGCCATGCGGTCGCGATTGCAGGGGCCGTTGCCGGCCAACACCTGCTTGAATTCGGTCCAGTCGATCTCGCTGTAGCGCCAGTGGCCGTCGGCGTCCTGCGTCATGCCGGGATCGGGAATGGTGAGGCCGAGATACTGCGCCTGCGGCACGGTGGCATCGACGAACTTCTGGCGCAGCTCGTCATTGGAGAAGCGCTTGATCTTCCACTTCGTCGAGGTGTCGCTGTGCTGGCTCTTCGCATCCGGCGGGCCGAACATCATCAGCACCGGCCACCACCAGCGGTTCAGCGCGTCCTGCGCCATCGCCTTCTGCTCCTCCGAGCCGCGGCACAGCGTCACCATGATCTCGTAACCCTGGCGCTGGTGGAAGGACTCCTCCTTGCAGACGCGGATCATCGCGCGCGCATAGGGCCCGTAGGAGCAGCGGCACAGCGGGATCTGGTTCATGATCGCAGCACCGTCGACCAGCCAGCCGATCGTGCCGATGTCGGCCCAGGTCAGCGTCGGATAGTTGAAGATCGAGGAATATTTGGCCTTGCCGGCGAGCATGGCGTCGACCAGCTCCTCGCGCGAGGACCCGAGCGTCTCGGCGGCGGCGTAGAGATAGAGGCCGTGGCCGCATTCATCCTGCACCTTGGCGAGCAGCGCGGCCTTGCGGCGCAAGGTCGGCGCGCGCGTGATCCAGTTGCCTTCGGGCAGCATGCCGACGATTTCGGAATGCGCGTGCTGGGAGATCTGGCGGGTGAGCGTCTTGCGATAGGCCGCCGGCATCCAGTCGTTCGGCTCGATGCGCTCCTCGGCATCGACGCGGGCCTGGAATTGCGCGGCTTTGCCTGCGTCCTCGAGATCGCGATCAGCGGTCTCGGCCGTGTTCAGCGCCTGGGTGTACATGCGCATCCTCCCGTTTATTGGGAGGGAATATATAACAAGATTTACATCATGCAAGATATTACTGTAACATAATGGTCAACCGCCGAACCTTCGTTCCAGCAGCTTTCGCGCGGCCGGCAACGGCCCTTTTTCATTGGTTCCATGGCTGTCGAGCCATTGTTCGGACGGAGCGAGCAGCGCGCGATAGATCTCGCCGCAGAGTTCGCGGGCCGCCCTGCCCGGCCAATCCGGCGGCAGCAGGCTCTCGGGCAGCAGCGGGTCGCGCAGCACGACGCGGCGGTAATGGTGGATCAAGAGGATCCGCGCGGTGAAGGCGTCGGCCTCGGACAGATCCGTGCCGCGCGCGATCGCAGCGCGCAGCGGCTCGAACGTCTTCATGAATTTCAGATAGGCATCGGCGGTGCGATCGAGCGGCCAGCTCGCGCTGAGCAGACGGCGGCCGCTGTCGTCTTCCGCCGAGACTTCGAGGCGGATCGCGCTCGCGGCCTCATCCGGCACCGGAACGCCCGATGGTGCGACCCATACGCCCGGCAGCGGGCTGCCGAAGCCGGCATTGCGGAGCGCTTCGCGCGAAGCGTCGCGATCCTCGCCATTGCCGATCAGCAGCAGTTCGAAGCGTCCGGTCCAGTCGGACGGCGGCGGATCGTAGATGTGGCGCGTCGCGGCCTCGAAGGTCTGGCGGCCCTTGTCGGCCAGGCGATAGAAACTGTTGCGGCCGACCTTCTCGCGCGTCAGCCAGCCATCGGCGGCAAGCCGCGACATCGCGGTGCGCACCACGCCGCTGTCGATGTCGAGGCTTTCGAAGAATTCCAGAAGCGTGCCGAGCCACACCGAGCCACCACGCGGCACGATGGCATCGCCGAACACGGTGATGACGATGGAGCCGGTGCGCGAGGGCTCGCGCTTGAGCTGGTCGATGATACGGGAAAGCGGATGCGCCATGCGGCAGGCTTAGCGCGTTTGGTGCAGGCGCGACAATGGAGGGGTCGACGCTTTCGCGGAGAGCTCTTGATCTTCCCTCTCCCCGTTCTTACAGGGAGAAGGAAGGGGTGAGGGGCTGCATCCTCAAAATCAGTGACAGACAGACTCGCGGAGAGCCCCCCTCACCCGCCACGCTTCGGACGATGCTCCGCATCGCTCGGCGCGTGGCGGCCTCTCCCCGCAGGCGGGGAGAGGCAAGACATCACCGATGCGGATCGGGATAGGCCAGGCTGCGCCAGCCGCTGCGATCGAACGGGCGCCATTGGCCTTCCTTCTGCGCGAGGCGATCGGCCACGGCATAGACCGCGGCGGGATGGTGCCCCATGCCGCAATGGCTGCTTTCGACCTCGATGCTCTCGGTCTGTGCGCCCGACTTTTCCATGCAGCCCTGCCAGGCGCAGACGCCGTCGCTGCGGCTGAAGATGGCGGTGGTCGGCACCGGCGGCGGCACGGCGAGCTCGCCGCCAAAACGCGGATCGACCTCGTCGGCCTTGCGCCCGCTCGCCCATTCATAGACGCGCCAGGCGTTGGTCGAGCGCGGATCGCCGGCGAAGGGGCTGCCGAGCGTGATCACCTGGCGCACGCGCTCCGGCATCATCTTGGCGAGCTGGCGCGCGTAGAGGCCGCCAAGGCTCCAGCCGACCAGGCTGATCTTGCGGCCGTGCGTGTCACTGAGCTCATGGACCAGATCGACCATGGCGTCCTGAACGCCATCGCGCAGGCCATAATTGCGCCCCTGGCGCCAGCCGCTCACCGCATAGCCCTTGCTCGTCAGAAACGCGCGCAGCGCACGTGTGGAGACATCGGAAGCCACAAGGCCCGGCAGCACCAGCACCGGATGCCCATCGCCGCGCGGCGCAAGGCTGAGCAGCGGCAGCGCGCCGAGGAATGCGCCGAACTCGTGGATCGCGCGCCCCTCCAGAAACATCAAGGTGCGGGACGGCGGGCGCAGCGTCTGGGCAGTTGCGGTCATCAATGTTTCCCCTGGGAAGAATTCCTGGAAAGGCCGCCGGCAGCGAGACCGGCAAATCGGCATGAATTCCAATGCACCGGCTTCTTGATCGTTCCGCAGCGCAACATGAATCAGCTAGGCGGCCGGTTCCCGACATTCAAGCGGGAGAGACGCGGGGCGACAATAGGTCCGCGCGTTAATGCTAACGGCCGTGACGCAAAAGTCACAACCATCGAAGCAGGGATTCTACGGTGTAGAGCGCGAGCCCGGCGAGCCCACCGATCAATGAGCCGTTGAAGCGGATGTATTGCAGGTCGCGGCCGATGTTGATTTCGATCAGCGAAATCAGCTGCGTCATATTCCACGCCTTGACCTGATCGGAGATGAAGGTCGAGACGCCGCTCTTCTGGTCCGCGACGAAGCTGCGTAGCACGGTGACGAGACCCTTGTTGATCTCGCCGCGCAGCTCGGCATCGCCGGCGAGCGCCTCGCCGGCCGAGACGAACATCCCGGCGAGATGATGTTGCAGCACCTGCGTCTCGCCGCTCGCGCTGCGCTCGATGAAGGAGCGCGTGTTGGCCCAGACGGTGCGGGCGAGATCGGCAAGCTCCGGCCGCGCCAGGAGATCGCGTTTCAGGCCGTCGATGCGGTCGATATACGCTTGATCGGTGCCGAGCCTGTCGACGAAGTTCAGCACCATGCGGTCGAACTCGCCGCGGAACGGATGTTTGGGATCGCTGCGCACTTCGTTGAAGAAGGCGGTGGCGGACGCCACGATCTTGTTCACCAGAAACTTGTCAGCGCGATAGAGCTTGAGCAGGGTCGGCAATTCCGCGCGCACCTTCTCGCGGATCATCGCCATCGTCTCTGTCTGATTCAAGGTCTCGTGCATCACGCGCAGCAGATCGTCGAACAGGATCTGGTGCCGTCCCTCCGCGACGAAGCCGCGCAGCGTGCCGGCCGCGAGCGGTGCGAGGTCGATCGCCTGGAGCTGCGAGGACATGCGGCGGACGATGAAGGTCATCAATCCGGAGCTTTCGGTCGCGGACACGGCTTCCGGCAACAGACGCAGCGTAAAGCGCGCGAGGTCGTCGCTGCGCTTGCGGTCACGCAGCCAGTCGGCGACGAAGGAGCCGAAATCGATTTCCTTCAGCTTGGCCTCGACCGGAGCCGCCTCGAGGAAATGCACCTGGATGAATTCGCCGAGCTTGTCGGCGATGCGGGCTTGGTTGCTCTGGATGATCGCGGTGTGCGGGATCGGCAGGCCGAGCGGGCGCTTGAACAGGGCCACCACGGCATACCAGTCGGCGAGCCCGCCGATCGTGGCAGCTTCCGCAAAGGCGGCAATGAAGCCGAACACGGGATGCACGGGCAGCAGCCACTTTGCGACGATGAACAGTGCCAGCGTCGAGGCCAGCACCAAAGTCGCCAGCGCCTTGACGCGGCGGAGCTCGGCCGCGCGTGCGGCATCGCCGGGGGCATCGAAGGAGAAGGTAACAGACGAGTCCATGACGGCATCACAGTACTCGTCATTGCGAGCGAAGCGAAGCAATCCAGAATCTTTCAGAGGAAAGACTCTGGATTGCTTCGTCGCAAGAGCGCCTCGCAATGACGGTGGCGCGAAAACAAAAGGCCCGCCGAAGCGGGCCTGAAATTCAGTTGTGCTCAGGCGCCAGATCAGGCGGTCTTGCTGTAGACCTTGGCGAAATTGTCCTGAGCGGACTTCGCACCGTTGGCGGCGAGCTTCCCGAGATAGTCGGCGGTCGCCTTGGCGCGCGAGACGAACACTTCGCCGCGGGAGCGGAGCAGGCTCGACTGGATCTCGACGGCTTCGCTGACCGACTTGGCCGACGCGAGCTTGTCGATGCCCGAGAAGAACGCCTCGGCGTCCTCGTAGATCGCCTGCTGGATGTTGCGGCTGATCTTGCCGGCCTCGGTGATGGACTCGGTCACCGCGTTCTCGACGGCGGCGGTCACTCGCTCGGAGCCAGCGAACACCTCGGCAGCACGGTCCTTGGCGGTGTTGGCAGTCTTCTTGACGAATTCGCGGGCGGCCTCGGGAACTTCCAGGTTCTGGATGTTCTTGAAAGCGTCCTTGAAGCCCTCGAAAGCGGTATTGGTTTCAGTGGTCATGGGGTTCTCTCCATCCTCAATGGTTTGAGCTATGGGCTCACCCCGTCCTCGATGGCCCGGGGCACGGCTTATATGCCACGGTTAATTGTGCGATGCAATATTCGTATTGCACTGCGATATCACGAAATCGTGATCAGCCTCATCTGAAGGCAGATGGCTGCCTTCCTAGCCAGCCGCCTACTGTGCATGGGGTTGTTTTTCGAGTTTTTGATTGCAGGGTGGCGCTCCCTTAGTGTTGGGACGGCGCCTTCTAGTGTTGGACGGCGCCTTCTAGTGCTGGACGGCGCCAGGCAGGCCGTAGGCCTCCATCTGAGCCTGGACCTGCGCGATGTTATGGCCGAGCACGACGATGTCGTGGGTTTTGCCGTCGACGTCCCGGACATGGTCCCGCAGCAGGGCCTCAGCCTTGAAGCCGAGGCTCTCGAAGAGGGCGATCGCTGCCTGCTGATCCACCGTCATCTGGACCGAGAGCTTTTCCAGGCCCGCTCCGAGCGCGAGCGCAAAGGTCTCCTGCGACAGCGCCTTGCCCACGCCCTTGCCGCGGACCTCGGGCGAAACCACCATCCGGATCTCACCGACATGAGGCGACCAGGAATGGGGATCGCGCACCAGCGTGCCGCAACCAACGACCCTGCCCTCTCTCACCGCGAGCAGGCTCTGAATAGCTCCGCGCTCGATTTCCTTGACCCAGGCCGACAGCACCTTCGGCTCGCTGATGTTGCGTGGCAGGAACAACAGGTCATGGGTCGGCAGGCCCTTGCCAAAAGCCAGCACCGCGGCCTCGTCGGCGGGCGACATCAGGCGGATCTCGATAGCGCCGGCGTCGGTTGTGACGTGGCGCGGATAGGAACGCTGCTCGCTCATGTCGATCTCTTTCCCAGCCAGGAATCCAGTTTCGGCCACAGCCGCTTCACCGCGTTGGCGCCGGCGACGAGCGAGACGTGACCGCCCTTCAGGATCACCTCTTCCTTGTCGGTCGAGCCGATCTTGGCGATCAGGTGCTTGGCGGCCTCATAGGGCACGATGTGATCGTGCTCGGCGACCGCGTGCAGGATCGGCACCGTGATGTTCTCGAGCTTCGCCGGCCGGCCGCCGACCGACATGGTGCCGTCGAACAGCTTGTTGTCCCACATCAGGTCCTTGGTGATGGCGCGGAAATATTCCCCGGCGAGCGGCAGCGTGTCGGTCGCCCAGCGGTCGAACATGCGGTACGACTTCACGAACTCGTCGTTCCAGATGTTCTCCCAGAGCTGGATCTGACTCACCGTACGCGAGGCCGGCCGCAGCATCTCGAACGAGGACAGGATCATCTCCGGCGGCACGTTGCCGACGCTGTCGACGAGGTGGTCGACGTCGAAATAGCGGCGGTCGGAGAAGTTCGAGAACAGCTTCATCTCCCGGAAGTCGATCGGCGTGGTGAAGCAGATCAGGTTCTTCATCGGCCCGTCCTTGTGGATCGAGCCGTAGAGCAGCGACAGCACGCCGCCAAAGCAATAGCCGATGACGGAGACGTCCTGCTCGCCGGAGTCGGCTTGCACGCGGCGGACGCAGTCCGGAATGAAGTCGAGGACATAGTCCTCCATGCGCAGGCTCTTCTCCTCCGGCCTCGGCGCGCTCCAGTCCAGCATGTAGACATCGTAGCCGCGTTTCAGCAGGAACTCGATGAAGCTCTGGCCGGGCACGAGATCGAGGATGTAGCCGCGATTGGTGGTTGCCATCACGATCAGCACCGGCACGCGGTAGATCTCGTCCGACATCGGCCGGTAGTGATAGAGGCTCATGGTCCCGCGCGAGTGCAGCACGTCCTTTGGCGTCGAGCCGAGCGAGGGGCCTGAGCTCGAGAAGTATTCAACGCCCTTGATGCTGCGCTGAATCGCGCGCTGCACCTCGGACTGGATGCGCTCCGGGATCGAGGCAAGATCAAGTCCCGCCGGCGCGTTCATTTTTGGTCTCCGCCTTCGGACGGCGGACGCTTGGTTCGCGGTGGCCGCGGCGCGGCGCCGGGTTGCGGCGCGCCCGAAGTGGCCGACATCTGGCTCAGCATCGACTTGATCTCGCCGAGCTGGCCTTCGATCGACTGGAGCCGTTCCGCGATGCCGGTCATCTGCTCGCGGCTCGGCAGGTTCATCGAGATCAGGTACCTCTCCATGAGATCGCCGAATTGCTTCTGAGCACCTGCAGCAACGCCGCCGGCGCGGTTCATGGCCTGCGAGAATTCGGGCGTCTCCATCGCCTTGGTCGCGAAGGAGTTGAAACCCTTCTCCATTTCGCCAACCATCTTCTGCCACAAGGCGACCGGATCGGTGATCTTGTCGGTCATCGGCGTCCTCCCAATGCGGAGGGCTTTGCACCCTTCTTGTCCCGCCATACCACACCGTTGCGCGGTGCCGGTCAACCGGCAAGCAACCGACGCAACGTCGGAGACGCGGCTTCTTCGTGGAATGAAACCGTGCGATACAGCGTCGGTCAGCAGGAGGAACCCGTGACCGCCCATCAACCGCCCCAGACCGTCCGCGCCAACGGCATCGACATCTGCTACGAGATCTTCGGCAACGACAATGCCGAGCCGCTGCTGCTGATCATGGGCCTCGGGGCGCAGATGATCCATTGGGACGATGCGTTCTGCGAGCAGCTCGCCGCGCGCGGCTTCCGCGTGATCCGTTTCGACAACCGTGACATCGGCAAGTCGAGCCATCTCACCGGCGGCAAGCGGCTGACGCCGTTCGAGCTGCTGAAGTTGCGCTTGTTGCGGATCCCGGTGGCCGCAACCTACAAGCTGATCGACATGGCAAAGGACACGGTCGGGCTGATGGATGCGCTCGGCATCAAGTCGGCGCATCTCGTCGGAGCGTCTATGGGCGGCATGATCGCGCAGGAGGTGACGCTGTCGTTTCCGCACCGCGTGCGCTCGCTGACCTCGATCATGTCGACGACGGGCAATCCGCGCGTGCCGCCCCCGACCCGCGAGGCCGCCGCGGTGCTGATGGCGCCGCCGCCGCGCAGCAAGGAGGAGTTCATCGACCGCTACGGCCAGACCTGGAAGGTGCTGCGCGCCGGGCATTTCCCGGAAGAGGAAGCGCTCGACCCTGGCCGCGCCGAGCGCGTGTTTGCACGCGGGCTCAATCCGGCCGGCGTCGGCCGCCAGCTCCGCGCCGTGCTTGCCTCCGGCAGCCGCAAGGAACGGCTGCACGCCGTGAAGGCTCCGACGCTCGTGATCCACGGCACCGTCGATCCGTTGGTCCGCCCCGAAGGCGGCAAGGACACGGCCGCGTCGATCCCGAACGCAAAGCTGCTGATGATCGAGGGCATGGGCCACGCGCTGCCGATGCGCTTCTGGCCGGAAATCATCGACGCGATCGACAAGCACGCGCATGGCGCGGCGGCGCAGGCGGCTTAGGCCGGCCGGTCTCCTCTCGGTGACCATGTGAGCTGCCGGTGCCTGTCTTAACGGGAGTTCCTATGAAGGCTATACAGGCCGTCTCAGACGCCAAACAGAGGCTGCGGCCTCTCGGAGCTCACATGCATTTCATCATCCGATCCGCGGCAATGGCCGCTTCCATTCTCATGTTGTTTCTCGCTGGCGACGCCGCGATGGCCGCCAGCGCGCAGGAAGAAGCCAACCGCCAAACCGTACTGGCCTTCTATGAGAAGGGCCTCAACCAGAAGGACGCCGACGCCGCCCTCGCCTATGTCGGCAACCGTTACGTCCAGCACAATCCAACCGCTCCCGATGGCCCCGACGGCTTCCGGAAATTCGTCGGCTTCCTGCGCGAGAAGTTTCCGAACTCGCGCAGCGAGATCAAGCGCAGCTTCGCGGAGGGCGACTTCGTCATCCTGCACGTTCATTCGGTTCGCGAGCCCGGCACAAGGGGCCGCGCGATCGTGGACATCTTCAAGCTGGAGAACGGCAAGATCGTCGAGCATTGGGACGTCATTCAGGAGATTCCGGAAAATCCCGCGAACGACAACACGATGTTCTAGCCTCGAGGCGCGCCTAGCCTTTCCGCGCGATCCAGATCACGTGGCGGGCGCCGCCGCCCCTGCCGGTGGCGCGAACGTTGACTTCGTTGACGTCGAAGCCTACGCGCTTGAGACGCCCTGTGAACGGCGGATTGGGTCCAGACGACCAGACGGCCAGCACGCCTCCCGGCCGCAGCGCCGTCTTCGCAACCTGCAGCCCGCTCGCATCGTAGAGCGCGTCATTGCCCTTCCGAGTCAGCCCTTCGGGCCCGTTGTCCACGTCGAGCAGGATGGCGTCGAAGGCCGAACGCTTCGCCCGGATGATTTCACCGACATCGATCTCGCGAATGCTCACCCTGGCATCATCGAGACTATCGCCGAAGACCTCCGCCATCGGGCCTCGTGCCCAGGCGACCACCGACGGCACCAACTCGGAGACCACGATCTTCGCTTGGGGTCCGAGCACGGCCAGCGCCGCGCGTAGCGTAAAACCCATGCCGAGACCGCCGATGAGAACGACGGGCTTTGCGACTTTCTCAATCTGCTTCGCGGCAAGGGTTGCGAGCGCTGCTTCCGACCCCGACAGGCGGCTGTTCATCAACTCGTTGGTGCCGAGCTTGATGGAGAACTCCTTGCCCCGCCGCATCAGGCGGAGCTCCTCGTCGGAACCGGGGATTTTGGCGGTGTCAATCTTTTCCCAGGGAATCATGGGCGACGTTTAGCACGATTTGGCTCGTAGCCCGGATGGAGCGAAGCGCAATCCGGGAAACACTCTCGTGAGAAAGATCGCCCCGGATTTCGCTGCGCTCCATCCGGGCTACAGACCACGTCTCGCGCTACCCGCCCGCCCAGACGTCCAGCACATACCGGTTGTTCGCGCCCATCTCCTCGATCCAGCGCGCGCTTGCCGCAGCATCGCTGCCGCTCTTCTCGCGGTGGATCGCGACCAGCGCAGCCTTCACGTCCGGCTCCATCTTCGCGCCATCGCCGCAAACATAGACGATCGCGCCCCGCTCGATCAGCGGCCAGACCTTGTCCTTCTGCGCCGCGATCACGTGCTGCACATAGGTCTTCGGCCCGTCCGCGCGCGAGAACGCCGTGAACAGCTCGGTGATGCCGCTCGCCGCCAGCGCCTTCAGCTCTTCCGCGTAAAGAAAATCCTGGTCGGGATGGCGGCAGCCGAAGAACAGCATGGCCGGGCCGAGCGCGGCCCCTTTCGCCTTGCGCGCGGCGCGCTCCTGGAGGAAGCCGCGGAACGGCGCAAGTCCCGTGCCCGGACCGATCATGATGAGCGGCACGGATGGATCATCCGGCAGGCAGAAGCCCGCCTTGGTCTCGCGCACGGTTGCGTAGATCGTATCGCCCGCCCGCCGATTGGCGAGATAGTTCGAGCAGATACCCTTGTAGGTGCCGCGGCCGGAGGCGGCCGGACCTTCGACCACGCCGACCGTGACGCTGCAACGCGCCGGGTCGACCGACGGCGAGGACGAGATCGAGTAATAGCGCGGCGCCAGCAGCGAGAGCATCTCGAGATAGACGTGGAACGGTAGTTCGCAAGCCGGATATTCGAGCAGCAGGTCGAACACCGATTTGCGCTTGGCGAGGATCTCGGAGCGATAGCGCTCGAGCGGTTCCGCCTCCTCCCCGACGAAGGCCAGCAGCTTCGGCTTGGTGAGGGGGCAGCGGGTGTGCTCGGCCATGATCTGGATCTGCTTGCGCGTCGCGAGCTGCTGCAGCTCGACGAACTCGCTGAGCAGGCGGCCGACCGACACGGCAGCGCCGACCGGCAATTGCGCGCGCCGGCCTTCGGCCACCTGGAGCCTGATCTGATCGGCCGGCAAAAAGCCGAAGCGGCGGGCAACCGAATCAACCAGCGTAGGATCGTTGCGCGGAACGACGCTGAGGTGATCGCCGACGCGATAGCTGAGGTTGGCCGGCAGCTGCACCTCGATGTGGCGCGTCGAGCGCTCGGAAGGATTCGCGCCGGACTTGTTCTGGAGCTCGTCATTGACCAGCACCTTCATCGCCACTGCACCGCCCTGGGCGACGATGGTGTTGACGGCGGTCACCGCGACAGGCTCGATCGCATAGAGCGGATCGTCCTCGGCGGTGCGGGTGAAATTCCAGTCGATGCCGAACTCCTTGGTCGCGACTTGCGCGGCGGCGGGGAACCATTTCTGGAACTGGCCGTCGAGATCGCTGCGCGCATCGCCCTCGCCGCGCGGATAGACCGCGCGCGCACCATGCTTCGACAATTGCTCGTCGATGAAGCGCGGCACCGATTGATAGGTCGCGGCCCAGTCGCTGTTGCCGCAGCCGAACACGGCGTAGCGCACACCGGCGAAGGCATCCCTCGGCAGATCCTCACCGAGCCATTTGACGAACTGCGTCGCATTGTCCGGCGGCGCGCCGTTATAGGAGGCGCAGATGATCAGCACCCCGCCCTGCTGCGGCAGCTTGCCGACATAGTCGTCGAGCGGGCCGAGATGCACGGCAAAACCGTTGATCTCGGCAAGATCGGCCATGCGCGTTGCGAGCTCCTCGGCGGTGCCGAGATTGGAGCCGTAGAGCACCAGCATCGGCGTGTTGTGGCCGGGCCGCGTGGTGGGCTGACGCTGCGCCTTTGGTGCCGAGGACGCAGCCGCAACGGGCCCGCCATAGGCGCCGCGCTCGCGATCGGCACGCGGCCGCACCTTGATCTTGAAGCCTTCCGGCTTGATGGTCAGCGTCTCCTTCAGGTGCATCTGGTAGCGCTGGTGGTCGATCAGCTTGAAGCGCTGCAGGATCATGCCGAGCGCGAGCGCTGCCTCGTGCATGGCGAAGCCGCGGCCGATGCAGGCACGCTGGCCGTTGCCGAACGGCTTCCAGGCATTGATCGGCCGTTTTGCCTCCGCCTCGCGGCTGAAATTCTCGGGGTCGAACGCGTCGGGGTTGGGACCCCACACGCTTGGATCACGATGCAGCGCCGTCACCAGAATGGTGACGAACGTTCCTTTCCTGAGCTTGTACTTGCCGCCGCCGATCGCCTCGTCGTTCAGCGGCGAGATGCCGTAGGCCGGCGCCGGCGGCCACAGCCGCAACGACTCCTTGAGGATCTGCGTGATGTAGGTGAGCTGCGTCACCTGCTGATAGGTCGGCTTGGCGTTGACGTCGGGGCCGAAGACGCGATCGACCTCGTCATAGGCCTTCTTGAGAATCTCCGGGTGCTTGAGCAGCGCGTAGAGCGTGTAGGACAACAGACCGCTGGTGGTCTCGTGCCCTGCGATCAGGAAGGTGTTGATCTGATAGCGGATATTGACGTCGTCGAGCTGCTCGCCGGTGGAGCGGTCGACGCCGGTCATCATCGCGGCGAGCATGTCCTTCTTGTCGTCGATGCCTTCCGCGCTCTTGCGCCGCTCGGCGATGATCTCGTCGACCATCTTGTTCATGAAGGCGACGTCTTCGGCCAACGTCTTGCGCCGCTTCTGCATCCAGAGCTGCTCGAACGGCAGGCCGCGCGTCATCATGATGGTTTCGAGCGAGCGCACCAACGACTCGACGAAGGGATGGTAGTCGCGCCGGTAGAACGAGTTGAAGCGGTAGTCAAAGCCGCACAGGCCGATCGTATCCAACGTCAGCGCGGTCATGTCGTGAACGACGTCAATCTCGTCGTCGGCGTTGAGCCGCTCCCATTTCTGGACGAGCTGCTCGGCGATATCGACCATGCTCGGGTGATAGGACTGCATGGCGCGGTTGCCGAACGGTTGCAGCAGAATGTTGTGCGCCTTGCTCCAGTTCGGCTCACGGGTGTCGGCGGTGAAGAGGCCGTCGCCGCCGACCGCACGCACGCGCCGCAGCGCGCCGCGCACCGTCTTGTCGAACCGCTTCTCGTCCGAGAGCTCGTCGACGAGATCGTGGCCGGAGACGACGACGATCGGCGAGCCCATCATGTCGAGCCAGAAGATCGGACCGAGCTCCTTGGCAAGCCGCGTCAGGTGCTGCACGGGAGCGGCCGCGTCCAGCGACAGCATGTTGCCGACTACCGGCTTGGTCGCCGGCTGCGGGATCGGGTCCAGACGGTTCTTGGATGACATCGAAATGTAGTCCCCCTGCCTCAATGTCGTCATTGCGAGCGAAGCGAAGAAATCCGGAAATATATCCGCGGAGGCAGTCTGGATTGCTTCGTCGCTTCGCTCCTCGCAATGACGAGTTCACAATGACGAGCGCTAGCCAAACCGCCTTCTGCGCCATTCGATCAGCTTGGCGCTGACCTCTTCCGGCTTCTCCTGCTGCGTCCAATGGCCGCTGTCCTTCACCAGATACTTCTCGAGGTCATCGACCAGCTTCTCCATGCCGTCGGCCGCCGAGGGCGGCAGCACGGCATCGTTCTCGGCCATGATCATCAACGAGGGCACGTGGATGTGGTGGTCCAGCCCTTTCGCGCGCTCCCAGTTGCGGGTGAAGTTGCGGTACCAGTTGATGCCGCCGGTGAAGCCGGTCTTCGTGAACGTGTCGACGAACACCTTCTTCTCGTCAGCCGACAGGATCGGCGTGCGCGGATCATGTCTGGCGTCGTAATTCGCGATCATCTGCGGGAACGCCAGGTTGATGCGCGGCGAAGCACCAATGCCAGCAATCGGCTGTTCCTGAGGCGCACCCGGAGGGCGCGCGGCCGGCTTGCGCATGAAGGCGTCAAAGGTCTGCTCGACACGGCTGCTGAATATTTTGTCCGGTCCGCGCGCGGGGTCCTGGAACTGGACGATGTACATCTGGTCGCCGAAACGCTGGCGGAACAGCGCGATCGGGTCGATCGGCGCGCGGTCCCAATGCGGGGTGTTGACGCCGACGACGCCGGCGACGCGCGTGGGATGCCGCAGCGGCATCTGCCAGACGACGAAGCCGCCCCAGTCGTGACCGACGAAAATCGCCTTGTCGATCCCGAGATGATCGAGCAGACCGACGAGATCGCCGGTCAAGTGCTCCATGTCATAGGCTTCGACCGGCTCGGGCCGGTCGGTCGCGCCGTAGCCGCGCTGGTCGGGCGCGATCACCCGGATGCCGGCCGCGCTCAGGGCCTTGATCTGGTGGCGCCAGGAGAAGGCGAGTTCGGGCCAGCCGTGGCACAGCACGACCGGCGGCTTGTCGTCGGCCGGGCCCGCCTCGTAGAAGCCCATGCGGATTCCGTTCGTCGTCGCGAACTTGAGCTGCGGCATTTCAATCATAGCAAATTCCTTACTCCGCAGCGCCCTTGATATCGGTGGCGGGCGGCGCGTAGGCCGCCTCCAGCGCAGCGAACTCCTCGGGCAGCATGTCGCACATCACCTGCACATGCGGGATGATGTTGGCACCGACGATAAAGCCGAAATCGAGCTGGTCGCGATAGCTCTGCACGGTGATGTTGAGTGCCTGCCCGTGGGTCGAGATAGACACCGGGAAGATGTGCAAGAGCTCGGCACCGGCGGCATAGAGCGTCTGCCGCGGCCCGGGCACGTTGGACACGGTGATGTTGGCCGCGGGCGGCAGCACGTCGGAGAGGTTCGAGCGGCTATAGAGCAGCGCCAGAATCTGCACCATGATCGGCGCGCCCAGCATCGAGATGTTGGAGACCTGCGGCATCAAGGCCCGCAAAGGATGCGACATCTCCTTGGACTTGGTTGATTGCGCGATGATCGCTTCCAGCCGCGCCTTGGGATCCTCGATGTTGGTGGCGATCGAGCAGATCATGCCGAACACCTGGTTGTTGGCCTCGGTGTTGCCCTCCTCCCGCAGCGAGATCGGCACCGCTGCGGTCAGGGATTTCGCCGGCAGCGTGCCATATCGCAGGAGATAGCGGCGGACGACGCCGGAGGCGAGCGCCAGCACCACGTCGTTGAGCTTGCCGCCGGCCTGCTTGGCCAGCGCCTTGGCCCGCGACAGCGGGATCGACACGCCGGCAAAGCTCCGCTCAGACGAGATCGTCTTGTTGAGCATGGTCGGCGGCGACACCATGCTGGCAAGGCTCTCGCGCGACTTGGGATCGGCGATCTTGCCGAGCACTTCGGAGACGCTCTTGAGCACGGTCGGGATGTTGCCGGCGAAGCGCACCGCGCTCTCGATCTGGTACATAGCGTTGTCGAACAGGATCGAGCCGATATCGCTCTTGCCGGTGCGGGGCAGCTGCAGGTTCTTCGCCGCTTGCGAAGCCTCCAGCGGCTGGCTGAACAGCTGCTGATAGGAGTCGAGCAGGTTGGCGGCGATGTCGCGCGGCTCCTGCCCGGGCTTGCTGCCCGCGGTCGGCGGATCGACCTTCCGCGGGATCGGCGAGATGTCGTAGATCATGTTGGTCAGCGCCGCACCGGCGCCGCCATCGATCGCGGCATGGTGCATCTTGGAATAGAGCCCAACCTCGTTGTCCTTCATGCCCTCGAACACGTAGAACTCCCAGAGCGGGCGGGCGCGGTTGAGCAGCTTGGCATGCATCCAGCCGACGATGCGCTCGAGCGTGGCGCGGTCGCGCGGCTGCGGCAGGCTTGCCCGGAAGATGTGGCGGTCGATGTCGAACTGATCGTCCTCGACCCAGGATGGATGATCGATGTCGAGCGGCGCCTTCTCCAGCCGCGCCTTGAGAATCGGCGCGATGTGCAGGCGCGAGACGATCATCGCCTTGAAGTCTTCGAAGAAATCGCCCTTGTAGTCGTCAGGCAGGCGGAAGATCGCCATGCTGCCGACATGCATCGGCATCTCCGGTGTTTCCAGATAGAGAAACGACGCGTCAAGCGACGACAGCTTCTTACCGTCAGCCATGGTTCCCTCCCGAGTATTCGACGGGCGCCTTGGCGGCGCTTCTCGTCAGGCCGATACTGCCCGGTCCGGCGGGGCATATGCAATGGCAAACGGCCCCGCCCGGTCAAATGGCCGGAAGTCTCCCTCCGGTTGCGCCAGGCGATCCGCCACGGCCCACAGCACCGCCGGGTTCACGCCGAGCCCAATATGGCTCGCCAGGTGCACCTCGATGTTCTCGGCACGGTCGGAGGGGCGCAGCAGACAGGTCCGCCAGTTCACGACGCCGTCGGCGCGCGAATAGATCGACGTTGCCGGCACCGGCAGATCGCCGGCAATCGCCTCGCGCGCTTCCGCATAGTCCTCCACCTTCTCGCCGGATAGCGTCTCATAGAGCCGCGTCGCGTGGGTCGCCCGCACATCGTTGGCGAAAGGGCTGCCGAGCGTGACGACGTAGCGGACCTTGTCCGGCGCCCAAAGCGCGAGATCGCGGGCATAGACGCCGCCGAGACTCCAACCGACCAGGCTGACCTTGCGTCCCGTGGCGGCATGGATCTCGGCCAAGCGGCTGCGCAGCGAATCCCGCATTCGCCCGAGCCCGCCGAGATTGCGGCCCATCCGCCAGGCATGCGCCGCATAACCGAGCTCGCTGAGATAGCGCCGTATCGGCACCATCGAGAGGTCGCTGGCGAGAAAGCCCGGCAGCGCCAGCACCGGATGGCCGTCGCCCCGCGGCGCCCGCATCAGGAGCGGCGACAGCATCAGGCTCGCATTCAACTCGAACAGCCCACGGGCCTCGGCGAGCAGCAGGCCGAGACCCGGCGGACGAAGCCGGCCTTCTTGCAGCGCCCCGTCCGGCCCGGGCGACACTATTTCTTCTTGTCGCCGCTGCGCGTGCCGCCGAGACCGGCCATCGCGACGAACATGTCCTGAAACCGCTCGGCGATCTTGGGATCGAAGGTGAACCAGCTCTGGATCAGCGATTCCGGCGAGACCTTCTCGATATTGCTGAGCACCTGCTGCTGCAGCTTGTCCATCACCGCCGTCTGCATCGGCGCCACGTCGGGCAGACCAAAGAACTGGCGGGCTTCGAGGGGGGTGCAGTCGATTTCGATGTTAACCTTCATGTCCCCTCCGGATGAGATTCGAGCGGCCTGTCGGAGTATCACCGCGAGAAGGTCTGCAACGCAAGCGACCTGAAAGGAAGCTGCAAAGACCGGCTTTCCCAATCGACGGGTATGGTCAATCAAATCGACCGGCCCGCAACCCGCGCAGAAGGACGCCTGCCGGCCCTGGGATCGCCGGGCAGCATTGCTGCACAGCGGTGCAACTTGGCGCGTTCCTTGCTGGAATGACGCTTGCACGGGTCGAGAACTCTGGGCAACATGGATCAGTCAGCCCGCCGAACAATCAAAAATCACCGGCGTAGCAGTGTGGAGAGGGTCAAGAATGTCGATCGGTCAAAGTCTGTTTGCGGCGACGCTCGCCGGCACGCTTGCGTTGGCGGTCTCGCCAGCGTCCAGCCAGACGCTACGTTATGCCAACCAGGGTGACCTGAAGTCGCTCGATCCCTATACCCTGAACGAGAGCACCACCCACGCTCATCTCGGCCACGTCTATCAGGGCCTCACCGCGCGCGACAAGGATCTCAAGATCATTCCGGCGCTGGCGGAAAGCTGGGAAACCCCGGAGCCGACGCGCTGGCGCTTCCATTTGCGCAAGGGCGTGAAATTCCACAACGGCAACCCCTTCACCGCCGACGACGTGGTGTTCTCGGCCGATCGCGTCCGCAAGAAGGGGTCGAACATGCAGACCCGCCTTGCGCCGGACGTCAAGGTGGTCAAGGTCGACGACTACACCGTCGACTTCGTCCTGCCCTCGCCAAATCCCATTCTGCATAACGCGTGGGATGTCTGGTACATCATGAACAAGAAATGGGCCGAGGAGAACAACGTCGTCGATCCGACGCCGGTGGCGGCGACCACGCCGAGCTATGCCTCACTGAACGAGAACGGCACCGGTCCCTTCATCATTGAAAGCCATCAGCCCGGCGTGAAGACGGTGTTCAAGGCCAATCCCAATTACTGGGGCAAGGTCGAGGGCAATCTCAAGGAGATCATCTTCACCCCGATCGCTTCCGACGCCACCCGCGTCGCCGCCCTGCTCTCGGGCGAAGTCGACGTCATCGAGCCGGTTCCGATCCAGGACATCTCTCGCGTCGATTCCAGCCCGAACGCCCAGGTGCTGAAGGGACCGGAGCTGCGCACCATCTTCCTCGGCTTTGACCAGATGCGTGACGAGCTGCTCTACTCCAACATCAAGGGCAAGAACCCGTTCAAGGACGTCCGCGTCCGCGAGGCCTTCTACAAGGCGATCGACATCGAGCTGATCAAGACGCGCGTGATGCGCGGGCTGTCGACGCCGTCGGCGCTGATGATCGCACCGGAACTGTTCGTGCTGTCCAAGGAGTTCACGCGGCCGAAATTCGATCCTGACGGCGCCAAGAAGCTCCTGACAGAAGCCGGTTACCCCGACGGCTTCGAGGTCACCATGGACTGCCCGAACGATCGCTACGTCAACGACGCCGCGATCTGCCAGGCCGTGGTCGGCATGCTCGCCCGCATCGGCGTCAAGATCAATCTCCTGGCGCAACCGAAGGCGCAGTACTTCGCCAAGGTGCTGAAGCAGGGCGGCTACCAGACCTCGTTCTACCTGCTGGGCTGGACCCCGAGCACGATGGACTCCCACAACGTGCTCTACGACATCATGGGCTGCCGCGACGATGCGAAATCCTCGCGCGGCGAGGCCAATCTCGGCGGTTATTGCAACAAGGAGTTCGATGCCATCACCGACAAGGTGCTGGTCGAAACCGACACCGCCAAGCGCAACCAGCTGATCAAGCAGGCCTACGAAATCGGCATGAAGGACTGGTCCTACATCCCGCTGCACCAGCAGGCGCTGGCCTGGGGCGTATCGAAGAAGGTGAACCTGCCGCAGCGCGCCGACAATCTCGTCATGTTCCACTGGGCAACCAAGAAGGAATAGGATCGGTTGAACACGAGGTCCCGGCGGCATCCGCCTTCCGGGACCTTTCTTTTCCGGCCGCCAAGGACGTCGGCCGTACGCTCACCCAAGGACAGTGGAAGGCATGCTCGCTTTCACGCTTCGCCGCGCCGTTCAGGCCATCGGCGTCATGTTCGCCGTCGGCATCATCGCGTTCTCGATGTTCCGCTTCGCCGGCGACCCCGTCAACCAGATCGTCTCGATCGACACCTCGGCCGCCGAACGCGCGATCGTGCGCAAGTCGCTCGGCCTCGATGACCCCGTGCCGGTGCAGTTCGTGCGCTATTTTGCCGATGCGGCGCAGTTCAAGTTCGGCGTCTCCTACCAGTTCCGCCAGCCGGTCGCGACGCTGTTGATGGAGCGCATGCCCGCGACGCTGGAACTTGCGATCTGTGCGACCGTGTTTGCAATGGTGTTCGGCATCCTGATGGGCGTCTATTCGGCGCTCAAGCGCGATACCGTGCTGGCCAAACTATTCCAGGCGGTCTCGCTGATCGGCATCTCGCTGCCGACCTTCCTGATCGGCATTCTCCTGATCTACCTGTTCGCCGTGACATTGGGCTGGTTGCCCTCGTTCGGCCGCGGCGAGGTGGTCAAGCTCGGCTGGTGGACGACCGGCCTGCTCACGGTGTCGGGACTGAAGGCGCTGATCATGCCTTCGATCACGCTCGGCCTGTTCCAGATGACCCTGATCATGCGGCTGGTGCGCGCGGAGATGCTGGAAGTGTTGCGGACCGACTATATCCGCTTCGCCCGCGCGAGGGGGCTGACTACGCGTGCGATCCATTTCGGCCACGCGCTGAAGAACACGCTGATTCCGGTGATCACCGTAGCAGGGCTTCAGTTTGGCTCGGTTATTGCATTTTCGATCATCACCGAAACCGTGTTCCAATGGCCGGGCATGGGGCTTCTGTTCGTCCAGGCCGTGCAGAACGTCGACATTCCGATCATGGCCGCCTACCTGCTGATGGTTTCACTGATCTTCGTCACCATCAATCTGGTGGTCGACATCCTCTACACGGTGGTCGATCCGCGCCTGCGCTCGACCGTCGGTCGCGCCGCATAGGGCAGCCTGCATGTCCGACGCAATCGTCTCCAATTCCGACAAGCAGAGCGCGCAGCCGGTGCAGGCCGCCCAGGGCTGGTTCAGCCGCACGCTCGACAGCGACTTGTTCTATTCGTTCCGCCGCTCCAAGCTCACCATGGTGGCTGCGGCCATCACGGTCCTGTTCTTCCTGCTTGCGATCTTTGCATCCGTGCTCGCGGTGCAGAACCCGTTCGATCCGGCACAGCTGCAATTGATGAATTCGCGGATTTCACCGCTGTGGACCGCGGACGGTCAGAGCCCGTTCCTGCTCGGCACCGACGAGCAAGGCCGCGATGTGTTCTCCGCGATTCTCTATGGCATGCGCATCTCGCTCGCCGTGGGCGTCGCCGGCGTGATCTTCGCCGGCGCGCTCGGCATCGCCCTCGGCCTGATCGCCGGCTATTTCGGCGGCGCAGTGGACGGCGTGATCATGCGGATCGCCGACGTGCAGCTGACATTCCCTGCGATCCTGATCGCGCTGCTGGTCAACGGCATCGCGAAATCAATCCTCGGCAACCGGCTGGACGCCACCAGCATGCTGGTGGTGCTGGTGATCTCGATCGGCCTGAGCTTCTGGGTCGGCTATGCCCGGACGGTGCGCAGCTCCGTGATGGTCGAGAAGAACAAGGACTACGTCGCCGCCGCGCAGCTGATCGGCCTGCCGGCGCCGAAGATCATGCTGCGGCACGTGCTGCCGAACACGATGGGCCCGATCCTGGTCATCGCCACCATCAACCTTGCGCTCGCCATCATCACCGAGGCGACGCTGTCCTTCCTCGGCGTCGGCCTGCCCGACACCATGCCCTCGCTCGGCACGCTGATCCGCATCGGCAACAATTATCTGTTCGCCGGCGAATGGTGGATCGTCGCCTTCCCGGGGCTCGCGCTCGCGGCGCTGATCCTGTCGATCAATCTGCTCGGCGACTGGCTGCGCGACGCGCTCAATCCGAAGCTTCGATGAATACGCCTCGTCCATGACCGAACCCGTCCTTTCCGTGCGCGATCTTCACGTGGAGTTTGCCTCCCGCCGCGGCACGCTGCGCGCCATCGACGGCGTCTCCTTCGACATCGCCAAGGGCGAGGTGCTCGGCGTCGTCGGCGAGTCCGGAGCCGGAAAGTCCGTCACCGGCCTCGCGGTGATCGGCCTGATCGATCCGCCCGGCCGCATTGCCGGCGGCGAGATTCGTCTCGCGGGCCTGCGCATCGACAATCTGCCGCCGGAGGAGATTCGCCGCATCAGGGGCAAGCGCATCGGCATGATCTTCCAGGATCCGCTGACGTCGCTCAATCCGCTCTACAAGGTAGGCGACCAGATCGTGGAGACGATCCGCACCCACCTCAATCTGTCCGAGTCGGCCGCCCGCCGCCGCGCCATCGACCTCCTGGCCGAAGTCGGCATTCCCGCGCCGGAAAAGCGTATCGACGGCTATCCCCACGAGTTTTCCGGTGGCATGCGTCAGCGCGTCGTGATCGCGCTCGCGATCTGTGCCGAGCCCGAGCTGATCATCGCCGACGAGCCGACCACCGCGCTCGACGTCTCCGTGCAGGCGCAGATCATCTCGTTGATCAAGCGCCTCGGGCGCGACCACGGCACCGCGGTGATGCTGGTGACGCACGACATGGGCGTGATCGCCGAGACCTCGGACCGCGTCGCCGTGATGTATGCTGGCCGTGTCGCCGAGATCGGCCCGGTGCAGGACATCGTGAAGAATCCGCTGCATCCTTATGCCAAGGGCCTGATGGGCGCGATCCCGACACTTGCGGGCGAGGACAAGCGCCTGGTGCAGATCCCGGGCTCTATGCCGCGCCTGTCGGCGATTCCGCGCGGCTGCTCGTTCAATCCGCGCTGCGCCTTCGCCTTCGATCGTTGCCGTGTCGAGCGGCCGGAGCCGCTGCCGCGCGGCGCGCAATCGGTGGCCTGCCACCTCTATGACGACGTGCCGGCGGAGAGCGTGGCATGAGCGCTCCCTTCGTCCAGGCCACAAACCTGCGCCGCGTCTTCGACGTCTCGAAACCCTGGCTCAACCGCGTACTCGAAGGCGGACATCTCGAATACCTCAAGGCAGTCGATCACGTCACCTTTGACATCAGGAAGGGCGAGACGTTTGCCCTGGTTGGCGAGTCCGGCTCCGGCAAGACCACGGTGGCACGGATGGTCGTCGGCCTGCTGCCGCCAAGCGCAGGCGACGTGCTGATCGACGGCATCTCGATGACCGACCCACGGCAGGCGCCAGCGCGGCGGAAGCTGCGCCGGCGCATCCAGATGATCTTCCAGGATCCCTATGCGAGCCTGAACCCGCGCTTCCGCGTCGATGCCATCATCTCCGAGCCGATCCGTGCCTTCGACCTGATCCAGGGCGAGCGCGACATCCAGGCTCGCGTCGGCGAGCTGCTCAGCCTCGTCGGCCTGCATCCGGACGACCGGCTGAAATATCCGCACGAATTCTCCGGCGGCCAACGCCAGCGCATCGCGATCGCGCGCGCGCTCGCCTCCGACGCCGAATTCATCGTCTGCGACGAGCCGACCTCGGCGCTCGACGTCTCCGTGCAGGCGCAGATCCTGAACCTGATGCGCGACCTCCAGGACAAGCTCGGCCTGACCTACATGTTCATCAGCCACAACCTCGCCGTGGTGCGCCACATGGCGAGCCGCGTCGGCGTGATGTATCTCGGCCGCATCGTCGAGATCGCGGACGGACGCGCGCTGTTCGCCAATCCGCGCATGCCTTACACCAAGATGCTGCTCGGCGCCGTGCCTGATCTTGCCATGAGCGGCCGCCAGCGCGTTCCGGTCAAGGGCGAGATCCCGAACCCGATCAACCCGCCCTCCGGTTGCGCCTTCAATCCGCGCTGCCCGCTGGCGTTCGATCTCTGCCGCAAGGAGACGCCGGAATTGATCGGCGGCGTCGCCTGCCATGCGGTCAACACCGCGCCGGTCCCGGCGTGACGCGCGCGTGCCATGCAGCCTGTGCATTTGGCGGCGGCGTGGCCCTGTGATCAATTGCGCGCGCCGGAAATAAGGTGGTGAACTCCCATGGGCAGTAATATCAATCCCGATCCGTTCACGACGAGGCCCGAGATCGAGGGCACGTTCGGGGTCGTCGCCTCGACGCACTGGATTGCGACGGCCGTGGGCATGGCCATCCTGGAAAAGGGCGGCAATGCCTTCGATGCCGGCGTCGCCACCGCCTTCACGCTCCAGGTGGTCGAGCCGCATCTGAACGGTCCCGGCGGCGACGTGCCCATCATCGTGCATGACGTCAAGCGCGGCCGCACCGAGGTGATCTGCGGCCAGGGCCCGGCGCCGGCGCGGGCCACCATCGCGCATTACAGAAGCGAGGGCCTCGACATGGTGCCGGGCACGGGCCTCCTCGCCGCCTGCGTTCCCGGCACCTTCGAATCCTGGATGATGCTGCTGCGCGACTACGGCACGATGCGCGTGCGCGACGTGCTGGAGCCCGCGATCTCCTACGCCCGCGACGGTTATCCGCTGGTCGAGCGCGCCTGCGCCACGATCCAGACGGTCGAACAATTGTTCCGCAAGCATTGGCCGACCTCGGCCGCCGTCTACCTGCCGAACGGCGAAGTGCCGAAGCCCGGCACGCTGTTCACCAACAAGACGCTGGCTGCGACCTACGCCCGGATCCTGAGCGAAGCGGAAAGCGGCGCCGGCGGCCGCGATGCCGAGATCGAGCGCGCGCGCAAAGCGTGGTCGCAAGGCTTCGTCGCGGAAGCTATCGACAAGTTCTGCCGGACGGAGGAGGTGATGGACGTCAGCGGCTCGCCGCATCGCGGCGTGCTCTCCGCCGACGACATGGCGCGCTGGCAGCCGACCGTCGAAGCGCCGCTCACCTATGATTACGGCCGCTACACGGTCTGCAAGGCCGGCGTCTGGAGCCAGGGCCCGGTCACCCTGCAGCAGCTCGCGCTGCTGAAGGGCTTTGCGCTCGACGGCCTCGACCCGACAGGGCCGGAGTTCATCCATCTCCAGATCGAATGCGCCAAGCTCGCCTTTGCCGACCGTGAAAAATTCTACGGCGATCCCAAGTTCAACGAGATCCCGATCGAAACGCTGCTGTCGGATACCTACAACGACGAGCGCCGCAAGCTCGTCACCGACAAGGCTTCGCTCGATTTCATTCCGGGCTCGGTCGAGGGCTTCGGCGGTGTCGTCAAGCTGCGTCGCGCCGAGGGCCAGCGCGAGGCGGTCGGCGCGCTCGGCGCCGGCGAGCCGACTGTGGGCCGCTTCGGCGAGGTCCGCGGCGACACCGTGCATTTCGACATCATTGACAGGGACGGCAACATGGTGTCGTCGACGCCGTCGGGCGGCTGGCTGCAATCCTCACCGATCATTCCCGAGCTCGGCTTTTGCCTCGGCAGCCGCGCCCAGATGTTCTGGCTGGAGGAAGGTCATCCCGCCGCGCTCGCGCCGGGCAAGCGGCCGCGCACCACCCTCTCTCCGAGCATGGCGCTGCGCGACGGCGAGCCTTACCTCGCCTGGGGCTCGCCCGGCGGCGATCAGCAGGACCAGTGGATCACGCAATTCTTCCTGCGCCACGTCCATTGCAACCTCAATCTCCAGGAAGCGATCGACGCGCCGGCCTGGCATTCCGAGCATTTCCCGATCTCGTTCTGGCCTCGCACCGCGCGTCCCGGGGTGCTCGTGGTCGAGAACCGCGTGCCGAAGGCAACCATCGAGAACCTGCGCGAGCGCGGACATATCGTCGAGGTCGGCCCCGACTGGTCCGAAGGCCGCCTCACCGCGGCCTCACGCGTGGGTTCGCGCCGGCGCGCCGCCGCCAATCCGCGCGGCATGCAGGGCTACGCGGCGGGACGCTGAAGGCAGCACATGACCTGGTCGATCATCGCGCGCGATCCTGCCACCGGCCAGTTCGGCATCGCGGTTGCGACCCGCTTCTTCGCCGTCGGCGCGCGCGTGCCCTACGTCGCCGCCGGCCTCGGCGCCATCGCGACGCAGGCCTTCGTCAATCCCTATTACGGCATCGACGGCGTCAAGCTGTTGCGTGAGGGCCTCAACGCCCACGACGTGCTCGCCACCCTGCTGGCGGCCGATGACGGCCGCGAGAGCCGCCAGGTCCATATCATGGATGCCAGCGGCGCAATCGCCGCGCATACCGGGCGCGACTGCGTTGATTGGTGCGGCCACGTCGCGGGCAGCGGCTTCTCGATCGCCGGCAACATGCTCGCCGGGGCCGACGTGCTCGACGAGACCGCAAAGACCTATATCGCCAGCGACAGCCTGCCGTTCCCGCGCCGCCTGCTCGCGGCGATGCGCGCCGGCGAAGCCGCCGGCGGCGACAAGCGCGGCAAGCAGTCGGCCGCGCTCGTGATCCACGGCGAGGAGGAATGGCCGGCCCTCGACATTCGCGCCGACGACCATCCCGATCCGATCGGTGAGCTCGAACGGCTCGAGCGCGTCAGCCACGAGCTCTGGGTGCATTTCCGCGCCTCCATGCCGACGCGGCAGAACCCGGCCGGCAACACCGATCGTAGCGTCATCGACGCCAGCATCGAAGCGGCGCGCGCGAGACGATCATGAGCGCCAGCCCCCTCATCGAGATCAAGGACCTGCGTATCCGCTTCCATGGCGACGACGGCCGCATCACCCACGCGGTCGACAGCGTCGATCTCAGTGTCGCCAATGGCGCGACGCTGGGCCTGGTCGGCGAATCCGGCTGTGGCAAGAGCGTGACGTCGCTGGCGATCATGGGCCTGCTGCCGAAGCAGAGCGCGGAAATATCCGGCGCGATCCGCTTCGACGGTTTCGACCTGCTGACCACGCCGGACCAGACGCTGCGCGATCTGCGCGGCAACCGGCTGGCGATGATCTTCCAGGAGCCGATGACCTCGCTCAATCCGAGCTTCACGATCGGCGACCAGATCATCGAGACAATCCTGCGTCACCGGGGCGGCTCGCGCAAGAGCGCGCGCGAGCGCGCGATCGGGCTGTTGCGCCGCGTCCATATCCCTTCGCCCGAGCGTCGCATCGACGATTACCCGCACAAGCTCTCCGGCGGCATGCGCCAGCGCGTCATGATCGCGATGGCACTCGCCTGCGACCCGCGGCTGCTGATCGCGGACGAGCCGACCACCGCACTCGACGTCACCCTGCAGGCCCAGATCCTTGAGCTGATGCGCGAGCTGAAGGCCGCGAGCGGCGCCGCGATCATCCTGATCACCCACGATCTCGGCGTCGTCGCCGAGGTCTGCGACGAGGTCGCGGTGATGTATGCCGGCGAGATCGTCGAGCGTGCGCCGGTCGATGAATTGTTCTCCGCGCCGCAGCATCCCTACACGGTCGGCCTGCTCGGCTCGATCCCGCGGCTCGACCACCGCGCCGAGCAGCTTGCGACGATCGAAGGCATGGTGCCGAACATGGCACAGCCGCCCGCCGGTTGCCGCTTCGCCCCGCGTTGTCCCTTCGTGCTCGACGCCTGCACCAGGGCGCCGCCGCCGCTGGTCGAAGTCAGCGTCGGCCATCTCTCGCGCTGCATCCGCGCGCCGCTCGAATTGCTGGTGTCGTGATGGCGCTGCTCGAGGTTGAAGGCCTGGTCAAGCATTTCGTCGCTCAGCGGTCGCTGCTCGGCCGCGCGCTGGCGCACGTCAAGGCCGTCGATGGCGTGTCCTTCTCGCTGGAGGCCGGCAAGACGCTGGCGCTCGTCGGCGAATCCGGCTGCGGCAAGTCCACCGTCAGCCGCCTGGTGCTGCGGCTGATCGAGCCGGATGCCGGCACGATCCGCTTCGACGGCCGCGACCTGCTCGCGCTCGACGCCGGGACCTTGCGCGCCTTCCGCCGCGAGGCGCAGATCATCTTCCAAGACCCCTACGCCTCGCTCAATCCGCGCATGACGGTCGGCCAGATCCTGACCGAGCCGCTGGCGTTGCACGATCTGGTGCCGCCGGCGCGGCGGGCCGAGCGCGTTGCCGAACTGCTGCGGCTGGTCGGGCTGGAGCCGCGCCTCGCCCGCCGCTATCCGCATGAATTCTCCGGCGGCCAGCGCCAACGCATCGCCATCGCCCGCGCACTCGCGGTCGAGCCGAAGCTCATCATCTGCGACGAGCCGGTCTCGGCGCTCGACGTCTCGATCCGCTCCCAGATCCTGAACCTGCTGCGCGAGCTGCAGGACCGGCTCGGGCTCGCCTACATTTTCGTCTCGCACGACCTCGCGGTGGTCAAGCACATCGCCGACCACGTCGCGGTGATGAATCTTGGCCAGATCGTCGAGACCGCGGAAGCCGACGCGCTGTTCGCCGCGCCGCGCCACCCCTACAGCCGCGCACTGCTGTCGGCGATCCCGCTGCCACAGCCGAAGGCGAAACGAACGACGGTGCTGCTGGAGGGCGAAATCCCGAGCGCCCTCAATCCGCCCGCCGGCTGCCGCTTTCACACCCGCTGCCCGTTCGTGATCGAGCGCTGCCGCAGCGAGGCGCCTGCGCTTCTAGCCGACCGCACGGGCCACGCCACCGCCTGTCACCGCACCGCGGAGCTGCCGTCTGGAGACGCCATTCTACCCACCGCCGGCGGGTTTTCGCCGGCGCTTACAAAACTGGTCGCGGCCTTCAGCCGAAAGGCGGAGGGCAGCAGCCCCGCCGGGGCTGGTATACAGTACGCCGCGTCCGCAACGAAATAGCCGAAGCAATGGGGATTGACCGATGAAGATGTTTCGCCTGGCCGCAACAGCCGCCGCTGTGCTGGTGTCGATCGGGGCCGCGCAGGCCCAGACCACGTTGCGCATCGGCCTCGCCGAAGACCCCGATATCCTCGACCCCACGATGGCGCGCACCTATGTCGGCCGCATCGTGTTCTCCTCCTTCTGCGACAAGCTGTTCGACATCGACGAGAAGCTCAACATCGTGCCGCAGCTGGCGCTCTCGAGCGAAACCGCCGACGACGGCAAGGCGCTGGTCATCAAGCTGCGGCCCGGCGTGAAATTCCACGACGGTGAGCCGTTCGATGCCGAGGCCGCAAAATTCTCGCTGGAGCGGCATCTGACGTTCCCCGGCTCGTTCCGCAAGCCGGAGCTCGCCTCGGTCGATCACGTCGAAATCGTCGATCCCCTCACGATCAAGCTTGTGTTGAAGTCGCCGTTCTCGCCGCTGCTCGCTCAACTCACCGACCGCGCCGGCATGATGATGTCGCCGAAGGCGGCCAAGGAGGCCGGCGACAAGTTCGGCCTCCGCCCGATCTGCGCCGGCCCCTACAAGTTCGTCGAGCGCGTGCAGCAGGACCGCATCGTGTTCGAGAAATTCGCCGACTACTGGAACAAGGACAACGTCTTCATCGACAAGATCGTGTTCCAGCCGATTGTCGACGCCACCGTGCGGCTCGCAAACCTGAAATCCGGCGGCCTCGATCTGATCGAGCGCGTGCTCGCCACCGACCTCAAGGAGGTGCGCGCCGACTCGCGGTTGAAGGTCGCGACCGCCATCGAGCTGGGCTATCAGGGCATCACGCTCAACATCGGCAAGGACAAGGCCAAGGGCCCGCTCAGCCAATCCGCCAAGGTGCGGCAGGCACTCGACTGGTCGATCGATCGCGAGGCGATCAACCAGGTGGTGTTCAACGGCGAATTCAAGCCGGGCAACCAATGGGTCAATCCCGATCACCCCTATTATCAGGGCGCATTTCCGATCCACGGCCGCGACATCGCCAAAGCCAAGGCGCTCCTGAAGGAAGCCGGCGTCACTGGGCCAGTCAGCGTTGACTTCCTGGTACCAAAGGGTGCCGAGACCGAAGCGGTGGCTCAGGTGGTGCAATCCATGGCGAGCGAGGCGGGCTTCGATATGAAGATCCGCGTCACCGAGTTTGCGACGTCGCTGAAGCAGGCCGAGTCCGGCGAATACCAGGCCTTCATGCTCGCATGGAGCGGACGCATCGATCCCGATGGGAATTCCTACGTGTTCCTGCGCAAGGATGCGCCGCAGAACTACAGCGCCTGGGCCAATGCCGACGCGGACAAGGCGCTCGACGATGCCCGCCGTACGTCGGACATGGCTCAGCGCAAGGCCGCCTACGAGAGACTTGCGAAGCTGGAGCTGGAAGATCACGCCATCCTCTACCTCTACCACCGCCGCATCATCATCGCGCACACGACCAAGCTCGAAGGCTATAGGCAAATGCCGGACGGCCTCGTCCGCGTTGTCGGCCTCAAGCTGAAGTGATCGGCCCGACATTCAGTCCGTGTCCCGGACGCGGTGCAGCGCGCAAGCGCTGCTCCGCAGAGCCGGGACCCATGGCAACAACGAACCGTGACTGGGTCCCGGTTCAGCAGCGCAACATTGCATGTTGCGCTTCGCCCGGGACACGAGTGGGACCATGCTGAACTTCCTCGCCCGCCGCCTTGTGCAGATCGTGCCGACGCTGTTCTTCGTCTCGGTGCTGATCTTCTCGCTGCAGCAATTGCTGCCGGGTGACCCCGCGCTGGTGATGGCGGGCGAGGAGCGCGATCCCGCCGTGATCGAGCAGATCCGCCGCCAGTACCGGCTCGATCAGCCCGTCCCGGTGCAGTACGCCTACTGGATCAAGGGCGTGCTCTCGGGCGATTTCGGCGAGTCGCTGCGCAACAAGATGCCGGTGCGCGAGCTGATCGCGCAGAAGCTGCCGGTGACGCTGCAGCTCGGCTCGATGGCGATCCTGATCGCGCTGCTGATCGGCATTCCCGCGGGCATCGTCGCGGCCGTGAAGAAGGGTTCCGCCTGGGACTATGGCGCCAATCTCTTTGCGCTGTGGGGCATCTCGACGCCGAACTTCTGGCTCGGGATCATGCTGATCTTCCTGTTCTCGATCGAGCTTGGATGGCTGCCGGCTTCCGGCTACGTGCCGCTCACCGAGAACTGGCGCGCAAGCCTGGCCGTCACCATCATGCCGGCTTTCGTGCTCGGCAATGCGATCGCCGCGATCCTGATGCGGCATACGCGAAGCGCCATGCTTCAGGTGCTGGAAAGCGACTACGTGCGCACCGCGCGCGCCAAAGGGCTGTTGGAGCGCACGGTGATCCTCAAGCATGCCATGCGCAATGCGCTGACCCCCGTCATCACGCTCGGCGCGCTCGAGCTCGGTACGCTTCTCTCCGGCGCGGTCCTGACCGAGCAGATCTTCTCCATTCCCGGCTTCGGCAAGCTGATCGTGGATGCCGTATTCAACCGCGATTATGCCGTGGTTCAGGGCGTCGTCCTGGTCACGGCCACGGTCTACATCACGCTGAATCTGGTGGCCGACATCGCATACATCCTCGTCAATCCGCGGCTCCGGGGCTGATCCATGACCGACGCCGCGCTGCCGAGCCCTCTCACGCGAGCCGACGAGCTGGATAGCCCGGCCCGCCGCGCGCGTCGGCGGCTGTTCAAGCGCAAGGCGGCGGTGTTCGGGCTCGTCGTGCTCACGATATTCATCGTCCTTGCCGTGCTCGCTCCGCTCATCGTGCCCTATGATCCCATCGCGACGAGCTGGAGCCTGGTGCGCAAACCGCCGACCTCGGCCCACTGGTTCGGCACCGACGAGCTCGGCCGCGACATCCTCAGCCGCGTCGTCTACGGCGCGCGCGCCTCGCTGCTCGCAGGCCTGATCTCGGTCGCGATCGCGCTCGGCATCGGTGTGCCGCTCGGTCTCCTTGCCGGCTACCGCGGCGGCTTCACCGACGCGCTGATCAGCCGCATTACAGATGCGATGCTGGCCTGCCCGTTCCTGATCCTGGCGATCGCACTCGCCGCGTTCCTCGGCCCGAGCCTCGGCAATGCCATGATCGCGATCGGCATCTCGGCGACGCCGATCTTCATCCGCCTGACCCGCGGCCAGGTGCTCGTCGTCAAAGCCGAAGACTATGTCGAGGCCGCGCGCGCACTCGGCAATCCGCCGTGGCGGATCGCGCTCTCGCACATCCTGCCGAACATCCTGCCGGCACTTCTGGTGCAGGCGACGCTCTCGATCGCTGCGGCCATCATCGCCGAAGCCGCCCTCTCCTTCCTCGGCCTCGGCCAGCAGCCGCCGGCGCCGTCGTGGGGCAGCATGCTCAACGCGGCACAACGCTTCCTGACCCAGGCGCCCTGGATGGCAATCTGGCCGGGCCTTGCGATCTTCCTCGTCGTGCTGTCGCTGAACCTGCTCGGCGACGGGCTGCGCGACGCACTCGACCCTAGGCAGCGCTGAGGCGATAACAATAGCCGAAGGACGAGCGTCGAGCCTCAGATCACCACTTCCCGCAGCACGCGGCGGCAATCCATCTCGAATTCCAGATCGACCACCGGCGGGCGGGCGAAATGCCAGGTCAGCCCGGAACGGAGCGCGCCGCGGCGGACCAGCTCGTCCACCAGCGCGTGGTGAAAGTCGTGCACGGAATAGGCCTGCACGCCGGTCGTATCCTTCCAGCCGAAGCCGAAGGCCGCCATCCGGTTTTCCATCTGCGACGTGGTGGTGAAGCGCACCTTCTCGCGCAGCCCCTCCGGGCTGAGGTCGCGGTAGCGCACCGTGCGCTCGACATAGGTGCCGCTGCCCTCGCGCGCCTCGGCGCCGCCGGCGATGACGAAGCTCGGCAAATTTGACCGCGCCGGACGCGTGAAGGAGAACGCATAGAACGACGGCTCCGACGACGGATCGATCTCCGGACAGACATTGCTGCGCGCCACCGGATTGGTGGTGCCGTCGAAGATGCCCCATTCGGACAGCGTCTTCACATAGTGCAGATTGAACGCGCGAAAGCCTTCCTCGCTGAAGGCCGCGGGCGAGCGCAGCTCGCAGGCGCAGAACGCCGTCAGCGGGCGGCCCGCCTCCTGGATGAACTTTGCCGCCAGCGCAAATCCTTCCGCGAGCGGCACCAGGCGGTCGAACCGAACCCGCTCGATCTCGTAGCCCTCATCCGCGGCAGCACCGGCGGAATATTGGAACACGGACGGAATGAAACGATAATTGCCGGCCGAGAATTCGCGCGTCATGACGGACTCCTATTCCAGTTGCATGCGAGTGCCCTTGGCGCCGTTGAGCAGGCGCTTCAGGTGAAAACCGGCCAGCGGATCTTCGGCGTGCATGCCGACCAGCGCGGCGAACGACGGCATGGCGGCGGCGTCGCCGGCCTCCATCTTGGCAAAGGCCTCGGCATATTGCGCGGTCGCCGGCGCTTCGAACCTCGCCTGCGGTAGCGGTTCGAACGCACGCAGCGGCTCGCTGCGTCCGCGCAGCATCAGGTCGCCCACGGGGCGGCCGTGGAAGTTTGCAGCGGCTTCTGCCACGCTGACACTGACGCAAATGCGCGTCCCCAGATGCTTGTTCGCCGCCTCAAGCCGGGCCGCAATATTGATGGTGTCGCCATAGGCGGTGTAATCGAAGAAGCGGTTGCCGCCGAAATTGCCGACCAGTGCCGGACCGGCATGGGCACCGATGCGGGTGGCTCCGAAGTTCACGCCTCTTGCCTTCCAGCGCGCCGAAAAATCCTCTGCCCAGGCGTCGAGGGCATGGGCACAGGCGACCGCACGCGTTGCATAGTCCGGCTGGTCGCCGGGGGCGTTGAACAGCACCTGGATCGCATCGCCGATGATCTTGGCCACCGTCCCCTCATGGGCGAAGACGATCTCGGTCATGCCGCCGACATATTCGTTGAGGAGCTCGCCCAGCGTCTGCGGAGGCGCGGTCTCGACCAGCGAGGTGAATCCGGTAATGTCGGTGAACAGGGTGGCGACATCGCGCCACTGCACCTCGATGCCGTCGCCATCGACGTTCGCGGCCAGCCGCCTTGCGATCTCCGGCGAGAAGAAGCGCGACAGCGAGGCATGGGCGCGCTCGGCTTCCATCTGGCGCCGCCGCACCTCGCGCAGCATCTCCACGTGGCGGACGGTCTTCTCGATCGTGGCTTCGAGGTCGGCGAAGTCGATCGGCTTGGTCAGGAAGTCGAACGCACCGCGGTTCATGGCGGTGCGGATGTTGCTCATGTCGCCGTACGCCGAGACGATGATGATCGACTTCTTCTCCTCGGCCTCCTGGAGCTTCGCGAGCAGCGACAGGCCGTCCATCCGCGGCATGTTGATGTCGGAGACCACCATGTCGACATGCGGATTCTGCTCCAGCGCTTCCAGCGCCTCCAGGCCGTCGCGCGCAAAGATCAGCGCGAGCCGCCCATCGCGGATTTGCCTGCGGAATTTCTGCAGGATCAGCGCCTCGAGATCCGGCTCGTCGTCGACGAAGAGGATGGTCGCAGTCATGCGGCTTGCTCGAGCCTCGTATCGATCTCCTGGCGCAGCAGCGCAAAGTCGATCGGCTTGGTGAGGAGCCCGACGGCGCCGCGTTCGATCGCCTTGCGGCGCGTCTCGGCATCGCCATAGGCCGTGATCATGATGACGGGAACATCGGGATGCGCGGCACGCACCTTCGGCAGCATGTCGAGCCCGCTCATGCCGGGCATGTTGATGTCGGACAGGATCAGGATCAGCGAGGGATCACGAACCTCGGCAGCGCGCTCGAGCGCCTCGGGGGCCGAGAGCGCAAACTCCATCTGAAACCGGCCGGCGCGCAGGTCGCGCCGGAACTGCTGCCGAAACAGTGCCTCGACGTCGGGCTCGTCATCGACGACCAGGATGTAAACGTTCAAGACTTTCCTCCGGAAGTGTCGCCCGCTGCCATCGTCCGCGGCAGCGTGATGATGAACTCGGTGAATACACCTTGTGTGGTGTTCACGTCGATCGTGCCGCCGTGTTGTTTCACCACGATGTCGTGGCTCATGGAAAGGCCGAGTCCCGTGCCCTCGCCGGCCGGCTTGGTGGTGAAGAAGGGATTGAACATCTTTTCCTTCACCTCGGCTGGAATCCCGGTGCCGTTGTCGCGAATCCGGATCTGGACCCTGTCTCCGAGATTCTTCGTTGCCGCGCGCAAGGTGGGCTCGAACGCATCGCCCTCGCTCTCCTTGCGCTTGGCCGCGGCATAGAAGCCGTTCGAGATCAGGTTCAGCAAGACGCGCGTAATCTCCTGCGGATAGACGTCGATCATGCCGGCAGCCGGGTCGAAATCGCGCTGGAGCGTGACGTTGAAGGCAGGCCTTTCGGCGCGCGCGCCGTGATAGGCGAGATTGAGACTCTCCTCGACCACCGCATTGATGTCGACGGCGCGATGCTCGCCGGAACCCTGACGCGAATGCAGCAGCATGTTCCTGACGATGGAATCGGCGCGCTTGCCGTGCTGCACCACCTTGTCGAGATTGGCCCTGAGCATGCCGGTCAGCTCGTCGACCTCCTCCTTCGTCTTGCCGTCGAGCGCGGCCGATTGCAGGATCTCGTTGAGCTCGTCGATCAGCTCGGTCGAGACCGCGGAGAAGTTGTTGACGAAGTTGAGCGGGTTCTTGATCTCGTGGGCGATGCCGGCGGTGAGCTGGCCGAGGGAAGCGAGCTTCTCGGTCTGAATCAGGCGGTCCTGCGCGGTGCGCAGATTGTCGAGCGATTGCGATAGCTCGGTCGTACGCTCGCGCAATTGCTTCAGCAGGCGCGTATTCTCGATCGCGATGACGGCTTGCTTGGTAAAGTTCTCCACCAGCGCGACTTGTTTGTCCGTGAAGCCGCGAATCTCTTGTCGAAAAATCGTCATCGCGCCGATCAGATCATCCTCTTTCAGCATGGGTACGGAGAGAAGGGTTCGGGCGCCGGCAACGTCGGCCATTCCGACGACAAAGGGAACACCGGCCTTGTACCCGGGACTTTCCCTCAAGTCGTTGATCTGCGCGGGCTGATGCGTCGCGATGATTGCAGCCAGCGTCGTTCCTGGATGTGGGAAGATCGGAGTCCGCTTACGGAAGGCGGAGAAATCGGGCGGAATGTTGTAGTCGGTGACGATGTTGAATTTCTGGCCGTCCCACAGATTCATCGTGCCGAAATTCGCACCGCAGACGCGGGTAGCATTCTCCAACATCTTCTGAAACACCGGCTCTAACTCTCCCGGAGAGGAGCTAATGACTTCGAGCACCTCCGACGTCGCCGTTTGTTGCTCGAGCGACTCCCGCAATTCGGCTGTCCGCTGCTCGACCTTGTTCTCGAGGTCCGCATAGGATTCCTGCAGGCACGCGCTCATGTCGTTGAACTGGTCGGCGAGACCTTCGAGCTCGTCGCCGGTATTGATCGAGATGCGCTGGGAGAAATCACCACCGCCCATTCGTTCCGCGCCGCTCCGCAGCGCCTGAATCGGCCCGACCATGCGACGCGCCAGGAAGATCCCGGCCAGCACCGCGAAGATGGATGCCGCGAGCAGCACGATTGCAAGGCGCTGCAGCGAAGCATAGAGCGCGGCATAGGCTTCCTCGACCGGCAGCTCGACGAACATGGTCCAGCGCAGCGGCTCGATCGGGGCCGATGCGGTCAGCACCTTCTGCCCCTGGATGTTGTGGGCCTCGGAAAGCACGTCAGGCATGGCGCCGCCGGCCTGCACGGCGCGTACCTGCGCAAGGCCGGACATGTCGGTGTTGCGCAGCACGAGACTGATGTCGGGATGCGCGATCAAGCGGCCCTCCGGGCCGACCACGTAGGCGTTACCGCGCTCGCCGACCTTGATCTGGGACACGACGTCCCAGATCAGCTTGAGATTGACCTCGGCGATGCTGACGCCGGCATCCTTGCGTGCGCCCGCCAGCCCCAGCGTCATGTAGGGCTCGGACTCCCGGCGAAAATAGACCGGCCCGTAATAGACCTTGCGCGCGACCGCTTCGGTGAACTTCCGATCGCTCGACAGGTCGATCCCGCTGTCGAGCACGTCCATCGCCAGCCGCGAGACCCGCAGCCGCTCCTTGCCAGTCGAATCCACCTGGGCCAGCTCGGTGATCGCAGGGACCTGGCGCAACAGGCGCAGCGCGTCGAACCGGCGCTGCTCGATCGAGCCGCCCGACCAGGGCAGCTGCGTGGTCCAGCCGAGCTGGCTCTCGATCTCCTTGACGAACCGGCCGATCTTGGCAGCGGCCGCCTCGGCCTGCTCGTGCTGGACCCGGATCAGAGAGGCCTTGTGCTCGCGATAATAGAAGTAGACCTCGAACAGGCCATTGGCGAGCAGCGCAATGGCGACGACCGCCACGAAAAGCGCGACGTATTTGGCGAAGAGCCGGGTCCGGATTCCGCGCCCCGCCGTGTCGCCGGAGGCGACCTCGCCTGGGGCCGCGCTCGGCAATGTCCCGGCTCGAGGTGTATCGGGGTGGAGGGACAGGCTCATTCCACGGAACCTAGCAAGAAGACCGGACCTTGTCTCTCGCAAGCGCGGCAAGGAGCTCGCCCGAGACCCAACGAAAAGGGCGGCAGCGGATCACCGCTGCCGCCCTTTCGGGACTAGCCTGCCAACGGCCTCAGGTCGGCCGTAGCGCCTTTGAATCGAGGTCCAGCTCGCCGATCTGCTTGTTCCGCTCCGAATCGGCCGCCGCGCGATGGTCGGTCGCCAGCACCACATAGACTGCCGGCAGCACGAACAGCGTGAACAGCGTGCCGATCGACATGCCGGCGACGACAACGAGACCGATCGAGAAGCGGCTGGCCGCGCCCGCGCCGGTCGCGGTCAGGAGCGGGATCAGGCCGGTCACCATCGCGGCCGTGGTCATCAGGATCGGCCGCAGACGGATGCGGGCCGACATCTCGATGGCCGAGCGGCGGTCGAGCCGCTCGTTAACCTGGAGCTCGTTGGCGAACTCCACCATCAGGATGCCGTGCTTGGTGATCAGGCCGACCAGGGTGAGCAGACCGACCTGGGTGTAGATGTTTATGGTTGCCATGCCGAAGAACAGCGGGATCAGCGCACCGACGATCGCCATCGGCACCGAGATCATGATGACCAGCGGGTCGCGCAAGCTCTCGAACTGGGCCGCCAGCACCAGGAAGATGATGATCAGCGCGAAGCCGAAGGTGATGGCAAGCTGATTGCCTTCCTGCACGTATTGCCGGGAGTCAGCCAGATAGTCGTGGCTGAAGCCTTGCGGCAGCTTCTTGGCCTCGCCTTCGAGGAAGTCGACCGCAGCGCCGACGGTCACGCCGGGCATCGGCACGGCGGAGAACGTCGCCGAATTGAGCTGGTTGTAGTGCGTCAGCGAATTCGGATCGGTCTTGGTCCTGATCGAGACCACGGTCGACAACGGAAGCTGCTGCCCGGTGTTGGTCGTCACATAGTAGCCACCGAGCGATTCCGGGGACAGCCGCTTGCCGCGCGGCACCTGCGGAATCACCTGATAGGAGCGGCCCTCGAGGTTGAACCGGTTGATGTAATTGCCGCCGAGCAGCACCGCGAGCGTCGAGCCGAGGTTCTGCATGTTGACGCCGAGGTCCTGAGCCTTGGTGCGGTCGATCGTCACCTCGACGTTCGGCTGGTTGTAGGCGAGGTCGCTATCGGAGACGATGAACATGCCGCTCTTGCGTGCAGCCTCCTTCAGCTTCTCCATCTGCTCATAGACGGTCTGGAAGCTGGCCGTGGAATTGATCACCATCTGGATCGGCAGACCGCCGGGTCCGCCCGGCAATGGCGGCAGGTTGAACGCGAACGCCTGCACGCCCTCGATCTTGGAGAGCTCGGCCTGCACCAGCGGCTTCAAGGCGATCGACGAGCGTGTGCGCTCGTCCCAGGGCTTCAAGAGCATGCCGGCAATGCCGCCTTGCGGGCCGTTGATGCCGTTCAGCACGAAACGCAGATCGGTCTCGGGAAATTTCTGGAATTCCTTGTCGAGCTTCTCGCCGTAGAAATCGACATAGTCGATGTTGGCGTATTTCGGCGCCTTGGTCACCGCGAACACGATGCCCTGATCTTCCTCGGGCGCCAGCTCCTTCGAAGTGTTCATGTAGAGGAAGCCGACGAGTCCCAGGATCGTCACGGCGAACAGGCCGGTGATGGCCTTGTAGTCGAGCGAGCGGTCGAGCTTGCGGCCATACCACCGCGTCATGGCGCCGAACACCCGGTTCACCAACTTGGCGAAGCGGCCCTCTTCGGTGTTCTTCAGCAGCACCGAGCACATCATGGGCGACAGCGTCAGCGCGATCACGCCTGATACGATGACCGAGCCTGCGAGGGTAAAGGCAAATTCGCGGAACAGCGACCCGGTGAGGCCACCGAGGAACCCGATCGGCGCGTACACGGCGGCGAGCGTGATGGTCATAGAGATGACCGGCCCGACGATTTCGCGCGCGCCTTGTAGCGAGGCCTGGACCGGCGTCTTGCCCTCCTCCAGATGGCGATGGATGTTCTCCACCACGACGATGGCATCGTCGACGACGAGGCCGATCGCCAGGACCATCGCGAGCAGGGTCAGCAGGTTGAAGCTGAAGCCCAGCGCCAACATCATCGTGCAGACGCCGATCATCGACAACGGAATGGTGACGACGGGAATGATGACGGAGCGCAGCGAGGCCAGGAACAGGAAAATGACCACGATCACGATGATGACGGCTTCGCCCAATGTATTCCGCACCTCGTCGATCGAAGATTGGATGAACTTGGTCGAGTCGTAGGCGACCTTCATCTTCATCGAGGGCGGGAGGTTGCGTTCGAGCTCGGGGAACAGCGCGCGCACACCCTTGACCAGCGTCAGCGGATTTCCCTGTGGCGTCGCCTGCACGCCAATGAAGATCGCGCGCTCGCCGTTAAAGGCGACGCTGGCATCCGTGCTCTGGGCTGCAAGCTCGACGGTGGCGATGTCCTCCATCCGCACGAAGCCGCCGTCCTTGGCCTTGACGATCATCTTCTTGAACTGATCGACGTTGGTCAGGCCCGTGTTGGTCGAGACGTTCGAGACGATCAGATAGCCCTTGGTCTGACCCGCCGCGGACTGGAAGTTGTTGGCCTGGATCGCCGCCGCAACGTCAGCCGGCGATACGTTGCGGCCCGCCATCTTCACCGGATCGAGCCACAGCCGCATGGCAAAGGTCTGGCCGCCCAGAATGTCGGCCGAGGCGACGCCGTCGACGGTCGACAGCACCGGCTGCACCACGCGCGTCAGATAGTCGGAGATGGCCGAGCCCGACAGCTCGTCCGAGGAGAAGCCGAGATACATCACGGCCGTGGTCTGGCCGGTGGTCTTGGTGACGATCGGGTCGTTGGATTCCTTCGGAATCAGATACTTCACCGAATTGGTCTTCGCCAGCACCTCGGTGAGCGCCTGGTTCGGATCGAAGTTCAGCTTGATGTAGACCTGGATCGTCGAGGTGCCGAGCACCGAGGACGAGGTGATGTAGTCGACGCCTTCGGCGGACGCGACCGCCTGCTCGATCGGCGTGGTGATGAAGCCCTGGATCAGGTCTGCGGACGCGCCCGGATAGACGGTCGTGATGTTGATGACCGTATTCGACAGCTTCGGATATTGCCGGATCGGCAGCACCATTGCCGCGCGCAGGCCGATCAGCAGGATCAGCAGGCTGACGACGACGGACAGGACCGGTCGTTTGATGAAAATGTCGGTAAAGGCCATCGCGGGCGATCTCGATTTCTTTTTTCAAGACGCGTGATCCGGCCGGGCCGGATCACGCGAGGATATTGTCAGTAGCGCGGCGGCTGCGCCGGGATCTGCGGGGCCGGATCGGTCGAGATCGATACCGGCGCGCCTGATTGCAGCTTGAGCTGGCCGAGAGCGACGACCTTGTCGCCTACCTTCAGGCCCTTGACGATTTCGACGCGACCCTCGACCCGGTTGCCGGTCTGCACGAAGGTGCGCACCGCCGACAGGCTGGTCTTGCCGTCTTCTTCCTTCTTCTCGGTGATCACGAACACCGAGTCGCCGTACAGCGTGTAATCGACTGCCGTTTCAGGCACCGTGATCACGGCCGGCTTCTCCGGCAGCACCACGGTCGTGGTGACAAACATGCCGGGCTTCAGGATCTTCTCCGGATTGGCAATCGTGGCCTGCACGCGGATGTTGCGAGTATCGGTCGAGATCTGGGGCTCGATCGTGGTGATCTTGCCCTCGAAGGTGCGGCCCGGATAGGCGTCGACCTTCAACCGCACGACCTGGCCGACCTTGAGGCTGCCGGAATCCTTTTCCGTCACCGTGAAGTTGGCCCACAGCTCGGACAGATCGGTCAGCGACACGATCGCCGTGCCGGCGGTCAGATACTGGCCGACCTCGACCTTGCGCATGCCGAGATCGCCGGCGAACGGCGCGCGCACCAGCTTCTGCGAGATCAACGCCTCGGTCTTGGCGATGCCCGCCTGCGCCTGGTCATAGGCAGCCTGCGCGGTATCGACGGTCGCCTGCGGACCGAACTGGCGCGAGGCCAGCTGCTTGGCGCGTTCAAGCGACAGCTGCGCGACGGTCGCTTGCGCCTTGTAATTGGCGAGATCGCCCTGCTCGGGCGCGTCGAACAGTTGCACCAGCGGCGTGCCGGCCTCGACGCGCGTGCCCGGCTCGAACTTGATCGCGGTGACACGGCCGTTGACGTCGGCGCTGACGTCGACCTGATGCACGGCGACGAGGCTGCCGACCGCGGTGAGCAGGTTCGGCACCACCTCGGACTTCGCCTCGGCCGCGCTGACAGCGGTCGGCGGCGGCTTGTTGTTGGCGAAGAATTGCTTGATCATCTGGCCGCGGAAGTAATTGAACCAGACGAGCCCTCCGACGAGCACGGCCAGAAGCGTGCCAACGATGATGAACCAGCGCACTGGCCGGACCGGACGCTTGGGAGCCTTGTTGTCGATCGGTTGCCCCGAAATCTTGTTTTCGGCCACGATGTTCATGTCATGCACTTTCTGCAATCGCCGCCCGGTTCGCATCCGCGGCCTGATTGCGGCCCAGATGCGAAGCAATTGCGGCGTCGTTAAGTCCGATACCCCTCAGGAGAAACTCACAGAGCTGCCGCTCCAGGTCGGTCGCCCTGCCATAAGCAAGACAGGGCGTGGCCGGCAGCCTGGTCAGCGCCGCGGTCATCACCGCATGATGCGCGAACCAGAACAGGTTGAGCGGATCGCCAGAGCAGGGCCGCGCGTCACCGCTCGCAACCGCACGCTCGAGCGAGGCGACGAAGACAGCGCCGATCAGCGTCTCGATCTTGGCATACAGCAATCGGGCGAATTCGCCGTCATCCAAATGGCTCGTGGCCATTAGCCGCAGGCGCTGGGCCTCTTCCTGATCGGGACCGTCGGCGATCTGGAGGAAGTGTTCGACCATGCCGCGGATCACCTCGACCAGCGTAGCCGTCGACGGCTCGCGCTCGAGCAGCTCCATCAGAGCGGGATCCGCCTCGCATTCGTCGCTGAGGATCTCGGCGTAGAGCGCCGCCTTGGACGGGAAATGCTTGAACAGCAGCGCTTCAGAAATGGCAGCGGCGGCCGCCACGCTCTTGGTCGTGGTGCCGTTATAGCCGTGTCGGGCAAAGCAGCGCTTTGCGGCGCCGAGGATCAATTGACGCCTCAGGTCGCTCGTCATACGCAATGAGCTCATGCTGGGTGAGTAAGCACTCACCCACGCAGGAGTCAAGCACTATGTTGCATCGCAACCTGCATGCGACCTAGAATCAATGGAAATTGGTCGAGCCTGCACGGCCCGCGTGCAGGCGTTCGGCAAGGGATTGAGGGACCGCCTAGATCGGCTGGAAGCCGAGGTCAGCACGGATCCGGTTGACGATGTAGGTCCCGTCCCGCGTCGGCAGAATCCGCTCCAGGCCGGCGCTGTCGATCTTCACATTGGCAAAGCGCGGACCCGCGGAGACGTCATGGACGACTTTGGCGAAGGCCTCGACCTCGGCCATGGTCGTGACGGCCCGGCTGTCGTTAATGCCGCAAGCCTTGGCGATGCCGACGAGGTCGGCGGCGGCGGAGGTGTGGCTGGTCTGGCCGCCGGTCTCGCCATAGGCCTCGTTGTCGAGCACTGCGATCGAGAGGTTGGCCGGCTTCTGCAGGCCGATGGTGGCAAGGCTGCCCATGCCCATCAGCATCTCACCGTCGCCGGTAATGACCAATACCGGCAGCTTCGGCTGCGCCAGCGCCAGACCCAGCCCGATCATCGCGGCACCGCCCATGCCGCCCCAGAGGTAGAAGTTCCGGGCGTGGTCGCCGGCGGCGCACATGTCGTTGGTGGACGCACCGAGGCCGCCGATCGCGACGACGTCCTTGCGGTTCGCCAGCAGCGTGGACACCACCTTCCGGCGGTCGAGGAGATTGGCCTTGCTCATTTGGTGAAAACCTTGGCGCCGATCAGGCGCTGCGACAGAAGGACGGCGGTGGGCGTCAGCGCGTTGTAGGCCTGGGCTGCGGCGGCCTCCAGCACGGCCGGCACCTCGGCTGCGTGCGATGCGCGCAGCACCTTGACGCCGGAGAGCTCGAACACGCCTTGCGTGGTCGAGCCCATCGGCACCTGCCATGGATTGAACTCGCCCCACTCGCCACGCATCGTCACCAGCGTGAGGAACGGAAAGCGCAGGATCGGGATCAGCGACAGCATGTTGATGCAATTGCCGACGCCGCTCGACTGCATCAGCAGCACGCCGCGCTGTCCGCCGGCCCAGGCGCCGGCGAGCAGCGCCACGCCCTCCTCCTCCGTCGTCAGCGCGATGCCACGCATGGTGGAGGAGCCCAGCACGCGCTGGATCAGCGTGGAATGACCGGCGTCCGGCACATAAGGCACCTGCCGGACGTCGAAGCGCTGCAAGGTCGCGAAAATATCGTCGGGCCAGTTCGGCGCCGTGTCGGCAGCGTCAGCGCGTGCGTGCATTTTCCTGTCCGGTCGGCTAGCAGTGTGCCAAGACTAAAGCTGCAAAGACTGTAGACGCAGGCATGCGCCTACCAGAACAACAAAAACGGCATATCGGCTTTAACCGGCGAGTATAACGGGATGAACGCAGATGCGAAGGCGCTGGCGGCAAGCTTCGACCTCGAGAAGCTGACGCCGGAGTTCTACGACAACCCCTACCCGACCTATCGTGCACTGCGGGAGAACGAGCCGGTCAAGCGCCTGCGCAGCGGCACCGTGTTCCTGACCCGCTACGACGATCTCGTCACCACCTACAAGAACACGAAGTCGTTCAGCTCGGACAAGAAGCGCGAGTTCGCGCCGAAATACGGCGACACCCCGCTCTACGAGCACCACACCACCAGCCTCGTCTTCAACGACCCGCCGTCGCACACTCGCGTGCGCCGCCTCATCATGGGCGCGCTGTCGCCGCGCGCGATCGCCAGCATGGAGGGGGACCTCATCAAGCTGGTCGACGGCCTGCTCGATGCCATCGAAGCCAAGGGCGCTTGCGAACTGATCGAGGATTTTGCCGCTTCGATTCCCATCGAGGTGATCGGCAATCTGCTCGACGTGCCTCACGAGGAGCGCGGGCCGCTGCGCGACTGGTCGCTGGCGATCCTGGGTGCTCTCGAACCCGTGGTGTCGCCCGAAGTAGCTGCGCGCGGCAACAAGGCGGTGGCGGACTTCCTCGCTTATCTGCAGACGCTGGTGTCGCGGCGGCGCGCAAAGCCGGGCAATCCCGAGCGCGACGTGCTGACGCGTTTGATCCAGGGGGAAGAGAACGGCGAGCGGCTAACCGAGAAGGAGCTGCTGCACAATTGCATCTTCCTGCTCAATGCCGGCCACGAGACCACCACCAATTTGATCGGCAACGGCCTCGTGGCGCTCGACCGGCATCCCGACCAGAAGCAGCGCCTGATCGAGAACCCGGACATGATCAAGACCACGATCGAGGAGGTGCTGCGCTACGAGAGCTCGAACCAGCTCGGCAACCGCATGACCACCGAGAAGGTCGAGCTCGGCGGCGTCATGCTCGATGCCGGCACGTCGGTGACGCTGTGCATTGGCGCAGCCAACCGCGACCCCGCGCAGTTTCCCGACCCTGAGCGTTTCGACATCGCGCGCACGCCGAACCGGCACCTCGCGTTCGCCACAGGCGCGCATCAATGCGCAGGCATGGCCCTGGCGCGGCTGGAAGGGGCGATTGCGATCTCGCGCTTCCTGGCGCGCTTTCCGAACTATGCCGTGAGCGGCCCGCCCGTGCGCGGCGGACGGGTCCGGTTCCGCGGCTTCTTGAGCGTGCCCTGCGCGCTTGGCTGAGGGGCCGGCAACCAAATTGCGAAAACAACCCCATGCACAGTAGAGCCTGGGTCGCGGAACGGTGCCCTGTGGCCCGGCAGAACCACCTGACATTTCGGGACTATCAGGCCGCGCCGCGCCATCGGCGCATCAAGGCTTCCGAGCTGACAAACTGATACCCACATTCATTTGGGCGCGACCCGCCGGTGCAGTCGATTGACGCCCCCCACGCTGCAATGGAGTGACGACAGATGAGCGCGTCGGTCATTGATTTCATCGCAACAGAAGCACGCTTCGGGGCCCGTAATTACGAGCCGATCGGGGTCGTCCTGTCGCGTGGCGAAGGTGTCTGGGTCTGGGATACTGAAGGCAACCGGTACCTCGATTGCCTGTCCGCCTATTCGGCGGTCAGCCAGGGCCACTGCCACCCCAAGATCCTGGCGGCGATGGTCGAACAGGCGCACAGGTTGACGCTCACCTCGAGGGCTTTCCACAACGACCAGCTCGCCTTGTTCTACGAGGAGATCGCCGCGCTCACCGGTTCCCACAAGGTACTGCCGATGAACAGCGGCGCCGAGGCGGTCGAAAGCGCGATCAAGTCGGTCCGCAAATGGGGCTACGAGGTGAAAGGCGTGCCGGACGGCCAGGCCGAAATCATCGTCTGTGCCAACAATTTTCACGGACGCACGCTCGGCGTCGTCGGCTTTTCAACCGACCCCGAGACACGCGGACACTTCGGGCCGTTCGCGCCGGGCTTCAAGGTCATCCCGTTCGGCGACGCCCCGGCGCTTGCGGAAGCAATCAACCCAAACACGGTCGCCTTTCTGGTCGAGCCGATCCAGGGCGAAGCCGGTGTCGTCATTCCTCCGGCCGGCTATTTCACTGAGGTCCGGGAGCTCTGCACCGCCAACAACGTGATGCTGGTGCTCGACGAGATCCAGACAGGGCTCGGCCGCACCGGCAAGCTGCTCGCCGAACAGCACGAGGGAATTGAGGCGGACGTGACGCTGCTCGGCAAGGCCCTGTCCGGCGGCTTCTATCCGGTCTCGGCCGTGCTCTCGAACAACGACGTGCTCGGGACTTTGCGGCCCGGGCAGCATGGCTCGACCTTCGGCGGCAACCCGCTTGCCTGCGCCGTAGCTCGCGCGGCGATGCGCGTGCTGGTCGAGGAAGGCATGATCGAGAACGCGGCGAGGCAAGGCGCGCGCTTTCTGGAGGGCTTGAAGGACATTCGCGCCAATACGATCCGCGACGTGCGCGGGCGCGGCCTGATGCTGGCGGTCGAGCTGCATCCCGAGGCCGGACGGGCACGCCGCTATTGCGAGGCGCTCCAGGCCAAGGGCATCCTCGCCAAGGATACCCATGAGCATACGATCCGCATCGCCCCGCCGCTGGTGATCACCGGCGACCAGGTCGACTGGGCGCTGGAGCGGTTCGCCGCGATCCTGACGCAGGATTTCTCTTGAGACTGGCTGCGTCGGAAGATCGCAATGCCAGCCGTGGCCAAGGACGAACGATTCCACGGTCTGTGCGTTGAAAGTCGTGGGCCATTACGAGTTGGGAGCTAGGATCATGCTTCCGCGTGGCGTTTGCCTGACGGCTGTTTTGGTTGGCGTCTCGATGCTGACGACGAGCGCGTCGGCTCAGGGACCTCACGGACACGGACGGGGTGGAGGACCACCAGGACCAGCCGCAGCGCCGCCATCAGCACCACCGGCCATGGCACGCCCGGCAGCACCACCGGCTATGGCTCGTCCAGCCGCACCGCCAGCAGCACCGCCAGCGATGGCACGTCCGGCCGCTCCGCCAGCCATGGCGCGTCCGGCGGCTCCGCCAGCCATGGCGCGTCCGGCCGCGCCGCCAGCCATGCCGCAGCGACCGGCGATGGCGCCACGTCCGGCGCCGCACATCGCCTCACCGCCACCGCGTCCGACCCCACAAATCAGTGCCCCCCGAGCCGCCCCGCAGGTGGCAGCGCCCCGGCGCGAATTCCAGCGCCCGCCGGCAGCGCCGCAACGTCCGGCGATGGCGCCGCAGCCGGCGCCGCATATCGCCGCCCCTTCGCGCCCAAGTGCCCCCCCGGCCGTGAGCGAGCGATCGGGACCGCCGCGTGAGATGCTTTCGCGCCAATCCGCGGAACGCCAAGACCGCATCGACCGCTTGCAGCAGCGCGTGCAGCAATTGCAATCGCAGAAGCCGGAAGGCGCAAGGGCGCAGCAACAGCAGCAACGGTTGCTGCAGTCGCAGAGCCGTCTTCTGGAGCGCGAGCAACGCGTGCAACAGCGTTCGCAGCAGGTGGAGCAACGGCAGCGCGACATGCTGTCGCGCCAAACAACGGAGCGCCAGGCCCGCATCGAACGCCTGCAGCAGCGGGTGCAGCAATTGCAGTCGCAAAAGCCGGAAGGCGTGCAAGCGCAACGGGCGCAGCAGCGAATGCTCCAGGCGCAAAACCGCTTGCTTGGCCGAGAGCAGCGCGCGCAGCAAATTGACCTGGCGCGCCAGCAGCGGCTTGGGCTGCAGGCTCCGGCGGAGCGCGCTCCGGCACTTGCAGCCGCTGCGCAGGCCGCCGAGCGCGGACGGTTCGCGGAACGCTTCCGCGAGCAGTCCACTGCGCTGACCCAAGCGGCTCTCGTCACGCGCCAAAGCGGCTGGGCACCCCGGCAGGCCTGGCGTCACCGTCATCCCGCGGTGTTCGTGGCTTGGCTTGGGCCCGTGTTCTGGCCTTACGCCTATTCCGACATCTTCAACTACACGTTCTGGTCCTATGGCTACGAGCCCGGATATTGGGCGTACGCCTATGACGACTTCGTCGACACCGTGTTCTGGGGCGGTGACGGCCCTTACTCCGCTTATGCTAGCACCAACCCGTATGACACTCCGCAAGCCGGCGGCGGCTACCGCGCGCGCCAGCGTGCCAGCGTGAGCCCGCAGACGCTTCAGCAATTGTGTGCCACGCCGGACAAGGGCGTGACCGCCTGGCCGCTTGCCGATATCGCACAGGCGGTGCGGCCGACGCCGGAGCAACGCGCATTGTTGGATGAGCTGAAGACGGCGGCGGCCAACGCTGCCGGTGTGTTCAAGGATTCCTGCGCGGAGACTTATGCACTGACTCCCCCTGGCCGCTTGCGCGCGATGATGAACCGCATCAGCGCGACGCTTGAAGCCGTCAAGATCGTTCGTCCGGCACTGGAGAATTTCTACAACTCGCTCAGTGACGAGCAGCAGGCCCGCTTCAACGCGCTTGGCCCCAATGTCGGCGAGCGCTCGCCGCAGCAGCAGGAGGCGAGTAGCGAGGGCTGTGGCGATCCGAAGTCCGGGCTCACGCAGTTGCCGATCCAGAGGATCGAGGCTGTGCTCCACCCGGCCGGCAAGCAGAAGGAGGCGCTCGACCGCCTCAGTGAAGCGACGGCGAAGGGCGTTGAAAGCCTACAGGCAGCCTGTCCGAACGATGCCCCGCTGACACCTGTCGGACGGCTGGAGACGATGCAGCATCGGCTCGAGGCCATGTTGACCGCCGCCAAGCTGGTCGAACCCGCCCTGGACGAGTTCTATGCCACGCTGAGCAGCGAGCAGAAGGCGCGCTTCAACAGGCTGCAACAGGTCGCAGGCCAATGAGGGCGTCGCGTTCTCTCGGTTCAATTTACGCAGCGGTCGACCAAGCGGGGTGACGCAATCGTTCTCCAACGAAAGCAAGCCCGCGATTGAGGGAGGGATCATGACAGCCTTAGCTTCCTCCATAAAACACGACATTGCTGCGGCGTACGCCGCGTGGGATTCAGCATTCAACAAGGCAGATGCCAGGGCTATCGCGGCGACTTACGTGCCAGACGCCAAATTGTTGCCGCCAACGCATCAAGTGATATCCGGTCCGACAGAGATCGAGAGCTTCTTTGCTGGGCTGTTTTCAAGCGGATTCACCGATCACAGGTTGGTCGTCATCGACGCCGGCGGAGATGAGAAGATCGTCTACGGCACGGCCCATTGGAGCGCCAACGGTAAGACAGCGGATGGCGCCAGCCAACCTGCAGGCGGGATCGCAACCCACGTGTTTGAGCGTCAGGCAGATGGTTCGCTGAAGCTGAAGTTGCATACGTTCAATTGAGCTGACCGTTGCCTGATGCGGCACGAGGAGGCTTGTCGTGGATATCGCGCAATGGCTTTGCGGTCTCGGGCTGGAGCGCTACATAAAGACCTTTTGTGACGCTGAAATCACGTCCGAAATTTTGCCAGAACTGACCGAAGCCGACCTGCGGGAGCTTGGCTTGCCACTCGGCCCACGCAAGGCTGTGCTAAAGGCAATCCATGCACTCGCTCCGCCGATCGCCCCGGTGGCTGTCAACGCCAATGGACCTGCCGACTACGCGAAGCCATCGATCCCTTCGGACGCGGAGCGTCGACAGCTCACAGTCATGTTCGTCGACCTGGTCGGCTCGACGGCACTTGCTTCAGGGCGGGATCCCGAGGAGTTGCGTGACCTCTTGCAGGCCTACCATAACACCGTGGTGGGCGAGATCGACCGATTCGAAGGCCACATAGCCAAATTCCTGGGCGATGGCGTTCTCGCTTATTTCGGCTGGCCGCGGGCGCACGAAGATGAGGCGGAGCGCGCCGTTCGCGCCGGGCTTCGAGTGACCAAGGCGGTCGCATCCCTTACCGAACCGGGTGGTGCAGCGCTCGCCGCTCGCGTCGGCATCGCAACCGGTCTGGTCGTGGTCGGCGAGCTGATTGGCGAGGGAGAGGCTCGCGAGCGCGCAGTCATCGGCGAAACACCAAACCTAGCCGCCCGACTGCAAGATCTGGCCAACCCAAGTGATGTGGTGATTGCGGAATCGACCCGCCGCCTACTCGGCGAAGCTTTCACGTACCACGACCTCGGCACGGTGCCTCTCAAAGGTTTCCCGGAACTGGTGCAGGCGTGGCTTGTCATTGGTGAAGGCGCGGCAGAGAGCAGGTTCGAGGCCCGGCATGGCTTGGCAACGACCGCACTGGTCGGACGGAATGAAGAACTTGCATTGCTCCTGGATCGCTGGGAGCGGGCGAAAGAGCGGGAAGGACAGATCGTCCTGCTCGGCGGCGAAGCCGGCATTGGCAAGTCGCGGCTCGTGCGAGCCTTACGCGACCAGGTCGCCCGTGTGCCGCACACGCCGCTGAGCCATTTCTGTTCACCATTTCATACCAACACCGCTCTGTATCCCGTCGTTGGCCTTCTTGAACGGGCAGCGGCAATACGGCGGGAGGACGCTTCCGACGAACAGCTCGATAAACTCGAGGCCATGCTCGCGCTTGGTGCGGACGATGTGCATGAGAGCGCGCCGGTTCTCGCGGATCTCTTGGCAATCCCGACCGGGGAGAGATACCCGCCCCTCGCACTCAGTCCGCACCAGAAGAAGGAGCGAACCTTCCAGGCCCTTCTGGAACAGATACAAGGCTTAGCGGCAAGACAGCCAGTGCTTGCCGTCTACGAGGACGTCCATTGGGCGGACCCTACTATGCTCGAATTCCTCGATCGGCTTGTCGACGAGGTGCAGCGACTTCCGATTTTGATGATCGTTACCTTCCGGCCCGAGTTCATTCCGCGCTGGACGGGTCATGGACACGTGACAGCGCTCTTTCTAAGCCGGCTGGGACGTCGGCAAGGGGCGGCAGTCGTTGACCGGATCACGGGCGGCAAAACACTCCCTCAGGAGGTGCTTGAGCAGATTCTGGCCAAGACCGACGGCGTGCCGTTGTTCGTCGAGGAGCTCACCAAAGCCGTCGTCGAATCCGGTCTGCTCAAAGACCACGGCAGCCGTTATGAGCTGATCGGCCCATTACCGCCGCTGGCGATCCCGACGACGCTGCAGGACTCCTTGATGGCCCGGCTTGATCGATTGGCGCCGGTCAAGGAAGTTGCCCAGATTGCAGCTTGCATCGGACGCGAATTCGGACACGATCTTCTGCGCCTTGTAACGGCGCTCGACGAGCACGCGCTCCAGCATGCTCTCAATGACCTATTGGCCGCGGAACTGATATTCCGTCGTGGCGTACCTCCGAATGTCGGCTACAGCTTCAAACATGCGCTGGTGCAGGACATCGCGCACGAGAGTCTTCTAAAGAGCAAGCGGCAGCAGATCCATGCCCGCATAGCTGCAGCTCTCGAACAACATTACCCTGCCCGTGCGGAGGCGGAGCCGGAGACAATCGCTCTGCATCTCACCGAGGGTGGACTGGCAGGAAAGGCGGTGGATTATTGGCTGCGGGCCGGCCGCATTGCGGCCGGGCGTTCCGCAAATCTCGAAGCGATCACTCATCTCACAAGGGGGCTGGAGGCACTCAGGTCCAATCCACAAGGGCCGGAGCGCGATCGCCAGGAGCTCGCTCTGCAAACAGCAATCGGAGGTCCACTGATTGCCATTCACGGATACACGGCTCCGCAGCTTGGCACAGCCTTCAGCAGGGCTCATGCGCTCTGCTATGAACTCGACGACACGGGCGCCTTGTTTTCCACCCTTAGCGGCAAATTCATCTTCCACTTCGTGCGCGGCGACTTTGCTGCCATGCAGAGCCTCGTTGCCGAGGCGCAGCGCGCCGCCGAGCGCACCAGTGACACAGCGCTGGAACTAGCTGTGCATCGTCTGGCCGCGCTCACCGCCATGCATGCCGGTGATTTTCTGACCGCACGCTCGGAGTTCGAAACGATCTTGAGTCGCTATCAGCCGGAGGCGCATCGGCCGCCACCTGTGCACTACGTACATGACCCAAAGGCCTCGGCGCTACCCTACTTGGCGATTGTGCTTTGGGTTCTGGGTTACCCCGAACAGGCTCAGCGGACTAGCCGTGCCGCATCTCAATACGCTATTGAGTTGAATCAGACGAACCTTACCGCGCATGTGCAGGTCTATGGCGGGGCGGCCACTGCGGAGCTAATGGGTGACGTGGCGGCCGTCAAAGCGCACGCCGAGGCCATCATCGATCTCGCCGATCAGAACAGCTTGAACTATTGGCGCGAGAGCGGCCTCATCCTGCGGGGCTGGGCCATGGCCCAAGAGGGCAACGTGGAGGGCGGCCTGGCGCTCATGCGCCTCAGTCTCAACGAGCGGAACAGGCTCGGAGCCAGTTGGTACCAGGTTCGGTACTTATGGATGCTCGCGGCCACCTACCTCCACTTAGGTGACCACGACAACGGCGTCGCTGCCCTTGCCGAAGCAAAGGTCCTTGCCGCCCGCAGCGACGAGCATATGTGGGAGGCAGAACTTGCATGCATCGATGGCGAACTGCACCGAATTCGCGGTGCTCCAGCTGACGAGGTCGAGGGGTATTTGCAAACTGCACTCAAGGTCGCCCAAAGCCAGAGCGCAAAGTCCTTTGAATTACGTGCCGCAATGCATTTGGCTCGGCTTTGGCGCGACCAGGGTAGGATAGCCGACGCGCGGTGCCTTCTTGGCTCGGTTTACGGCTGGTTTACGGAAGGCTTCGAAACGCCGGACCTTCGTTCCGCCAAGGCGCTCATGGAGGAGCTTTCCCAATCATGATCGCGCGCCTTTTCAAGCTTCAGACGTTGCCGTACAGCGAGCACACGGGTGATACGGCAACCCTCTACTTGCGTGATTTTATGAGTACACGGCCTTTCCTCACGCGGCGGAAATCGTCTTCCGCTCAGCACTTCGCATCTGTGATCGCTTGAGGCTGCTCTACCTCATTCAAGACGATGGCGTTGCATTGTTGGAAATGGGAAGATAGCTCGAGGTCAGCCAGATGATCCCAGTATTCTGCCTCTGCGAGCAGCTTCCATTTGTTCATGCTGTTGTACGCGGCCTGTTGACGGCACAGTGAGCTCATCGCACGCAAGCGTCGCACTTTCTCCACTGCGAACCTCCCTCCGCGCCTGCTTGGTTGCAAGCGCATTTGTGTCGTCAGAGCTTCGCAGATCGAATTGACGAGTGATAGTTCGGGATTCAACGGAAAAATCGATGATAGCGCAATCGTCTGACTTTTCACGAGACACTCGAGGCAACTACACCACCGTTCTATGCCGCGTGATGCAGGTGCGAAGCACCTCGTCCATCGGCTTGCCCCACCAGTCGTTGGAGAAAATCTCGATCTCGGAATAGCCGGCAAAGCCCTGCGCTTCGACGGCCGCGCGCACCGATTTGATGTCGATGACGCCGTCGCCCATCATGCCGCGGTCGTTGAGGATGTCTTTTGTCGGCACCAGCCAGTCGCAGACATGGAACGCCAGCAGGCGGTCCCGGCCGGCGCGTGCGATCTGGTCCATCAGCTCCGGATCCCACCAGATGTGATAGACATCGAGCGCGACGCCGAGCATGCCGGTGCGGCCGGGATCGAGCCGGTCGCAGATATCGAGCGCCTGCTTGGTTGTGTTCACGCAGGCGCGGTCGGCCGCATAGGCCGGATGCAACGGCTCGATCGCCAGCGGCAGCTTGGCTTGCCTCGCGTAGTCGAGCATGTCAGCGAGCGCTTCCTCGACTTGCCCGCGCGCTGCCACCAGATCCTTCGAAGCCTCACTGCCCGGCCGCGAATATTGCGGCAGGCCGCCGACGACGAGGACGATGCAGGGCGCGCCTAGTGCCTTGGCTTCATCGACACAGCGCCTGTTATCGTCGCGCACTTCGCCCCGGCGCGAGACATCCGAGGTGAACATGCCGCCGCGGCAATAGCCTGAGAGATCAAGGCCAGTCTCGCGCACCGCGCGCGCGGCGCGGTCGAGACCGACGTTCGCGACCTGGTCACGCCAGGGATCGATGGCTCGGATGCCGTGACGTGCGCAGGCATCGATAATCTCGATGAGGTCACCCTGCTTGCGGACCGTCGCCGTGTTCAGCGACAGCCAGCGGTGATCGGACGAAAAAGCGCGCATCAGGATTCGATACCGTGGGTGGCGAGCACGGTCTTCATCCGTTGCGTCGCGAGTTCAGGATTGGCGAGCAGGCCGGCCTTGTCGGCGAGACGGAACAGCTCGGCGAGATGCAGCGTGGAGCGGGTGCTCTCCTGTCCGCCGACCATGGTGAAATGATCCTGGTGGCCGTTGAGGTAGGCCATGAAGACGACGCCGGTCTTGTAGAACCGCGTCGGCGCCTTGAAGATATGACGCGACAGCGGCACCGTCGGGCCCAGCACGTCATGGAAGCCAGCCTCGTCGCCGGCCGCCAGCCGCGACAGCGCGTAGGACGCCGCCGGCGCGATGGCATCGAAGATGCCGAGCAGCGCGTGCGAAAAGCCTTCGCTGTCGCCGGCGATCAGCTCCGCGTAGTTGAAATCGTCGCCGGTGTACATCTTGATGCGCTTGTCGAGCCGGCGACGCATGTCAATCTCGCGCTGCTTGTCGAGCAGCGAAACCTTGACGCCGTCGACCTTGGCGGCGTTGCCGTTGATGATGGCGACGGCAATGTCCATGGCCTTGTCGAGATCCCTCGTGCCCCAATATCCCGCCAGCGCCGGATCGAACATGTCGCCGAGCCAGTGGATGATGACGGGCTCACGGACCTGCGAAAGCACGCGATCATAGACTTTGGCGTAGTCGTCGGCATTGCGACCGAGTTTTGCGAGGGCCCGCGAGGCCATCAGGATGATGCGGCCGCCGACTTTCTCCACCGCCGAGATCTGCTCTTCATAGGCGCGGATGACGTCGTCGAGGTTTCTCGCGTCCTCCACTGCGAGATGATCCGTGCCTGCACCGGAGAACACCAGCGCGTTGCGGCGCTTGGCGGCGGCGACGGAGCGCGTGATCAGCTCCAGCGAGGTCGGCCAGTCCAGCCCCATGCCGCGCTGCGCGGTGTCCATGGCTTCGGCAACGCCGAGACCGAGGTCCCAGACGTGCTCGCGGAAGGCGATGGTCCTGTCCCAGTCGACCGCGGCCGACAGCCAGGGATCGTTGTCGGCGAAGGGATCGGCAACGGTGTGCACGGCCGAGAAGGCGATGCGGTTCAGCGGCCCTTCGAGCTTTGCGGGAAAGGTGCGCGAGGCCGCGAGCCGATAGGTCTCGATCGAGCGATCGGGCTTGGGGAGCTTCAGCGACAAAGACGACATCGGTTGGACTGGCTTGTTCATGATTTCGAACCTCTCCTCGTCATTGCGAGCGAAGCGAAGCAATCCAGACTGCCTCCGCGGAAAGATTCTGGATTGCTTCGCTTCGCTCGCAATGACGGCTCAGTAGACATCGGGATTATCCGACTGACCTCAAACCTTGATGGGGGCGACGTCGATCCAACGCCGCTCCTTCCAGCTCTTCAGCGCGCATTCGGCGAGCTGCACGCCCTTGGCGCCTTCGAGCAGCGTGAACTTGTAAGGAGCGTCCTCGTAGACGTGGCGGATGAACATTTCCCACTGCTCTTTGAAGCCGTTGTCGTAGGTGACGTTATCGGGCAGCTTCTGCCAGTCGCCGTAGAAATCGTGCAGCCGCTTCTCGTCGGGATTCCACACCGGGCGCGGTGTCGCCTGCCGCGCCTGGATCATGCAATCGGTGAGTCCCGCGACCGCCGAGCCGAGCGTACCGTCAACCTGGAAGGTGACGAGGTCGTCGCGATAGACGCGCGTGACCCAGGACATGTTGATGTGGGCGATGATTCCGCCTTCGAGCTGGAACGTGGCGTAGGCGGAATCGTCCGCGGTCGCCTTGTACTTCTGGCCCTGCTCGTCATAGCGCTCGGGGATATCGGTGTTGCCGATGCAGCTCACGCTCTGGACGTTGCCGAAGAGGTTGTCCAGCACGTAGCGCCAATGGCAGACCATGTCGAGGATGATGCCGCCGCCATCCTCATCGCGATAGTTCCAGGACGGCCGCTGCGCCTCCTGCCAGCCGCCCTCGAATACCCAATAGCCGAACTCGCCGCGCACCGAGAGGATGCGGCCGAAGAAGCCAGAATCGCGCAGGAAGGCAATCTTCTTCAGGCCCGGCAGAAACAGCTTGTCCTGCACCGTGCCGTGCTTGACGCCCTTGGCATTGGCGAGCTTCACGACCTTGACGGCTTCCTCGAAATTGGTCGCGATCGGCTTCTCGCAATAGACATGCTTGCCGGCGTTGATGGCCTGGGTCAACAGGCCGGGCCGCGCCTGCGTGGTCGCGGCGTCGAAGAACATGGTGTCGTTCTTGTCGGCGAGCGCGGCATCGAGATCGGTGGTCCAGCGCGTGATGTTGAAGCGCTTGGCGAGCGCCTCGACCTTGTCGGCGCTGCGGCCGACCAGGATCGGATCGGGCATGACGCGGTCGCCGTTCTTCAAGCGGACGCCACCCTGGTCGCGGATCGCGACGATCGAGCGGATCAGATGCTGGTTGAGCCCCATGCGGCCGGTGACGCCGTTCATGATGAGGCCGAGGCGTTGCGTGGTCATGCCAATTGCTCCTGAGATCTTGGCTGGGCGAGCGGGCGCAATGCCGACCAGTCCGGATGGACCGACGAGGCGAAGCCCGCGCAATGAAGCGATCCCGTCAGGAGATCGCCGTCGTGAATGGAGAGGCGGATGCCCCGCCCGGCATCGGCATAGAGATCGGGATGCGCGGCGGCGTAGGCCTGAGCTTCTGCTATGGGCGTTTCACCAAAGCCATCGACGTAGTGGTGGCCGTTGCGTTCGGCATGGGGAACGCCAAGGAAGGCGCCGAGCGCAAGATCCTGCTGCAGGGCAAGGCCCGCCTGGCAGGTGAGATCCTCGCCGGTGACGAAAAAGGTCTCGCCCTCCGCGGTCCATTTCGCTGCGCGCGTGGCGTTGATGATGGACTTGTAAAATCCCTTGCAGGATTTCGAGGAGATGCCGCGATAGCCGAGCGCCCGTGCTGCCGGGAACGCGTCGTAGGAATCGTCGGCTTCGTCGATGATGAAGCCACGTGTGCCCAGCGCGCCGAGCGGCGATCGCCGCGTGATGTCGCGCGGCATCGGCTGCTCGACATAGAGCAGGCGCGCGGCAATCGGGCGTAGCGCGGCGTCGCGATTGAGCCCGTCCATCAGCGCCTGTAACGCGGCGAGGTCCGCATATTGCTCGTTGGCGTCGAGCGTCACCCTGGTGTCGTCTTCGAGCGTCGCGAGCTCCTTGCCGATGCGGGCAAGCCGTGCCGCATCGGCTGCGGGATCGCCCGATAGTTTGAGCTTGAAATAGCGCGCACCGCCGTTCTCGCTGCGATCGGCAACGCCGCCGGTCCCTTCCACGACATCATCGAGGCCGACGGTGTGCCTGACGGCAACGCGCGCCAGCGCCCCCCGGCCGGCGAGGAACGTCCGGATGTCCCTCTCGCTCACGTCAGGAGATAGTCGCGCATCGATGCCGGCGATGTTGCCGGCCATGCCGTCGAAGAAGTTGGCCTCCGCACCGCGCAGCAGCGCGTCGAGGATCGCCTTGTCGATCTCAGCGGGGCCATAAGCCGCCGCAAGGGCCGGAATGTTCTCCTTCGCACAGATTGCGACCTGGGCACCGATGCATGAGGCATGCAGATCGAACGCCGTCTGGAATCCGGTCCGTGCCAGATAGAGCCCTCGCGCGATCTGAAGCGAGCGTCGCAGACCGTCCACCGTCTGCGCCGGCGACAGCTCCGGCCGCTTGTCGAACCATTTTGGCACCAGCAGTTCGGCGCTGGCACCGACCGCGGTTCCCCTGCCCTCGACCTCGATCTCGGCCCGCACGAACAGCTGCGGCGTCGCGTTGATCGTGATCGCACCGAAGCGGAACGGCCGCGCGAACTGCACGGGACGTTCGAAGAAGGCGATGTCTCGCAGCTTCAGGCGGGAGGACATGGTGTTAACTGGCTTCCGAGATGTCGCGCAGGCGGCGGTGCACCTCTCCCGCTTGCGGGAGAGGTCGGCGTGCAGCGCCGGGTGAGGGTTTTCTCCTCTGGGGGAGTGTCCCGATGTGGAGACACCCTCTCACCAGCCCTCCCCCGCAGGCGGGGGAGGAAGCGCACTGTGCTTGCCGCAATCGACGAGAGTCCCACGGCCGTCAATCCAACGCCCCTTGCGAGAAGAAATGCTTGCGGATGCGCTGCACGAGCTCGGTGAACACCGGGTCTGCCATCGCGTCGAGCGAGCGCGGACGCGGCAGCGGCACGTCGTAGATCGCGGCGATCGCGCCGGGGCGCTCGGTCATGACCAGCACGCGGTCGGCGAGGAACACGGCTTCCGGAATCGAATGCGTGATCAGGAGCACGGTCTTCTTCGTCTCACGCTGGATCCGCATCAATTCGACATTCATGCGCTCGCGTGTCAGCGCGTCGAGCGCGCCGAACGGCTCGTCCATCAGCATGATTTTCGGGTCGTGCACCAGCGCGCGGCAGATCGAGGCGCGCTGCTGCATGCCGCCGGAGAGCTGCCAGGGCAGCTTCTTCTCGAAGCCTTCGAGGCCGACCAGCTTCAGCAGCGACTTGGCGCGGTCGAGATATTCCTGCCGCGGCAGCCGCTTCATGTCGATCGGCAGCATCACGTTGCCCAGGATGTTGCGCCAGGGCAAGAGCAGCGCGTTCTGGAACACGATGCCGACATTGCCGTGCGGCGTCGTCACCTTCTGGCCCTCGACCAGGATCTCGCCCGTGGTCGGCGCCAGCAGGCCCGAGATCAATTTGAGCAGCGTGGACTTGCCGCAGCCGCTTGGTCCGACCACGACGAAGAACTCGCCGTCATTGATGTGGAAGTCGAGCGGCCGCAGCGACGGCACATCGCCGTCGCGCGTCCGGTAGGTCTTCGACACGCCCGACAGCTTGATGCCCGACGCATCGCCGGCAGCCCGGTCGCTCACCAGTCTCAGATGAGCGGCCGACTGCGCGGTTTCACTCATGACAGTCGCAGGTTTCACGAGCCGCTCTTCGGCAGGTAATCGCTGGTGTAGAAAGCCTTCGGGTTCTCCTTGGCCTTGGCGTCGAGGCCGCCATATTCGACCAGCAGGTTGACGGTCTCGGTCATGTTCTGGTCGGTGACCTGGAACGGACGCTTGCCCTTGGTCTCCGCGGTCCGGTACAGCGGGATGGTCAGCTCAAAACCCTGCGTCAGCGTGTCGATCTTGCCGCCCTTGGGGTTGGCATCGAGGATCGACTGCGCCGCCGCCTTCGGCTCCTTCTCGGCGGCCTCGACCGCTTTCGTGGTCGCTGACATGAAGCGGCGGACGAGATCGGCATTGGCCTTCACATAGTCGGTATTGGCGATGACGCCCGAGGAGACCATGTTGATGCCGTAATCGGCGAACTTGATGGGGTAGACCTCCTTGCCCGTCGCGTCCTTGATCTTCATCGACTGGTCCATGACGTAGCCGAGCAGAAGATCGGCCTGGCCGTTGATGACGGCGTTGAGCTTGGTCTGACCGTCGCCGGCGACGGTCTTGAAGTCGCTCTCCTTCAGGCCCGTCTTCTTCAGGAACAGCGGCCAGATCTGGGTCATGGAGTCCGCGGGCGTGATCGCCACCGTCTTGCCCTTGATGTCCTCGGGCTTCCTGATGTTCTTGTCGGCGAAGCCCATGGCGGACATCGGCGAGGTCTGCAGCAGCACGCCGGTTGCAACCACGGGCGCGCCCTTGATCGCGGCGCGCATCATGGTGGGGACGTCGACATAGCCGAAGTCCGCGGTCTTGGCGGCAACCGCCTGCGTGGTCGCAGCCGAGCCGCGGCCTTCCTGGATCTCGAGCTCGATGCCTTCGGCGGCGTAGATGCCCTTGGCCTTGCCGTAATAGAACGGCGCGTGCTCGCCATAGACGTACCAGTTCAGCATCAGCACGACCTTGTCGGCTGCCTGCGCCGGCATGGCTGCGAACGCCATCAGTGCTACGGATGCAGCTCCAATCAACCGCTTCATCGTTTCTCTCCCTTGCCGTTGTTGCGTCGGCCGTTGGCGGCCGCTCGTTGCTTTAGTCAGGATGCAAAGATCACGTCCTCGCGCTGGCTGACATGCCAGGGAATGACCAGCTTCTCGATGCGGTCGACGATCCAGAACAGGACCACGCCGAGCAGCGCCAGGATCACCAGCGCCGCGAACATCGTCGGCAGGTCGAAGGTGCCGATCGAGCGCTGCATCACGTAGCCGATGCCGGAATTGGAGCCGACGAACTCGCCGACCACCGCGCCGACCACGGCCAGCGTCACCGACACTTTGAGGCCGGAGAAGATCGCCGGCAGCGCATGCGGCAGGTTCACCGCGCGGAACACCTGCAAGCGGCTGCCCTGCATGGCGCGGGCGAGATCGACCATATCGGGATCGACCGATTTGAAGCCTTGCACCGCGGAGACCACCACCGGGAAGAAGCCGAGCAGGAACGCCGAGATCACCTTCGGAATGATGCCGAAGCCGAACCAGACCACGAACAGCGGTGCGATCGCGATCTTCGGCACCGATTGCGAGAACACCAGCAGTGGATAGATATAGCTCTCCACCGTCTTCGAGCCCGCGATCAGCATCGCGACGGGAATGCCGAACAGCGCCGACAGCAGGAAGCCGCAGACGGTCGCATAAGTGGTCGGCCAGGACTGGCGCAGCAGCTCCGGCCATTCGGTGCGCAGCACGGCGACGACGTCGAGCGGCGCCGGGATCTGGTACGCGGGGATTCTGAACAGCCGGATCGCGAGATCCCAGGCGACGACGATGAAGACCAGGAACAAGAACGGCCGAACCCAGGCTGCATTCAGCAGCTTGGAAACAGCGTTTTGCGGCTTCGGCTCGGCCAATTTTCACTCCCGGCAGTCTTCTTCATTATGGGGAGAAATTAACCCGTTGGATAAATACTGTCCAGAGCTTTCCCTGTGACGTTTTGTGCTCGAGGTTCCGGGAGCTTTTGGGGACCGGACTATCGCCTTCCGTGTCCCGGACGCGCTGCAATGTAAGCGTTGCTGCGCTGCGTCCGGGGCACGGGGGCGGAGTGAGGTGCACGCCGCTTCCACGTGGTCATTGCGAGCGCAGCGAAGCAATCCAGAAACTTTCCGCGGAGACAGTCTGGATTGCTTCGCTGCGCTCGCAATGACGGAGCAAGGCGCCCCATCATGGCTACGAGCTACACCGCCTGCACGATCGCGGCGCGCGACTTCGGCGTCTTCGCGATCTCGAACAGCGCCGCGGATTGCCCCGTCAGCGCGGCCAGCACAAGGCCCACCATATGCGCCAGCCGCTCGTCCTTGGCTTTCTTGTCCAGCAAGTCGCGGCCGAAGATCACGCTGAGCGTTGCCGAATTGGAGAGATAGAAGAAGCTGAGCGCCGCGATGGAGATGTAGAGCTGCACCGGATCGACCGCGACCTGGAAATCGCCGCTCTCGACACCGCGGCGCACCACGGTGCGGATCATCTCGACGAAGGGCGAGTGCATCGACTTGACCTTGGTCGATTTCTTCAGGTGCTTTGCGCGCGCGAGGTTCTCGGTCTGCAGCAGCGACAGGAATTCGGGATTGCGCAGGAAGTAGTTCCAGGTGAACTCGATCAGGCGGCGGATCGCCTCGGGGGGATCGAGATGTTCGAGGTCGAGCCCCCGCTCCTCGCTGCGGATCTTGTCATAGGCGCCTTCGAGCACGGCGAGATAGAGCTCGTCCTTGTTGCCGACGTGATAGTAGAGCATGCGCTTGTTGGCGCCGGCCTTGGCCGCGATGCGGTCGACGCGTGCGCCGGCAAGACCATGGGCGGAAAACTCCTGCTTGGCGGCTTCGAGAATGCGCAGCCGCATCCCCTCGGGGTCGCGCTGCCATTTCAGAGTTCGCTTTGCCTTCGCCAAACCGGGTGCTCGCTGGGTGCTGACAAGACGCGTGTAGCACGCGAGCGTGCGTTTGAGAACGTCTCGTCATTCCGGGGCGCGCCTCTTGGCGCGAGCCCGGAATCCATTTGGCGGCAGAGTCAGTCGCGAAATGGATTCCGGGTTCGATGCTACGCATCGCCCCGGAATGACAGAATCAATCCACCGGCTTCGGCGAGCGCTCCAGCAGCACGGTCTGAATCCCGCAGGTGCCGCTCCGCACGGTCATGATGCGCGTGCCCGGCTTGCGGCCGGTGCGGACCTCTGAAACGTCGAGTCCGCTCGCGATCAGGCGGGCGCGGGTGGCGTCGATGTCGCCGACCCGCCAGCTCAGGCCCCAGAGCCGGTCATGCGCGGGATCGCCGCCCGCGACCGGGCGGCGCACCACCTCGACGATGAGGTCGCCGCAGCGGAAGAACATCAGCTGGCCCCAGTCCTGGTGCGAGCGGTCGAGCGCGAGATCAAGGCCGAGCCGGGCGCCGTAGAGCGCGGCGGCGCGCTCGGAATCCTCCGTGGTGACGACGACGTGGTCGAGCCCCTCGATCGGCGCGATGTCGGTCACGGCGGACTTCGGACGCTCGTCGGCCAGCTCCAGGAAGAACATGCGCACGCCGCGCGTCAGCTCGGTGGCGGCCCGCGTGCGCTTCCAGTGCAGCACGGCGTCGGTGCCGGCGTCGCTGCTCTCGACCTCCGCGACCGGGTCCGGCCTCAGGGCCACCCGCTCCAGCCGGCGGTGCATCTTGCCGATGTCGGCGACGCGAAAGCACAGGCTGGCAAGCACGCCCTCCTGGTCGCCGAGCAGTGCGCGCATGCGGTCGGCGGTGACGCTGAAGCCGTGAGGGGCCATCAGCTCGATGGTCATATTGTAGAGGGTGAACAGCACCCGGTCGGCGCCCTCGCCCGAGTTCTGCCAGGCCGGCGCGCGGGCGAGCAGCGTCTGATAGGCCGCCTTGGCCGCGCCGATATCGCCTACGAGAACGACGATGTGATCGAGGCCGGTGATCATTCTGCACCCCTTTTTGTGGACCGGGAACCCCGGGAGCGGAAGACGGCGTTTGTCCGGGCTTGGCATGGGCCAGTGATGGTCGTATTCCCGGACCATGCTGACCTCAAGCGCTTCGGGCGGCAGTTTTGCGAATAATTTCAGCGTCCCTCCGGAGCGGAACCGGTGCTAGAGTAATCTCGCCGGCCGGGACCACAAGCGCATCACGGACAAGCAATGCAGGCTCTCTTCATCGGACAGACCTATATCGACGTCGTCTTCATCACCGACCACATGCCGACCGGCGACGAGAAGCACGTGGCGCGTGACTACGCGGTCTCCTTCGGCGGCAATGCGGTGACGGCGGCGTTCTGCTGCGCCAAGCTCGGCATCGTGCCGGACCTGATCGCGACCGCAGCCAATGACTGGCTGGGGCGCATGTTCCAGGACATGTGCGCGAAGTACGGCATCTCGCTGCATGGGCGCAAGGTCAACCAGTCCTCGCTCTCCTTCATCATGCCCAAGGACGGCAAGCGCGCCATCGTCCGCTGCCGCGACGACGAGCACATCCACCCCTTTCCGATGCTCAATCTCGGCGGCTGCCGCGCGCTGCATGTCGACGGCCACCAGCCGGATGCCGCCATCCACTACGCCAAGGTGTGCCGCGAGGCCGGCATCCTGACCTCGCTCGACGGCGGCGGCCTGCGCACCAACACCCATGAGCTGCTGGAATTCATCGACGTCGCCATCGTCGCCGAGCGCCTGTGCGAGCAGATGGATCTGACGCCGGAGAAGATGCTCGACTATCTCAAGAGCCGCGGCTGCAAGATCGGCGGCGTCACCATGGGCGAGAAGGGCCTGTTCTGGTACGACGAAACCGGCACGGTGCAGGTGATGCCGGCGATGCCGATCCCGCGCGAGCGCGTCATCGACACCAACGGCGCCGGCGACGTCTTCCACGGCGCCTATGTCTATTCCTACCTCGCGCATCCCGGCAAAAGCTGGCGCGAGCATTTCGACTTTGCCCGCGCCGCTTCCACCTTCAAGATCCAGCGCCTCGGCAACGAGGCCGGCTTGCCGACGCTGGTCGATATCGCCAAGGTCAGGCACGAGTTCGAGGTCAGGGTCTAGAAAGAGATGGGGCGCGTCTTCGTCGCCGGCAGCATCAACATGGATGTGGTGGCCACGGCCGATCGCCATCCACGAATCGGCGAGACCGTCGCCGGCCGCCAGGTACTGTATTTTCCGGGCGGCAAGGGTGCGAACCAGGCCGTGGCGGCGTCACGGCTCGGCGCACGGACCACGCTGATCGGACGGCTGGGCGGGGATTCGTTCGGCGCCGAGCTGAAGGCCTTTCTCGGCGCGCAGGGCATCGACCTCGGCTATGTCGTGGAGACGGCCGAGGCGCACACCGGGACGGCCATCATCACGGTGGCCGAGGCCGACAATACCATCGTCGTCGTGCCCGGGGCGAACGGGCTGGTCGGCGCCGATGACGTCAGCGTCGTGCCGCTGCTGAAGGGCGACGTCGCCGTCAGCCAGTTCGAGATTCCGCTGCCGACGATCGCTGCGTTCTTCCACCGCGCCCGCGCGGCGGGGGCGGTGACAGTGCTGAACCCGGCGCCCGCGCAGAAGATGCCGGTCGAGCTGCTGGCGCTGGTTGACATCCTCGTCCTGAACGAGACCGAGCTCGGTTTTCTCGCAGGCAGCGAGCTGTCGGACGACGATGAGGCCGCGAAGATCATCGACGTCGCGCGAAAACTTCAGGCGCGCGAGGACCAGACCATCTGCGTCACGCTCGGCAAGCGCGGCGTGCTCGCGCTCGCCGGGCGCGAGGAGATCTCGGTTGCCGGCCGTGTGGTGAAGGCACTCGACACCACCGGCGCCGGCGACTGCTTCGTCGGCGCGCTCGCCGCGCAACTCGCGGACGGCGCAGCCTTGCGCGACGCGCTGAGATTCGCCAACGCCGCCGCCTCGATCAGCGTGCAGCGGATGGGCGCCGGACCGTCGATGCCGACGGCGGCCGAAGTGACGGCGGTGCTGTAGAGGCCTCTTCGCCTCTCCCCGCTTGCGGGGAGAGGTCGGAATTTTGCGAGAGCAAATTCCGGGTGAGGGGGACTCTCCGCGAGTCCGACTGCCATCGTATGCGCAGAGAAAGCCCCTCACCCCGACCCTCTCCCCGTAAGAACGAGGAGAGGGAGAAGAACTTCACGCCAGCGCGCTCTTGAGGTCGAAGCTCTCGTCCGCGGCCTGCTCCGGCGTGATCGTGCGGTCCATGCTCTGCAAGCGGCGGCCGAACATGTGATCGCCGGCGCGGTTGATCGATTCGATGCCGAGCAGCTTGTCGCCGTGATAGCAGAACGCCGAAAACGCCTTCTTGGCGGGATCGCCGCGCAGCACGACGCGGTCGTAGCCCGTGGTGAGACCTGCGATCTGGAGCTTGTCGTCGCCCTGGTCGCTCCAGAACCAGGGATGGCTGTCGTACGGCTTCTTGTCGCCGGTCAGCTTTGCGGCGAGACAGCGGGCCTGGTCGGTGGCGTTCTGCACCGATTCCAGCCGCAGCGATCCGCCGAAGCGCGGGCTTGCGAACAGCGCGCAATCGCCGATCGCCGAAATGTTGGGATCAGCCGTCGACAGATATTCATCGACGATGATGCCGGCGGCGACCGGCAGCCCCGCCTCGGCCGCGAGCTCGATGTTCGGCAGCACGCCGACGCCGACCACGACGAGGTCGGCCGGCAGATGCCGCCCGTCGCTCAAGGACACGCCGGTGACCTTGCCGCCCTCCGCCTCGATCGCGGTGGCCTGCACGCCGAGATGGATACGGATGCCGGCTTCGCGGTGGCGCGCCTGAAAATATTCGGAGACCTCCGCCGTCACCGCGCGCGCCATCACGCGCGGGGCGAGTTCGAGCACGTCGACCTCGAGGCCCTTGATGCGGGCGGTCGCGGCGAATTCGAGGCCGATGAAGCCGGCGCCGATGATCACGGCGCGCGTCTTCGACGGCATGATCGCGCGCAGCGCCTCGCTGTCGTCGAGGATACGCAAATATTTCACGTCGGGCAGATTGGCATTGGGCAGATCGAGCAGGCGATTGCGCGCGCCGGTCGCCAGCACGAGGTGCCAATAGTCCAGCGTCTCGCCGGATGCGAGATGCACCTTACGCGCGGAGCGGTCGATCGAGGCGGCGCGGCCCGCGATCAGCTCGATGGTCTGGTCCTGGTAAAACTTCTCAGGCCGGAACATCAGGCTCTCCGGACCCGCGGAGCCCTTGATGTAGGCCTTGGACAGCGGCGGCCGCTGATAGGGCAGATGCGGCTCGTCATTGATCAGGCAGATGCGCTCGGCAAAGCCGGCCTGGCGCAGCGATGCCGCGATCTGGTAGCCGCCATGGCCGGCACCGACGATGATCACCGGGCCAGTCATCGGACAGCCCATTTCCGGAAGACACGAGCGTGACCCATGCCGCCTCCTCTCTCGCTGATTTTGCTTGCTGGCCTTGCGAGGAGCCGGCGCTCGTGTCCGTCCCTTGGCGAAAGCGGCTCCATTTGAGCCTATCATTCCGCCCGGCGCAAGAGCGGTGGTTCGGGGATTGTCACCCCTGCCCTTCTGCGATTTAGTTCGAGCCTCGACCTCCTGCCGGAGAAATCCAGATGACCGCTCCCGTCTCAAAGCCCGACGATCCCGCCCTGCTGCGGATCGACGGCCCGATCGCGACCATCACGCTGAACCGCCCTGCCGCGTTCAACGCAATCGACCTTGCAATTGCGCAGAAGCTCGAGCAGCTCGCGGCCTATCTCGAAGGCGCCGACGACATCCGCGTCGTCGTGCTCGAGGGTGAAGGCCGCGCGTTCTGCGCCGGCGGTGATCTGCAGACGATCGGGGCCGCCGCCGAAGCCGGCACGGTGACGCCCGTCGTCGGCGAGCTATTGAAGCACTATCACGCCTTCATCGAGATCATCAGGCGCATGCCGAAGATCTCGCTGTCGAGCGTGCACGGCTCGGCCGCCGGCGCCGGCATGGGCCTCGCCTTCGTCACCGATCTCTGCATCGCCGCTGACGATGCCAAGTTCACGCCGGCCTATGCCAAGATCGGGGTGTCGCCGGACGGCGGCTCGACGGTCGGCATCGTCGGCACGGTCGGCTCCCGCCGGGCGCTGCAGATCTTTCTGTCCGAGGACAATTTTACCGCGCAGCAGGCCTATGAATGGGGCCTGGTCGCGAAGGTCGCTCCTGCCGCCGAGCTGAAGACCGCGACGCGAAAACTTGCCGAGCGTCTCGCGCAGAACCCGCCGGCTTCGATCGCCAGCACCAAGCAGCTGGTCTATCAAGCGGCGACCACGCCGGTGAAGCAGCAGCTCGATGCCGAGGAGCACAAGATCATCATGGCGATGAACACAGAAGCGTTCCGCACCGCCGTGAAGAAGTTCACGAGCAAGGGAAAGTAGCGGCCACATGACCGGTCACAGGTCTATCGCATATGACCCGTGGCGGCGGTCTGCGCGCACGCCTCGTCCTTCGAGACGGCGCAAACGCGCCTCCTCAGGATGAGGCTCATCAGCGTCAGTGCCCGTTGAAACTGCTGCCGCACTCCGTCCTCATCCTGAGGAGCCCGCCTAGAGCGGGCGTCTCGAAGGATGGCCGCAGGGAAGGCTCTCAAATGGCGATAGCCCTGCGGTCGGTGACTCAGCCCTTCGCGGGGCCCGTCCTCTGCATGAAGTCGAAGTCGCAGCCCTCGTCGGCCTGCAGGATGGTCTCGTTGAACAGCCAGGCGTAGCCCCGCCGTGCCTCCTCCGGCGCGGCCACCGGCTTCAACGCAGCGCGGCGCCGCTCCAGCTCGGCGGCGTCAATCAAGAGCTCGATGCTGCGCTTGGCCACGTCGAGGCGGATCATGTCGCCGTTCTCAACCAGCGCCAGCGGTCCGCCGACGGCGGATTCCGGGGTGATGTGCAGCACGATGGTGCCGAACGCGGTGCCGCTCATGCGCGCATCCGAGATGCGCACCATGTCCTTGGTGCCGCCGCGCGCGAGCTTCTTCGGGATCGGCAGATAACCGGCTTCCGGCATGCCCGGCGCGCCCTTCGGGCCGGCGTTGCGCAGCACCAGCACGTCCTCTGCCGTGACGTCGAGATCGGGATCGTCGACCCGCAAGGTCATGTCCTCGACGGATTCGAACACGACGGCGCGCCCGGTGTGCTGCAGCAGCTTCGGGCTCGCGGCCGATTGCTTGATGACCGCGCCGCGCGGGGCGAGATTGCCGTGCAGGATCGCGAGGCCGCCCTCCTTCTTGATCGGATTGTCGCGCGAGCGGATGGCATCCTGGCCCGGCACGTCCTCCGCATTCGCCGCAATCTCACGCAGCGTCTGGCCACTGATGGTCCTGGCATCGAGATCGACGAGATCGCCGAGCTGCGCCAGCAGCTTCGGCACGCCGCCGGCGTGGTGGAAGTGCTCCATATAGTGCTCGCCGGATGGCTTGAGATCGACCAGCACCGGCACCTCGCGGCCGATCTGGTCGAACGCTGCGAGGTCGAGCCGGTGCGGCGAGCGATGCGCCATCGCGGTCAGATGGATCAAGCCGTTGGTCGAGCCGCCGATCGCCTGCAGCACGACTTGCGCGTTCCTAAACGAGGCCGGCGTCAACACTTCGCTCGGCTTCGGGCCCTTGGCCTTGGCCATCTCCGCGGCAGCCTTGCCGCTGGCCTCGGCGAGACGGAAACGCTCGGCATGCGGCGCGGGAATCGTCGCGCTCATCGGCAGCGACAGGCCCATGGCCTCGATCATGCAGGCCATGGTCGAGGCCGTGCCCATCACCATGCAGGTGCCGACCGATGGCGCCAGCCGGCCGTTCACCGCTTCGATTTCGGCATCGTCCATGTCGCCGGCGCGATATTTCGCCCAGAGACGACGGCAATCGGTGCAGGCCCCCAGCACCTCGCCCTTGTGATGACCGACCACCATCGGCCCGACAGGGATGACCACAGTCGGCAGGTCGGCGCTGATCGCGGCCATCACCTGCGCCGGCAGCGTCTTGTCGCAGCCGCCGATCACGATCACCGCATCCATCGGCTGGGCGCGGATCATCTCCTCGGTGTCCATCGCCATCAGATTGCGCAGGTACATCGAGGTCGGATGCGCAAAGCTCTCGGCGATCGAGATGGTCGGGAACACGAACGGCATCGCGCCCGACAGCATCACGCCGCGCTTGGCGGCTTCGATGATCTGCGGGACGTTGCCGTGGCAGGGATTGTAGTCGCTATAGGTGTTGGTGATGCCGACGATCGGGCGCTCCACCGCGTCGTCGGAATAGCCCATGGCCTTGATGAACGCCTTGCGCAGGAACAGCGAGAAGCCGGCATCGCCATAGCTCGTCAGACCCTTGCGCAAGCCACTCGTCATCAGGGCGCTCCCTTCAGCTTTTGTCGTGGTGGTAAGGCCAGCCCCCTGATTGTCAATAACTCGACTTGCAGGCCTGACGCTTGGTTTTCGGGGCGGTCCCGAGCATCGCACGGCCTTGCCGCACGCGACGGCGCCCGACGCGCACGGCATCTCCCGCTTCCAGCTCTGCGGCGCGGGCGTCTCCGGCCCGCCAGCCCGCCGTAACTCCATTGAACGCAACTAAGAATGATTAGCAAGTAGTTGCACAGCCGGTCATTCTGTGGAATCTTTGTTGCGAATGACTTGCAATCGCAGGGGCTGCGCGTGAACTAAGCTCCTTGCTCGATTAGTGCCCTTGGTTCGCGTGGGTTGGTGGATGTCGTGCTGAGAAAGTCGAACTTCCGGGGCGCAACAGCGGCTGCAATTGTCGTCGCCGGTCATCTGGCGAGTTGCGTCTCCGCCTCTGCCGACGACGGTCCACGCGGCCTCGCCTATGCCTGGGCTGGCTCCGCACCGGCCCCCGTCGTCAGCAAGCTGACGGGAGGTTTGCCGTCGGCTCATTCGGAGATCGACACCGAGCACATCTTCGGTTTCAGCATGGGCTCCGACATCGGCAAGCCCGGCGAAATGGAGATCGAGTTCGAGAATGTCGGCGCGTTCGGCAAGCGCTCCGGCACTTACGCAGCCTGGGCCAATCTCAATCAGGTCAAATACACGGTCTCGGACAACTTCCGGATAGCACCCGGATTTGCACTGACCGGACAGCACATCAGTGGCGTTCCGGGTCTTGCCGATCATCGCGACCTCGCTTTCGGCGGCGTCGCGCTCGAACTGCGCTACAAGCTGATCGATCGTGCCGTCGCGCCCTTCGGGTTGACACTCCATGCCCAGCCCGGCTGGAGCCGGATCGACGACGCCAGCGGCATGCATATCGCGCAATATGGCGCAGAGTTTGCCGCGCTGTTCGACAGCGAGCTCGTCAAGGACAGGCTGTTCGCCGCCTTCAACGTCTGGTACGGGACCGGCGGAACCCGCGAGATCTCGACCAATCTTTGGCGACACGATTCCGAGATGCAGCTACAGGCCGCGATCTCGTACGCAGTGCAGCCCGACCTCGTGTTTGGCCTCGGCGTACGCTACGCGCGGGCCTATGACGGCGGCGGCCTCGACCGCTTTCTGGGAGACGCAGTCTTTGCTGGCCCAACCTTCTCCTACAACATCTCGAAGGAGGTCGGCATCTCCGGCACCTGGCAGATGCAGGTTGCCGGCCAGGCGATCGGCGACGTTCGCAGCCTCAACCTCGATCAGTTCGAGCGGCACCAGGCGCTGTTGCGGCTCAACCTGCATTTCTGATGTGCGGGCCCGCAGCTACGCCCGCGGCCTCCGCGGCGCAACGTTTCCGGGACTGTCGGCCAAGCGCGCCCTCAGGCGCGGCCCTGCGAAGTCGAGAAACGCGCGCAGCTTCGCCGGCATGAAGCGGTTGGGCGAGTAGACGAAGCTGACCGGCTGCGGCGGCGGTTGAAAGTCCTGCAGGACCGCAACGAGCTCTCCAGACCTCAGCGCATCCGACGCCAGATAGGAGAACACGACGGTGATCCCGATGCCTGCGCGCGCGGCATCGATGGCCGATTCCAGATTGCTCGCAATGAAGCGCGACCGAACCGGCACTGCATACTCGGTCTGCCCTCGCTTGAATCTCCACGTGCCCGGCGATTGAAGCGGAGGATAGCTGATGCAGTCGTGGGCGGAGACATCATCGGGAGCCTTCGGCGTTCCCCGTAGCTTCAGATAGGACGGGCTGGCGCAGGCGACGCGGTGAATTTCCCCCACGCGCACGGCGATCAGGCCGCTGTCGGCGAGATCGCCGACACGAAGCGCGACGTCAATGTTCTCGTCCAGAAGGTTGAGCGTCCGGTCCTGCAAGATGAGCTGAACATCCACTTCCGGAAATGCCGCAAGGAACTCGGCAAGGATCGGCTGCAAGCATAGCCGACCGAGCGCGACCAGCGTCGTGATGCTGAGATCGCCACGCGGCGTGGTGTATTCGCCGGAGGCAACGCGCTCGGCTTCGGTGAGATCGGCGAGAATTCGCTTGGCCGCGGCGATGTAGGAGCGGCCGGCGTCCGTTGGGACGAGCGCGCGGCTCGAGCGATGAAACAGCTTGGTCTGGAGGTGCTCCTCGAGCTCCGAAACCTTCCGGCTCACCGTTGCCAACGGCATTTTCTGACGGCGCGCGGCAGCAGACAGGCTGCCCGCCTCCGCCACCGCCAAGACCACCGACATGCTTTCGAGACGATCCATAGGACACTTCCATATTCTGGAAGGAAAGATCCCGATTTTGCCAGATACCCACCATTTCCGGAAGTGCCTATTCCTCTCCGCACCCAACCGAAGGAGAGACGAAAATGACCCAGACCAGAAAAGGCACTGCCCTCATCACCGGAGCTTCGACCGGAATCGGCGCGATCTACGCCGATCGCCTGGCGAAGCGCGGCCACGACCTCATCCTCGTTGCGCGCAACAGGCAGCGGCTCGCATCGCTCGCGCGCAGGCTCGGCAACGAAACTGGCCGCAAGGTGGAAACGGTGGAAGCCGATCTCACATCCCCTGCCGACCTCCGCCGCGTCGAGCAACTCATCAGAACCAACGGCAACATTTCGGTGCTGGTCAACAACGCCGGCGTCGGCGCCTCGGCCCCGCTGATCGATTCCGACATCGACAAGATGGAGGACATGATCCGTCTCAACGTCGGTGCACTGACGCGCCTGACCTACGCAGCGGTGCCCGGATTCATCGCCCGCGGCCACGGCACGATCATCAACATCGCTTCCATCGTCGCGATCGCGCCGGAGCTGCTCAACGGCGTCTACGGCGGCTCGAAAGCTTTCGTGCTCGCATTCACCCAGTCACTCGTTCACGAGCTCGCCGGGAAGGGCATCCGCATTCAGGCCGTGCTGCCGGGCGCCACTGCGACGGAGTTTTGGGACATCGCGGGCACGCCGGTTCACCAGCTGCCGGCAGAGATCGTCATGTCGGCCGACGACCTGGTCGACGCCGCCCTCGCCGGTCTCGACCTCGGCGAAGTCGTGACGATCCCGGCGCTGGCCGACAAGTCGGAGTGGGATCGCCACGAGAGCGCGCGGCTTGCCATGACGAACAAGCTCTCGAGCACCATTCCCGCCCCTCGCTACAACCTGCACACGCACGTGAGTGCGTGAGCGAACAACCGGCATCAAACGGAGATCACCATGTCACGCATCATCAGCCATGCGTCCACCTCAACCATCGCCCTGCGCCGCACGATCAGTTGGCGCGAACAGTCTGAACGCCTGCTTGCTTACGCCGAACCGATCAGCCGAATCGGTCTCTACGCGTCGCTCGCAATCATCTACGCCTGGTTCGGCGGCATGAAATTCACCGATTACGAAGCACAGGGGCTGGTGCCCCTGGTCGAGAACAGCCCGCTGCTGCGATGGTTCTACACGCTGTTCTCGGTCCGCGGCTTCTCGACCTTTCTCGGTTTCGTCGAACTCAGCATCGGGGTTCTGATCGCGCTCCGCCTGTCCAGCCCGATCTACTCCGCGGCCGGCGGCCTGTTGTCGGCCGGGCTGTTCGTCACCACGCTGAGCTTCATGATCTCGACGCCCGGCGTCGTCGTGCCGGAGCTCGGGGCCCCCGCGATCACGGTCGCTCCGGGACAGTTCCTGCTGAAGGACGTCGGCCTGCTCGCCGCTTCCTTCTGGGTGTTCACGGACTCGCTGAAGGCCGTCATCCGCAGCTGAACAAAGGCACCACAGCACAACAGACACGAACTCTAAACAGGAGATCCTCCATGAAAGTGCCATCCATTCTCGCTGCGGCTTGCGTTGCCATTTCCATTGCGAGTGCGGCGCCCAGCGCCGCCCACGGCATCGGCGAAACGGTCACGCCCCATTTCGAGCAATCGATCCCCAACATCCCGGGCAAGTCACTTGTGGCCCTGGTTGTGAACTATGAACCCGGCGGAAGATCGCCTTCGCACATCCACGCAAAGTCGGCCTTCATCTTTGGTTACGTGCTGTCAGGCGCAATCGAGTCACAGGTGAACGATGGACCTAGGCGGGTCTATCGCGCCGGCGAGAGCTTTTACGAGCCGCCGGGCTCCAAGCATCCTGTCAGCCGCAATGCGAGCCGGTCCGAGCCCGCAAGCCTGCTCGCAGTATTCGTCGTCGACAGCGGCGAGAAGGAACTGACCACTGCCGTCCAGCAGAAACACCATCAAGGAGAGAAACATGAGTAAGCGTCTCGACTACAACCAGATCGCGCCGGCCGGCATCAAGGCGCTCGGCGGCGTCTACGGCTACGTCCTGCAAAGCCGGCTTTCTGCCACGCTGATCGAGCTGGTCTATCTGCGGATCTCCCAGATCAACAATTGCGCCTACTGCCTGGACATGCACACCCGCGACCTGCTCAAGAAGGGAGAGAAGGTCGAGAAGATCGCGCTGCTGCAGGCATGGCGCGAGGCCGGCAATCTCTTCGACGAACGCGAACGGGCTGCGCTGGCCTGGGCAGAGACGGTGACGCGGGTTGCCGAGACGGGCGTGCCGGACGAGGCATACCAGGCCGCAAGGGTCGTGTTCGAGGAGCGCGAGCTCGTCGACCTCACGATCGCGATCAGCCTGATGAACGCCTACAACCGCATGGCCATCAGCTTTCGCGCAACCCCGGCGGCTGCCGCCGGCTGATGCTCCCCCACAACATCCTGCATAACTCGAAAGGACATTCACATGACTAAACGTGGGATCGTGGTTGCGGCGGCGCTGATCGTCGCAACCAGCCTAGCTTCGCTCTCGGCACGATCCGAAGAGCCACGACTGGGAGACATCAAGCGCACACATCTCATGAAGGAAGCACTGAGCGCGCCCGGGCGCGAGGTCGTCCAGGTTCGCGTCGACTTTCCTCCGGGCGTCGTTGCCGCCAGGCACAGTCACCCGGGCGAAGAGCTCGTCTATCTGATCGAAGGCGAGCTGGAATATCGGCTCGACGGCAGGCCGCCGCTGATCCTGAAGGCCGGCGACGTGCTGCTCATTCCTCACGGAGTGCATCATGCAGTGAAGAATGTCGGCAGCGGCAACGCCGCGGAGCTTGCGACCTACATTGTCGAGACCGGCAAGCCGCTGTTGACGCTCGGCCGGTGAACGATCACTACCGCTTATTCCAGTCGATGATCCGGCTCGGATCAGCATCGAACTCCATGCTGCAGAACGTGCCGCCCTGGAAATAATCGCCAACCGGATCCGGCTTCAGCTTGGCCTGCTCGGCCATGGCGTGCTCGCGGAAATCTTCGGCGCGGCCTGTCGGGCGATAGCCGAATTCGTAGGCGCGGTGGTTGTCCCACCAGGCGCGCTCGTTGAAGGAGGCGCCGTAGAAGATCTCGAAATGGATGTCGGGATGCTCGAGCCCGATGCGGCAGAGCTGCACGAGGTCATCGGGCTTGAGCCAGATCGAGAGCCGGCGCTTGTCCAGCGGCATGTCGCCGAAATTGCCGATGCGCAGGCAGGTCACCTTCATCCCGTGCTTGTCGGCGTAGAGCGCGCCGACGGCCTCGCCGAACACCTTGCTGACGCCATAGCGGCCGTCAGGGCGCGGGGTGACGTCGGTGCCGATCTTGTGGTGGCGCGGATAGAAGCCGACGGCGTGGTTCGACGAGGCGAACACCACGCGCTTGACGCCCTTGCGGTAGGCCGCCTCGAACAGATTGTAACCGCCGATGATGTTGGCCTGGAGGATCTGATCCCAGGTGCCTTCGACCGAATAGCCGCCGAAATGCAGGATGCCGTCGACGCCCTCGCAGATCGCCTCGCATTGCGCGAGATCGGCGAGGTCTGCGGCCTTGAATTTTTCATCGGAGCCGAGATCAGCCGGCGGCTTGATATCGGACAGTAGGAGATCCGAGTAGATCGGCGGCAACAGCTTCCGCAGGCTGGTGCCGATCCCGCCCGAAGCTCCCGTCATCAGAATACGCGGCATGTCGTCCCTCGCCGTTGGTGACCGAATTTGCGATCACGTGTCTCTAATGATAGCAGGATTGTCCAGAGGGAACGAAACGAGAGAACCGGCATGAATGAGGCATCGTCCCACACGGAGGAACGGCCAGGCTGGCAGCCGGCGACCTATTACCCCGATCCCGCGATTAGGGCACTCGATCCTCGCTTCGAAAAATACTGGCTGAAGCTTTCGGCGGTGGAGCGGCTGGCGACCGGCCTGCGCTGGGCCGAGGGGCCGGTGTGGTTCGGCGATGGGCGTTATCTCCTGTGCAGCGACATCCCGAACCAGCGCATCCTCAAATGGGAGGAAGAGACCGGTGCGGTCAGCGTGTTCCGCAAGCCCTCAAATTTCGCCAACGGCAACACGCGTGACCGGCAGGGCCGGCTGATCACCTGCGAGCACGGCGGCCGGCGCGTGGTGCGCACCGAGTATGACGGCAGCATCACCGTGCTGATGGATCAATTCAACGGCAAGCGGTTGAACTCGCCGAACGATGTCGTTGTTAAATCGGACGGCTCGATCTGGTTCACCGATCCGACCTTCGGCCTGCTCGGCAATTACGAGGGCTACAAGGCCGAGCCCGAGATCGAGCCCAACGTCTATCGACTCGATCCCGAGACCGGCAAGGCGACCATCGTCGCCGAAGGCGTGCTCGGACCGAACGGGTTGTGCTTCTCGCCGGACGAGAAAATTCTGTATGTCGTGGAATCGCGGGGCGTGCCGAACCGAAAAATCCTCGCCTATGACGTTTCGCCCGAGGGCACCACGATCGCAAACAAGCGCGTCCATATCGATGCCGGCCCGGGCACGCCCGACGGCATGCGCTGCGACATCGACGGCAATCTCTGGTGCGGCTGGGGCATGGGCGATCCCGAGCTCGACGGCGTGGTGGTGTTCGCACCCGACGGCGTCATGATCGGCCGCATCGCCCTGCCCGAGCGCTGCGCCAATGTCTGCTTCGGCGGCGTCAAGCGCAACCGCCTGTTCATGGCCGCGAGCCAGTCGATCTACGCGCTGTATGTGAACACGCAGGGTGCGGTAGGGGGATAGGCTCCACAGCGCGCCCAACCACCGACCGTCTCTACCCCTTCTTCTCCTGTGCCGTCGCGGTCTGCTTGACGAGCGCCTCTTCGAACGCCTTTTCCAGCGATGCCGCATAGACCTTGAACTCGCCCGGGTCGACGAACGGACTGGGCCCGCCGCCGGCGAGCTTGGCGCGCTTCTCGGCCATCTTGTACATCTCGGGATGGGGAGCCAGCAGGATGTCGACCTTCATGTCCTTGGCACGCGCAAAGGTCTTGCGATAGTCGTCGACGATGCCGGCATAGGTCGGGCTGCCGACAAGCCGGTTCAGCGCGACGGTGCCGCTGCAGAAGATCAACACCGAGCGTGTTGCATCGCCATCCTTCACCGAGAAGGCCCAGCTGGTGCAGCCCGGCGAATGGCCGGGCGTCTCGCGCGCCGTTAGCGTGACGCTGCCGACCGCGACGGTGTCGCCCTCACGCACCGTGCGGTCGACTTTCACCGGCGGAAAGTCGAGCGCCTTCTCCTCCTGCGCACCCGGATAATAGCCGCCTTCGAGCAACGGCTTGTCGGCCTCGCCCGCGACCATCTGCGCGCCGCTCGCCTGCTTCAACTCGGCAAAGCCGCCGGTGTGGTCGATATGGGCGTGGGTGTTGATGAGATACTTGATGTCGCTGATCTTGAAGCCGAGCTTCTCGATGCTCGTCGTGATCTGGGACGTCGATTCCGGCATCACGGTATCGACCAGAATATGCCCCTGTGGCGACGTGATCAGGTAGGACGCAAGGCCGTTAGTGCCGACATAGTAGACGTTGTCGACGATCTTGAACGGCTCGGTCGGTTCGTTCCATTTCGCCCTGAGCGTGTTGAGCAGACCCTTCACCGTCTGGGCCTGCGCAGCGCCTGACAGCGTCAGCAGCGCAACGAATGCGATGATCAGTTTTCTCACGTTCCGTCCCTTTGCTTTTATTGATTTGACGGGCTGTTGTCGCCGTGAAGCGGCTGGTCTCACAGCAAAGATGCCGGCTTCCCTGGAAGCCGGCATCCCCTCGGGGCGCAAGCGCCGTATGAACTACGCCGCGTTGAAGCCGGCGACCGCCTTCACTTCGAGGAAGTCCTCGAGGCCGAACTTGCCCCACTCGCGGCCGTTACCGGACTGCTTGTAGCCGCCGAACGGCGCGGTGCGGTCGTTGGGTACGCCCTGCAGGTTGACATTGCCGGCGCGGATCTGGCGGCCGACGCGCTTGGCGTCCTCGACCGTCGGGCCGGTGACGTAACCGGCGAGGCCATACGGCGTATCGTTGGCGATCTTGACCGCGTCGGCTTCGTCCTTGGCGCCGATGATGGTCAGCACCGGCCCGAAGATCTCCTCGCGAGCGATCGTCATGTCAGGGGTGACGTCGGCGAAGATGGTCGGGCGGACATAGAAGCCCTTGTTGACGCCTTCGGGCAGGCCCGGGCCGCCGGCGACGAGCGTTGCGCCCTCGTCGATGCCCTTCTTGATCAGCCCCTGGATCTTGTCCCACTGACCGCGATTGACCACCGGGCCGATGGTGGTGCCTTCGGCGCGGGGATCACCGGCCTTGGTCTTGTCGGCGACGGCCTTCGCGATCGCGGCGACTTCCTTCATCTTCGACAGCGGCACGATCATGCGCGAGGGCGCGTTGCAGGACTGACCGGAATTGTTGAACATGTGCATCACGCCGCCGGTCACCGCCTTCGTGAGGTCGGCGCCTTCGAGGATGACGTTCGGCGACTTGCCGCCAAGCTCCTGGCTGACGCGCTTGACGGTCGGCGCTGCGCGCTTCGCAACGTCGATGCCGGCGCGGGTCGAGCCGGTGAATGAGATCATGTCGATGTCGGGGTGCTCGCTCATGGCGGCGCCGACCTCGGGGCCGAGGCCGTTGACGAGGTTGAACACGCCCTTGGGCACGCCAGCTTCATGCAGGATCTCCGCGAAGATCAGCGCAGAGGTCGGCGTGAACTCGCTGGGCTTCAGGATCATGGTGCAGCCGGCGGCGAGCGCGGGCGCGACCTTGCAGGCGATCTGGTTCAGCGGCCAGTTCCAGGGCGTGATCATGCCGACCACGCCGATCGGCTCGCGCAGCACCATGGCGGTGCCGACCGGCTCCTCGAAATGATAGTTCTTGAGCACGTCGAGCGTGGTCATGAGATGGCCGAGGCCGGCGCCGGCCTGCAGCTTCTCCGCCATCGGCAGCGGCGCGCCCATCTCGTCGGAGACGGCGGCGCCGATCTCCTTAAGGCGGCCCTTGTAGATCTCGATGATCTTGCTGAGCAGCGCGACGCGCTCTTCGCGGCTGGTCTGGGAGAAGGTCTCGAAGGCGCGCTTGGCGGCGGCAACCGCCTTGTCGACATCGGCCTTGGAGCCGAGCGCAACCTCGTACATCGCCTCTTCCGTCGCCGGATTGATCACGGCGGTGGACTTCTTGACGGCGGGATCGACCCAGGCGCCGTCGATGTAAAATTGCATGCGATTGACCATCGTTAACCTCTTCTTGGGGGCTTGGAGGGGGCGTTTCGGCAGGCATCCTTGCACGAAAGCGCCGGCAATTGAACCCGCCATATGCGGGGCCAGCGTTGCGGCGGACGGAGGTTATATGAGCCGGTGGCGGGAACGTGGCAAGGCACTCTCAGCCGTCATTCCGGGCGCGCGGAGCGCGAGCCCGGAATCCATACTCCCGATCGTGGTTATGGATTCCGGGCTCGACGCTGCGCGTCGCCCCGGAATGACGAGGCAGTTACCTCCACTACACCGCCATCTTCCGGTGCAGCACCGGTGCGCCGGTGGTGAGGCTTTCGGCCGCATCGATGATCGCGTTCGCATCGATGCCGTAGTGCCGATAAAGGTCCGCGATGCTGCCGGTCTGGCCGAACTGCTCGACGCCGAGCGCCTCGGCACGGTGGCCGCGGACGCTGCCGAGCCAACCGAGCGCAGACGGATGGCCGTCGATCACGGTCACGATGCCGCAGTCGCGCGGCAGTGGCGCCAGGAGCTTTTCGATGTGGCTGAGATGCAGCACGCCGCGGCGGTCGCGCCGCAATTTCCGCGCGGCGGTCCACCCCGCATGGAGACGATCGGCCGAGGTGATCGCGAGCAGCCCGACGTCGCGGCGGCTCTCGCCGATGAAGCCGGTCGCCTCGATCGCCTCAGGCGCGACCGCGCCGGTATAGGCGATCACGACCTCGGCATTCGGCCCCGGCTTGCGCAGCCAATAGGCGCCGTCGGTGATGCCCTGTCGCAGCTCCGGTGTCATGATCCGCTGCGCCTGCTCGATTGAGCGCGTCGAGAGCCGCAAATAGACCGAGCCGCCCTCGCCTGGATCGCGCTGCATGTGCTCGAAGCCGAAAGCCATGATCACGGCGAGCTCGTCGACGAAGGCCGGCTCGAACGAGGCGAGGCCGTCTTGCGCCATGCCGATCAAGGGCGTTGCGATCGACTGATGCGCGCCGCCTTCGGGCGCGAGCGTGATACCCGACGGCGTCGCCGCCACCATGAAGCGGGCGTCCTGGTAGCAGGCGTAGTTCAGCGCATCGAGGCCGCGCTCGATGAAGGGATCGTAGAGCGTGCCGACCGGCAAGAGCCGCTCGCCGTTGATCTGGTGCGACAGGCCGAGCGCCGAGAGCATGATGAACAGGTTCATCTCGGCGATGCCGAGCTCCAGATGCTGGCCCTTTGGCGAAGCGTCCCAATTGTAGGTCGAAGGAATTTTCTCGCTGCGGAATAAGTCCGCCTTCTCGGCCCGCGCGAACAGGCCGCGGCGATTGACCCAGGGGCCGAGGTTGGTCGAGACGGTGACGTCCGGCGAGGTCGTGACGATGCGCCTGGCGAGCTCGCTGTCGCTGCGCGCGATCTCGTTCAGCACGAGGCCAAAGCCCTGCTGGGTCGACATCTGCGGCGACGGCTTGAAGGCGAGCTGTTGCGCCACCTCGACGACGGGCGCCGTGAGCCGGCGGCCATCCTGGTTGAACGGCACCCGCGCGAGGAAGGCCTCGAGCTCGGCTGCATCCTGCGACAGCCCTTCGAACTTGTCCCATTCGTGGCCGGGCCGGATGTTCTGGCTCTCGCGATACTTCTCCATCTGCGCAACAGTCATCAGACCGGCGTGGTTGTCCTTGTGGCCCTGGAACGGCAGGCCGACGCCCTTGATGGTGTAGGCGATGAAGCAGACCGGGCGGTCGTGATCGATCGCGTCGAACGCCTCCAGCATGCTCGCCATGTCGTGGCCGCCGAGATTCGACATCAGCGCCAAGAGCTCCTCGTCGCTGCGCTTGTCGATCAGTCTTGTGATCGGGCCCTGGTCGCCGATCTCATCATGGAGGTGCTTGCGGAAGGCTGCGCCGCCCTGGAAGCACAGCGCCGCATAGAGCGCGTTCGGGCAATTGTCGATCCAGCGCTTCAGCGCCTCGCCGCCGGGCTCGGCGAAGGCCTCGCGCATCAGCCGGCCGTATTTCACGATGACGACGTCCCAGCCGAAATTGCGGAACATGGTCTCGAACTTTTCCCACAGACCTTCGCGCACGACGGCATCGAGCGACTGCCTGTTATAGTCGACCACCCACCAGGTGTTGCGCAGGCCGTGCTTCCAGCCCTCCGCGAGCGCCTCGAAGATGTTGCCTTCGTCCATCTCGGCGTCGCCGACGAGGGCGATCATCCGCCCCTCGCGGCGGTCCTTCATCCAGCCATGCGCCTTGACGTAGTCCTGCACCAGCGAGGAGAACAGCGTCTGCGCGACGCCGAGGCCGACCGAGCCGGTGGAGAAGTCGACGTCGTCGACGTCCTTGGTGCGCGAGGGATAGGACTGCGCGCCCTTGAAGCCGCGAAAATTCTCCAGCTTCTCGCGGCTCTGCCGGCCGAACAAATACTGGATGGCGTGGAACACCGGGCTCGCATGCGGCTTCACCGCGACGCGGTCCTCAGGGCGCAGCACGTGGAAGTACAGCGCCGACATGATGGTGGCGAGCGAGGCGGACGAGGCCTGGTGGCCGCCGACCTTGAGGCCATCCGCATTGGAGCGGATGTGGTTGGCGTGGTGGATGGTCCAGGACGACAGCCACAGCGCCTTGCGGCTGAGGGCGGTCAGGATTTCGAGACGGGCGGGGTCAACGGGCATGGCGATGCTCCGGAAAATATGCACCGATCATACGCCTGCGCGCGGCATCAAACTTCTCAATTTTTCGCGCCATACCCGCCGATATTGGGATACTTTACCAACGTAACAGACAAAATGCAGGTTTCATCCCAATGCCCGAGCTCGACGCCATCGACCGCAAGATCCTCAGCCACCTTCAGAACGACAGCCGCCTGACCATGCAGGAGCTCGCCGACAAGGTCGGGCTCTCGGTCTCGCCCTGCCATCGCCGGGTCAAGCTCCTGGAGGAGCGCGGCGTCATCTCGCGCTATGTCGCGACCGTGGACCAGAAGGCGCTGGGACTGCATGTCAGCGTGTTCATCTCGATCAAGCTGGCACGGCAGAAGGAGGAGGACCTCAACCGCTTCGCGCGCGCCATCTCGAAATGGGACGAGGTGCTGGAATGCTATCTGATGACCGGCAACCGCGACTATCTCTTGCGTGTCGTCGCCGCCGACCTCGCCTCCTACGAGACGTTCCTCAAGACCAAGCTGACCCGCCTCGACGGCATTGCCTCAATCGAGTCCAGCTTTGCGCTGAGCCAGGTGAAATATTCGATCGCGCTGCCGGTGTGACCTGGCTCAGGGGGATTGGCGGGTTGTCACATGGGCGCAACAAAGCCCGCCGATGGTCGTTGGTAACTGGCATCCTAGCGGAGAGAAGGACCCATGACCGCATCCGATCGCAAATCCGAGATCTCCAAGCGCGCGCGCATCATCCAGGAAATGGCCGACGATCTCGACGAGGAACTTGAGATGGAGCTGGATGATGCCCGTCTCGACGAGCTCCTCGACGAGACCGGAACGCTGAAACCGACGGTCGATCGCAGGCTCTATTTCCGGGAACTGCTTCGCCTCCAGGGCGAGTTGATCAAGCTCCAGGACTGGGTGCAGAGCGAGAGGAAGAAGGTCGTGGTGCTGTTCGAGGGCCGCGACGCCGCCGGCAAGGGCGGCGTGATCAAGCGCATCACGCAACGGCTCAATCCGCGTATCTGCCGCGTCGCGGCGCTCCCCGCGCCGAACGAGCGCGAGCGCACGCAATGGTATTTCCAGCGCTACGTCGCGCACCTGCCAGCCGGCGGCGAGATCGTGCTGTTCGATCGCAGCTGGTACAACCGCGCCGGCGTCGAGCGCGTCATGGGCTTCTGCTCGGAGGCGGAGTACCAGGAGTTCTTCAAGACCGTGCCGGAATTCGAGCGCATGCTGATCCGATCCGGCATCATCCTGGTCAAGTACTGGTTTTCGATTACCGACGACGAGCAGCAATTCCGCTTCACCATGCGGATCAAGGATCCCCTGAAGCAGTGGAAGCTGAGCCCGATGGACGTCGAGTCCCGCAGTCGCTGGGAGGCGTACACCAAGGCCAAGGAGACGATGCTGGAGCACACGCATCTGCCGGATAGCCCGTGGTGGATCGTCGATGCCGTGGACAAGAAGCGCGCGCGGCTCAATTGCATCGCGCATCTCTTGACGCAGATCCCGTACCAGGAGGTCGTGCGGGCGCCGGTGACGCTACCGCCGCGCGTGCGACATCCCGACTATCAGCGAGGCCCGGTCCCGCCAGAGATGTACGTGCCGGCGAAATATTGACACTCCTACCGCCACGGCTGCACGATGATCTTGGTGTGGGCTTCGGGGTTGGCGCCGCGACTGACCCACTCAACGGCACTTCGGATCGTCAGGGCTCGTGAAGCTGCCTGCACCGTCTTCCGGCATGTGCCAGGCCACAGTCCTGGGAAGGGGAACCTGTCCCGGCGGAGCTGCCGGCACGACGACGGCCGAATAGCAGGGCGGCAATTCTTCGAGGCTCATCAAGCGCAAAGCCTCCTGTGGTGCACGGCCGCCGAGACGTTTGAGGAAACCCGCGTCGTCGAGCAATCGCTGGAATGCGCCGGTGTTCGCGACCGTAATCGTGACCGGCGAGCCTTCAACCTCGACACGCCAAGGTTCCTCGAACTGGTGAGTGTGACCATAGATGAAGACGCGCATCGACTTGTGGTCGGCTTGGCGGGCAGCAAGATGTTTCGCCATCACCTTGCCCTTGGAGGAGAGGAAGTGCTCGGCGAGACTTCCAAGCTGCATGTCCCAGCAGACCTGGTCCTTCTCAATGGCGGCGATCATGTCGCAGAGCTGTTGAACTTCCGCGTCCGGAAGCTGCTCCTTATCGTTCGCCAGCCTGGTCAATTCCGATTTGATGGCGTTGGCCTCTTCATCGTCCTTCGACAATTGCTGCCTCAGCGGGTCTTCCTTCGGCAACGCGTAGAGGAAGAGCATCGCGCCCTTTCCGCGCGCGATCTTGATATCCCAGTTGACCTTGCCGGCGGGCGGCTTGCCGAGCATGACGGATTTCTGTCTCAGCGACGTTTCCAGCAGGTTGAAGCTCAACAATCTGGCGATGTCGGAAGCCGAGCCCCAGAGCCCCCGATCCGCGGCACGATACCGAGCCCCCGCGGTCTCCGGACTGAGATTGTCGATGATTGAATACGTCTTTTCCTGGTCATTGAACAGCCGCTGAACGAACAGTTCGCCCCACGGCCGGACGATGTAGTCCTTGCCGTCGACGCGACGCGATATCGTAGGCCATGTCGCGTACTTGTTGACGTCCTGGCCGATCTGATTGCCGTGTTCTGCCAAGATTCGGCCGTCGGCGGAAAGCCACAGGCCCTCGGTCACGAGGTTGATGCGACCGCTGTCGGCATTCAGCGCGGCCCCGAGCGCCTTCCAAACCCCAGCATAGCGCAAGGTCGAGTCGTGGTTTCCCACGATGAGGTGCAACCGGTTTTCACCGCGCTCGGCAAACGCCCGCAAGATGCCGAGATCGCCCGCATGTTCGGCCGCCACTTTGTCGACCAGCGCAGCCATCTCGTCGATCGTACAGCCGAGATCTGCGCTCGCACCGCCGCATTTGATATCGGCCGGCGGTTGCCAGAGCTCGAGAAAGTCACCGACGACGACGAGATCGACGCGTTGCTCGCCATCCTCCGAGATCTCGTTCAGGAAGCCCTCCAGCGCCCTTGGCCAGCGGAAGTCTTCCGTCGGGTCCCAGGCACCGCCCGCCTGCTTGCCGACGCCGAAATGCAGATCGCTGATGAACACGCTGTGTCGGGGCGAGGCGGCCGGTGCCTGATAAGGCACCTTTGCGACAGCAGGCGCGTTTGCATCGTCGGCCCGAGCGAGGGCAATCGGCCAAGCCAGGACGATCGCAGCCATGAACACGGCGGTCTGACGAAGTTTCATGCGCCACCTTGCGGGTTAGGGCTGGACACACAGCTTGATCGCGGGGTTGCCGAGCAGGACATATTCAAGGCCCAGCTCGCTGTAGTTGGCATCCGCCTTGTCCTTGAACTTCTGCGCCGTTCGCGCGACCGTCTTGTCGAAAAGATCGAGAATGGTGGGGGGCGGCTTCTCTGATGTGATCTCGGCCATGAGCTCGGCGAACGAGCTGGCGAATACAACGCCGTAGCCGGCGTCGATCGTGAACGGTGAGGCGATCAACGTGTCGAATCCCTGCTCGTTCAGCCGCTGCAGCAGCGCCGTGTTGCGGCCCTTGGCGGACGCGGCGGAACAGGCGGCGAAAATGCCGACGCTCCCGGGCGGAAACCTCTTCTCGATATCTTGGGGAATGATGTGATCGGTTGATTCCGTAAACCACATCGCTCCCTCGTCCTGGTGCGCGAGTACGACGAACCCGAGCGCGGAAGAAGACGCCGCGAGCAACGGCGTGACGGTGCCCCCAGTGGCGGCAAAATACTGCCGAAGCTTTTCGATCTCGGAAATTCGCGTTCCCGGCACCTTTGCCGGGAAGAAGCCCGGGGGCATCACCGCACCAGGAACGTTCTCCAAGCCGTCGGGGACCGCGAACATCCAGTCGCCGATGCACTTGTCGCGGGATGGATATCGCTCGATCGCCATCGGCTGCACCACGATGATCGACTTTTCCAAGACGGGATCCGTCCCTTTGGCTCCGAGAATTCCAAGTGGCACGTAGATGCTGCGATTTTGACCGCCAGTCGCATCCGATGCGACACGGACGACAATGACTGGCGACCCGTCGCTTTCGCGAACGAGGGCGCGCAGTGCGGCTCTGGCGTTCTTGGCATCGTCCTCGGTGGTGGTTCCAGGCCTTGCGGAGAACAGGATCTTTGCGAGCTCCTTGGCGGCGGGGAGATAGCTTCCGGGCTTCCTGTCGGCGGCGTCCCTACGGGCTTTCAAGATCATGTTCTGGAATCGGTCGGACTTGACGAAGTCGACCACGCTGGACGCTGTCTGCCAGCCATAGACCGGTGTCTTGCCGGGGCGGCCATCGACGAACACGGCCATGCTGTAGGCTTCGAAATCGAAGATATGAAGGGCGGCTGCTGCAGTCACGTCGGCGCCCGAGCCCTCCATACCAAGCGATACCTTGCGCAGCGGATTGAGGCCGCTGGACAGCGCGTTGGCCTGCGCCGGATCGGCACTGTCGCACACGGGCGCAGACGCGCTGGTCTCGCCGATCGACACACGCTGCACCAGATGATCGAGCGGCTGTACGCCCCTGAAGATTGCGAACGCAACCGTCGCACAGCCCTGGGATTCCGCGGTGAGTGCGATCTGAATGCTGCCGGCGCTGGCCTTCGCCGAAAATTCGGCAATCGACATCGATCCGTCGGCATATTTCCGCGCGGACTCCGCATCGGGATACCGAATCTTGTCGAGATCGATCTTCAGCGTGTAAGAGTTGCGATCGTCAGCAAGCCGCAGGCTGGAGCCCTCGGGAACGAGTGGCTTGATGGTCAGAACGACCTCGCGACTCCTGGAATCGGCGATCATCTCCTCTACCGCTGCATCCACTTTCGCGCCTGCGGACTGCGTGATCCGTCGCAGCAGGGCGTAATTGAACGCAGCGACGTCGAGCGTGTACATGTATGTGTTGTTGGCAATCAGGATGTTCGCCGCTGCCCCGCCGCCATCCACGAACCAGCTATTCCAGTAGGCCGAGGTGTTGACCGGTTCGGGCGCCGCCGGCGCCGGGCTCGGGGTGGGCCTCGGGGCTGGCGTTGGCGACTCCGCAATTGGCGTGTCGGTGAAGACTTCGCCAAGGCGACCGGAATATCCTCCTCCAACCGGCGGGAAGGCCGAGGCTATCTTGCCGTCGAGATCGAGTTGAGGCGCCCGGCCGAGAAAGTCTCCGATGCGCCCGTCAGCGCGCGGAAGTGGCGCGCCGGGCGCGATCGGTCGGGGCGAAGATGGCGCCGAAGACGCTACCGGTGGTGGCGCGGGGACCATTGGTGCCGACGCCGGAGGAGGCGGCTCGCGCATGGGCGCGGCCGTCGGACCCATTCGCGACTGTGGTTCGGCCGGTCCGTCGATCGTGGCGATTCTGCCATGCCGGCGCGCCGACTTACTCTCTTTGGCCGCCGCCTGCATCTCGCGATGCTCGGGCGTATCTGGTGTGACGTTCGGCCCCGCATCGCCAATTCTGGCGGCCTTGCTGTCGGTACGAGCGGGAGCCTCCTTGGCGATCGGTGCCGTGTCTCCGGACGGCGGCGCGGGCGCGCTCGGAGCCTTCGGCAAGTCCAACGGCAATTGCGGCGGCGCTGGCGGATCGCGGTTCCAGACGTCGATACTCTGGGAAGTCGGAAGCGACGCGTGGATCTCACGCATCGTATTCATAGCCACCGATTGAAGCAGCAGGAACAGGCCCGCAACGAGCGTCAAGCCTGACATGCCGCCCACAGCAAGCCATCGCGGCGCGAACCGATCGGAACGCAGAGCGGCCAGCGTCAACAGACCGAGATTGGCTGCTATCAGTGTCGCAAACCAGAGCGGCGGCACATCTACGCCGGCGGCGTGCAGCGCGTAGGCCTCGAACCACGCGAGCGCGATACAGACGAAAATGCCGATCGCCGCCAGAAACACCGTTCTGACAGGGGATACCAGCGTGCGCCTTTCTGCGGCTTGAATACTTGCCACGGCGACCCCGCAAAAAATGAACTGCAAGAAATAATCGCGGAGATTGTCACAAGAAGTTCAGCGCGTCTACCCTTACGTGCAAGCGTTCCGGGGAACCCGTTGGCCGCTTGCGTGCACAGGATTGGAACGAAGCGGTCGAGCCCCGGGCCTCACCGCCACGGCTGCACGATGATCTTGGTGTGGGCTTCGGGGTTGGCGAGATCGGCGAAGGCCTTGGCGACGCCGTCGAGGCCGACTTCGGCGGTGACCATCGCGGCCGCGTCCACCTGCCCTTCGGCGATCAGGCGCAGCGACGCAGCAAACTCCTCCGGGGTGTAGCCGAGCACGTATTGGACGTTGAGCTCCTTCATGATGCCGAGCATGGGCTCGCTTCTGTCGCTCTCCATGCAGACGCCGACCACGACGATGCGCGCATCGCGCGGGGCACCCTCGAATACCTGCTGCAACAGGCCGGGCACGCCGACGCACTCGAAGATGATGGCGGGCTTCAGCGCGGGCAGCATGGCCTGGAACGGCGGCCGCGCCGCCTTCTCGGCCTCCGACATCTGCGCGTGCTCGGCCCAAGTCGCGTAAGGCTGCGACTCTCGGGGATCGACGACGATGTCGGCACCGAGTTTTGCGGCGAGCGCACGCCGCGCCGGCGAATAGTCGGCCGCGACGATCGGATGCAGCCGTTTGAGCTTCAGCGCGGCGATCACCGCAAGTCCGACCGGGCCGCAGCCGATCACGAGCGGCACCTCGCCGCCACGGATATTGGCTTTGGCGACGGCATGAACGCCGACGGCGAGCGGCTCGGTCAGCGCGGCATGCTCCGGCGCGAGGCCGTTGGGTACTTCGAGCAGCAGCGCTTCGCTCAGCAGCATCGCCTCGGCATAGCCGCCGATATTGTCGTTGGAATAGCCGATCCCTTCGATGCCCTGCGGCGTCACCAGCGCTGGGAGCGAGCAGACCTGGGTTCCCGGCTTCAGCTTGCGCGATGTGCCGGGGCCGTAGTCGACGATCTCACAGCAGAATTCGTGGCCGAACACGACGTCGCGGCTGAGGTCCATCGGCTTGCGCCCGGTCTTCCGCGCCATCTCCACCATGCGATGGGCGTGCTGGCGCGCGTGCAGATCGGAGCCGCAAATGCCGCAGGCGAGCGTCTTGACCAGAACCTGGCCGGGGCCCGGCGTCGGCTCGGCCATCCGGCCTACGACAATTTCACCGTTCCTGAAAATCGCGGCGCGCATCCGGCTCCTCCCTGATCGTTGGAGCCGTTGATAGCACGACGCGAAAGCTGCGAACTTGCGTCAGGCGTTCGGCGAACGCTCTTCCAGCACCAGCAGCTGAGCGCGGCGGACGCGCTCGCGATGGGCGATGTAGAGACCGCTGGCAACGATGAAGGCTGCACCGACGACGGTCCAGACGCTCGGGATCTCGCCGAAGATGAAGAAGCCGAGAATGCTGACCCACAACAATTGGGAGTAGGAGAACGGCGCCAGCACCGAGGCATCGCCGTAGCGATAGGCGAGCACGACGATCCACTGGCCCGCGGTCGAAGCGACGCCGATGAAGATGCCGAGCGCGATCGCGGTCCAGGACGGCGTCACCCAGACAAACGGCACGATCGCGGTGAGGATGACAAGGCCGGTGAGCGAGGAATAGGCCATGGTGGTGACGACGGCTTCCCGTCCGCTCATCATGCGCGTCAGGATCAGCGTGCCGGCCCAGCACGCCGCCGAGACCAACGGAAAGAAGGCGGCGGGGTGAAACGCGCTGGTGCCCGGGCGCAGGATGATCAGCACGCCGATGAGGCCAAGCGCGGTGGCGAGCCAGCGGCGCATGCCGACCTTCTCGCCGAGGAACACGATCGAGAGCGCTGTGACGAATAGCGGCGCGACGAAACCGGTGGCGGACGCTTCCGCGATCGGCAGGAAGCCGAGGCCCGTGATGAAGAACAGCGAGGAGCCGAGCAGGGCCGCCCCGCGCATCACGTGCAGGCCCGGACGCTTTGTCCGCATCGCATAGAACGGCGAGGCGGGCAGCATCACGGGCGTGAACAGCAGCGTGAAAGTCAGGAACCGGATCCAGGTGATCTCGATCGAGGGCAGGCTGGTCGAAAGATATTTCGCAGTGACGTCGGAGCAGCCGAGAAACACCGTCGAGAGCAGGATCAGCGCGATGCCCTTGAAGGGATGATCGACGCGCGCAGGCGCGCGGCGAGCCTGCTGCTTCTTCTCCGGCACAGGCATGGGAATAACGTCGAGCCTTGCGGCTGCGGCGGGCGGCGGTGTCACGGCTGGAACCCGGGCAAAATGCGAATCGAGAACAGCCGTAAAAAACGACAAATGCTCCGCGTTCACAACTTCCGAAAACAGGATGCCGATATGCGCGAGCCGCCGCGCGCGTCAATGCTCCGTTAATATTGCCATTTGTGCACTACAGCATGGGCAGGCCGCGCGGCTTCGGTCCGCGCGGAAACACCGCATCGAGCGCGGCAACCTCGTCTTTCGTCAGCACGAGATCGCCTGCCGCCGCATTCTCGCCGGCATGTTCCGCGGACGCGGCCTTCGGTATGGCGAACACCGTAGTCGCACGGGTCAGGAAGCTCAGCGCGACCTGACGCGGCGTCGCACGATGCGCCTCCGCGATGCGCGCCAGCACGGCGCCGCCCTTGCTCCGCTCATCGGGGAAATCGTCATGGCCGAACGGCGAATAGGCGACGACGGCGACATTGTGCTGCTCGCACCACGGGATCACCGCATGCTCGATCGCGCGTTCCTTCAGATGATAGAGCACCTGGTTACAGGCGATCCGGCCCTCGCCGGAGACGTCGAGAATCTCGTCGAGATCGTCGGCATCGAAATTGGAGACGCCCCAGGACTTGATCTTGCCGGATTGCACCAGCTCCTCGAACGCGGCGACGGTGTCCTCCAGCGGATAGGAGCCGCGCCAGTGCAGGAGATAACAATCGAGCCGGTCGGTCTTCAGCCGCTTCAGCGAGCGCTCGCAGGCGGTGATGGTGCCGCGGCGCGAGGCGTTGCTGGGCAGCACTTTCGAAACGAGGAACACCTCGTCGCGCCGGCCTGCGATCGCATCCGCAATGACGAGCTCGGCATCGCCGTACATCTCGGCGGTGTCGATGTGGTTCATGCCGAGATCGAGCCCGCGCTGCAGCGCCGCGATCGCGCGCTTGCGGTCGCCGTGGTCGAGATACCAGGTGCCCTGCCCGATGACAGAGACGTTTGCGCCGGTCTTGCCGAAGGGTTTTGTGTTCATGGTCGCTCCGATCTCCGCTGTTATTTCTCCCTCTCCCCGTTCTTACGGGGAGAGGGTCGGGGTGAGGGGCTGCCTCCGCAGATTCGCTGACAGTTGGACTCGCGGAGGCCCCGCCGCACTGCGTGCGTCGGCCTCACCCCGCAAGCGGGGAGAGGCGAAGAGTCAGCGCTACAATCCCCCGATATCCGCCACCAGCACGCTGCCGGTCGCGGACTCCGTGATATAGAGCCGATCCTTGTTCTCGCCACCGATCGCGACATTGGTGCAGTTCGGTCCCGCGCACGATTTGATGCGCGCGATCAGTTCCCCGTTCGGCTCGAACACGAAGACGTGGCCGAGCGAGGGGTGGCCGACGAACAGGCGGCCCTTGGCATCCATGGTCAAACCGTCAGGGCCGCTGGTGCCGAACAGCGAGCAGAAGCGGCCGACCTTGGACACGCTGCCGTCCTTCATGAACGGCAGCCGCCACACCGCGTTGTCGCGCGTCATCGCGACGAACAGCGCGGTTTCGGTTGGGTCGAGCACTAGGCCGTTCGGACTGATGCCGGTGTCGAGCAGGCAATCGAGCCGGCCGTTCGAACCCAGCCGATAGACGCGCCCGCTCGGATCATGCAGCCCGGTCTGCCCCTGGTCGGTAAAATAGATATCGCCGTTGGAGGCGAGATGCAGGTCGTTGCAGCCGCGGAACGATTCCGAATTGCGCCCGGTCACGACCGGCTTGACGCGGCCGGCTTCGGCATCGAGCTCCATGATGCCATGCCTGTAGTCGGCGACCAGGATGCGTCCGTCGGATGCGATCTTCAGCCCGTTCGGCCAGCCCTCATATTCGACCACGAGCGACCATTCGCCGTCGGGCGCAATCCGGAAGATGCGGCCGAACGGAATGTCGACGATGTAGAGATTGCCGTCCTTGTCGAATGACGGCCCCTCGATGAAGCTCTCGGTTGGCATGTTCGGCCGGTTGGCATCGGCCCAATCGGTTCGCACGCCCTTGCGGCGAAACTTTTCGGGCATGGCGGTGAACAGCCTGGTTTCGATCAGGCGCGGCGGCGTTTCCAGGTACATCTTTGTTGTTGTGTTTGTTGAGGGGGAGCGCGGGCAGCATAGGGCACAATCGAGGGCGCGTCGATTGGCGCGGGGGGCATGGCTGCGTCCACGTCGCTCTCGTGTCCCGGGCGCGCTGCAGCGTGAAACGCTGCTGCGCAGAGCCGGGACCCAGGAAGCCACGCAACTCGGTGCAACATGGCCCCCGGCTCTGCAGCGCATCGCTATGCGCTGCGCTGCGTCCGGGGCACGAGATGATCGATTTGGTGCGCACCTGCATCAACACCGTCATTGCGAGCGCAGCGACGCAATCCAGAATCCCTCTGCTGAAAGACTCTGGACTGCTTCGCTGCGCTCGCAATGACGGTTGAGAGAGCCAGCCCTATCCCGCCGCGCTTGCGATCTTCGCCTGCTTTGCTGGCACTTCCGTCGTGGCGATCAGGCGTTTCAGCTCGGGGATGCAGGAGCCGCAATTGGTGCCGGCCTTGAGCTTGGCGCCGATTTCGGCGGCCGTGCGCGCGCCGCCAGCGATGCTGTCGCAGATGGTGCCGCGGCCGACGCCGAAGCAGGCGCAGACGATCGGGCCGGTCGAGGCCGCGCCTTCGCTGGACCTGCCCGACAGCAGCATGCGGCGCTGCTCATCCGTGACCTGATCGGCCGCGAACAGGCTCTTCACCACCTCCCAGTCGCCGGCATCGTGCGCGGGGCCGACGAACAGGCAGGTCTCGATTCGATCCCCAACAAACGAAGCCGCGCGAAAAACCCCACCGCCGAAATCGCGATATTCGGCAACGTCCTCTCCGGCGACGCTCTCGAGCCAGGCGGGCCAGCGGGCGAGATCGGCATTGTCGGCGAACAGATAGCCGAAGCCGCCGCTGACGGTCACGCGCGTCCACAACAGGTTCTGCGGCAGATCGAGCGGCTTGCGCGACAATGCAAAGCCGCGGAAGACGAATTCGTAAGGCGCGATCGCGGCCGGCGTCGCCTTGGCTTCCGGCTGTCCCGAGAACGGATCGGTGAACGGTGCTACCATCGCCCCGACGCGGCCGTGCGAGGCGTTCATCGCGCTCCAGTGGATCGGCACGAACAGGGTGCCGCGCTGCTGGCGGTCGCTGACGACGACCTTGAGGATGCACTGGCCGTAATCGGTGGTGATACGGGCATAGCCGTCATGGGCGATGCCGTATTTGCCGGCATCGTCGGGATGGATCTCGACGAAAGGCTCGGGCAGATGCGCGCCCAGGCGCTGGCTCAGGCCGGTGCGCGTCATGGTGTGCCACTGGTCGCGGATGCGCCCGGTGTTGAGCCTCAGGGGACGCGACGGGCCGGTCTCGCCGCGCAGCGCCGGCACCTCCGGCGCAACAAAGCGGCCCTTGCCGTCATTGGTGAAGAAGCCGCCCTGCGCGAAGAAGCGCTCGCCGGGCGTCCCGCCCTCGCGCACCGGCCATTGCACCGGCTTCAAACCATCGAAGGCTTCGTCCGACAGCGAGGTCAGCGCGCCGATGTCGAAATCGCGGCTGCCATTGTTCTCGAACGCCGACAGCGCGGCATGCTCGCGGAAGATATCGGCGGCCGATCTGTAATTGAAGCTGTCGCCGAAGCCGAGACGTTTTGCAGTCTCGCTCAGGATCCACCAGTCAGGACGCGCTTCCCCCGGGGCCGGCAGGAACGCGCGCTGGCGCGAGATGCGCCGCTCCGAATTGGTCACCGTGCCCGACTTCTCGCCCCAGGCCAGCGCCGGCAGCAGCACGTGCGGGCCGGCCGCGACGGTGTCGTTGGAGAGCACGTTCTCGGACACCACGAACAGCTCGAGCTTCTTCAGAGCGTCGCGCACCATGTCGGCATCGGGCAGCGACACCGCGGGGTTGGTGCCCATCACCCAGAGCGCCTTGACCTCGCCGCGGTTGATCGCCTCGAACAGCTGCACCGCCTTCAGGCCTTCATGGGTGGCGATGCGCGGCGCCTTCCAGAACCGCCTGACGCGGTCGATGTCGGGCGGCGTGAAGCCCATATGGGCGGCGAGCATGTTGGCGAGGCCGCCGACCTCGCGGCCGCCCATCGCGTTGGGCTGGCCGGTCAGCGAGAACGGCGAGGCGCCCGGCTTGCCGATCCGCCCCGTGGCGAGATGGCAGTTCAGGATGGCGTTGACCTTGTCGGTGCCCTGCGCCGACTGGTTGACCCCTTGCGAGTACAGCGTGACGACCTTCTCGGTGTCGCGGAACATCCTGAAGAAGGCGGCGACGTCCTGCTCGGAGAGGCCCGTGGCGAGCGCGGTCGCAGTGACGCTGCCGGCGATGTTGCGCGCGCGCGCCAGCGCATCATCGAAGCCCGACGTGTTCTGCGCGATGTAATCCTGGTCCAGCACGCCATTGTCGGCGAGATGCACGAACAGGCCGGAGAACAGCGCGGTGTCGGTGCCGGGCTTGAGGCCGAGGAACAGGTCGACATCGCTGGCGGTATCGGTGCGGCGCGGATCGATCACGATCATGCGGGCGCCGCGCTCCTGCCTGTTCTTCAGCATGCGCTGGAACAGCACCGGATGGCACCAGGCCGCGTTCGAGCCGACGAAGACGAGCAGATCGGCCTGGTCGAGATCGTCATAGCAGCCAGGCACCGTGTCGGCGCCGAAAGCGCGGCGATGGCCCGCAACCGAGGACGACATGCAGAGCCGGGAATTGGTGTCGACATTGGCGGTGCCGACAAACCCCTTCATCAGCTTGTTGGCGACGTAATAGTCTTCGGTGAGGAGCTGGCCGGAGAGATAGAACGCGACCGCGTCGGCGCCATCGCGCGCCACGATGTGCTGCATGCGGTGGGCGACGTGGTCCAGCGCATCGCTCCAGGCGACCCGCTCGAGCACGCCCTTGCAGCGGATCATCGGATAGAGCAGCCGCCCTTCCAGGCCGACGGTCTCGCCGAGCGCGGAGCCCTTTGAGCACAGCCGGCCGAAATTGGCGGGATGATCGGGGTCGCCCGCGATCGCCGCGCCGCCCTTGCCGTCGGGCGTCGCCAGGACGCCGCAGCCGACGCCGCAATAGGGACAGGTGGTCTTGGTGGTGCGGAGATTTGGATCGATCGCCGTCATATCACGCCGCTTTCGAAGGCTGCGCCAGCGCGCGGCCGAACATCATGTCGGTGCGGATCGAAGCGACCTTGTCGCGATTGCGGATCAGCTCGAGATACCAGAGCGCATCGATCGTATCGCCGATCAGCACCGCGCCGGTGAGCCGACCGTCGGCGATGACGAGCTTCTTATAAGTGCCGCGCCTGCGATCCGACAGCACGAGGCTCTCGCTGCCCTCCCCGCCCATGAAGTCGCCGGCGGAGAACACGCTGACGCCGGAGACCTTCAGATTGGTCGAGACCACGCTGCCCTGATAGGCGGCGGGCCGGCCGGCCAGATGCCGCGCCAGCACGCGCGCCTGCTCGTAGGCGGGCTCGACCAGGCCATAGCAGGTGCCGCGATGCTCGGCGCATTCGCCGAGCGCAAAGATGTCGGACGCGGAGGTCTGCATCACGTCGTTGACGACGACGCCGCGGTTGACCGCGATCCCCGCCTCTTTCGCCAGCGCGACGTTCGGCTTGATGCCCGCGGCGAAGATCACCGCATCGGCCGCGATGCGACTGCCGTCGGCGAGCTCGACGGCCTGGACGTGGCCGTCGCCGTGGATGCAGGCCGTCGCGGCATTGAGCATGACGCGGATACCCTTGCGCTCGACCAGCGTCTTGAGCAGGTCGGCCGCGGGCGCGTCGAGCTGACGCTCCATCAGCCGGTCCATCAGATGCAGCAGCGTCACCGGTGCGCCGGCCTTGGCGAGACCGTAAGCCGCTTCCAGCCCGAGCAGACCGCCGCCGACCACGACGACGCGCTTCCTGGCCGCGGCCAAAGTCAGCAGCAGGTCGACGTCGCGGGTGTCGCGAAACGTGTGGACGCCGCCGAGATCGGCCCCCGGCACGTTGAGCCGCAGCGGCGTCGATCCCGTGGCGAGCACGAGCTTGGAATATTCCATGCTCTCCTCGCCCGCGATCTTGAGCTCGCGGCGGCCGACATCGATCTCGCTGACGCGATAGCCGTAGCGCACCGTGACGCCGCGGTCTCGCCACCAACCGGCCGGCCGCAGCTCGATCTCGTGCGAGCCGGTCTCGCCCGCCAGCACCGAGGAGAGGAGCACGCGATTGTAAGCGAGCCGCGGCTCCTCGCCGATCACGGCGACCGCGTAGCGGCCGAGCGCGGTCTTGGCGAGCTCGTCGACCAGACGCGCGGCCGCCATACCGTTACCGACGATGACCAGCGGTTCACTCACAACGCATCTCCTATTCGGCGGCCTGCGCTTGCGCGCCGTAGGCCTCGGAAATCATGTAGCCGGACAGCACGCCATAGGCGTCGGTCCACGCTGCGGCGAGTTCGGGCGTCCAGGCTTCGCCAAGGCCCTTCTCGAGGGTCCAAAGCAAGCTCGCGCCGACCACGGGGTAGTGCTCGGCCTTGGCGCCATAGTCGACGTGACGCTTGGCGAGCGCGGAGGCCGCGGGAAGAATCGATTCCAGATTCGACAGGCCGCTGACCACGGCGGCGAGCATGCCCATCAGCTTCTTGCGCTGCTCGGTCATGTCCTCGGGAAACATCCCGCGCACGGACGGCGCCACCTCGAACAGGCGGTCGTAGAACAGCACCGCAGCGGCTTCCGAAATCGGGGCGACCTTGGCGAAGCTCTGCTGAACGAGGGTAATCTGCTCGGGCGTCATGATGTTCTCCTGTCTGTTTCGGTCTGCCTTCGTCCGCGCCATTGCGGACAAAGTTCATGAGTCAAACGTCATCAGAGAGATTTCTCCCCGCGTACGGGGAGAAGCGACATTCGTGCCAATTCTCTATCTCCTGAGCATGATCTTGTCGGAAAACGGCTTCACACTTTTCCGGATCATGCTCTACACACGCGCCTCGGCGAGGCTTGGCGCGCCTTCACCCTGCGGGCTGCGACGCAGGTAGAACCACCAGGTCAGAGCGAGGCAGGAGGCGTAGAAGGCGAGATAGACCGCGAGGGCGAGCTGCGGCCCGCCGGTCATGGCGATCGACTTGCCGAAGCCGCTCGGGATCAGATAGCCGCCGACGGCACCGACCGCGCCGATGAAGCCGACCGCCGCGCCGCTCTCGATGCTCGCGGTCTTCAGGGCAGCGCTGCGTGCCGCATCGCCCTTGCCGCGCACCTTGAACAGGTTCTCCTCGCGGAAGATCGAGGGGATCATGCGGTAGGTCGAGCCGTTGCCGATGCCGGTCGTCACGAACAGGATCAGGAACATCGACAGGAAGCCGATGAAATCCTTGTGCCCGACGAAGTAGAGCGCGCCGACCGTGGCGCCCGCCATCAGGATGAAATTCCAGAACGTGATGATGGAGCCGCCGACTCGGTCTGCGAGCCAGCCGCCGAGCGGACGCGACAGCGAGCCGACCAGCGGGCCGAGGAAGGCGATCGAGATCGTCACGGTGGGGAACTGCGTCTTGAGCAGCAGCGGAAACGCCGCCGAATACCCGATGAAGGACCCGAACGTGCCGATATAGAGATACGCCATGATCCAGGTGTGCTTGCGCTTGACGATCGCGAGCTGGTTCCTCACCGACGATTTCGCCGTGGTGAGGTTGTTCATGAAGAACACCGCGCCGAACACCGCGATGCCGATCGGCAGCACCCACATCAGGCCGGCATTCTGCAGGAAGATGCCGTCGACGGGCGTTGCCTGATACAGGTTGAAGACGGCGAGCGTCATCAGGATCGGGGTCAGGAGCTGCACGCTGGAGACGCCGATATTGCCACCGGCCGCGTTGAGGCCGAGCGCCCATCCCTTCATCCGGTCGGGGAAGAAGAAGGAGATGTTGGTCATGCTGGAGGCGAAATTGCCGCCGCCGAGACCAGCGGTCGAGGCGACCAGCAGCATCAGCCAGAACGGCGTGTCGGGCTGGCTGACGAAATAGGCAAGCGACAGGGTCGGGATGAACAGGATCGCCGCGCTGAAGATGGTCCAGTTGCGGCCGCCGAACGTCGTCACAGCGAAGGTGTAGGGAAAGCGCATGAAGGCGCCGATCAGGCCGGGCACCGCGACGAGCTGGAACAGCTGGTCGGTGGTGTAGTGGAAGCCGGCCTGCGGCAGCTTGGTGGTGACGATGCTCCAGATCAGCCAGACCGAGAAGCCGATATGTTCGGCGACGATGGACCAGATCAGATTGCGCCGCGCGATCGACTTGCCGGTCGTGTTCCAGAACGCCTCATCCTCGGGGCGCCAGTCTGAGATCCAGCTCGAATTCAGAGTCGGATTCTTCGTCATTGAGTATCCCTTCCAGGCTCACCGCTGCGTCGTTGCAGGCTCTGCCTCCGGTCACGGAGGCGCGCTCCGAGGCTTCACCCCCGGTGGCGAGATCACGATGCTGATTGATGATGTTGAGGGACGTCGTCGTTGGCGTCGCGCAAAGACGTTTCAATTTCCGTGCCAGTTGCGCGCACGCAGGAAACACAGGGATTTCAGGATGTTATTCGCATTGCCCGAATGGTTTGCAGGGCTTTTCCGCACGCTAAATTTGCGTTTCGCTCAATCCCTGTGCGACGCACAAGGATTGAGCTTGATGTCGATTAATTGGGCGCGGGCAGATCTCGCGTGAACGCGTGACTTACGCGGCTTCGACGAAGCGATGACGCTCGTAGAGGAATTCGAGCACGCGCTGGCGGCACTTCAGATAAGTGGCGTTGGTCGCGAGGTCGAGCCGCTTGCGCGGCCGCGCCAGCGGCACCTCCAGCAGCTCGCCGATGCGCGCGCTCGGTCCGTTGGTCATCATCACGATGCGGTCGGACAACAACACGGCTTCGTCGACGTCGTGGGTAATCATCAGGATGGTATTGCCGAGCTTCTGATGCAGCGCCATCACCGAGTCCTGCAAATGGGCGCGGGTCAGCGCGTCGAGCGCGCCGAACGGCTCGTCGAGCAGCAGCACCTTCGGCTCCATCGCCAGCGCCCGGGCGATGCCGACGCGCTGCTTCATGCCGCCGGAGATCTCCGAAGGACGCTTGTCCCTGGCATGGGCCATCTGCACGAGGTTGAGATTGTGCATCACCCAGGCGTCGCGCTCGGCACGGGACTTGGTCTTGGCAAAGACCTTGTCGACGCCGAGCCTGACGTTTTCGTAGACGGTCAGCCATGGCAGCAGGCTGTGGTTCTGGAACACCACGGCGCGATCGGGCCCCGGCGAGTTCACCTCGCGGTTTTCCAGCAGCACGCCGCCCGTGGTGGCGCCAGTCAGCCCTGCGATGATGTTGAGCAGGGTCGACTTGCCGCAGCCGGAATGGCCGATGATCGAGACGTATTCGCCCTTCTCGATCGTCAGGTTGATGTCCTTCAGCACCTCCGTGCTGGCGGCGCCGCGGGTGAAGACCTTGTCGATGTGGTCGAGCTTCAGATAGGCGGTCATGTGCCCTCTCCTCTCAGTTCTGCGCGGTGCCGCGGGTGACGATCTTGCCGAGCCCCGCGATCAGGCGGTCCAGCACGAAGCCGACGATGCCGACATAGAACAGCGCCAGGACGATCTCGCTGATATGCGAGGAGTTCCAGGCGTCCCAGATGAAGAAGCCGATGCCGACGCCGCCGATCAGCATTTCGGCGGCGACGATCGCGAGCCAGGACAGGCCGATGCCGATGCGCAGGCCCGTGAAGATGTAGGGCGCCGCCGCCGGGATCATGATCTTTGCGAAGAATTCCAGCGGATTGAGCTGCACCACCGCGGCGACGTTGCGATAGTCCTGCGGGATGTTGCGGATGCCGACCGCGGTGTTGATGATGATCGGCCAGATCGACGTGATGAAGATGACGAAGATCGCGCTAGGCTGGCCGTCGCGGAAGGCCGCGAGCGAGAGCGGCAGCCAGGCCAGCGGCGGAATGGTGCGCAGCACCTGGAACAGCGGATCGAGCCCGCGCATCGCCCAGACCGACTGTCCGACCAGCACGCCGAGCGCGATGCCGGCGATGGCCGAGAGCGAGTAGCCGAAGGCGACGCGCTGGAGACTGGCGGACAGGTGCCAGAACAGGCCTTTGTCGATGCCGCCATGATCGAAGAACGGATCGAAGATCAGCTCCTTGGTATCCGCAAATACTTTTGAGGGCGGCGGCAGCGCCGAACCGGCTCTCCTGCAGACCAGCTCCCACACCAGCGTCAGCAGCGCGATCACGACCAGCGGCGGGATCACGCGCACGGCTGTCTCGCGCGCCATGCGTGCGTAAGTTTCAGCGCGCGGGGGACGCTTGGGCGTCAGCGCGACGACCGGCGCAATCGTTGCGGCAGGCGTCGCAGTCTCAACCTCGATCTTGGTGGCGGTCATGTTCATCGCTATCTCTCTCCGGCGTGGCAAGGACGATGCGGCCGCCCCCTAAAGGCGGCCGCAGGGCTCCATCAGACTTCGACGCGCTTGATCGCGAGCGACTTCAGATAGGCGGCCGGATTTTCCGGATCGAACACCTTGCCGTCGAAGAAGGTCTCCTTGCCGCGCGAGGTGGAGGCCGGAATGTCGGCGGCGGCAACGCCCAGGGTCTTGGCCGCATCCTTCCAGAGGTCCTCGCGGTTGACCTTGGCGATAAGCGCCTTGCTGTCGAAGCCGGCCTCGTATTTGCCCCAGCGGATGTCCTCGGTCATGAACCAGAGATCGTGGCTCCGGAACGGATAGGAGGCATGATCGCGCCAGTACTTCATGATGTGCGGCGAGTTCTCGACCACCTTGCCGGGAATGCCGTAGTCGAACTTGCCCTTGGCACGATCGGCGATGTCCTCGACCGGGCAGTTGATCCACTGGCGCTTCGCCATGATGGTGGCGAGCTCTTCCTTGTTCTCCATCTTGTCGGCCCATTGCTGGGCCTCCATCACGGCCATCAGGATCGCCTTTGCAGCCTTGGGGTTCTTGTCGACCCAGGCCGCTCGCATGCCGAACGACTTTTCGGGATGCTTGCTCCAGATCTCGCCGGTGTTGACGGCGGTATAGCCGATCTTCTGGTGGACCAACTGCCCGGGCCAGGGCTCGCCGACGCAGAAGGCGTCCATGGTGCCGACCTTCATGTTCGCCACCATCTGGGGCGGCGGCACGGTGATGGTCTCGACGTCCTTGTCGGGGTCGATGCCGCCGGCGGCGAGCCAGTAGCGGATCCAGAGGTCATGCGTGCCGCCCGGGAAGGTCATCGCGACCTTGGCCGACTTGCCTTCGGCCTTCTTCTTCTCGAATGCGGCCTTGAGCACCGAGGCGTCCGCACCAACCTTGAGGTCGGCATATTCCTTGGCGACCGAGATGCACTGCGCATCGAGATTGAGCCGCGCCAGGATGTACATCGGCGTCGGCTGGTTGTTCTGCGTCACCTTGCCGGCCGAGATCAGGTACGGCATCGGGGTGAGGATGTGCGCGCCGTCGATGCCGTTGCCTTCGGAGCCGAGCACGAGGTTGTCGCGCGTGGTGCCCCAGGATGCCTGCTTCTGCACGTCGGTGTCGGGCACCCCGTGCTTTGCGAAGAGGCCCTTGTCCTTGGCGACGAACAGCGGGCCGGCGTCGGAGAGCGCAATGAAGCCGAGCTTGGCGCCCTTGACCTCGGGGCCTCCGTCCTGCGCGAAGGCGCCGGCGGGGAAATTCAGCTTGGCGGCGGCGAGCAGTGCGGCGGTCGAGCCGGTGGCTTTCAAAAATTGACGGCGGCTGAGGCCAGTCTCGGAGGGCCGGCGAATGCGCTTGGTCATAGGTCGTGTCGTCCTTTTGCGTCGTTGCGGAATGATTGCGTCAGTGCGCACGAGCAGCCCGTCCGTCCGTGACGCCAGAAAAAGGCGCATGCGAACGCGCGACGGGGAGACCCCGTTTGGGTGCGTCAGCAATTCGGATGAGAAGTCTCGCGGGACGGCTTCAATGGCGTCGGCCTGGAACTATTCAAGCTTCATGCCAAGCCTGCCACCGTCAAAAATGATGGATAATCAGATGCTTGGTAATTTCGCGTCTGACCAACGCAGCCCTGTTCCGCACGCGAAGTTTGCGATCTGCTCAATCCTTGTGCGCCGCACAAAAGTTGTGCAGCCGCTCAAGCAAGAGGCGGCGCAGTTTTGCCAATCATCCCCCTGCAGCTGACATCCAGCTGAATTTGCTCGCTTTTTCGATCGACGCACCACGGCACACAAATTGCTTCTGAGGTTGCGTCAACGACGACTGCGGCTTGGCCGCATTGATGCAGCCTCTGGCGGCTGCATCCCGGAAGCTCACCTGCTTCGCGGTCTCCGGCTTCAGAGTCCTCGTGACGCGATTCCCAAGGCTTCCAGACTTTCCATAGCCCTCGTGCGCGGCAGGCTGCCCGCACGGCCGATGACGTTCAGCCGCGCCCTCGTCGGGGGGCGTGTCGATCTCACTTACGAGCAAAAGGAACCATTGATGTCGTATCTCGCGCCTTCGGAATTCGTCACCAAGATGGTGGATGCGGGCGAGTCCAAGATCTTCATGTCCACCCGGGATACCATCATCCGCGCCTATATGGCCGGCGCGATCCTGGCCCTCGCAGCCTGGTTTGCCGTCACGATCACCGTGAACACCGGCCAGCCGCTGGTCGGCGCGCTCTTGTTCCCGGTCGGCTTCGTCATGCTCTATCTCCTGGGCTTCGACCTCCTGACCGGCGTGTTCGTGCTCTCGCCGCTCGCGCTGATCGACAAGCGCCCGGGCGTCACGCTCAACGGCGTGCTGCGCAATTGGGGTCTCGTCTTCGTCGGCAATTTCGCCGGCGCCTTCACCGTCGCCTTCATGATGGCCTTCGTCACGACCTTCGGCTTCACGCAGGCGCCCGACAAGGTCGGCGCCGCCATCGGCAATATTGGCGAGGGCCGAACCCTTGGCTATGCCGCGCACGGCGCGGCCGGCATGGCGACGCTGTTCTTGCGCGGCATGCTCTGCAACTGGATGGTCTCGACCGGCGTCGTCGGCGCCATGATCTCGACCTCCGTGCCCGGCAAGGTGATCGCGATGTGGATGCCGATCCTGGTGTTCTTCTACATGGTGTTCGAGCATTCCGTCGTGAACATGTTCCTGTTCCCGTCGGGCCTGCTGCTCGGCGCCAAGTTCTCGATCATGGACTATCTGATCTGGAACGAGATCCCGACCGTGCTCGGCAACCTCGTCGGCGGCCTCGCCTTCACCGGCATGACCCTCTATGCCACGCACGTCATGACCCTGCCGAAGCGTCAGGCGGAGAAGGCCGTGAAGCCCCGCGTTGCGGCCTGATCGAAAACGTCTCGACAGGGGAGCCTCGCCCGATCAGGGTGAGGCTCCTCCTTGCCGGGGATGGCGATGACCCGCGGACTCCTGATTTCAGTCGGCCAGCATTCCGACAAGGGCCGCAAGCCCATCAACCAGGACTTTCACGGCGTCCTGATTCCGGAAGAGCCGCTGCTCAGCCTGAAGGGCATCGCGGCGGTTCTCGCCGACGGAATTTCCTCGAGCACGGTAAGCCAGATCGCCAGCGAGTCGGCGGTCAAGAGCTTCCTGATGGATTATTACTGCACGTCGGAATCGTGGACGGTGAAGACCTCCGCCCGCCGCGTGCTGGAGGCGACCAATTCCTGGCTGCATGCGCAGACGCGCAAGAGCCAATATGCCTATGACCGCGACAAGGGTTATGTCTGCACCCTCAGCGCCATGGTCATCAAGGCAACCACCGCGCACATCTTCCATGTCGGCGATTGCCGCGTCTATCGCGTCGCCGGCAAGGCGCTGGAGCAACTGACCGACGATCACCGCATCATCGTCTCGTCCGAGCAGACATATCTCGGCCGCGCGCTCGGCATTAATCCGCAGCTCGAGATCGACTATCAGGCGATCGAAATCGAGGCCGGCGACACCTTCCTGCTGGCGACCGATGGCGCCTATGAATTCGTCGACTCCCGTTTCATCACGAGCGCGCTAAGCGAGCATGCAGCCGAGCTGGACGGGGCGGCGAAGGCGATCGTGGAGGAAGCCTATCGCCGCGGCAGCGACGACAACATCACCGTGCAGATCCTGCGGATCGATGCGGTGCCGCAGCGCGATCCGGCCGGCATCTTCAATCAGAGCTCGGAATTGCCGCTGCCGGCGCTGCCGGAGCCGCGGGCGATCTTCGACGGCTACCGGATCGTCCGCGAGATCCACGGCAGCAGCCGCAGCCATATCTACCTCGCCGTCGACACCGAGACCGAGCAGCCGGTCGCGCTCAAGCTGCCGTCGGTCGACCTACGCGACAACGCCGCCTATCTCAAGCGCTTCCTGATGGAGGAGTGGATCGCGCGCCGGATCGACAGCCCGCATGTGCTCAAACCGCTGTCGCAGTCGCGGCGACGCGGCTATCTCTACGTCGCGACCGAGTTCGTCGAGGGGCAGACCTTGAAGCAGTGGATGACCGACAATCCGCGGCCCGATCTCGAAACCGTGCGCGGCCTCATCGAGCAGATCGCCGCGGGCCTGCGCGCCTTCCATCGCATGGAGATGCTGCATCAAGACCTCAGGCCCGACAACATCCTGATCGACAAGACCGGCACCGCCAAGATCATCGACTTCGGATCGGTCAGGGTCGCCGGCGTGGCCGAGGCGGCGCCGCCGGGGGAGGCCGACGAAATCCTGGGCACCGTCCAATACACGGCGCCGGAATATTTCCTGGGGCAAGGCGGCTCGCCGCGCTCCGACATGTTTTCGCTGGCCGTGATCTGCTACCAGATGCTGACGGGAAAGCTGCCCTACGGCACCCAAATCGCCAAAATCCGGCGCAAGGCGGATGTGCGAAAGCTTAAATATCGCGCCGCCGACGATGACCGCAACGTTCCCGCCTGGGTCGACGGCGCGCTCCGGCGCGCGCTCCATCCCGATCCCTACAAGCGGCACGAGGATCTCTCGGAATTCATCTTCGAGCTTCGCACGCCCAACCCGGCCTATCTCGACACGCGCATCACACCGCTCCTGGAGCGCAGCCCGCTGATGTTCTGGAAGCTGACAACGGCGGCGCTCGCCTGCGCCGTCGTCGTGCTGCTGGCCTTGCTGCATGCGCGCTGATCGAGATTGCCGCTCGCCACATGATCAATAGCGAGCGGCGCAGCCAGCCCGCCTGCGCTTCTGCTCTGGCAAGCCTCAAACGGAGGCCGCGATCTCGGCGACGAAGTCGCGATAGGAGCGCAAGGGACGGCCCAGCATGCCGGTCAGACGCTCGACGTCGCCGGGCTCAGGGATCATCCCCTCGGTGAGGAAGCGCTCGCCCATCACCCGCATGTCGAAAGCCATCCAGGGCGGCATGAACTGCCTGAGGTTCTTCTCGAACCCCGCGGTATCGTCTCCGCCGTAGGCGATCGCGCGGCCGAGCACCTCCGACCAGATCGCGGCGGCCCTCGCGCCAGTGAGTGTCTCAGGGCCAACAAGATTGATGCGTTCGAGCGGAAGCGGCGCTGCGGATGTCTCGCGGCGGATCAGTTCGATCGCAGCGATCTCGCCGATGTCGCGCGCGTCGATCATCGCAAGGCCCTTGCTGCCGATCGGCATCGGGTAGACGCCATATCCGGTCACGGCATCCTTGATCATGAGCTCGTTGTTCATGAAATAGGCGGGCCGCAGGATGGTCGCCTTGAAGCCCATCTGCTCGATCATGCGCTCGACCCCGAACTTGCCGGCGAAGTGCGGCACATTCACGTAGAGGTCGCTGTGAATGACCGACAGATAGACGAACCGCTCGATGCCGGCTTCGCGGGCAAGGTTGAGCGCAGTCAGCGCCTGAGTGAATTCGTCGGGCACCACGGCGTTGAGCAGGAACAGCGTCGAGACGCCCGAAAACGCAGCGCGCACGGAATCGACGTCCAGCAAGTCGGCTTGGGCGACCGCGACACCTGCCGGAAGGTTGGCCTTCTCGGGATTTCGGACGAGTGCGCGCACATCGGCGCCGCGCTTGACGAGTTGCTCAACGACGTTGCGGCCGATGGTGCCGGTGGCGCCGGTAACGAGGATGGTCATGGGATCACTCCGGTTGGGTTTTGGAAGACACCCGGAAACTAATGATCCACATGCGAGCCGATAGACGTTATATTTGGACAGACCGTCTCATTGGTGGAACAGATGGATTTGCTTGCGCTTGCCGATTTCAATCTCGTCGCCCGTCACGGAGGGTTCGGAAAGGCCGCGCGGGCAGCGGGACGTCCGAAAGCGACCTTGTCTCGACGTGTGTCTGAACTGGAGAGCAGTCTTGATCTGCGTCTGTTCGAGCGCGGCGGGCGCACGCTCAAGCTCACCCAGGAAGGGCGCACGCTCTATGAGCGGACGGGCGCACTCCTCACCGAGCTCGACGAGACCGCGGCCGCGATCGCCTCGGGTGGGGACAAGCCAAAGGGCAGGTTGCGGATCAGCGCACCCCTGCTCTTCTCGCAAACCGCGATGGGCCGTCTCGCGGCCGGCTTCGCCGTTCGGCATCCGCAAGTCCGGCTCGAAGTTACGACCGATGACCGTTACGTCGACATGATCGAGGAAGGCTTTGATCTCGTGATCCGGGTCAATCCCGATCCGGATGAAAGCCTGGTCGGCCGCATCTTCTTGCGCGACCGAATGCTGGTCGTCGCCAGCCCCGCTCTGAAGCACCCGAGAGGAAACCTCGCCGTTCCGGCCATCGTGCGCGGCGATGACAAAGCTGCGGTTTGGGACATCAGACGGCCAAGCGGCCCATCGCGCATCGCGATCGATCCTGTGCTTCGACTGTCATCCCTGATGATGGTTCGCGATGCCGTGAGAGCCGGTATCGGCGCCGCAAGGCTGCCGCTGTCGCTCGTCAGCCACGATCTTGCCGCCGGCACGCTCGTACGCTGGGGCGACGTCGAGGGAGCCGACATCGCCCTATGGACGCTCTATCCCTCGCGGCGATTGCTCAGTGCGCGCGTCTCCGCTTTCCTCGATTATCTGAAAGACGCCTTTCCAAAGGGTACGCCCGACGAGTTGGCGGCCTATATCGGGGGATGACTGAGATTTCGCATCCTCACGCCGGCTCGGTCGCCTTCACCCCGAGCGGCTTCGGCGCCATGCCGCCGCCCGGCTTGAGGTGGAATTCGTAAGTCATCAAATGCCACTGCCCGTTCGCCTTGGTGCCGTCGGGCATTGCGGGATCATTGCGCGGCTCGACCTTGGCGACGAGGTCGTCCTTCACGCCGAACACCACGTCGGAATCGAGATATTTGTCACCGTCCATGAAGACGTGCGTGATCAGCGGCTCATAGCCCTTGGCGTTGACCAGGAAGTGCACATGTGCCGGGCGCATCGGGTGGCGGCCGGTCTGAACGATCATCTCGCCGACCGGACCATCGGTCGGGATCGGATAGCTACACGGCAGGATGGTGCGGAAGAAGAAGCGGCCATCGTCATCGGTGATGAAGCGCGCCCGCGCCGAGGCGCCGACCTCATCGTAGTTCGGCTTCTGGGAATCGTAGAAGCCGTCGTCATCGGCGTGCCAGACGTCGACGGGAACGCCGGCGAGCGGCTTGCCCTCGAGATCGGTGACGCGGCTCTGCACGAACATCCGCTCGCCGGTCTGGTTGTTCGGCGAGATGTCGGTGCCGTGCGCAGTCACCTTGTGCTCGCCGACGTAGAACGGGCCGAGCACCGTGGTCTCAGTGGCACCGTCGCGATCCCTGTGATTGACGGCGTCGACCAGCATGGAGACGCCGAGCACGTCGGACAAGAGGATGAATTCCTGGCGGGTGTCGGTGCATTTCTGCCCGGTCCGGGTCAGGAAATCGATGGCATATTCCCATTCCGCGAAGGTGAGACCGGTCTTGCTCACGTAATCGTGCAGCGACCTCACCAATTCCTGCAGCAGGAATTTCGCGCGCGTATCGGGCGTTTGGTCGAAGCTCCTGACGACGGCTTCGGTGAGTTCGGTCTCGGTGAACTGAGTCATGGTGCGTTTGCCCTCGCGTTCTTCTCGTTGGCCCCGGCGGGCTCCCTGCGTTCCGAGGCCGAGTCTACACCAGCCGGCCCGGCCCCGTTAAGCGCAACCGACTTGGAATGCGGCCGCCATTTCGGTATCAACGACAAAACGCCCGGAGGAACCGATGCTCGCCCCCACCCCCGCCTCGCCCGAATCCGTCGGCATGTCCAAGGCCGCGCTCGACCGCGTCGATGCACATCTCAAGCGCCGGTACATCGATGCCGGCCGTTTTCCGGGCACGCATCTTCTGGTCTACCGCCGCGGCAAGGTCGCACACAGCTCAGTGCAGGGCTTTGCCGATGTCGAGCGCAAGGTGCCGGTGAAGGACGATACGATCTATCGCATCTATTCCATGACCAAGCCGCTCACCAGCGTCGCCTTCATGATGCTGGTCGAGGAAGGCCTCGTCGCCATCGACGAGCCCGTCGCCAAATACATTCCGGAGTGGAAGGACCTCGGCGTGTTCGTCGCCGGCACCTACCCGGCGTTCCTGACCCGGCCGCCGTCCCGGCCGATGCTGATCGTCGACCTCTTGCGCCACACGTCTGGGCTCACCTATGGCTTCCAGCAACGCTCCAACGTCGATGCCGCCTATCGAACTGAAAAGATCGGCGAGGTCGAGAAGTCAGGCACACTCCAAACCATGATCGAAGGCCTGGCCAAGATCCCGCTGGAGTTTTCGCCGGGCGAGTCCTGGAATTACTCCGTTGCGACCGACGTGATCGGCTATCTCGTCGGCAAGATCTCCGGCGTGCCGTTCGAGCAGTTCTTGAAACAGCGCATCCTCGATCCCCTCGGCATGATCGACACCGACTTCCACGTGCCGGCCTCGAAGGCACATCGCTTCGCAGCCTGCTATTCCGCCGATCCCGGCGGCGGCATGACCTTCCATGCCGGCCAGCGACGCGAAGGCCTGACGCTGCAGGACGACCCGGCAACGAGCTCGTTCCTGTCGCCCCCCTCGTTCATCTCCGGCGGCGGAGGCCTGTGCTCGACGGTCGCCGACTATCTCACCTTCTGCCGCACGCTGCTCAATGGCGGCGAGCTCGGCGGCGTCAGGCTGATCGGCCCGAAGACGCTGGCCCTGATGACGACCAACCACATTCCGGGCGGCCGTGCGCTGCCGGAAGTCTCGCGCTCGCTGTTCTCGGAAGCGACCTATAACGGCATCGGCTTCGGTCTCGGCTTCGCCGTCACCATGCGCCCGGCCGAAACGTTGATCGCCGGCAGCCCCGGCGAATACAATTGGGGCGGCGCCGCCACGACCTCGTTCTGGATCGATCCGGCAGAGGACCTGATCGCGATCTTCATGACCCAGGTGCTGCCGTCGAGCGCCTATCCGATCCGCCGCGAGCTGCGCAGCATGGTCTACGCCGCGATCACTGAAAGCAATCTGTAGCCCACCGGAACGGTCCCGCGGTCCACGACCGCGGGATCGCACGATCAAACGCTCATTTCAGCATTTCCGGCACAAGCAGGCGCGGCAGGAACAACGACACGCTGGGCCAAATGATCACCGCCGCCAGCACGAGCAGCATCGGGATCAGCATGATCACCGTGTCCTTCAGGGCATAGCGCAGCCGCACGCCCGCGATCGAACAGGCGATCATTAGACAGAGGCCGTAGGGTGGCGTCACCAGTCCGAAGGCCAGCGACACGATGGAGATGATCGCGAACTGGACTGGATGGAGATCGACCGACCTGGCGAGCGGCTCCAGCACGGTGCCGACAATGACGATCGCCGGGATCGCGTCGAGGAAGCAGCCCACAACCAGAAAGCAGAAGGCGATGAAGAAGCCCGCCGTGACCGTGCCCATGCCCCAGGTCGAGACATTCGCCAAAAGCTCCTGCGGGATCTTGTAGTAGGCCAGCAGCCACCCGAATGCACTTGCGGTGCCGACGCAAAACAGCGCCACGCCGGCAAGGCGCCCGGTGTCGAGCAGCGCCTTGTACAATTCCCGCAAGCCCGTCTCGCGGTAGAAGAACGCGGAGAGCACCACGGAATAAAGCACGGCGACGCAGGCGGACTCGGTCGCCGTGAACCAGCCGAGCAGAATGCCGCCGACGATGATGAACGGCGTCATCAGCGCCGGGATCGATCGCCAGATAGCGGATCCCATCTCGACCCAGGTCGATTTCGGATAGGTGGGGTAGCCGCGGCGCACGGCATAGATGTGCACCGTCACCATCTGCGCGCCCGCGATCAAAAGGCCCGGCACGATGCCGGCCAGATACATCGCCGCGATCGAGGTCGAGATCAGCCCGCCCCAGACGATCATCAGGATCGACGGCGGGATGATGACGGCAAGCACCGCCGACACCGCGGTGATGGCAATGGAGAACGAAAGGTCGTAGCCCTCCTTGTTCTGCGCATCGATGAAGATCTTGGACTGACTGGCGGCATCTGCGGTCGAGGAGCCCGAGATGCCGGCAAAGAACACCGACAGCACCACGTTGATCTGCGCCAGCGATCCCGGCCAGTGCCCGACCATCGAGCGCGACAGCGCCACGAGGCGGTCGGTGATGCCACCGATGCTCATCAGGTTCGCCGTCAAGAGGAAGAACGGCACCGCGAGCAGAATGAACGAATTGTAGGCGTTGAAGGTCTCCTGCGCGAGCGTCATCAACGACAGGCGCGGCTCGATCAGAAGGATCGGCACGCAGGCAAGGCCGAGCGCGAAGGCGACCGGCACGCGCACGATCAGCAGCCCGATGAAGACCCCGAACAGCACCATGGCGGCCTGTCCGGCAGAAAGTACAGTGCCGCTCATCTCTGTGCCCCGACCAGAATGCGCATTTCGTCCAGGATCTGTTCGCCCGCAAACACGATCCAGGTCACGCCGGCCACCGGCCAGGCGACGTGGATCAGCCAGAGCGGCAGATCGGCCAGCTCCGACGTTCTGTTCCAGGCGAAGCGCGTGAATTCGATTCCGGCCCACAAGAACACGAGGGCCAGTGCCAGCACGCCGAGGCGCGCGAGAATCCGTACAGCGGCCTCCGATCGCCGCGACAGATCGGGCCAGACGTCGACTTCGAAGTGCTGCGCTTCCCGGATGCCGACCATCGCCCCGATCATGATCGTCCAGACGAACAGGAACCGTGCCATCTCCTCGGTCCAGATGTAGGAGGGAATGAACGGCGTGTAACGTGAGACGATTTGCAACGTGACGGGGATGACCAGGATGCCGACGCAGGCAGCGAGCAGGAATTCCAGCAATTTCGCATAGGCTGCGGTGACGCGACGCCACAGCGACGGCGTGGACAGGACGTGCATTTCGGACATGGGGGCTCCGTACGGCGCTCATCCGCCGAGTCCGGGCAGGAAGCGGGGCCTGCCCGAAATGCTGTCGGCGGACGGGGCGGCCTCAGACGACGTTGATCTTCTCGAAGATGCCCTCCGCGCCGATCTCCTTGGCGTAGGTGGCCATCACGGGGTCGGCGAGCTTCTTCATGGCATCCCGCTCCTCGAACGGAACGCGCTTGAGCTTGCCGGCCTTCTCTAGCGCGTCGAGCTTGACGACCTCTTCACTCGACTCGAGCTGACGGCCGTAATCGCCGGCCTCCTTGCCCGCCTTCATGATCGCGTCCTGCAGATCCTTGGGCAGGGTCTTCAGCGTCTTCACCGAGAAGCAGATCGGCCGGATCGACACGGCGTGCTGAGTCAAGTTGAGATGCGGCGCCACTTCATAGAACTTCATCGCCTCGACGCCGGCCGCTTCGTTCTCGCCGGCTGATATCACTCCGTTTTGGATCGCGTTGTAGACTTCGTTATAGGCGATCACGGTGGGGCTCATGCCGACGGCCGCGAAGGTCTTCGACCAGATCGGCGCGCCCTGCACGCGCACCTTGAGGCCTTTGAGATCGGCGAGGTTCTTGAGCGGCTTGTTGGCGAAGATGTTGCGGATGCCACCGCCGGCATAGCCGATCAGAACCACCTCGGCCTTGGCCGCGACCTCGTCGGCGACCGGCGCCAGGATGTTGGCTTCGACCACCTTGTTCATGTGCTCGATGCCCTTGAACACGAAGGGCGCATCGATGAACGGGGCCGCCTTGGCGAAGGTCGACATATGCGCCGGCGAGACGATGGCGTAATCGACCGCCTTACCTTGCGACATGTACTCGAAATACTGCTTCTCGAGGCCGAGCGAGGAGTTTCTGTGCAGGGTGAAGTTGACGGGCTTGCCGTAATATTTCTTCACCAGCTCCTCGAACCGCAGCAGGGCCCGGTTGAAGGCATGGTCGTCATTGAACTGCACGGCACCGTTCAGCGTGATCGGGGCTTGCGCCCTCAGGATCGACGGCATGCCGATGGCAGCTGCCGCAGTGGTTGCCCCGATCCCAGCGAGAAATGACCTTCGCTTCATCGTCTCCCCTCCCTTTGATGCTCCGGCCCTGTCGCCGGGCCGTGAGCGCAGCCGTTATGCGGCTTGCGAGACGCAAGCGTATGAAAAACCTCGGCGGGACGGAAGTCATTTTGCGTGCGCTGGAGCTACCCCTTCGTCGCAGGACTGCACGTAAACGCCTGCTGCACTGCAACTCGCCACTTCGGTGTGCGGCGGAGGCGCGAGGTCTCCGGCGATCAGGAGCGCGCTGGACGGGGGCCGGAACGACGCTGCCGCTGATCGTTTTCGCGGTGGCCTTGCCTATTGCAACTACCGTCAGGATCGCAGCGAGGCTGCGCGCCGTGTGCTGGAAACGGTGCGTAGCATGCGCATGGTGCTCGATGCCGAGGTGCAGCGGATCACGGGGGTTGCCCCTGCCGCGCGGCGTCGTCTGCACTGTGACCTGCACGCTGGAGGAGACGCTTTGATCCGCGGTCCACGCGCATATCGCAGCGCAACACGGGGTGTGCTGCGACAATTGCGCTTGCCCTCATCCATTCATCCGATGTTAAACATCCGATGATTGCAGCTGCCGGGGCGTGGCAGCCAAATACAAACGAACCAGCCGCGACAGGCCGGACGGGAGAAACGTACGAGTGGCAAGAGCGCGCCCGAGCCCCGTCGACAAGCCGATCAAGCCCGGCCGCATTCGCGCCGTGCTGACGACGCTCGGCCGGGAGATCGCGCAGGATCTCATTCCGGTCGGGACAGCCCTGCCGCCGGAGCCTGAGCTCGAAGCCCGCTTCGGAGTCGGGCGCGGCGTGGTGCGCGAAGCCATCAAGACGCTCGCCGCCAAAGGTCTGGTCAGCGTGCGGCCGCGCCACGGCACGCACGTGCTGCCGCGCCACGAATGGAGCCTGCTCGACCGCGACGTGCTGAGCTGGCTGGTCGGCCAGGACGAGCCGGATCGGGACCTTCTGCTGGCAATCCAGGAGGTGCGCTCGATCATCGAGCCCGCTGCCGCAGCGCTTGCGGCCGAGCGTGCAACAAGGAACGACCGCTGGCGGATCGACACGGCCCTGGCGGCGATGCAGACTGCAAAGGACCAGGCCAGCGCCCTCGCTGCCGACAAGGCTTTCCATCTCGCGATCCTGGACGCGACCCACAATCCGGTCCTCCAGGGCTTTCGCGGGGCGATCGATACCATTCTGGGCACCGTCTTCACCGTTGCCGTCGGCGGCCCCGGCGGCTGGTTCAAGGACAATCTGCCGAATCACGTCATGGCGGCGCGGGCCATCGAGAGCGGCAACCCGGAGAAGGCGCGCGCCGCGATGGAACGGCTTCTGGGCTACACCCGATCGAAGCTGTCGAACCGAAAGACCATCATCGCCGCGGCGGCTCGCAAGGCGGATGGATCGACCCTGCGCGCCGTCAGGAAGCCGAGCCTCAACAAGAGAAAGCGCCATGCACCGTGACATGAGGGGCTCGGCCCGGATCCCCGCTCCGCGCGGATCGCGAGGAGGGTCGCAACCGATACAGATATGCGATTGGGCGAGACGCGGCTACGATACCAGCAATGATCAGTGGGAAATGCCGGTACAGGCATAGCTGAGCGTCAGGGAGGTCGAATGCAGCTGACGGGCAGTCTGAAAGGCCGATCGTCGCGGCTGATGCGCAGCGTCAACTCGCTGGCCGGCGCTGCAATGTTCATCGCGCCGCTGCTTGCGCTGGTCGCGGTCTGGGCCGCCGTGATCCCGCTGTTCAACGTCAATCCGCGCGTGTTTCCCTCGGTCGGCGCGGTCGGCACCGCCGCGCTTGACTCGATCCGGGACGGCACGTTGTTCGCGCATGTCGGCGCCAGTCTTTTGCGGGTCGGCCTGGGGACACTGATCGGCATCGCCACCGCGGTGCCGCTCGGCATCGCCATGGGCGTCAGCCCGACAGTCGCGGCCTTTCTCACGCCGCTGTTCCGGTTCTTCTCGGTGCTCGCCGGCATCGCCTGGATCCCGATCGCGACACTGTGGTTCGGTTACGGTTTCGGCGCGATCGTCTTCGTGATCTTTAACGCAGTGTTCTTCGTCGTCGCCTACAACACGCTTCTCGGCGTCAGGACCATCCCGCACACGCTGCGCAACGCTGCCGCCTCGCTCGGCGCCGGCCGCTGGGCGCTGCTGACCGAAGTGCTGCTGCCGGGCGCGCTGCCCAATATCGTCACGGGCATTCGCACCGGCCTGGGCTTTGCCTGGCGCGGCCTGATCGCCGCGGAGATGATCGCGACCAATGTCGGGCTCGGCTACATGCTGTTCGTCGCGCGCGATTTCTACCGCACCGAGGTGATCGTGTTCGGCATGATCGTGATCGGCGTGCTCTGGCTTCTGATCGACCGTCTGTTGCTGGTCCCGCTGGAACGCGCGACCATCGAGCGCTGGGGCATGGTGAGGCGCGCATGAACGTCCTGCTGCAAATCTGGGCCGGCTATGCCCGCCTGACCCGGCGCTGGCCGGGCATCGCCGCGATCATTCCCTTCATCCCGGTGCTGGCGCTGTGGACCGCGGTCAGCGAGGCCGGGCTGTTTCCACGCGCGTTCTTCCCCGGCCCGGCCGACGTCATCCGCGCATTCTTCACGCTGACCTACAAGGGTATCCTGCCCGACTATCTCCAGGACAGCCTGATCCGGCTCGCGACCGGCGCCGCGGTCGGCATGGCGCTCGGCATACCCTTGGGCATCCTGATCGGCACCAGCCGCTGGGCGCATCGCATCTGCTGGCCGGTGCTGCTGTTCTTCCAGGCCATCGGCGACATCGCCTGGCTGCCGATCCTTCTGATCTGGTTCGGCTTCGGTCTGACGACGATGACCTTCGTCATCGTCTACACCGTGCTGTTCCCCGTCGTGCTCAACACCGTGCTCGGCGTCGAATCGGTACCGCGCGATCTGTCACGCGCCGCCTTGAGCCTCGGGGCTTCGCGGGCGCGCGTGCTCTGGGAGGTGACGCTGCCGGGCGCGCTGCCCAACATCATCACCGGCCTGCGCAACGGACTCGGCTACGGCTGGCGCGCGCTGATTGCCGTCGAGATGATCGTCGGCACCTCAGGGATCGGCTTCATGATGTTCGATGCGCGCCGCGCCGGCTCGACCGTCGAGATCATCCTCGGCATGATCATTCTCGGACTGCTCTGGTACATCGTGGACGCCTGGATTCTCGCCCCGCTCGAGCGTGCGACCGGCCAGCGTTGGGGATTGGTGACATCATGAAGACGCTCTCGCTGCGCAATCTCGGCAAGACCTATTTCGACCCTTATGCAGGCGCGCATGTCACCGCCGTTCACGACGTCTCACTCGACGTCGAGCCCGGCGAGTTCATCTCGGTGGTCGGCCCCTCCGGCTGCGGCAAGACGACGATCCTGAACATGATCGCCGGCTTCATTCCCTATTCGAAGGGGGACATCCTGCTCGACGGCAAGCCGGTGCACGGGCCCGGCCCCGAGCGCGGCGTCGTGTTCCAGTCGTTCGCGCTGTTTCCCTGGAAGACCGTGCTCGACAATGTCGGCTTCGGGCCGAAGATGCGCGGCGTGCCGAAGGCCGAGCGCGACCGCATCGCGCATGAATATCTCGCGCTTGCCGGGCTCTCGCATGCGGCGCACCGTTATCCCAACGAGCTTTCCGGGGGCATGCAACAGCGCGTCGGCGTGGTGCGCGCACTCGCCAACAACCCCGACGTCCTCTTGATGGACGAGCCGTTCGCCAGCGTCGACGCGCAAACGCGCATGACGCTCCAGGAGGAACTGACCCGCATCTGGCAGGAGCGCAAGCCGACGGTGATCTTCATCACCCATGACGTGTCGGAAGCGGTGTTTCTCGCCAACCGCGTCGTCGTGCTGTCGAAGGGACGCGTGCTCGATCAGGTCGCGATCGACCTTCCGCGTCCCCGCATCTGGGACGATCTCGTCCGGGACGACCAGTTCAAGCAGCTTTCGGCGCGCGTGCTGCAGATGGTGCGCGCAGCATGAGCATCGCCGCCGACGTTCTTCGCTCGCCCAAGAGCCGTGTCGTTCTCGGCGCGGTGGCCGCATGGGCACTGTTTCAGGTCTGGCTGACGGTGGCAGCGCCTGGAAAGATCTCGCCGCAGCTCGCGGGCACATCGGACAAGGTGAACGTGCAGATCGAGCTGCCGTTCACGCCGGAGCGTTTCCACGTGCTCGCCTTCCAGCAATACGGACGCGTCTCGGGCACGGACGAGCATTCGATCGAGCTGCGCGGTGTCAAAAGAACGGACCTCAATGCCGTGGCCCGGCCCTATTGGGTGACGGCGGTGGGGCCGATAAAAGAGGGAGGCTGAGACTATGAAACGACTCTTGCTGCTTGGATTGGCGCTTCTGGCCGGCATGGTGCCGGCAAGCGCCCAAACCCTGACGAAACTCAAGGCCGGCATGGTCACTGGCATCGACCAGATTGGCCTGCCCATCGCGCTCGAGCGCGGCTTCTTCGAGAAGTACGGGCTCGACGTCACGATCGCACGCCCCTACGCCACCGGCGTCGACGCGCTGAACGCGTTGCAGGCCGGCGAGAGCGAGATCGTGCAGGTCGGCGTACCCATGATCGGCGCGGTGCTGCGCGGCATGGACCTCGTCGCGCTGGGCAATTACAGCGGCAACGCCACCAAGGCCGGCTCCGATGCCACGATGGCGATCATCGCGCGCGAAGGCTCGGGCATCGTCAAGGGCGACCTTTCGACGTTGAAGGGCAAGAAGATCGCGGCGTCGTTCGGCACGATCAACCATCTCTACATCCTGGCGACGCTGGAGAAGGCCGGACTGAAACCCGACGACGTAACATTGGTCAACACCCCGCCCCCGGACATGACCGTCGCCCTGCTCGCCAAGGGCATCGACGCGTTCTCGGGCTGGGACCCCTGGCCGATCGTCGCGGGCAAGGACGTGCCGGGCGCCGTCGAGATCATTCGGGGCGGCGACGTGATCTCCTATATCGGCTTCAACGTCGCGCTGCGCCCATGGGTGCAGGCCAACGGCGAGACCATCGAGAAATTCCTCGCCGCCGTCTCCGAGGCCGACCAATGGATGCGCAAGAACCCGAAGCTGGCGGCACAAGTCGCGACGCGCTGGATTCCAGGCCTGAAGCAGGAGGTCGCGGAGGCCGCGATGCAGTTCAACATCCAGCAGGCGGACCGCCGGCTGTCGGCGAACAACTACCGCGCGCTGTGGAGCGCCCAGGACCGGCTCACCCGGCTCGGCATCCTCAAATCGACCTTCGATGTCAATGCGCATATTGAGCCGAAGCACATTCTCAAGGTCATGAAAGACCGTCCTGAGCTGTTCGCCGACCTGCCGCCGATCCCGGAGACGGCGGCGATCACGCCGGGCTACGTGTTCAAGCCCTGAGCATTGTTGCAAACGTCCAGACCGGCGCGCCATGCACGCCGGTCCGGCCCATCGTCTGCAACGCTGGCGGGCGTCTGGTCTAGACCGTCGAGATGCCGTCGATCGGGCTGATATCCCCGACGAAACGCAGCAGGTCGGCCATCGTGAATTCGCCCGGCACTTGCGACGGCAGCGTCGGCTTCCAGCTCTTGCCCTTGAGCCAGAGATACGACTGGTGGTCGCCATGGACGAGGCCGACGAAGACCTCGGCAAGCAGGGTCGCGCCGACCGGGCCGAGCCTTTCGCCGCTGCCCCGCTGCTCCGCCTCCTTGAGGATGTAGTACCAGAGCGGGGTGTTTTGGTGCAGGCCATGCTTTTTCGCCACGGCGCCGTCGCTCCCCTTCGAGATTTCTTCCGGCGTCAGCGGATTCTTGATCTTCATGGCCTTGGCGACGTCCTGCCCGGACGGCAATCCCAGCAACACGCCGCGCTTGAGGTTGCGGAACGGCAGGCTGCCGCCGTCGCCAGGCAGGGTATGGAGTTGCGGCACGATGAAGGGGTCGATCTTGCGCGAGGGATTGAGCGTCACGCCCGCAGGGTTGTTCGGCAGCACCTGAAAGTAGCGCCGCCAGTCGATGATCCAGTTGCTCGAAAGCAACGGAAGCGGGAGCGGCGGCTGAATCGGATTGGGTGCGAGGTCTCCGATGATTCCTCCCGAAAGCCCGGTGAACCTGAACAGCAAATCGAGAGTTGCAGGAATACCGCCGGGGCCGAACGTGAAGATCCGGTTGTGGCTATAGGCCTGGCGCACCATGCTGTGGCCGAGACGATAGACCGCCCCCGAAAACTCGACGGGCATGTAGGGGATCTTCTTGAAGCGGTAGAAGCGCCGACCCTGCTCGAGGATCTTCGCAACGATACCCTTCTCGGTGATCCGCTCCACGAAATCGTGCAGGACCATCCATTGATAGTGCCAGGTCACGATCCGGCGCGCCTCCTCGAAGATCTCGCCCGCCGGCTTGCCTGACGCCGCGAGCTGATCGCAGACCTTGTTGTGAAACTTCAGCATCGCAAGGTGAGTTTGCGCGACGACCAGGTTCTCGTCGTTACGATGATCGCCGATCAGGGCGAACCCCTCGGGATTGCGCGGGAGGTCGTTGCGATGATCTCCGGTGATGGTGTCGACGTTGACGGTCTTGCCGATCAGGAGCTTGGGACCCGGAGTCTTGCCGTTGTCGCCCGCCGAATTGCGCGCGTACAGATGACGGCTCCCGTCGGGACCGAGACCATAGATGCTGTCGAGATCGAGTGCGGGCGTGCGAAAATTCGTGACCGCCATCGGATCGGCTTCCTTCTCGCCGAAGGAGGTCAGATCGAGCGTGATGTCATGATCGACGAATTGGCCGAGATAGGTGAAACCCGCCGGGACGTTGAGGTTGTTTCCCGCGGCGTCGCCGGGGGCGGGATCCTTCATCGCGTCGGCGAGCTCGCGCAGCGGACCGTCGTCGACAGCCAGCGGCTCCAGGGTCGGAAACATCCGGCCAAACATGCCCGGATCGTCGTGTCCGGAAAGCGTATCCAGAAATTGTCGCGTCGGTTGACGTCCGGCCTTGCCATGACCGGGATGAACATTCACGTCGGTTCCCATCGCTTGCTCCTGCTCAATATGCTGTAAGGGAGAGGGGCGCCGAAGATGTCGATTGTCTGAAATTCTCGTTTCAGTATACGTTCAGAAGAATTGCCCCTCAGGGTGCAGTACGAAGGAATATTACCACAGATTGCATTCTGTGGATGTGTCCTACCGCGAGGCCTTTTGCCCCACCAGCCACACAGGCTTTTGATCGTCCGAAGCTCGAGCAGGAAAGACTAAGGCCGATCGACGCGTCGGCTGAATCTCTCAGCGCGTCAGCGCTTGGCAGCGAACCGCGACCAGATCTCAGCGTCCGTGTAGAAGTCCACGCCGCCATCGAGATCTCTCACCAGCCACTCGCCGAGATAGACGATCTGTGTGCCGCTGCGCCGCTCGTGCCGAAGCTCGAATTTTCCGTCGGCATCCTTCTGCAGCGAGCAATTCGACTGAACCCAGCTCGGCCACTCCTGCAACGGCTGCCCCAAAAATTGCCAGGCAACCAACGCCGCGTTGTCCGACAGGGGTTCTAAGCGCAGTGTCCTGGTCACGTGATCTCCACCATGCGAGTTGTCCCACGATGCAACGCCTCGGGACCGGAAAGGTTTGGAATCGTCGTTCCGTGGCAGCATGCCTGACCGATTTCAACGGTTCCTCTACTTTTTCGTCCGTGAGAACCCGGTCCCCGCGCGCCCTAACCGATCGTCTGCAGCACCGGAAACGTCTCCAACAGCCAGATGCTCACATTCGAGACCGCGCCGGTGAGAAAGCCGATGCCGGTGAGCACCATCAGGACGCCCATGGCGCGCTCGACGTTGACGAGTTGGCCCTTCATGCGCGCGAACAGCGCGGAGAACTGTTCGATCATCAGCGCGGCGATCAGGAATGGGATTCCGAGGCCCGCGGAATAGACCGCGAGCAGGCCGGCGCCCCTCGTCACCGTGGCTTCCGCCGCGGCGACCGAGAGGATCGCGGCGAGGATCGGGCCGATGCAAGGCGTCCAGCCGAACGCAAATGCGAGGCCCATGATATAGGCGCCCCACAGGCCGACCGGTTTGGAGATCGGCAGGCGTCCTTCCCGCATCAGAAAGCCGATCCGCGTCAGGCCGAGGAAGTGCAGGCCCATGATGATGATGACGATGCCAGCGAGGATCGACAGCTCCGCCGACCAGGCACGGATCAGCCCGCCGATCAGCGAAGCGCTGGCGCCGAGCGCCACGAAGATGGTGGAGAAGCCGAGCACGAACAGGAGCGCCGACATCATGATCGCGCGCTTGGAGGCCGCGACCGGCTCGTCGCTCTCGACATGCTCGATCGTGGCACCCGTGAGGTAGACCAGATAGGGCGGAACTAGAGGCAGGACGCAAGGCGAGAGGAAGCTGACGAGGCCGGCAATCAGTGCGGCCGGAATCGAAACATTTTGCATGATGCAATCGGAGCCATCTCAGGCCCCGTCAAGGCGCGTAGGGAACGCGCCCGGCCCGGAGCCGAACCGGCTCTGGTGTAGCCCATGCCGGAGAATGCGCAACAGAGGCGCACAAATCCAGGGCTCCGCCCGATGCCCTCCGTGATCACAGATGCGGCATCGGGACGCGCACAAACCTCGCCGGAAAGCGAGATTGGGCGGCGCGGCTACTTCACCACGCGGAGCAGCGGACGCCGGGGCTGGTCCTGCGTCTGCTTGGAAGGGGCCGGCGGCTCGCTGGCAGCGCTCCGCAGCATTTCGTCGCACAGCGCCTTGAGATCGGCACTGTCGATTCCTTTCAGTTTCATCCTGACGTCGAGGATGACGATGGACAGCATCTCGGCCGACTCGCGGCTGTTGCAGGCATTGAGAACCCTGCGGCACTCCTCGAGCGTTTCCAGCACCGACTGCAACTGTTCGTCTGAATGCGACACCGGCGTTCTTTCCGTTAATTCGGCCTGCGAGACGTATCTGTCACGCCCCCTTCGGCCCCCATGGAAGACGATAGATAGCACGAGGCGACTGCGCCTTCGAACGTGATTTCAGTGTGTTTCTGCTGCGGAACCAGGTTCCCGCTCGCATCGCCATGCGACGCCTTTGGCGATCGCAGCAATGCTCCGGGAGCGAACGCCTGACGCGGTGCGATTGATCCAGCAACGGCGAAGAGCACCGACTCCTGCGCAAGACCGTTCATTGCAGTCAGCGCCGGCACTCCCGCAGCCATCTCGCGGCTCGCAACGGAACTCACGTCATACCCCTCACTCGAGCCGATTAGCCTCGCCCGAATTCCCAGCCCATGGGAGCATCCAAATACCGCCCTAAGGTAGTAAGGATGACGTTCAAAACTCGTCGTTCCCCAACCCGTCGTGGTTGTGGTTTGCGCCAGATTCTGCCAGTTTAGCGTTCCAAAGGGAATTGTATGCACTCCTTGGCGGAAAGGGGCGTTCCTCTGGCGGAACGCCCAAAGACAAATATCAGCGGCCTCTCCGATTGGGACGCCGCCCGCATATTCTTGGAAGTCGTCCGATGCGGAAGCTTTCGCTCGGCGGCCGAGCGCCTGTCTCTGTCGATCAACGCCGTGCGGCGTCGGATCGACGATTTCGAACGCCAGACCGGCACCACGTTATTCACGCGCGACGTCCACGGCACCCATCTGACCGATGAGGGCGCCTTGGTAGTCTCCGCTGTCGAACGCATGGAGGCGGCCACCTTCGACGTGCTGCGCGCCAGCGATTCGATGGCCAACGCGCTGTCGGGCGAGGTCCGCGTGGCCGTCACCGAAGGGCTCGGCACATTCTGGCTTGCCCCCCGCTTGGTCGAATTCCAGCAGGCCTATCCGAAAATCCTGGTGGACCTGCATTGCGCGATGCGCTCGGCCGACGTCTCGCGCCACGAGGCCGACGTCGCCATTCATCTGTCCCGTCCCTCGGCGCTGGACATCAAGCTGGTGCGGCTCGGCCGCATGCATCTGATGTTCTGGGCCTCCGAGAAATACATCGCAAAGCATGGCGCGCCGCGCTCGGCGGCGGAATTGATCAAGCATCGTCTGGTGCTGCAATTCGCCGACCAGCTCGCCGCCAAGGAATCCTTCGAGAGCTTCTTCCCGGGCGTGTCCGAACGTGACCTTCTGGTCATGAAGACGAACGTCTCGAGCGCCAATTATTGGGCGGTCGCGAACGGCGCCGGCATCGGCGTCTTCCCGAGCTACGCCATTGCGCTCGGCGGGAAACTAATTCCACTGGAGGTCGAGCTGAACCGGCCGCTGGATATCTGGTTGTCCTACCACCCCGGTAGCGGCCGTATCCCCCGCGTGCGGCACATGATTGACTGGCTGATCGAGGCTTTCAATCCGGCCCGCTTCCCGTGGTTTAAGGAAGAGTTCGTGCACCCGCATGAATTCAAGGACTCGTATATGGGCGAACCCCTGACCCAGCTCTTCGGGGGATTTTCAACCGAAGAACAAAGGTGAAAACAGAGATGAAAGCAGCGGCGAAAAGAATGAAGCAGCGCAGCGCGGGCAAGCCGGACATCGAGCTTGGCAAGCGGATCCGTCTGCGGCGCGTCGAGATGAAGATCTCGCAGGCCGAGCTCGGCGAGAAGCTCGGCGTCAGCTTCCAGCAGGTGCAGAAATACGAGAAGGGCGTCAATCGCGTCGGCGCGGCTCGGCTTCAGCAGATCGCCTCCGCCCTCGATGTGCCCGTGACCTTCTTCTACGACGGCGACAACAAGGCCCGCGAAGTCGAGAGCCTGCTCTTCCTCGACTCGGCCTTCAGCCTCCGCCTGCTGCGCGCCTACAGCAAGATCAAGGACCAGACGGTGCAGCGTCAGCTCGTCTCGCTGATGGAATCGATCGCGGCGAACGAGAGCTGAGGCCGGTCGACGGCCCGGCCTTCACGGCCGACGTTCAATCCGCCGCGTCACGGGGGCGCGGCCGGATTGCACGAGATCGGCCGAAAGATGTCTGCGCGCAACTGCGCGCGGCCTGTCTCGGGGCGGCCTGGCCGCCCCTTTTTCTTGCCGGTCTTCCTTCGAAGTTTCCGGCCGCGCGCCATGCAATCGCAGCACAGGCGGATGCAGCCTCTGCTCTCCCGCGCCGGTTGACCGCGGCGGCGCCTGCGCCGCACATTGCGCCTCGCCACCGAGCAGCGAGCGCGCGATGCCAGACGTTATCAGCACGACCGGAACACCTTACGCCGACGGCAAGATTCTGACGCACACGGCCGATGGCGTCGGCGTGATCACCTTCAACAATCCCGACAAGCGCAACGCGATGTCGCTGGAGATGTGGGAGGGATTCGGCGAGGCGCTGACGGCCTTGCGCGACGACGACACGGTGCGCGTCGTGATCCTGCGCGGCGCCGGCGGCAAGGCGTTCGTCTCGGGTGCCGACATCAGCCAGTTCGAGAAGGTGAGGCACAATGCGGCGGCGTCCGAGCAATACGCCAAGCGCAGCGCCGCCCAGCGCGCGCTGCTCGCCGATTATCCCAAGCCGACCATCGCCTGCATCGACGGCTATTGCCTCGGCGGCGGCATGCAGGTCGCGATGCTCGCCGACATCCGCCTCGCCTCGCAGGACAGCCAGTTCGGCATTCCCGCCGCCAAGCTCGGCATCGCCTATGGCTATGACGGCCTGCGGCATCTGGTGTCGCTGATCGGGCCGTCCTGGGCGCGGCTTCTGATGTACACGGGCATGCGCATCGATTCCGCCGAGGCGCTTCGCATCGGCCTCGTCGAGCGTGTGTTTCCGCAAGGCGAGCTCTGGGGCGAGACCATGGCGATGGCCGAGACGATCGCGCAGAACGCCCCGCTCGCGATCAAGGCGGCCAAGATCACTATTGCTCAGGTCATGAGGGACGAGGGCCGGCGCGACATGGAGGCGATCAAGGTCATCGGCAATGCCTGCATGGACAGCGCGGATTTCCGCGAGGGCCGGCAGGCCTTCATGGAAAAGCGCAAGCCGCAGTTTAGGGGAAAGTAATTTCGTCGAGGAGAGAGGCGAGGAGCACAGCCCCTACAGCGCTCCCAGCACCGCCTTCGTGATGTCGGCGGTGCCGTTGCTGCCGCCGAACTCCATCGGCTTGATGCCGCCGGCATAGACCTGGTCCATCGCGCGCTCGATTTGCTCACCCGCCTCGGCCGCAATTTCTACGCCGTGCTTGTCGGCGAGCCAATCCAGCATCATCGCGGCGGACAGGATCATGCCGGTGGGGTTGGCCTTGCCCTGCCCCATGATGTCAGGCGCCGTGCCGTGGCACGGCTGGAACACCGCGTATTTGTCGCCGATGTCGGCGGACGGCGCCATGCCGAGGCCGCCGATCAGGCTCGCGGTGATGTCGGAGACGATGTCGCCGAACATGTTCTCCATCACCATCACGTCGAAATCCCAGGGACGCTTGACCAGCATCGCCGAACAGGCATCGACATAGAGATGATCCGTCTTCACGTCCGGATGACGTTTAGCGGCCTCGTCAAAGATCCGGCGGAAGAAGGCGAACGCCTTGAACACATTTGCCTTGTCGACACAGGCAAGCGACCCCGGCTTGCCGCGCGCCTTGCGCCGCTCGGCGAGGCGAAACGAGAACTCGAACAGACGCTCGGAGGTTTTGCGCGTGATCACTAGGGTCTCGCGCGCGTCCTCATGGGTGACGATGCCCTTCCCCATCGAGGCGAACAGGCCCTCGGTGGACTCCCGGATCACGACGAGATCGATGCCGCGCTGGTCCGCGCCGACGATCGGGCTCGGCACGCCCGGAATGAGGCGCGCCGGACGCACGCCGGCATAGAGATCGAAGATGAAGCGCAGCTCGATCTGCGGCGCGATCTCGGTGTTGTCGGGGTAGCGCACCGACGGCAGGCCGCAGGCCCCGAGCAGGATCGCGTCCGCCTCCTCGCATAGCTTGATGGTGCTGTCCGGCATCGACTTGCCGGTCGCGAGATAATGGTTGGCGCCGGCCGGCGCCTCCGTGAAGCGGAAGCCGAGGCCGGACTTCTCGCCGACCTTGCGCAGCACCTCCAGCGCCGGCGCCATGACTTCAGGGCCGATGCCGTCACCGGCGAGCACGGCAATGTGGAAGGCGTTGTTTGCGGACATTTAAGGCCTCAAGGAAGGTGTCAACCAGGTCGTCATTGCGAGCGAAGCGAAGCAATCCAGAACTGCATCCACGGAGACATTCTGGATTGCTTCGTCGCTTCGCTCCTCGCAATGACGAGGGAGAGGGCGTTCGTTACGGCGTCAGCACCGTACGCCCGACCACCGCGCCCTGCTGCAATTGCAGCAGGGCGTCGTTGGCCTTGGCGAGCGGTTGTTGCGTCACCGGGATCGGCGGCACCTTCTTCGACCGCACCAGGTCGAGCAGCTCCTGCGTCTCGCGCAAATTGCCGACATAGCTGCCCTGGATCGTCACCGCCTTGATCGGAATCAGCGGCAGCGCCCAGGTCGCGCCGCCGCCGAACAGGCCGACGATGACGAGCTTGCCGCCTTTGGTCAGGCAGTCGAAGCCGAGCTGCGTCGTGGCGGCATTGCCGACGAGATCGATCACGGCGCGGATCGGGCCACCCGCCTTCTTGGCAAGTTGCTCCAGCGCGTCCGGCGCCTTGGGATCGACGGTCGCGAGCGCACCGGCCTTCTCTGCCGCCTCGCGCTTCCTCGCGTCGATATCGACCATGATCGCGCCCTTGCCGCCCATCGCCTTGAGCAGCGACAGCGCCATCAGCCCGAGGCCGCCGGCGCCGAACATCACGATCGGCGTGTCGAAATGCTGCTCGACCTTCTTCAGCGCACTGTAGGTGGTGACGCCCGAGCAGGCATAGGGCGCGGTCGTCGCAGGATCGAGGCCTTTCAGATTGAGCAGGTAGCGCGGATGCGGCACCAGCATGTGATCGGAATAGCCGCCGTCGCAATAGACCCCGAGCGAGCGCGGCGTCAGGCACATGTTCTCGTCACCGGCGAGGCACGTGGCACATTTGCCGCAGCCGATCCAGGGATAGACCAGCCCGACATCGCCGACCTTCAGGTCGCCCTGATCGGTCGGCTTCACGTCGGGTCCGAAGGCGAGGACTTCGCCGACCGTCTCGTGGCCCATGGTCAGCGGCAGATTGATGCCGCGGTCCTTCAGCGAGAGCGGCTTGCGGCCATGGCCGAGATCATAGCCGCCTTCCCAGATGTGGAGGTCGCTGTGGCAGACGCCGGCGGCCTTCACCTTGATCAGCACCTGTGTGCCCGAGGGCTGCGGCGTCGCCTCGTCGACCTCCAACAGCGGTGCCTTGAAATCGGCAACCTTGAAACTCTTCATCGGCGTCCTCCCGCATGCTTCTTGTTGTCGCGCCACCATGCCATGGTCGGCGCGACCAGACAAACCGGTCTTAGTTCAGGCCAGCGGATGGTGGCAAGCCGCGAACTGGCCGGGTGCGATCTGGCGCAACTCCGGTATCTCCGCGCTGCAACGCTGATCTGCGCGCGGGCAGCGGGTGCGGAAGCGGCAGCCGGATGGCGGCGCAATCGGCGATGGCGGCTCGCCGGCCGCCACACTTTCGACGGGACGCACGTCCGGATCCGGCACCGGGATCGCCTGCAACAGCAGCGCGGTGTAGGGATGCGCAGGCCGCGCGAACAATTGCTGGGAGGGAGCGACCTCGCAGAGCCGGCCGAGATACATCACCGCGACGCGATCGCTGACTGCTTTGACCACGGCGAGGTCGTGCGCGATGAACAGCAGCGTCAGACCGAAGCGCGCCTTCATCTCCTCCAGAAGGTTGAGGATCTGCGCGCGAATGGAGACGTCGAGGGCCGACACCGGCTCGTCGCAGACGATGAATTCGGGTTTGAGCACCAGCGAGCGCGCGATGCAGATGCGCTGGCACTGGCCGCCGGAGAATTCGTGCGGCAGGCGGTTCGCCACGAGATCGGGGTCGAGCCCGACCGCGGAGAGCACCTCGTGAACGCGCCGTTTGCGCTCGGCGGCATCCTTGATCCCGGCGATGATCAGCGGCTCGGCGACGATGTCGCCGATGCGCCGGCGCGGATTGAGGGAAGCAATCGGATCCTGGAAGATCAGCTGCACGCGCCGGCGCATCCTGCGCAGCGCCTCGCCCTCCATGGCGGTGAGGTCCTCGCCGTCGAACATCACGCGGCCGGACTTAGCGCGGCGCAGTTGCAGCACCGCGCGGCCGAGCGTCGACTTGCCGCAGCCGGATTCGCCGACCAGTCCCAGCGTCTCGCCGCGCGCGACCTCGAGGCTGACACCGGAGACGGCATGAACAATCTTGTTACCCAGACCATATTCGACGACGAGATTGTCGACGCTCAGAAGCGGCGCGGGGCGCGCGGCAAGCTGCATCATGCCTCGATCCCCTCCGCCATCCGGATCGGATGGAAGCAGGCATAGAGATGTTCCGCCATCTCGGCACTCGTCAGGACCGGCTTGGCCTCATGACAGCGCGCCGTGGCATAATTGCAGCGCGGCGCGAAGGAGCAGCCTTTCAGAGGCCGCGTCGGATCGGGTGGACGGCCCGAGATCGCCGGCAGCGGCGTATGCGGCGCGGTCTCGAGCTTCGGGATCGCCGCCAGCAACGCCTCGGTGTAGGGCATGTGCATGCGCTTGAACAAGGCTTGCGTCGGCGCGCGCTCCACCACCCGGCCGGCATACATCACCGCGACCTCGTCGGCCCGGCCAGCGACGACGCCGAGATCGTGGGTGATGATGATCATCGCCATGTGGCGGCGGCGCTGCTCGCGCGCGAGCAGATCGAGGATCTGAGCCTGGATGGTGACGTCGAGCGCGGTGGTCGGCTCGTCCGCGATCAACAGCTTCGGCTCGCAGGACAGTGCGATCGCAATCGCGATGCGCTGGCGCATGCCGCCGGAGCATTGATGGGGATATTGTGTGAGCCGCTGCTCCGGGGCGGGAATGCCGACGGCGGCGAGCAGCTCGATGCTGCGGGCCTTCGCGGCGGGAGCGTCAAGCTCGAGGTGCTCCTGGATCGTCTCCATCAGCTGCGTGCCGATGGTGAGCACCGGGTTGAGCGAGGTCATCGGGTCCTGGAACACGACCGCGAGGTCGCGTCCGCGCAGGCGCCGCAGGCTTTCAGGCTCGAGCCGCACCAGATCCTCGCCGTCGAACATCACTCGGCCCGTCAGCTTCGCCTTCTTCGGCAGCAGCTGCAGCACGGCGCGCGAGAGCATGGTCTTGCCGCAGCCGGATTCGCCGACGATCCCGAGCGTGCGGCCGGCCTCCAGCAAAAGGTCGACGTGATCGACCGCACGCAAATTTCCGCGCGGGGTCGGCAGCTCGACCGCGACATCCTCGATGGCCAAGAGCGGCGCGCTCACAGCGCCCCCTGACGTGGGTCGGTGAGGGCCCGCAATGTGTCGCCGACGAGGTTGAACGCCAGCACGGTCGCGAACAGTGCCGCCGCCGGCAGGAAGGCGAGGCGCGGCGCGACGTCCAGACTGTCACGTCCCTCCCCGATCATGCTGCCCCAGCTCGGCATCGGCGGCGGCACGCCGAGGCCGAGGAAGGACAGCGCGCCCTCGACCACGATGGTGACGGCGACGCCGAGCAGGAAGAAGGCGAGCAGCGGCAGGATGACGTTCGGCAGCAGCTCGCGCAGCAGGATGCGCGCATGGCTCGCCCCTAGCGCCTCGGCCGCGATCACGAATTCTCGCCGCGCCAGCGTCAGCGTCGCCGCGCGCGCCACGCGCATGAAGGCGGGAATGCCGAGCACGCCGAGGACGACAGTGAGGTTGGGGACCGACTGCCCGAGATAGGCGACCACCGCGAGCGCGAAGATCAGCGGCGGAAACGCGAGCAGCACATCCATGCTGCCGACCACCAGCGTCTCGAACCGGCCGCGGAAGTAGCCGGCCAGCAGGCCGAGCGCGCCGCCGATGACGAGGCCGATCATGGGCGCGATCAGCCCGACCGTCAGCGACACCCGCGCGCCAAAGATCAGCCGGGCGAGCTCGTCGCGGCCGAGCCCGTCGGTGCCGAGCCAATGTTCGCTGGAGAAGGCGGCGCGCCGTTCCAGCATGTCCATGTCGGTCGGGTTCTGCAGCGGCAGCACCGGCGCCAGGATCGCAAGCGAAAGGATGATCGCAACCCAGGCGCTTGCGATCCAGAACAACAGGCCGAGCTTGGGCTTGCGGCCGACCGGCGCAGCCACGTCCTCGTCCTGGATCGACAGCTCAAGCGTGGCCATGGCGGATCCTGGGGTCGAGCACGGCGTAGAGCATGTCGACGATGAAGTTCACGATGACGAAGCCGCAGGCGACCAGCAGCACGACGCCCTGGAGAATGACGAGGTCGCGGGTGTAGATCGCCCCGACCAGCAGCCGGCCGATGCCGGGCAGCGCGAAGATCGATTCCACGATCAGCGTGCCGCCGAGCAGGCGGCCGATATTGATGCCGGTTACCGTCACCAGGGTCAGCGACGACGGCTTCAGCGCATGCACGAACAGGATACGCGATGGCTTGAGACCCTTTGCTTTCGCCAGCGCGATATAGTCCTCCTGCAACGTCGCGATCATGTCGGAGCGCAGCACGCGCATGATGCCCGGCCATTCCGCCAGCGCCAACGTCAGCGCCGGCAGCACGAAGAAGCGCAAATTGGCCAGCGGCGCCTCGGTGAACGGCACATAGCCGGTCGCCGGCAGCCAGCGCAGCTCGACCGCGAACAGATAGATCAGCAGGATCGCAGTCAGGAACGACGGCATCGACAGCATCGCGAAAGCGCTGCCGGTCATGAAGCGGTCGAACGCACCGCCGGCGCGCGCGGCACAGGCGATCGCGACGGGAACACCGATCAGGAGCCCGATGAACTCTGCCATCAGCATCAACTGCAGCGAGACCGGAATGCGCTCGGCCACCGCCTGCAGCACCGTCTGCCCGGTGCGAAACGAGCGGCCGAGATCGCCCTGCACCACGTGGCCGAGCCAGCTCAGGTAGCGCCACCACAGCGGCTGGTCGAGCCCCATGTCGCGGCGCAACGCCGCGACGTTCTCCGGCGTTGCCTGGTCGCCGAGGATGACGAGCGCGAGATCGCCCGGCAGCAGCGAGGCGATCAGGAACGTCAGCAACGAGACGGCGAGCAGCACCGGCAGCATGGCAAGCAGCCGCCGAACGATGAAGTTCAGCATCGCGCCATCATTCCAGCCAGGTTCTGGAGACGTCCATCACGCCGTTGTACATCTTCGGAAAGCCTTTCAGCTTGGCACTCGACAGCGCGTAATAGGTGTTCTGGAAGGTCCAGAACCAGATCGCCTCCTTGTTGATCAGGCGGCTGATGGCGCAGTAATCCTCGCTGCGTTGGCCCATATCTGCGGTCACGCGTGCATGATCCAGCAGCCTGTCGAGCTCGGGGTTCGAATATCCGGAGAGCGACAGCGGACTGCCGCTGCGGAAATTCGCGTACATCTGCGGATCGGGATCGGCGAGATCGACGATGCGCCACGGCGTAAGCTGGAATTGCCGCGTGAAGGCTCGCGTCGGAATCGTGGCCTGGTCGACCTGCTCGATCTCCATGTTGGCGCCGACGCGCTTCCAGAACTGCTGCAGCACCTGGCCGATGATGCGGCCGCGCGGCGTTGCCGTCACCAGCATCTTGAACTCGACCGGCTTGCCATAATCCTTGATCAGCGCCTTGGCCTTCTCGACGTCGAACGGCAGCGCCCCGTCGTCCTTGCACTTGACCCAGGAGCCGTCGCCGTAAGGATTGCTCGCCGGCCGGCTCAGGCCGTTGCTGATCGCCTGCGACATCTTGGGACGGTCGATCGCCATCACCAGCGCCTGGCGCACCCGCACGTCGTCGAACGGCGCCACCTTGGTGTTGAAGGCATAGACCGCAGCGCCCGAGCCCTTGTAGGTGTGAACGGTGAGCTTGGGGTCCTTCTGCGCCTTCGTGATGTTGTCGGCGTCGTTCTCGTCGTCCCAGATGATGTCGGCCTCGCCCGATTGCAGGGAGGCGAAGCGCGACTGCGCGTCGGGTAGCGGCTTCAGGACGATGCGGTCGAGATAGGGACGGCCTTTGTCCCAATAGTTCGGGTTCTTCTCCAGCACCATGCGGTCGCCAGCGGTCCATGATTTCAGGATGTAGGGGCCGGTGCCGACGGGGTTGCGATTGTAATCGTCACCCTTGGTCTTCCAGGCGGTTGGAGAGTGGATGACGTTGTTGGAACTCTGAATGGTAATAACCGCCGGCCAGTTGATCGAAGGGTCGGTAAGATTGTAGATGAGGGTGTAGTCGTCGGGGGCCAGCACCTCTTTCACGTTGGTGATGTAAAAGGCGCAGCGACACTTGTTGGCGGGATTCTTCTGCCGGTCGAAGTTCTCCTTCATGGCCTGCGCGTTGAATGGCGTGCCGTCATGAAATGTCACGCCTTCGCGGAGCTTGAAGGTCCAGGTCTTGTAATCCTCGGAATGGGTCCAGGACACCGCGAGCTTCGGCGCGGGCTCGCCCTTGTCATTCAGCGTTGTGAGCGTGTCGAAGATCGCGGCCGCAGCCGTATTGGTCGACGTGTCGTAGACACCGACCTTGAGTGGATCGAAGCCCGGAATATCCAGCTCCTGGCCGACGGTGATGCTGCCGCCCGATTTCTGCGCCTGTACCGGCGTTGCCAGTGCAAATGCCGCAACGAGGAAAATAGGCACGCGCCTGCGTGCCAAGGCCGCCGCGTTCGTCATGGTTCCTCCCGGGATCCGTCGTCCGATGTTTCGGATCGTTGAATGACTCGGAGGCGAGCTTGGCGACAAATGCTCGCCTCGGCAAGGGGAACGAACGAGAGTTCAAACGCCGCATGTGGCGGCGATAAGACTCAGGATGTCGCGGCCGTTTTGCCTGGCGGAATTGCCGAGCCGTCGGCAAGCCCGATCTCCTGGCGCAAGGCGGCGGTGTGCTCGCCGAGCACGGACACGGTCTTGGCCGGCGCCGTGTCAGCGCCCGACATCCGGAACGGCAGGTTGAGCACCTGGAATGAGCCGCCCTCGTCCCGCACCTCTGAGAGCGCACGGCGATGCGCAAGCTGCGGATCAGCCAAGGCCTCGGACACGCTGCGATAGGCCGAGGCCGGCACGCCGGCAGCCCCGAGTGCGCGCAGGCACGCCTCGGTCGAAAGCTGCCGCGACCAGATTTCGACGCCGTCCATCAGCTCGGCCCAGTTCTCGCGGCGCGCGGCATAGGTGGCGAAGCGTGGATCGGAAACCCAGTCCGGGCGGCCGATCACCCCCATCAGGGCCTGGAACGTCTTCTCGCTGGCGATCGTGATCATGACGTAGCCGCTTGCCGTCTCGGTCGGCCCGAACATGGGGCGCGGCGGCGGCGGCACCGCGAATTGCGAGCTCTGCAGCTCGGTCAGCGTCAGCGACAGCATGGTTTCCAGCATGGAGACGTCGATGTGCTGGCCGGCGCCCGTCACGCTGCGTTGATAGAGCGCCGACGCGATCGCGCCAAAACCATAGGTCCCGGTGACGACGTCGGCGTGGTAGATACCGCAATAGTCGGGACGGTTGCGGCCCGGCTGGTAGGCGAGATGGGCCATGTCATAGCCCGAGGCCGCGTGGATCACCGGGGCGTAGGCCGGCAGCTCGGCCGAAGGGCCGGTCTGGCCATAGCCCGAGATCGAGCAGTAGATCAGCCTCGGGTTGACCTGGCGCAGGCTGTCGTAGTCGAGCCGAAGGCGGCGCATCACGCCGGGACGAAAGTTCTCGACCAGGATGTCTGACGTCGCGGCCAGCCGGCGCACCGCCTCCTTGCCGTCCTCGGACTTGAGGTCGAGGACCACGCTCTTCTTGCCGACATTGAGCTGGCCGAACGCGGTGCTGCAGCCGTTGCGCAGCGGCGGCCGGGTCCGCATCGTCTCGCCGCCGTCGGTCTCGATCTTGATGACCTCGGCGCCCATGTCGGCGAGCATCCGTGTGCAATGGGGCCCGGCGATCGTGGTCGAAAAATCCAGCACCCGCAGGCCTGCGAAGGCCTTTGTCGTCGTCCCCTCATGCTTATCTGCTAGCTGCATGCCTGCCTGCGCCCTCGGATCTCGTGGGAACCATCGAAGTTCTTTGTTGTTGATGCGGCGACCCTAGAGGGCGGCGGCTGAGTAGGAAAGTGTTTACCGAACAGACGTGCCGCGTGGGCGGGCTTTGGAATTCCAGCACAACTGGACCCGTTCTTGCATAGCAGCGAGCGGGATCGGAAAAGGGCGGCTGTTCTTGAGGGTCTTGTTCGTCACCACTGAGATGGACGACTTCGTTCGCGTCGGCGGACTGGGCGCCGTTTCCGCCGCCCTTCCCCGCGCACTTCGCTCCTTCGCCGATATCCGGATCATGCTGCCCGGCTATCGCGACATCATCGAGCAACTCACCCATATCCAGATCGTTGGCCGCTGTCCGGCATTCGCGGAGATGCCGGCCTGCTCGCTTGGCCGTGCCGCGACCAAGGACGGGCTGCCGGTCTATGTGCTGTTGTGCTCGCAGCTCTACGACCGGCCCGGCAACCCCTATGGCGACGAGCTCGGGCGCGATTGGCCCGACAACGACATCCGCTTCGCGCGCTTCGCCTCGGCCGCGGCTGAGCTCGCCATGGGCAAGCTGGACAAGAATTGGGCAGCAGACCTGATCCATGCCAACGACTGGCAGGCCTCGCTCGTGCCGGCCTACCTGGCCTGGCAGGGCGCCAAGCTCCCATCCATCCTGACCATCCATAACCTCGCCTATCAGGGCCTCTTCCCGAAGGACTCGCTGCGGCGGATCGGCGCACCGGAGAGCTCCTTCCACATCGACGGCGTCGAGTTCTACGACCAGGTCTCCTTCCTCAAGGCGGGCCTCGTCTACGCCTCCCACCTCACCACGGTGAGCGGTACCTATGCGCGGGAGATCACCACGGCCGAATTCGGCTGTGGCCTGGAGGGCCTGCTCCGCCTGCGCTCGGACGCCGCCGAGCTCACCGGCATCCTCAACGGCATCGACGAGAGCTGGGACCCGCGCTCCTGCGCCCAGCTCGCCCAGCAATTCGGTGCCGGCGACTGGGTCGGCAAGAAGGCCAATGCGGATTACGTCCGCAAGCAGTTCGGGCTGGCGGTCTCGCGCGGACCGATGTTCGGCATCGTCGCGCGCCTCGTGCACCAGAAGGGCATCGACCTCGTTCTGTCAGCGGCGGACGAGATCGTCGACGCCGGCGGGCAGATCGTGGTCACCGGCTCCGGCGAGCCGGCGCTCGAGCAGGCCTTGATCGACGCGCACCGCCGCCGCCCCGACGCGATCGGGGTTGCGATCGGCTTCAACGACGCCCAGGCGCGGCGCATCTTTGCCGGCAGCGACTTCACCCTGATGCCGTCGCGGTTCGAGCCGTGCGGGCTCAGCCAGATGTACGCGCAGCGCTTCGGCTCGCTGCCGATCGGTCACCAGACCGGCGGCCTCGCCGAGACCATCAGCGACGGCGAGACCGGATTCCTGTTCTCGAAGCCCTCGCGCGAGTCCTTCCTCGGCGGCGTGCGGCGCGCCTTCTCGGCCTTCATGGCCCACGACCAGCTCGACACCATGCGCCGCAGCGCCATGGGGCGCTCGTTCTCCTGGAGCGTCTCGGCCGGCAGCTACAGCGCGCTGTACCGCAAGCTGGCATCGGTGTGAGGATGAGGCGCCCCGAGGAGCGTACTCATTCTCCGTCATTGCGAGGAGCGAAGCGACGAAGCAATCCAGAATCCCTCAGCGGTGACAGTCTGGATTGCTTCGCTGCGCTCGCAATGACGATGCGGAGAAAGTCGCGCGCCCCACTCCGCTCTCGTGCCCCGGACACAGCGCAGCGCGTCGCCCTTGCGACGTGGTGCGCTGCTGAGCCGGGGCCCACGCTGCACAGGAGTTCGTGGCCTCTGGGTCCCGGCTCTGCGCCGCAACGCTCATGCGTTGCGGCTTGTCCGGGACACGAGCGATCGGCCGTCACCCCTTCCCGCGCACATCCATCTGCGGACGGCCGATCCAGGCGCGATTAAGACACCGCGTCATCCAATCAGGCTGCGCTTCGCCCCGCAGCCGCGCCTGCGCTTCCTGGTAGGGACCGACATAGCGCAGCCGGCCAGGCAATTTCGGATAGACGAGCCTGATCCATCGCAGCGCGTTGTCGGCAGATCGGATCCCGCGCTCGTCGAGCTCGAAGCCGAAGCCTGCGCGCAAGCGCTCGGGCAGCATGCTCGCGGTGAGCGCGCGATACCAGCGCGGCGGCCGCAGCCACGGGCGCGCGCCGCTGAATATCTGCGCGGCGATCTCGCGCGCCGCAGGGCCAACGGTCAGCGTCTCCGACTGCGCCATTGCCTTGGTGTAGGCGACGAAGCCGGACCAATCCGCCGGCAAATCATCCCGCGTCAATCCGAAGAGGGCGCCGTACAGCCTGGCCTCGCTCCAATAGCGATCGCGCTCCTCCGCCGAGAGTGGCGGCAGCACCAGATCATGTGTCATGAGCGCGGTCTCGACCAGCGTCGCGTGGACCCAGCGCAGCGCGGGGATGTCGTTGGCGCAGTAGCGCGAGCCGGCCGCGAACGGCCCCACGGTCTCGGGCATCTCGCCGACGATCATGCTGTGACGCCGATGCAGCTGCCGGGACGACAGCAGCGCCCGGTCCAGCGAGCCGAACACCATCGTAAAGACGATGTCGAAGGTGCGATGGAAGCGGCCGATCGGATCGGCAAGGGTGCGCGAATGCTCGGCGATCGCCGCCGCCACCCAGGGATGGGCCAGTTGCAGCAGCAGCGCACGGCCGGCGCCGAGAAAGAGCACGGCCTCCCGGTCGATCCGCCAGGTCAGTGAGGCCGGGCCGAATACGCCCGCGACCGGTCCCGCCGCGTTGGCACGCAGCGTATCGAGCGACTCCTCCAGATCTTTCTCAGCGACCAATTGCAAGCCTCGCGACGAAGATACGGCGACCATACTCCGGACCGCGCGCCCGCAAAATCGTCGTCGTGCGAGGCTATGACGGACAGAGCCCTCACTCCGCCGCCATCGGCATCTCGTCCATATGCTCGTGTAGCACGACGCCGGCGAGCGGATCAAATTCGCCGATCCAGGGCTTGCGCGCCAGCACCGATTTCGTGTGCGCATAGCCGGCGTGCCAGCGCCGCGTGATCCCGGACGGACTGAAGTCGATGTCCTTGGTATGGGTCTCGTGCTCGAGCTGCGGCGCCAGCAGCCGCACCACATGCATGCGGGTTGGACAGCCGTAGCTCGTCAGTTCCCTCACCGCGGGATCGTTGCGCTCGCTCTCGGGCAGCCGCGCCGCGAGCTGATTGATGACATGGCGCAGCCGATGGGCCTGCTCTTGGCGCACGATCTGGCTGGCGATGCGGCTGGAATATTGCACGTCCTTGTGCCGGTTCAGCACCTCCGCCATCGTGGTCGGCTCCGGCCCGACCGGATTCCACAGATGCACGGAGAAGATCAGCGAGTTCCTGCGTGGATTGTCATCGAACACGGCTTCGGTCGGCGTGTTCGACAGAATGCCGCCGTCCCAATAGAGCTCGCCGTCGATGCGCACGGCGGGGAATGCCGGCGGCAGCGCGCCCGAGGCCATCACATGCTTCACCGTCAGCTCGCCGTCGCGGCTGTCGAAATAGCGCATTTCGCTGGTGCCGACATGAGCCGCACCGACCGTCAGACGCGGCGCGCAGCGGTTGGCGAGATCAAAATCGACGAGCTCGCTCAGCGTCTTCTCCAGCGGCGCGGTCGAATAATAGCCGGCGTGATCGGCGCCCAGCGGATAGGAATCGCCGGCATGGGCCAGCGGATTGGGCCGGAAGAAACCGGCAATGCCGTGGGTCACGGTCGACCAATAGGCCAGCTTCTCGTTGAAGCCGGGAAACGCGGTGCGCCAGTTCCAGACCGGCTGCTGCTCCATCCGCTTCCAGAACTCACGCAAGCGCGCGAGGCGGTGCTCGGGCGCGTTGCCGGCGATGAGGCTCGCATTGATGGCGCCGATCGACGTGCCGATGATCCAGTCCGGCTCGATGCCGGCTTCGTGCAAGGCCTGGTAGACCCCGGCCTGGTACGAGCCGAGCGCGCCGCCGCCCTGAAGCACGAGCACGACCTGACCCGGCAGGTCGTGCTGCTTATGCTGAGAATTGTCCTGCGTGCCCATGTCTCGCTCCTGGTGAGCTTGCACCGTTGGAACATTCGACTTGCTGCGCCGGCCCATGTCAATGCGCGGTCCAACCGCCGTCGACCGGCAGCGCAACGCCGGTGATCGAGGCCGCCACATCCGTCGACAGGAACACCGCGAGTGCGCCGAGCTCCTCGACCGTAACAAAGCGCTTGTTCGGCTGTTGCGCCAGCAGCACGTCGCGGATCACCTGATCGCGGGAGATGCCATGGGCCTTGGCCTGGCCGTCGATCTGCGCCTCGACCAGCGGCGTATGGACATAACCAGGGCAGATCGCGTTGCAGGTGATGCCCTGCTCCGCCGTCTCCAGCGCCGTCACCTTGGTGAGGCCGACGATGCCATGCTTGGCGGTGACATAGGCTGCCTTGAACGGCGAACCGACCAGGCCGTGCGTGGAGGCAATGTTGATGATCCGGCCGAAACCGTTCTGCCGCATTGCGGGCAACGCGAGCCGCGTGGTGTGGAAGGCCGAGGACAGGTTGATCGCGAGGATCTGGTCCCACTTCTCGACCGGAAACTGGTCGAGCGGCGCGACATGCTGGATGCCAGCGTTGTTGACCAGGATGTCCAGCCGGCCGGATTGGGCCACCGTCGCCGCGATCATCTCGGCGATCGATTTCGGCCTCGTCATGTCCGCCGGCGAATAGCTGGCCTTGACGCCGAACTCGGCGGCCATCTGTTCGCGCGTCCGGCCGATCTCGCTGGCGACGCCAAGGCCGTTGAGCGCGATGTCGGCGCCAGAGGCAGCGAGTGCCCGTGCGATGCCGAGACCGATGCCGCTGGTCGACCCGGTGACGAGCGCCACCTTGCCGGCCAGCACGCGTGACGAAGCGGACGTCTGCGTCTTGATGGGGATATTCATGGTCCAGACCTCTTCTCGGCGCAACACCGCGCCAGGCTGGAGCGAAATCTGCGGGATCTCCTGGACTTGGGGAAATGCCGGTTGGCTTCCGAGTCCATACATCCGCGCTATCGCAGGCGGGATGTCATTTCCCGCCCTGATCGGCTAGATTTCCGGTCGATTTTCGCTGGGGGCCGATCCATGGAAATGCACCAAGTCCGCTATTTCCTCGCGGTGGCGCAGCTCTTGAACTTCACGCGCGCGGCCGAGGAGTGCAACGTCACGCAGCCGTCGCTGACGCGCGCAATCAAGCAGCTCGAGGCCGAGCTTGGCGGCGATTTGTTCCGCCGCGAGCGGCCCGCCGCGCAATTGACCGAGCTCGGCCAGCGCATGCATCCGCTCCTGAAGCAGTGCTATGACGCGGCCGTTGGCGCGCGCTCGCTGGCCTCCTCGTTTCGGAGCGGAGAGATCGGTGCGCTCCGCATCGCGCTGACGCATTCGATCGACCTCGCTTTGCTGATTCCGCATCTCAACGAGATCAAGCGGCAGTTCAACCGGCTCGAATTCCGCTTCCTGCGCGGCTCGAGCCGGGAGGTCGGGGACTTCCTGAAGAAGGGCGAAGCCGAGCTCGGCATCGCAGCCGAGATCGACGAGGCTTGGGACCGGCTGGATGTCTGGCCGCTGTTCACCGAGAGCTTCGAGCTCGTCGTCGGCGACGGGCACCGGCTGGCCGGACGCAGCTCGGTCGAGATGGACGATCTGCGATCGGAGCTGCTGCTGAGCCGAACCTTCTGCGAGCACGCGCGTCGCATCTCCGCGAGCCTGCGCGAGCACGGCATCGACATCGAACAGGGTCATGAGGTCTCGAACGAGCGCGACTTGATCGAGCTGATCGAGGCCGAGATGGGCATCGCCATGGTGCCGCACACCTCGCCAGTGCCGGAGCGGTTGACCCGCGCCGCGGTCACGGGGCTGGACGCCCGCCGCACCGTCAATCTCTATGGGGTCGCCGGCCGGCAACGCACCGCGGCGGGCAACGCCGTGATGCGCATGCTGCGCGGCGCCGACTGGCGCGAGATCGCGGGGTAGCGCCGCCGATCAATTCTCCCGGCTCGCGCGCTCCAGCGCTTCGATCAAATCGTCGATCTCCATGCGCTTGCGGAAATCCGGATCGACGAAGCGGGCTTTCACAATGCCGTCGCGTCCGACCACGAACAACGCCGGGATCGGCAGCATCCAGCCGTCATTGCCGTGGAATTTCGCCATGTCCTGATAGGACAGCAATTGCTGAATCTCGGCGCCGAGCCAGATCGCGAGGTTGAGCGACAGCGCATAGCCGTTGTCGAGATCCGTCAGGATCGGAAACGGCGCACCGGATTCAGCCTTGAGATGTCCGGTATATTCCTGCGTCTCCGGCACGATCGCGACGACCTGCGCCCCCATCGCCTTGATGCGGTCCAGCGCCTGGACCACGGCGCGGACATTGAGCCGGCAATAGGGACACCAATGGCCGCGGAAGAACATCACCGCGACGGGGCCGTCCTCCAGCAGCGAGGGCAGCGAGACGAGACGCCCACCCTCGTCGGGCAGCATGAACGGCGGCATCGGATCGCCCGGCCGCGGCGCGGTCTCGCCGCCGCCGTTGTCGCTCAATCGCGCGACCAGGCGATCGACCGCCTCGCCATAGGCCGGAAAGACCTCGCGGCTGGCATCGGCATAGGCGCGGAGCTGTTCGTTCAGCGTGCTGTCCATGTCGCGGCAGCGCTGGAACGCAAGCCTGAGCTGTTCGGCGTCGGCTGGCGAGAGAGACGTCATCTTCCTGCTCCGGCTTCCTTGCGGGCGAATATTAGTTTCCCGGTTCGCCCGCCCGCAAGGGGCGACCGCAATCGGGCGCGCTGGCATCGGACGCCGGATACCGCGAAAGCGGAAATGCCGATGCCCAATCGGTTCGATAGCTGCCGCCTATCGGCATAGCGCGGGGCTATCGCATCGAAAGCAAGCCGGCATTTCAAGATGGAGAAAGTCTCAACGAAGCTCCTGCCATAGCCCGCGGCCATCAGGGCTCGCGGCCAACAGAGGAGACTTCCCATGTCTAGCCATCTCACAATGTCGCGCGTGGTTTGGACAGGCGTTGCCGTTCTCGGCGCGCTGACATTCGCGACACCGGTTTTCGCCGGCGAATGTCCGGCCGGCAAGACCAAGCCGAACGCGCAGCCGATGGTCGACCACAAGGCCGTCGGCGTCACCGACGTGACGCTCGGCACGATCGATCTCGGCAAGCAGCCCGCCCGTATCGAGGGCCGCGAGCTGCGCTTTCGCAAGCTGACCATCGCGCCCGGCGGCATCGTGCCTTGGCATACCCACGACGACCGCCCCGCCCTGATCTTCGTGCAGCAGGGCGAGATCGTCGAATACGCCTCCAACTGCGTCGACCCGATCGTGCACAAGGCCGGCGACATCCGCCCCGAAGTCCACGGCACCTCGCACTGGTGGAAGAACCTCGGCAAGGAGACCGTCATTCTCTATGTCGGCGACGTCCGTAGGGATCCTAACGATAATCATATGTGACGGCCTTTGATGTCCGTCATTCCGGGGCGCGAAGCGAACCCGGAATCTCGAGAGTCCGGGTCTGGTGATCGCGCACCAGCCCGGAATGACAGAAGGGAATGCACGCCATGACCGATCTTTCCGCGTCGATCAAACCGACCGCGATCACGATGGATGCGCAATCCCCTGGCCTCGCGCTTCGCTCGCTCGTGATCGGCCTCACCGCCTTCCTGACCGTCGTCGATCTGTTCGCCACGCAGGCGATCCTGCCCTCGCTGACACGGCACTACGGCGTCACACCCGCGGCAATGGGTTTTGCCGTCAATGCCAGCACCTTCGGCATGGCCGCAGCCAGCCTCGTGGTCGGTTTCTTGAGTCCGCGTATCGAACGGCGAACCGGCATCCTGCTGAGCCTCGTCCTGCTTGCGGTCCCCACCAGCCTGCTTGCCGTCGCGCCCAATCTTGCCGTCTTTACCGCCCTACGGGTCGCGCAGGGCCTGTGCATGGCGTCCGCCTTCGCGCTCACCCTCGCCTATCTCGGCGAGCAATGCAGCGCCATGGACGCCGGCGGCGCGTTTGCCGCCTATATCACCGGCAATGTCGCGAGCAACCTCGTCGGCCGGCTGATCTCGGCCGCAATTGCCGACGGGTTCGGCCTCGCCTGGAATTTCTATCTGTTCGCAGCGCTCAATCTGGCCGGCGCGGCGCTGGTCTATTTCACGATTCGACGCGTGCGGCCGATGCATGCGACGATGCCGGCGGCGTCGCCGCTTGCCGCCACCATCGCGCACTGGCGCAATCCGCAGCTGCGCGCCGCGTTCGGCATCGGCTTCTGCATCCTGTTCGCCTTCATCGGCACCTTCACCTACGTCAATTTCGTGCTGGTGCGGCCGCCGCTGTCGCTCGGCATGATGGATCTCGGCCTCGTCTATTTCGTGTTCCTGCCCTCTATCGTCACGACGCTTCTCGCCGGCAAGGTGACTGTACGGCTGGGAACAAGGCCCACGATCTGGAGCGCGCTCGCTGTCGCCGGACTCGGCCTGCCCTTGATGCTGTCGCCGCGTCTGGGCGAAGTGCTCGCCGGCATGGTCCTGGTCGGGGTCGGCACATTCTTCGCACAGGCCGCCGCGACGAGTTTCGTCGGACAGGCCGCAGCCGACAATCGCGGCATCGCCAGCGGGAGCTATCTTGCGTGTTACTTCTGCGGCGGACTGGTCGGCACCGCCGTGCTCGGGCGCCTGTTCGACGCTTTCGGATGGCAGGCGTGCATATTCGGCGTGGGCGCGGCGCTCGCGGCCGCAGCCCTGCTTACATCCGCCCTGAAACGCTAGCGCTTGGCCGGCGCTTCCTGCGGCGGCTCGTCATCGGCGATGGCGCGCCAGGCGGCGCCGTCGAGATCGTCGTACTGGCCGCTTCTGAGCGACCACAGGAAAGCCACGAGCCCGGCACCTCCGAGCATCAAGGCCAGCGGGACCAGGATGACCAGGATCTCCATTACACGATCTCCCGCGAGGCGCTGCGGGCGCGCAGCGAGTTCAGCATCACCAGGATCGACGATCCGCTCATGGCGGCAGCGGCGATCAGGGGCGTCACGACGCCGCTGATCGCAACCGGCACCGCGAGCACATTGTAGCCGACCGCAAGCCAGAGGTTCTGCCGCATCAAATGCAGCGCCTTGCGCGAAGCGTCGATGGCGGCAACCACCGGCGCCAGCGGCCGGCCGAGGAAGACGAGATCGGCGGTGGCCTGGCTGAGATGCGCGGCCGAGATCGGCGACATCGAGACATGGGCTGCCGCGAGCGAGGGCGCATCGTTCACGCCGTCGCCGACCATCAGCACTTTCGCGCCGCTCCGTTTCAATTCTTCAATCCGCTCAATCTTGTCGGCTGGGGTGACGCCGGCGCGCCATTCGGGAATGCCGAGCGCATGTGCCGCCGCCGTCACTGCAGGCTCTCGATCGCCGGACAAGATTTCGATGCCGATGTTGCGCTCCTTCAGCGCTGCGATAACAACCTGCGCATCGGGGCGCAGACCCTGGCGAACCGTGAGGACGAACCTTTCGCTCCCCTTGCTGAACGCGACGATGGAGGCTTCGGGATCGACCATGAGGCCGCCGATCAGCGCCTCTGCGTCGCAGAAAGAGGGGCGACCAAGGCGAATCTCAACGCCGTCGACGGTGGCACGGACGCCCTGCCCGGCCTCCTCCACCGCACTCAGGATCGGAGATTTCGCACCGGCTGCCTGCGCAACCGCAGCCGCGACCGGATGATGGCTCGAGAGTGCGAGCCGGCCGGCGAGTTCGAAGATTTCGGCGGGGATGTCGGCGGCATTCATGACTTCGAGCTCGGGCAGCGTCAGCGTGCCGGTCTTGTCGAAGATGACATGATCGGCTTCGGCCAGCCGCTCGATCGCATCGCCCGCATTGAGCAGCACACCCGCCCTAAACATCGCACCCGAAGCCACCGTCTGCACCGTCGGGATTGCGAGCCCGAGCGCGCAGGGACAGGTGATGATCAGCACGGCGACGCCGGTCACGATCGCATCATGCCAGCTCGCACCGGCGACGACCCAGCCGAGAATTGTCAGGAGCGCGGTCGCATGCACCACCGGCGCATAGAGCCGCGAGGCCCGGTCGGCAAGGCGCATGTAGCGCGAGCGCGCCTGGAGCGCGTTGTCGAGCAGCCGCGTGATCTCGGCGAGCAGCGTCGCCTCGGAGGCGGCCGAGACTCGCACCCGCAAGCTGCCGGAGATGTTCATCGATCCCGCATAGACCGGCGTGCCCTGCTCGGCCGTGACATAGAGCGTCTCGCCGGTGATCAGGCTCTGGTCGATCTCGGAACGCCCTTCGATCACGGTGCCGTCGACCGCGCAGCGCTCGCCCGGCCGGAGCAGCACGATGTCGCCGGGATGGATCGCCGCAACCGGCACCTGCGAAATCTCGTCGGGGCCGATGAACTTCGCCGCCGTCTCAGCCTTCAGCGCGGCGAGATTGCCGGCGACCGCGCGGGTCCGCCGCCGCATGTTCTGATCGAGGAAGCGGCCAACCAGGAGGAAGGTCAGCAGCATGATCGCCGCGTCGAAATAGGCATGCTCGGCGTGGTGGATGGTCTCGACCACGGACATGCCGAGCGCCAGGATCACGCCGATCGAGATCGGCACGTCCATGTTGGTGGTCTTGGCCGACAGCGCGCGCCAGGCCGAGTGGAAGAACGGCTGGCCGGCATAGGCTGCCGCCGGCAGCGCGATCAGCGCCGACAGCCAGTGGAAGAAATCGCGCTGCTCCGGCAGCATGTCCGAGGCGTTGCCCGACCATACCGGGATCGACAGCATCATCACGTTCATGGTGGCGAAGGCCGCAACGCCGAGGCAGCGCAGCAGGAAGCGGGATTCGGCGACCTCGGCCACCTCCGCGCTCTCGGTCTCGAACGGATAGGCCTTGTAGCCGAGTTCCTCGAGGCGGTCGATGAAGCGGCCGGGGTCGAGCGTGCCCGCCTTCCATTCCAGCGCAACGCGGCGGTCGGTGAGGTTGACGCGGGCCAGCGTGACGTCGGGGATGGCCGAGAGCCCGCGCTCGATCTTGGCCATGCAGCCGGCGCAGTGGACGCCCTCGACGGCGAGATCGATGTGCCGGAGGCCCTCGCCCGCATCGCGGACATAGTGAGAGAAATCGCGCGTGACCTGCATGACGGAATCCTTCAGTTCAGGATCACGCGGTTGCGCGACATGAACACGCGCGTCCCCCGCGCCTCGCCCTCGATCACCAGATCCCATTGGCCCGGCGCGACGGACGCCGCATTGCCGCGATAGAGGCCGATGCCGGATTCGCTGAGCTCGACGGCGAGGTCGGAGCGCTTGTCGGTCGGCCGCTCCAGCCGGCCACCGAACTTCAGCCCGGAGATCGGCTGGCCGCCAGCATCGCGGGCTTCGACCTGGACCGAAGCGCCGCCGTCGTTGCGGCGCTCGACATGGGCGTTGACCTTCCACTTCCGCGCCGCCTGGTCCTGCGCCGCCGAGATCTCGCGATCGTAGACGAGGCCCGCGGCATAGGGGCTGTCGACGTCGGTGCCGGGCAGCGTCGCGATCGCGAGCTTCATCATGGTCGCGTTGACGCCGATCACGAGACCGAAAAAGGCGACCAGCATCAGGAAGACTTTGGTTCCGGTCAGCGGCTTGGATGACATGACGGTCTCCTGGATTTACGGCGCGACGAAATTGTCGGTGGCGCTCGCGGCGACGCCGAGCCCGATGTCCATGACGTGGAAGCGGACCGGAATCGACTTCTCCGGATTGTTTTCGGCCGGCGCGGTGACCAGCAGCCGCAGCTCGCTGGTCGCATCGCGCGGGATCACAATGATCGGACGGTCCGGCGTGACCGAATCGACGCCGACGACGTGCATCGTCGGGTTCACGGGCCCCTCGACGTCGATGGCGATGGCGCGGTCGTAGCCGCTCTTGTTCAGGAGCCGGACCGTATAGGCGTTGCGGATCGAGCCGTCGCTGAGCTTGACCGCGACCGGATTGCGGTCGTGCAGCACGTTGACGTCGAGCAGGCTGCGGGTCGCCAGCGTGTAGACCATGAAGCCGCCGATGGCCGCGATGATCGCACTATAGACGACGGTGCGAGGCCGCACGATCCGATAGATCGGCGCCTTGCCTTCCTGGCGGCGGTGGATGTTGATGTCGTTGTCGTAGCCGATCAGCCGCTTCGGCCGACCGATCTTCGTCATCACGTTGTCGCACGCGTCGATGCAGAGCCCGCACTGGATGCATTCCATCTGCGGTCCGTTGCGGATGTCGATGCCGGTCGGGCAGACCGCGACGCACTGGTAGCAGTCGACGCAATCGCCGACCTGCTGGCCGAGCGCGCGCAGCTCGGCGGCCTTCTTCACCGAGGTGCGCTTCTCGCCGCGGTCATAGCGATAGGTGACGTTGAGCGCCCATTCGTCGGTGAGTGCGGCCTGAATGCGCGGCCACGGGCACATATAGGTGCAGACCTGCTCGCGCATGAAGCCGGCGAGCAGATAGGTCGTCGCGGTGAGGATGCCGATCCAGATATAGGCGAGCATCGGCGCCTGGAAGGTGACGAGTTCCTTCACCAGGGTCGGCGCGTCGTTGAAGTAGAGCACCCAGGCGCCGCCGGTCCACCAGGCGATCATGAGCCAGATCGAGTGCTTGAGCACGATCTCGGAGATGCGCTCCAGCTTCATCGGATCGGACGATTTGTCCTTCTTCATCCGTTCGCGCCGGTCGCCCTCGATCAGACGCTCGACGGCGTAGAACAGGTCGGTCCACACCGTCTGCGGACACAGATAGCCGCACCAGATCCGGCCGCCGATGGAGTTCATCAGGAACAGCGCCACCGCGGCGACGATCAACAGACCGGTGAAGTAATAGACCTCCTGCGGCCACAGCTCGATGAAGAAGAAATAGAAGCGGCTGTTGGGAAGATCGATCAGCACCGCCTGGCTCGGCGCGCCGAGACCGCGATTCCAACGTACGAAGGGCAGGAGATAATAGACGCCGAGGCAGAATGCCATCAGGCCCCATTTGATGCGGCGGAAAGTACCGGAGACGCTCTGGGGATAGACCTTCTTGCGGGCCGCGTAGAGTGGCCCGTAATCATCGTCCGATGTGAGGTCTTTCGGGTTCACGGTCTTGTTCATCGCCAAATCTTTTCAAGAGGTGCGATTAAACCTAGACCCGACATCGCCGCGTCAGTTGATCCAGCGCAAACGGGGGCACTTTTGTTGCCCCCCGTTTGGTGCCTATTCTGCTATTTTCCGCCGCCCAGCGAGTGGACGTAGACCGCCATCGCCTTGATGGTGGCGGGATCGAGCCGGCCTTCCCAGGCCGGCATCACGCCGGCGCGGCCTTGGGCGATGGTCTCGACCAAGCTCGCCTCCTCGGAACCGTAGAGCCAGATCTTGTCGGTCAGATCAGGTGCGCCCATCTCCTGGTTGCCCTTGCCGGCGTCGCCATGGCAGGCGGCGCAATTCTCCGCGAAGATCTTCTGGCCCTTGGCGGCGTCATAGCCGTTGCGGGTCGAAAGGCCCGACAGCGACCGCACGTAATTGGCGGCGGTGACGATCTCGTCCGACTTCAACACGCCATCCTTGCCGAAGGCGAGCATCTGCCCCTCATGGGTCTTGGCATGGCCCGACCGCACGCCGAACTGGATAGTCTGCATGATCTGGTCGAGCGAGCCGCCCCACAGCCATTCGTCGTCGTTCAGGTTGGGATAGCCCTTGGACCCCGTCGCACCCGTGCCGTGGCACGGCGCGCAATTGTCGCCGAACACCGTCTTGCCCTTGGCGCGCGCAAGCGCGAGCAGAGCCGGATCCTTCTGGATGTCGGTGAGCGAGGCCGTGCCCAGCGCCGCCATCTTGTCACCCCGGATCTTCTCGAGGTTGGCGAGCTCGACCGCGACGTCGGCGCGCGAGGAATAGCCGAACAGGCCGGTGGTGTTGCTTTGGATCAGCGGCCAGGCCGGATAGACGATCCAGTAGCCGATCGACCAGAGGATGGTGAGATAAAAGCTGATCACCCACCACCGCGGCAGCGGCGTGTTGAGCTCCTTGATGCCGTCCCACTCGTGTCCGGTCGTGGACTTGCCGGAGACGGAATCGATGTCGCTAGAATGATCGGTCATGGTTTCTCACTCCTCCCGCAAGGGCAGGTGCGCTGCCTTGTCGAACGCAGCCTTGTTACGGGGCCAAAATGCGTAGGCGATGATCGCGAGAAAGATCGCGACGAACACCGGTGTCCAGATCGTGGTCACGAGGTCGGACGCAAGATTATGGACGGTCAGGATGGCTTTCATCGTTCATGCCTTCTCAGCGAAGATTGGCTTTCTCGTTGTAGATCTTGAAGTCGACCAGCGTGCCCAGCATCTGCAGGTACGCAACCAGCGCGTCCATCTCGGTCGGCGTGCCGGTCTTGCCGTCGAAATTGCGCACGACGGCCTTGGCGTAGCGCTTGGTGAATGCGTCGGTGCCGGCATTGTCCGGATCGGCCTGGGCCTTCAGGTCGGCGGCGGCATTGGCGAGTTGCTCGTCGCTATAGGGCACCCCTACGGTCCTGAGCGCGCGCATGTCGCCGGCGATCGCATCCGGGTCGATCTCGGCCTTGCCGAGGAACGGATAGCCGGGCATCACGGACTGCGGCACGATCGCGCGCGGGTTGGCCAGATGGGTGACGTGCCATTCGTCGGAATATTTGGCGCCGACGCGGGCGAGGTCCGGGCCGGTGCGCTTGGAGCCCCACTGGAACGGGTGATCGTACATGCTCTCGGCCGCGAGCGAGAAGTGGCCGTAGCGCTCGACCTCGTCGCGCAGGGGGCGAACCATCTGCGAGTGGCAGAGATAGCAGCCCTCGCGGACATAGACGTTGCGCCCCGCCAGCTCGAGCGGCGTGTAGGGCCTGACCCCATCGACCTTCTCGATCGTACTCTTGAGGTAGAACAGCGGGGTGATCTCGACGAGACCACCGACCGCGACCACCAGCAGGATGCCGACAATCAGGATGATCGAGTTCTTTTCGAAGATTTGGTGACGTGTCCAGAACGACATTGCTTGAGCTCCTCACTCCGCCGGCTGAAGGGCGACGGGCATCTGGACTTCCTGTTCGCCGACGCGAACCGTCATCCAGAGATTGTAGGCCATGATCAGCGAGCCGATCAGGAACAGGCCGCCGCCTGCGGCGCGGATGATGTAGAAGGGATGCATGGCCTCGACGGTCTCGATGAAGGAATATTCGAGGAAGCCGAGCGACGTGTAGCCGCGCCACATCAGGCCCTGCAGGATGCCGGAAACCCACATCGCCGAGATGTAGAGGACGATGCCGAGGGTGGCGACCCAGAAGTGCCAGTTGACGAGCTTGAGGCTGTAGAGGCCCTTGCGATTCCAGGCCCACGGCACCAGACAGTACAGCGCGCCGAAGGAGACGAAGCCGACCCAGCCGAGCGCGCCGGAATGCACGTGGCCGATGGTCCAGTCGGTGTAGTGGCTGAGCGAGTTGACCACCTTGATCGACATCATCGGGCCTTCGAAGGTCGACATGCCGTAGAAGGCGACGGAGACGACGAGCATGCGCAGCACGGGATCGGTACGCAGCTTGTCCCAGGCCCCCGACAGCGTCATTAGGCCGTTGATCATGCCGCCCCAGGAGGGCATCCACAGCATGATCGAGAAGGTCATGCCGAGCGTCTGCGTCCAGTCCGGCAGCGCCGTGTAGTGCAGATGGTGGGGACCGGCCCAGATGTAGAGGAAGATCAGCGCCCAGAAGTGGATGATCGACAACCGGTAGGAATAGATCGGCCGCTCGGCGCGCTTCGGGATGAAGTAGTACATGATGGCGAGGAAGCCGGCGGTCAGGAAGAAGCCGACCGCGTTGTGGCCGTACCACCACTGGAACATGGCGTCCTGGATGCCGCCCCAGACGACGTAGGACTTCGAGCCGAACACCGAAACGGGCAGCGCCGGATTGTTGCCGAGATGCAGCACCGCGATCGTCACGATGAAGGCGAGATAGAACCAGTTCGCAACGAAGATGTGCGGCTCCTTGCGCTTGAAGATGGTGGCAAGGAAGACAAGCAGATAGACGACCCAGACGATGGTCAGCCACAGATCGGCGTACCATTCCGGCTCGGCATATTCCTTTGACTGGGTGACGCCGAGCAGATAGCCGGTGCCGGCGATCAGGATGAAGATGTTGTAGCCGAGCACGACGAACCACGGCGCGAGGTCGCCGGCAAGGCGCGCGCGGCAGGACTTCTGCACCACGTAGAACGAGGTCGCGATCAACACGTTGCCGCCGAAGGCGAAGATCACGGCGGAGGTGTGCAGCGGACGCAGGCGGCCGAAGCTGATCCAGGGCAGATCGAAGTTCAGCGCGGGCCAGGCCAGCTGCGAGGCGATGATGAGGCCGACGAGGAATCCGGCAATGCCCCAGAACATCGCCATGAAGGCCGATAACTTGATCGGCCCCATGCTGTAGTTCGGGCGGCCGTTGATCTCCTGGGCCGGCAGCGCCGCCGGCCGCTCGAAGTAGCGGTTGACGATGAAGAACACCGCAGCGAGGCTGGCCGCCGCGCTGAGCGCAGCGTGGAACGCGAAGGGCGCATCGAGCGCCTTGGCCGAGGCGATCACGCAGAGGAAAGCGGTGACTGCGAATACGACAGCCAAGCCGCTTTCACCGATGGTCATGGATTTTGAGATGGAGGGCTGGCTCATGCGGATTCTCTCTGAAAGAACACGCTGCCAGAAACCACATCCACCCTCGCGGCGAATTGATTGAAATCAAGCTGGATGGATTTCTGTTAATGTGAGCCGATGTGCCGCCAGCTGAGGTGCCTTCCTTCCCCGCGCGCAGGGCCGTCGCACGCAGACACCTCCGTGAAATCACGGATTGGAACCAAAGGATCCAGTCCTCACTCCCGCGCCGTCGCCTTGAGCGCCGCGATGACGTCCTCGCGCGCGATGATGCCGACCAGCTTCTGTGTGCCGTCGAGCACGATGATGCTCCTGATGCGATGCTCCACCATGATCTGGAGCACGCGTGTCAGCCGCGTGTCGGGGCTGACGTAGATGAACTCGGGCGTCATCACGTCGCCGATCTTGCGGCTCATCAGGTCGTCGTAGCGCGGCAACATCTGGCTCGGCGTGAAGGCGAAGCACTTCAGGATGTCGAACTTGGTGACGATGCCGACCACCTGCCCGTCGTCTTCGACCGGATAGGAATTGAAATCGTCGGTCTCGAACATCTCGCTGAGCTGGAACAAGTCGAGGCCGCGCTGCACCGTCTTGACGTTGCGCGTCATGTAGCCGTCGACGGTCTGTTCAAGAAATTGGTACACGGCGCGTCCTCCTCGATTTCCTCAAACTGGCCGGCCGATGGTCAGTGCGACAGCAGCACGCTGCGGACGGTTTGCGTCACCAGATATTGGGTGACGCCTCCGAGGATCAGTTCGCGAAATCTCGAATGACCATAGGCGCCCGCGACGATCAGGCCCGCGCCGGTGTCGCCGGCGACTTTCTCCAACCGCGCGGCAGCGGTTTCGTTTCCTGCGGCCTCGAGGACCCGCGCAGTCGCGGTGATGCCGTGGCGGCCGAGCCAGGCGGCAACGTCGCTGACACCCGCCATCACGGCCGAACGGTCGTCGCCCCGCTCCGGGATTTCCACGATGGTGACGTCCTTCGCCTTGTGCAGCATCGGCAGCGCGCCCGCCACCGCCCGCCGCGCTTCTGGCGTGTCCTTCCACGCCACCAGCACGCTGCGCAGGTCGAGCCAGTTGGCCCGGTGGGGAACGACGAGCAGCGGGCGGCCGGCCTGCATCACCAGGTCCTTGGGGCTCGCCAGCGAGAAAGCATTGGAGAAGGCCGGGCTCTGCCCACCACTAACGACGATGTCGGCGCAACGCGCCTGCGCCGTGACGAAGCGGGCCGGATAATCCATCGCGCTGCGCCACTCCGCATGCCCACCGCGATTTTTCATGGCCGCGCGGAATTGCGCTTCGAGGCCGGCGAGCCGCCGTTTGATCGAAGCTTCGCCCTCGTCGATCAGCGCTTGCGCTTCTGCGCCGTCGGTGAAATAGAGCGGCGGGGTGAACTGCGCCGCAGCCACCCCGACGATGGCCGCTTCGAATCGTTCGGCGAGTTCGCCTGCGACCTGGAGACGTGCTTCGTTGGGCTGATCGAGCGCCAGGCTGACCATGACGGTCGCGTATGTCATCGGGGATCTCCAGCATTACAGAATTTCTTTCGAATCCTAGACCTGTTGCCACGCAACAGGCTGAGATAGATCAAATCCGACGCCTCTGGTGGCCCGCTCTCCCGGCAATGGGGAATTCGCCAGCGGATTCAACGTCCGCGCTTGCCTCCGGGCAGGCCTTGGGCGACATTCCCGGAGCGGTAAAGGCGTCCTGCCGACCCGCCGAGAAGAGGAGCAGAGCTTGGCGCCGACCCGCGTAACCCATCAGGCAGACGATGGTCGGGGCGAGCATTTCCGAGTCCGCATCGAGGGATTCGGCGTCGGCACCTGGGACCTCGACCTGCAGACCCGCGAACTCGAATGGTCGGACATGGCCAGGCGGCTGTTTGGCCTGCAGCCGGACCAGGAGGTGAGCTACGATCTCTTTCTGTCGCTCTTGCAGCCGGGCGATCGGGACCACCTCCTGAAGGCGATCGAGCGCACGTCGGAAGGCGGCGGGGGTCTCGACCTGTCCTTCAAGATCGGGGGCGCATCCGGGAAGGGTCAATGGATCCGGGCCAGGGCCGGCGTGATCCGCGACGATACGGGCACGCCGCGTCACCTCAGCGGGATATTCCTCGACATCAACGAGGAGAAACAGCTCGAGGAAGCTCTGCGATCCCAAGAGAATCATCTTCGCTCGATTCTCGAAACCGTGCCCGATGCCATGATCGTCATCGATTCACGCGGCATCATGCAGCTCTTCAGCAGCGCCGCGGAGCGGCTGTTCGGCTACAGCAGGCAGGAAGCGATCGGCCGAAACGTGAGCATTCTCATGCCGGAACCCGATCAGTCGCGTCACGACAGCTATCTCGCGCGCTATCTCAGGACCAATGATGCGCACATCATCGGCATCGGCCGCATCGTGACAGGCAAACGCCGCGACGGCACGACTTTCCCGATGCACCTGTCCGTCGGGAAGACGCAACGCGCGGGCGAGCCCTATTTCACCGGCTTCGTGCGCGACCTCACCGAGCACCAGCAGACCCAGGCGCGGCTCCAGGAGCTGCAATCCGAGCTCGTGCACGTGTCGCGGCTGACCGCGATGGGCGAGATGGCTTCCGCGCTCGCCCACGAGCTCAACCAGCCGCTGGCGGCGATCAGCAATTACATGAAGGGATCGCGGCGCCTCCTCGCCGGCAGCACCGATCCCAACATGCCGAAGGTCGAAAGCGCGCTGGACCGGGCGGCGGAGCAGGCACAGCGCGCCGGCCAGATCATCCGCCGCCTGCGCGACTTCGTCTCCCGCGGCGAGTCCGAGAAGCGGGTCGAGAGCCTGTCCAAGCTGATCGAGGAAGCCGGCGCGCTCGGGCTCGCCGGCGCGCGCGAGCAGAACGTGCAGCTCCGCTTCAGCCTCGATCCGGACGCCGACCTCGTTCTCGCCGACCGGGTGCAGATTCAGCAGGTGCTGGTCAACCTGTTCCGCAACGCGCTCGAAGCGATGGCGCAGTCGCAGCGGCGCGAGCTCGTTGTCGCCAACATCCGTGTCACCGACGGCATGATCGAGGTGGAGGTCTCCGACACCGGCATCGGCTTCCGGGAAGACATCATTCCAAACCTGTTCCAGACCTTCTTCACCACCAAGGACACCGGCATGGGCGTGGGACTCTCCATCAGCCGCTCGATCATCGAGGCCCATGGCGGCCGCATGTGGGCCGAGAGCAACGCAGCGGGCGGAGCGACGTTCCGCTTCACCCTGCCGGCAACCGACGAGAGCTGATCCATGACGACCAAGGGACATGTTTACGTCATCGACGACGACGCGGCGATGCGGGACTCGCTGAACTTCCTGCTGGATTCCGCCGGCTTCGCCGTCACTTTGTTCGACGACGCGCTCGCCTTTCTCGAAGCCCTGCCCGGCCTCGGTTTCGGCTGCGTCATCTCCGACGTGCGCATGCCCGGCCTTGACGGCATCGAGCTCTTGAAGCGGATGAAGGCGCAGCAAAGCCCGTTCCCGATCCTGATCATGACCGGTCATGGCGACGTGCCGCTGGCAGTCGAGGCGATGAAGCTCGGGGCCGTCGACTTCCTGGAGAAGCCGTTCGACGATGACCGGCTCACCGCCATGATCGAGTCGGCGCTCCGCCAGGCCGAGCCCGCCGCCAGGAACGAGGCGCTCGCACAAGACATCGCCGCCCGCGTCGCATCCTTGAGCCCGCGGGAGCGCCAGGTCATGGAGGGGCTGGTCGCGGGCCTCTCCAACAAGCTGATCGCCCGCGAATACGACATCAGCCCGCGGACCATCGAGGTCTACCGGGCCAACGTCATGACCAAGATGCAGGCGAGCAGCCTTTCGGAACTGGTTCGCTTGGCGATGCGCGCAGGCATGCTCGAGGATTGAGGCAGGTCAAGGTGGCTTCACGGCGCCGTGCTAACCAGACAGCATGGTTGATGTCAGCCCACATCTTGCGCGGCCGTCGTCCTCCCCACAACCCACCATCTTTGTGGTCGACGATGATGCCGCAGTCCTCGGATCCCTGCGGTTCCTGCTGGAGACCGACGGCTTTTCCGTGCGGACCTTCAGGAGCGGCACGGCGCTGCTCAATCTCGGCGCCGCGCCCGGGCCGGACTGCTACGTCATCGACTACAAGATGCCCGACATCAACGGCATCGACCTGACCGGCCGGCTGCGCAAATCGCACCGCGACGCGCCGGTGATCCTGATCACCGGCTACCCCGACGAGAACATCTCGGCCAGGGCCGCGACAGCGGGCATCAAGGACGTGGTTTTGAAGCCGCTTCTCGACGAAAACCTGGTCAAATGCATCCGCCACGCCATCCAGGACCGCCCCGGGGCGTGACCTACGGGACTCTACGTAAGTAAACATCCCTAAGATAACGCGCGAAATTTCCGGATTGCGTGTTTCATCGTAGCAGTGCTCCATCACAACGGAGATGGCGCAGATGCTGACCCAGACGCTCAACACCCAGGCGATCAACACCCAAGTCGGTGGCAAGATTGCTCCTGCCCACCCCGTTACCGACCAGTTCGGCGCCATCGCGGGCCATGTCGGCCTGGTCGCCACCGAGTTCTCCTACAGCAAGGACGAGGAGATCTATGGCGAGGACGAGGCGGCCGAATATGTCTATCAGGTCGTCACCGGCGCGGTGCGCAGCTACAAGCTTCTCTCCGACGGCCGCCGCCAGATCGGCGCCTTCCATCTTCCCGGCGACGTGTTCGGCCTCGAATCCGGTCCCACTCACCGCCTCGCCGCTGAAGCCATCATCGACACCACCGTTCGCCTCGTGAAGCGCGCAAGCCTGGAAAAGGCCGCCGGCACCGACGTGCAGGTCGCCCGCAAGCTCTGGGCCATGACCGCCGGCGAGCTGCGCCATGCCGAGGACCACATGCTGCTGCTGGGCCGCAAGACTGCGATGGAGCGCGTCGCGACCTTCCTGCTCGAAATGGACCGCCGCCTCGCCGTCGCCGGCATGATGGCGCTGCCGATGTGCCGCCGCGACATCGGCGACTATCTCGGCCTCACCTTGGAGACCGTGTCGCGCGCGCTGTCGCAGCTTCACGCTCAGGGCATCCTCGGTTTCTCCGGTGCCCGCCAGATCGTGCTGCGCAACCGCCAGCGCCTGCACAATCTCGACGCCTGATCCTCAATCTTCCTCCCCACCCACTTTGGCCGGCTGAATTCGTTCAGCCGGCCATTTCTTTGGTGGCGGTCAGACCCGTGCGCCGCGTCTCCGGCATCACAAACAGGATCAGCAGGAGTCCCGCTGCCGCAACGCCGGACAGCCCGATGAATGCGGTGGCATTGCCGAACTTGTCGCTGACATAGCCGCCAAGCACCGTGCTCAGCGACGCGCCGATGCCCGTCGCGGTGCCGACGATCCCCTGCGCCAGATTGAAATGCCCGCTGCCGAAGGCGACGTCGGCGACGATCAGCGGGATCATCACCGCGAAGACCGCCGCGGTGATGCCGTCGAACACCTGCACCAGCACCAACAGATACGGATCGCGAACGGTCGCAAACAACAGGCCGCGAATCGCCAGAGCACCGAATCCGATCAGCAGCAAGGGCCGCCGGCCCCACGCTTGCGCCTTGCGCCCGACCGTCGGCGACAGCAGCGCCACGATCGCTTGCGGAACGACGATGCAAAAGGCGACGAGCACGGTCGCCCATTGGCTCGATCGCGCCGTCACCGCGCTCGCCATCAGCGGCATCATCGCGGCATTCGCCAGCTGCAGCAGCAGCACGCTGAGCGCGAACACGATGAGAGGGCGCTGCCGGATCAGGTGCCAGATATTGGGGTCGCCGCGCTCGGCGGCTTCAGGCGGCAGCTCGCCGTGACAGCGCCTGATGTCGACCTCGTTCTCGCGGATGCGCGACAGAGAGATCAGGGTTGGAATCACGAGCAGGAAGGTGACCAGGAAGACCGAGCGGCTCGATAACAGGTAGCCCGCGGTGCCCATCACCGCCGCCGCGACGCCGTTCCCGAGCGAGGCGAAGCGCGCGTTGCGCCCGAGCCGCTCGCCGATCGCGAGCGGGCCGACGAGGCCGAGGCTGATCGCGGCGATCGCCGGCCCGAGCACGCAGCTCGCCATCGCATGCAGCGTGGCGGCGGTCACCACGACGGCGAAGATCGGCATCGCCGCATAGGCCAGCGCGCAGGCGCCGATGGTCGCGATCGCGAGGGCGGCGACGAGGCGCTCCGATTTCGCGGCATCGATGATCGCGCCGCCCGGCATCTGGCCAATCAGGGCGACGATGCCGCCGATCGACAGCACGAACCCGATCTCGACCTGGGTCCATTTCTGCGTCGTCAGATAGACCGCGATGAAGGGACCGAATCCGGTCTGCACGTCGGCGAGGAAGAAGATGAACCAGTCGAGGCCGCGGAGGCTCTGCCGCGACGGGGCCGGAATGCCCGCAGCCGCCGGCTCCACGACGTTGTCCTGCTCGACGACGCCGCCGCGATCTGCATGGTTCGGCTTCCTCGATAACAACACGGGCGGTCAGCCCTCCCTGCACCTCACTGGATCGCTTGCAGCGGCTGAAGGCTGCCGGACGCGCCGAGCACGACGATCGGCGTGTCCTCCTTGTATTCCGGTGCGGCCGCGACCTGCGCCTTGGTCAATTCCAGCGTGATGCTGTCCTTCTTGTTGGCGATCTTGCCGAAGCGCAGCGCGTTCCAGTCCACGACAATCTTGCGGCTGCCGACTCCGAGGAAGCCGCCGAAATCGATCGCCGCAGCGCGGACATGACCGGTGCGATCGACGATGACGTCGACGATGCGACCCATGTCCTCGCCGGCGGCGCTGCGAACGTCGCGGCCGAGAACACCGTGGGCCTCGCTCGCGCCGATGATGGTCACCGATGGCGGTGGCGCGGCGTCCTTGGGCGTGACGGGCACCGTGGAAGCCGGCGGTTGCACCGTTGCCGGTGCCTTTGCTTCGCTCGGGGATGCGGGCGGCTCCTCGGCCGCGCGCGATCCGGCGACCGTCAAGCCCGCGACGATCGCCACGCTCAGGATCAACCATCCGGTCGCACGCATGAACTCCTCCTCGCGCCTCTAGCGCGCCAGCACGATCGAGACCTGGATCTGACCGCGCGTGCGCAACACTTCCAGCGCCACGTCGTCGCCGTGACGGCTGACGCGAAGATCGACGCTGGATTCGCCGAGGCGCAGATCGTGCAGGATCACCTCGTTGAGGAACGCCGGCAGATGCGGGTTGCGCAGGCGAATTTCGCCCCGCGCCACGTCGAACTCGAGGCCGAGCGCCGCTTCCAGGAGCGTGAACGGCGTGGCGCTGGCCCAGGCCTGCGGTGCGCAGGCGACCGGGTAGAGCGTCGGCCCGCGCCGCTTCTCGCGCCGGAAGCCGCAGAACAATTCGGGCAACCGGCGCAGGTCCATGTAGGTCGCGGCATCGAACAGACCCTTGAAGACATGCGCCACCGAATGCTTGAGGCCGTAGCGCGCCAGGCCCAGCGCGATCAGCGCGTTGTCGTGCGGCCAGATCGATCCGTCATGATAGGACATCGGGTTGTAGCGCACCTCGCCTTGCGCGACGGTGCGGATGCCCCAGCCCGAGAAGAAATGCGGCCGCATCAGATCGGCGGCGACGAGACGCGCGCGGTCCTCGCGGACCATACCGCTGAACAGGACCTGCCCGGCATTCGAGGTCCTGACCTTGCAGGGCCGCTTCTTGCCGTCCAGCGCAAGCGCATAGGTGCCGAGCTCCTCGCACCAGAACGCCTGCTCGAAGCGCTCGGCGAGCGCCTTGGCTTCGGCCTCGAGCTTGCGAACGCGGTCCGGCTTGCCGAGCCGCAGCGCGCAACGCGCGGCGAGCTGCTTGGCGGCAAAGACGTAGCCCTGGACTTCCGCGAGCGCGATGTTGCCCTCGGCAAGCCGGCCGTCGGCATGGAAGATCGCGTCATAGGAATCCTTCCAGCCCTGGTTCGCCAGCCCCTTCTCGGTGGCACGCTGGTATTCGACGAAGCCGTCCTGATCGGGATCGCCCGGACCGTCGATCCAGGCGAGCCCCGCCTCGATCGCGGGCCACAGCTCGATCAACGTGGCCTTGTCGCCGGTGCGCTCGAAATAGCTGCCTGCGAGCAGCACGAACAGCGCGGTCGAATCGACGCTGCCGTAATAATGCGCGAACGGCACTTCCCCGAGCGCGGCCATCTCGCCGCCGCGCATCTCGTGCAGGATCTTGCCGGGCGCGGCGTCCGCGAGCGGATCGACCGCCGCGGCCTGGAAATGCGCGAGCCGGCGCAGGACGCCCTTGGCAATGCGCGGATCGACCCAGAGCATCTGCAGCGCGGTGATGAGGCCGTCGCGCCCAAACGTCGTCGAGTACCAGGGAATGCCGGCATAGGGATAACGTCCCTGTGGCGTCTCGGTCATCAACATGTTGAGGTCGGCCATGGCCTGGCACAGCACCTCGTTGAAGATGTTGTTGGAGGTCTCGATGCTGGCCGCGCCAGCCGTCTGGTGCCGCATCTCGCGGCGGTGCGCCAGCAGGCCCGGGAAGAACCGCACCGGCTTTTCCGCGAGCGGCCGGTTGCAGGACACGGCGACGAACAGCGATTTGGCCTGGTGCGGCTCCAGGTCGAGCTCCCAGGTCGCGGCATCGACCGAGAGCCGCGTCGGGCGCGGATCGAAATGCAGCCCGGTGGTCCGCTCGGTGTCGTCCAGACCGCGATATTCGAACAGGACGTCGGTCGGTCCGAGCAGCCGGCTCGTTCCGATGCCGCGGCGCGGTCGCCGCTCGCCGCGGACCTCGAACAGATCGGCGAAGTCGTTGCCGAACAGCAGCGTCAAGTTGAAGCTGGTGCGCCCTTCGCCATGGTTCTGCACGCCGATGCGCTGATAGGCGGTGCCGCGCCACAGGAAGATCGTGCGCACGATGTGCAGCAGGTCCTTTTGCAGAACGAGGCTGCCCTGCCGGTAGATGTCCGGATTGGTGAGGTCGACGGTCAACGCCGAATTGTCGTCGCGCAGATTCGAGCCGAGCAGCAGCGGCTGGAGATCGTCGAGCACGAGCTCCAGCCGCGCAAGATAGCGCGTGTCATGATGGAACAGCCCGTCCGGCCCACCGGCGGACGCGCCGATGTCGCCATGGCTGTCGAGCACGATGAAGGTGTCGTCGTGCTTGAGCGAGCGCCGCGGCCGGGCCGAGGGCCCGGTCATCGGAATGTAGAAAGGCTGTTCCGCGACCTGTTCCGAGGTCCGCGTCACGGAGACGAACTGGGTTACGGCTTCTGCCGACATGAGCTGCTCCCCTGCGCTTGATTCGAAACGCGACCGACTCGAGAACGCGACTGTTGGTCTACGCGGCGGCTTGCGCGAGCCGGCTCATTTCCTGCGTGACCAGCTCACGATACGGCCCGTGGCCCTGCATCAGGCGCTCGGGCGAGCCGTCCTCGATGATCTTACCATTCCTCAACACCACGACGCGATCGAAATTGCGCAGCGTCGCGAGGCGATGGGCGATCGCGATCACGGTGCGGCCGCGCATCAGGCGCGACAGCGCCTCGCGGATCGCCTCCTCGGATTCGCTGTCGAGCGCGGCGGTCGCCTCGTCCAGCAGCAGGATCGGCGCGTCCTTCAGAAAGGCGCGCGCGATGGCGATGCGCTGGCGCTGGCCGCCCGACATCTTGACGCCGCGGTCGCCGACCATGGTGTCGAGGCCCTCGGGCAGGCTCTCGACGAAGTCGCAGCGCGCCGCGATCGCCGCGCGCAGCACCTCGTCGTCGGTCGCGTTCGGCCGGCCGTAGCGGATGTTCTCGCGAATGGAGCGATGGAACAAGGAAATGTCCTGCGGCACGACGGAAATCGCCTCGCGCAGGCTCAGCTGCGTCACCTTCGAGATGTCCTGGCCGTCGATGGTGATGTTGCCCTCGTCGACGTCGTAGAAGCGCTGCAGCAACGTGAACAGCGTCGACTTGCCGCCGCCGGACTGGCCGACCAGTCCGACGCGCTGTCCGGGCTGGAGGCGCAGGCTGAAGCGCTCGAAGATCTTGTCGCTGCCGGGATAGCCGAAGGTGACGTTGTTGTACGCGATGGCCGCGCCGCTCTTCACCAGGGGCTCGGCCTCGGGGTGATCGCGGAGCTCGTGCGGCACCAGTAGCGTGGCGATCGCCTCGGTCAGACGCGCGACGTGCTGGGTGACGTCGACCAGCGCCACCGCGAGATCGCGCGTCGCGCTCAGGATCGAGATGCCGAGCGTACAGACCAGCACGACGTCGCCGGTCGTCGCCTGGCCCTTTTGCCAGAGCGAGATCGCCCAGGCCATCAGCGCAATGGTCAGAAGCACGGTGATCACGGCATGCAACAGCCGCAGCTTCTCCAGATAACGCAGGCTGCGGCTGCGCGCGGTCAGCTCCTGGTTCACCGTCGCGTCGAACCGCTCATGCTCGTGGGTGATGCCGCAAAAGGCGCGCACCAGCGGCATGTTGCTGATGACGTCGATCATCTCGCCGTCGACCAGCGCGGCCTTGTCGGCGAAATCGTCATGCAGCGGCTTGCCTGCCGCGGCGAGACGAAACATCGCAACCACCATGCCGCCCGCGATCGCGATCAGGCCGAGCGCCATATAGGGACTGACGGTTCCAATCAGGATGATTGCCGCAATTGTGGCAATGCACGGCGGCAACACATTCCAGACGAACATGTTCTCGACGGTGAACACCGCGTTCGAGGTCGCGGTGATGCGGCTCGTCAGCATGCCGGGCATCCGGTCCGAGAAGTAGCTCGGCGCGTGACCGGTCAGATGACGAAATATGTCACGCCGTAAATCGCCCGTGACCCGGACGAAGGTGAAGCTCGCTGTCCAGCTCGCGATCCGCCACAGGAAGTTGTCCGCGGCAATCAGTGACATGAGCAGAATGAATGCCAGCCATACGCCACCGCCATACGAGGGACCGGCGGATAAGGCGTCGACCAGGGCTTTCACGCCATACTGGGTGCCTACGGAGCAGGCAACGGCCCCCACGACCGCGGCCAGGATCACCAAATGCGACGCGAGACGACGCCGGAGATAGCGCAGGACAAAGGCAAATGGCCTACGCGCGTACCCAGAAAGCTGATCCATATGGCTGTCGCCCCGTTATGCTGGTTTTTCGTTTCGTTACTGGTCGAGTGAACATCGACCGCTTCGCCTCGGTTCCCGGGCAATCCCATCACGACATGCGGATGCGGACGATCTGCGAAGATGTAGTGGCAGCATCGCGACGCTTCCCCGACGTGTCGAATATGTAACGTTCGCGGGAAGGAACTTCGCAGGTGCGGGAACGTTCCCTCGTCTGGCATTGCCGGTGCCGTAAAGGCGGGGGTTTCAACATTCATGATCGCAGAGGAGATGGTGAGATGCGCATCGCGCAGGTAGCTCCGTTGACGGAGGCTGTTCCACCCAAGCTGTATGGCGGCACCGAGCGGGTGGTGCATTGGTTGACGGAAGAGCTGGTGGCCCTGGGCCATGACGTGACGCTTTTCGCCAGCGGCGACTCGCGGACATCGGCCAAGCTCGATGCATTATGGCCGCGGGCGCTTCGGCTCGACGGTTCCGTGCGCGATCCCAACGCGCTGCACATGGTGCTGCTGGAGCGGGTGCGGCAAAAATGTGACGACGAGGAGTTCGATTTCCTCCACTTCCATCTCGACTATTATCCCTGGTCGTTGTTCCACCGCCAGCCGACCCCGTTCGTGACGACCTTGCACGGCCGGCTCGATCTTCCCGAGCATCAGCCGGTCTTCAATACCTTCACCAAGATGCCGGTCATCTCGATCTCCAATGCACAGCGGCGGCCGGTGCCGCAGGCGAACTGGGTGACGACGATCCACCACGGCCTGCCGGAGAATCTGCTGACGCCGAAGCCGGCGAAACAGGAATACCTCGCCGTGCTCGGCCGCATCGCGCCCGAGAAGGGCGTCGATCGCGCCATCAAGATCGCGACCCATTGCGGCATTCCGCTCAAGATCGCGGCCAAGGTCGACCGTGCCGACCAGGATTATTACGACGAGCTGATCCGGCCGATGATCGAGAACAATCCGTTGGTCGATTTCATCGGCGAGATCAGCGATCACGAGAAATCGGATTTCCTCAGCAGCGCGCTCGGCCTCTTGCTGCCGATCGACTGGCCGGAGCCGTTCGGCCTCGTCATGATCGAGGCCATGGCGTGCGGAACGCCGGTCGTCGCCTTCAACCGCGGCTCGGTGCCGGAGATCATCGACGAGGGCCTCACCGGCTTCATCGTCGAGGACGTCATCAGCGCCGCGGGCGTGGTGAACCGGCTTCCGCAACTCGACCGCACCGCGATCCGCAAGCAGTTCGAGACGCGCTTCACCGCGCGGCGCATGGCCCTGGACTACCTCGCCGCCTATCGCAGCCTGACCGAGGCGCAGGCACCGCGGATCAAGCTGGTGAGCAGCGCGGAGTAGGAAGGCAACTCTCTCACCTCAAGGCACACTGTCATGCCCCGGCTCGACCGGGGCATCCAGTACGCCGCGGCGTCTCGGCTCAAGCACGGCGGCCTCTGGAATAGAGGATCGCCCGGTCAAGCCGGGCGATGACAGCGAGCGTGCGGAGAGCGATGACAGAAAGTACGAGACGATGCGGCGGCTCTTACCCTCCCCTGGAGGGGGAGGGTCGGCTCACATGGAGCGCAGCGATATGTGAGACGGGGTGGGGTGACGGTCTCTCCACATCCAACAGTGCCCGAGTGGAGAGATCACCCCACCCCGCTCGCGCTCCGCGCGATCGACCCTCCCCCTCCAGGGGAAAGAGTTGCGCCCACCGCTCGTGCCGCTCGCACCGCTACATCCCCAATAGCCGCGGCAGCCACAGCGACAGGCCGGGCCAATAGGTCACCACCACGAGGAAGCCCAGCATCGTCAGCAGCCACGGCCACACCGCGACCGTGAGCTCGGTGATCCCCATCTTGGCGATGCCCGAGGCGACGTAGAGATTGAGACCGACGGGCGGATGGCACAGGCCGACCTCCATGTTGACCGTCATCAGGATGCCGAAATGAATCGGGTCGATGCCGAGCTTGACCGCGACCGGAAACAGGATCGGCGCCATGATCAGGATGATCGATGACGGCTCCATCACGTTGCCCGCTAGCAGCAGCAGCAGATTGACAAGCAGCAGGAAGCCGATCCAGCCCAGGCCCTGGTCGATCATCCATTGCGCCAGCGCCTGCGGCACGTTCTCGTAGGTCATCAGGAACGAGAACAGCACGGCATTGGTGATGATGTAGAGCAGCATCGCCGAAAGGTTGGCCGACGACAGCAGCACGCGCGGCACGTCGCGCAGCTTCAGGTCCTTGTAGATGAACACCGCGACGATGAAGGCGTAGACCGCGCTGACGGCGGCAGCTTCAGTCGGCGTGAACAGGCCGCTGTAGATGCCGCCGATCACGATCACGATCAGGAGGATGCCCCAGATCGACTTGCGGAACGCATCGAGACGCTCCATGAAGGTCGCCTTCGGCATCCGCGGATAGTCGTTGCGCCAGGCGCGATAGAACGTCGTCATGCCGAGCAGCGTGGCGAGCGCAAGCCCCGGCACGATGCCGGCGATGAAGAGCTTGCCCACCGAGCTGTTGGTGGAGACGGCGTAGAGCACCATCGGGATCGATGGCGGAATCAAAATGCCGAGCGAGCCCGACGTCGTGATCACGCCGGCGCCGAACCGCTTGGGAAAGCCTTGCGCGACCATCGCGGGCAGGATCACCGAGCCGATCGCCACCACGGTCGCCGGCGAGGAGCCTGAGATCGCGGCGAACAGCGCGCAGGCGACCACGCCCGACAGCGCAAGGCCGCCGTACCAATGGCCGACCAGCGAGGTCGCGAAGGTGATCATCCGCCGCGCCACGCCGCCATGGGTCAGGAAGTTGCCGGCCAAGATGAAGAACGGGATCGCCATGATCTCGAAATTCTCGATGCCGGTGAACAGCTTCAGCGCCACCGATTCGGTTCGCACGTCAGTCAGCGTGAACATGAAGCTGAGCACGGTCAGACCCAGCGCGATCGAGATCGGCATGCCCGTCAGCATCAGCGAGATCAGCAGCGCGAACACGATGAAGACGCGCAGGCCCTGCGGCAGCGTGATGACGTGGCCGGCATGCGCGAAGCACAGCGCGACGATCAGGACCGGCAGCAGCATCAGGATCCAGCCGAGCGGGCTGCGCTCGTCCCGGACCACCTGGGTCGGCGTGACCGGCGCCGGATGCACCGGATCCGCCTCGACACCCTCGACGCCCGCCATATCGTGATGCGGCAGCTCGCCGGTGCGGTAGAACGACCAGGCGACCTGCAGGAAGCGGAAGCACATCAGGGCGGAGCCGAGCGGGATGGTGAGATACACGAACCACATCGGCGCTTCGAGGTCGTTGGACTGTTGGCCGCTGTGCCACATGTGGGTGACGAAGGCGGCTCCGAAATAGCCGACGATGGCGGTGAACAGCGCGCCGCACAGGAGGCCGAAGGTGATGATGCGGCGGCGCGAGCCGCCGGGCAGGATGTTGACCAGCACGTCGACGCCGACATGGATGCCGGTCCGCACGCCATAGGCGGCGCCGAACTTCGCCATCCAGATGAACATGTAGATGCAGAGCTCCTGCGCCCACGACAAATCGAGCGCAGCGAGCCAGGCGAACGTCGCGCGCGCGGGCACGGCGAGGAAGGCGAGGTTGCGGGCTTCCGCCCACTTGGCGATGTCGATCGACAGCCCGGCGCCGTAACGGTGCAGCACCGCGACGAAGATGAGCGACGTCGCAGCCGCGATCATCGTCGCGATCAGCCATTCCTCGAGATGATCGAGAAAACGATTCAGCACACGCAGCAACTTGTGTCCCCCCATTGGATCGTTCAAGCGCAACGGTCGGGAGCGCAATTGCCCCCGACCGTTGGTATTGTTGCTATTGGGCCGCAGCCGTCGGTAACAACGAGAGCTAAGCGCTGCCAAGCTAACGTGATGACCGCCGAATGCGCAAGCCGGCATCCGCGCGAGTCCAAGGCAACGCATGCTATGCCGCATTGCGGCAGCGTCATCAGCCTTTGCGTTGCGCGACCATGAAGAGGCGCCGGAATGGGAACAGCGTCTGCCCCGCCGCATTCTTCGGATAGGCCCTTGCGACGCGCATCCCGTAGGCGGCTTCGAACGCGGCCTTCTCTTCGCCTTGGAGAACGTCGAGATAGCGCGTCAGCCAGGTGCCCTTGGTCCATTCCTTCACGGGATTGTCGCCTTCGAGCACCTGCAGATATTCGGTCTCCCAGATGTCGATGTTGGCCGACATCGGCGCGAGCAGATCGTGATAGAAGGCCGGCCCTTCCACCGGCGGCGGGGTGACGAGATGCTCCACCTTGGACCGCCATGGGCCATCGAGCGCAGTCTCGCCGATCAGCACATGCGACGGCGCGAGGAAATTGCGCGGCATCTGCACCGCGAACATGCCCCCAGGCGTCACCTTCTCCATCAGCGACGGAAACAGCGCCGCATGATTGGGTAGCCAATGCAGTGCGGCATTGGAATAGATCAGGTCGTACTGCCCGACGGGACTCCAATGGCCGAGATCCTCATGTGACCATTCCACGTCAGGGGCGGCCTTGCGTCCTGCCGCGACCATCTCCGCCGAGCCCTCGACACCGGTCACGCGCGCCTCCGGCCAGCGCTCCCTGATCAATTTGGTGACGTTGCCGGCGCCGGCGCCGAGATCGGCGATCGCGCGCGGGGCAAAATCCGGAATCCGCATCAACAGGTCGACGGCCGGCCGGAGCCGATGGCCGGAGAACTTCAGATATTGCTGCGGATCCCAGACCATCCTTCGACGCCTTTTCCTTCGCCAAGGCTCTTGCTCCTTCGGCAAGGCTCTTGGTTACCACTGCTCGTCTCGGTCGGGCAATTCGCAAAGCCCACGGGATAGGGCAGAAAACGAACAACAAAAGCAGAAGACCAAGGGAGCGTGCGACCATACCCGCCGGACTATCGCGAGCGTTTTGCCGAGGAGGAGATCCGGGTCGGCTATTGGGGTGAACCGGAAGATCTCGCTGCACTCGCGGTGTTCCTGGCCTCACCCGTGGCCCGGTACATCACGGGCACTGTGATCCCGGTGGAGGACTGCGGCGGTATCAGTTCTAAGGCGGGACTTCGTAGCGGCCTTCTGGCACGCCGCCGACAGTTTGATTGCTACAAGGTAAGTGCACTCCCTCTCCCGCTTGCGGGAGAGGGCTGGGGAATGTTTCCGCAATGGGATAGCCCCGACAGGAGAAAGCCCTGACCCGCGCCGGAGCCTGTCGTCGGGCGCGCCGTCGGCGCGGCCAGGTGGCGTGACCTCTCCCGCATCCGCCTTCGCCAAGGCTTCGGCGGACAAGAGCGGGAGAGGTTGCACCGAGCCCATGGCAATCGATTCAACCTAAAGCCATTCCGCTCCAACTGCGCATCCGACGGCCTCATTGTCGCCGGACCTCACGGTTTGACGTAGCTCCAGCCTTGTTCCTGCAACTCCATGACGCGGACGACACCCGATTTGACCACCGTCGCCTGCGGAATCAGATTGACGTCCTTGCTCTCCGCCTTCCGCATATTTTCCTGGGTGTTGCCGCAGGCTTTGAAGGAGATTTCGGGATTGCTCATCGCGAGCACCTCGATGCGTGGCTTTACCGGCGAGGTATCATCGCGCAGCATATGAAGACCCGGACCGAAGGTGACGATCTCGATTGACACTGGTTCACCGAGATCGCGGTAATATTGCGCGACATTGCTCGCATTGTTGAGCGTGAGGTTCATCATCGCGGTGTCATTGGAATTGACCTGCAATATCAGCTGATGCGGCTTTCTGGCGATCTCGGGCTTTGTCGCCTGGGCCATCGCCGCCCTGGTCGCAGGGGATTGCTTGCTCGTGCGAGTCTGTCCCGGCTTGCTCGCCTGCGCCTGTCTACCCGGTTGCTTCGGATTGCTTACTTGATTCGTCGCGCTCGAGTGCGGGTTGAACTGGTTGTCCAGCTCCGCCTGCGCGTCTGATCCGACCAGGAGCAGCATCGCCATCGCTGCCATCGCCAACTTCAGATTGATCATCTCGTGTCTCCCGTTCCCTGACCATCACCTTCCTGGTCTGGCGACGCTATGTGGCCATTTGCATGCAGCCGCCATTCTCCTACGCACCTTCTCGAATCCGCTGAGCAGGAATTGTCCGTCTTGCACCTGACCCGTGCGGGCGAAAAGGCGCACGACGATGTGACCCTCGTCGGGTAGCGCGTTCAGCAACTTTACGACGTCGCCCCCGAAAGCGACGCCGGAGCCGAATGACGGCGATGCTGCCGCGAGTTGCATCGGCGTGTCCGCATTCAGCCGAAAGGAGATGACGTATTCGTTGGCGCTCCGTGACAGCGCCGATCCGGCGACCGTGACTTCGGTGCGGCCTTTGCGGCAGTGGATTGCGAGCTGCATCGCGGCTCCATCGGAGCCGCTGACAGAGTATGTGGTGGCGGTGACGATCGGCGAATAGTCGACCGGCGAGGTGGTCTCGCTGACTAGCCAATTATCGTCCGACACCCGCCGGGCAGGCCGTGACAACTTACGTGATGAATCTTGAAGACATTCCTGCCGGGCCGATCCGTCCATGCCCGAACAAGCCCGAAGTGCTTCCGTGGAATCGCCGGTGCTTTGCGCGTAAGCGATTCCGCAGGCAACGTTGAAGGCGACGGCGAGCGGAGCAACGGCAGCGTTCATGGCTTCGCCTGGGCGCTGCGTGCCTGGCGATCCAGCCATTCCTGCGCTGCCTGGAAGCGGGTGAGTCCCGGGATGGTTGCGGCGAGATTGATCGACCGCCATTTCGGATCAAAGCCTGGTGCCTGCAGGCGGTCGATCCGCGAGAACAGGTAATCGACGAGGCGCGCCACGCGTTGATAGCGATTCGAGCCTGGCCGCCAGTTGAACGCAACGAGCGCTGTCGGCACCGCGATGGTCGAGACCCGATCGCCCTGCTTGATCAGATTGGGATACTCGATCGCGTCCAACGTCGCGGGCAGATAATAGTCCTCGAATCTCCTGTCGTAGTGGACCGGGAGAAACTTGAATCCCGCTTCCCAACGACCGCGTACGAAGGCGTCGACGGGCTTCGATGTGATGAACACCACGGCCGACATCTCACCCTTGCGCATCTGTTCCAGGGCAAGCTGATGCGGAATGAACGTCTTGTCGACGTCGATGCCGAGGCGGCTGAAGATCAGCGGTCCGGAATAGGCGGCTGCGGTGCCCTGGGTATTGAAGTTCACTTTCTTGCCGGCAAGGTCCTGCAGGCTCGTGATCTCCGGCCGCACGAAGATGTGCAATTCGGACGGGAACAGATTGAGCAGGTAGGTGATGCGGCTTTGGATCTGCGGAACCTGAAGCTTGTACTCGTCGAGGGCGTCGGAATTGATGATCGCGGTGTCGACACCACGCAGATAGAGTAGCGCATTCAGATTGTCGGTGGCGCCCCGGGTGACGATCGGCAAAAGATGCAGCTGTGCTCCGTCGTCGACGACACGGGCCATTTCGGCCGCGAGGCGGATCGGCGCGCCCTCGAGCAGGCCGCCGGCGAGCCCGACGGTCCAGGCGTTCATCCGGTCCTTTTCTCTCTCCTGAGGAAGCGGCCGTTGGACGATTTGTGCATCCGCCTTGGCGGATCTTGCGGTTTGTGCTTCCAGGCAAGTCGGTTGAAGCAGCACGGCCATCGGCACCAGCGCGGCGAGCAGGAGCGACGAGAGCGACCTTGGCAGCTTGTTCATGTCGTTCCTTTCCGGATGCCCACTGCAACCACTCGTCCCAGCATGAATGCAAAGCCCACTCTCAGTGATGCAATGCATCCAGTCGTTCCTTGGCTCCGCGAATGCCGCTCCTCTGCGCCTTCGCGTAGAGCTCGCGCGCCTTGGCCGCCTCGCCGCGCGTTCCATAGGCGCCCCAAGCGGCCAGAACCGCTGGATCATATGTCTCCGCGAGCATGAAGGTCGCCTGCGCAATGTTCTTCTCGGCTGCGAGCTCGAGCACGATCCGCGCTGCACCGATATTGCCCTGATCGAGCAACGCTCTGGCACGCGGGATCAATCGGGCCTCCACCTCGTCCTGGCCTGGATTCGTCGGCGGCTCCGTTGCGGTCACGTTCTGCGCCGTCGACAAGATCGGGCCGTCGCTTCTTTGCGCCGCCGGGGCATGCTGATCGGTAAGGCGCGATACCGAGGCGATCTCTCTCTCCCTGGCTTCAGTCCTGCTCCGCTCCCGCTCCAGCGACTGTCGCAGTTCGGCGATTTCCCGGTTCGCTGCCTGTCTCTGCTGCGAGGCTGCATCGTTCGCCTCGCGCAGATGCCCGTTCAGCGATTCGATGACGCCGCGCGTTTGCGCAAGCTTGCTCTCCAGCGCGGCAGCATGAGCCTGTGCCTCTTCGAGGGCACGGCGTTGTTGCTCGGCGTTCGCCGTTGCCGACCGCGCGGCGTCCTCCTGTTGCGCGAGGGCTGCGTTCCTTTCGCGCTCCTGCTGCAAGGACTGCCGCAATTCCGCGATCTCCCCGCCCGCCGCCTCGCTTTGCTCCGCCGTCGCACCGTCGGCCGTAGCCGATCCGCGAGTCATGCCGGCAAGCTCGCTCGCGAGGGCGGCGGCGCGTGACTGCGCCTCGTAGCGTTCTTGCTCAGCGCTTGCCGCTATCGCCTGCGCGGCGCTCACTCGCGTCGCCAGGACGGCGCTCTTTTCCCGCTCCTGCTGCAGGGACTGCCGCAGTTCAGCGATCTCCCACGCCGCCGCATCCCTCTGCTGTGCGGCCACCTCGTCCGCCTCGCGCGCCTGCGCGATACGAGCCTCTACTTCGCGGCGGGTTCCGGCAAGTTCGTCCGCGAACGCGGCGCTGCGGGCTCGCTCGTTTTGAAGAGACTGCCGCAGCTCCTCCGCAGCAGTTTCCGCTGCATGCGTGCGCTGGACCGCCTCTTCGAGCTCCCTGCGCGCGCCGGCCAGTTCACCGGAGAGCGAGTCACTGCGCCCGTCGGCGTCGAGCCGTTGTGGCGGGCCCGCCGCGCTTGCAGAGACTGCCTGAATCGGGGCCTCGGACGTTTCGCTCTGAAGGAGTGCTGGCGATCCGGTCGCGAAGTCAGGCCGCTGGTCTAGGCCGGCGGCGCTCCCGCTGTCGATTCGAGTCATTTCGGCAGTCGGTTGTGCCTTGAACGGGTCGAAAGCACCGAGCAGGGCTACCCCAGCGAAGATAAGGGGGACCAGAACGACAGCTGCAATGAGCGAACTACCCGTCTCCTCGGGATCGATATCCTCGGTCTCACCGAACCAATGGGTCCGTGAAGAGCAGAGCGCTGAGCCGTCCTTTGCGCCCCATCTGCCCGTCTCGGGCAACCCGTGACCGAGCTCAACGGCCCCCGCCGCATCATCTATCCGGGTGTTGTCTCGACCCTTGGGTGCAGTATCGATTGATTGGCGCATGCATCACGCCTCTCTCAAGAGCAACTCCAATGGAGCGATCGCCCAGCCTGTTCGCATGGTTTCGGCACCCGATCAGAACACGCGTAGATAATGTGTTGCGGCGCGGCGACACGCCCAAATTAAATATAACAATTAACTCAAATACATATAATTTTGACCATATTCAAAAGTCAAATTAAATATACTCGTCGGATGCCGTTAAACAGCTCATACATCGCATGGAATATAGGGCTGGCACCCCGAATCTGCGTATCTGACCATGTTCTCGTCGCGTCTAGGCATGGAGGAATGACCATGCGCATTGCATTGCCGTATTTGGGAATTGGCGTCTGTTTGTCTGTTGCCAGCTGGTTGGTGCTCGGGCTTGTGCTCTAGCAGCGGTTTTCCGTAAAGGAACTCGGAATCGACCTGGGGCGGTCGCGCAAAATCACCGAACCAACGGCGCTTTGACCCTTGGCGTGTCCCGATCGCGGTCGGCGGCGTCCCTGCCGCGCGTGTCAACCAAATTTCATGAACCTTTGCTATGGTCATCAACACTCATAGGTTTAAGTCCATTCTGTTTCTTGGCCCAGCTGTTCATTTCCTGACAGTCATAGTTTAGGGCGCGTCATGAGTACTCGTGGTCAGTGCGACCGTATTGCGATTCTGCGTCAACGTGTTTTGTCGCTCAGCTCTCAACTGACGGAGCTTCAGAACCTTCGTACCCGCCTGGAAAAGGCTGAGGAACGACGAATGCGCAAGCGTTCAAAAGTCACTGGTACCTTGGCGATGCGGCGCCGATCTTGGCAGTAGGCGAGTCGACAGCCCAAGCCCGCGTCGGGAGCGCCTCAAATTTTGGGATCGTAACTCCAAGATGCGGGTCCTTCACTTGCCTCATCGGGCCCATGCCCGATACACACTCAGGCGTGTCCTTCGGTTCTTCTCGTGCCACCACAGCTGGCTCGAAATCGCCGAAAACGGCCTGGTTTGACCGCATGGGTGCGTGCGCTCGTGGTGTTTTTCGCCTCGCGGGCGCAGTACAATCATGGGCACGGTGATCCCCGTGGATGGGGACTGCGGCGGGATCAGTTCTAGAACTGCGGCGAGGAGCATCAAGAGGCCGATCGCAACACTCACGCTCTTCGAGCATGACCGCCCAACCGTCAGACCGCCGCCGGTAATAAGCGAGTCATTGCTCAACCGCGGGCGCGCACTTCGTCCCCGGCTTCAGGGAACATGGGCCCAATCCAGTCGTTGCCTCCGCTCCACTGGAGGAAAGTTCATGCCCAAGAAGTCGCTCGCCGAAATCTCAAAGCAAATGGCCGGCATCGACATCGCCATTCTCTCGACGCACACCGAGAACGGCGAAATTGCCAACCGTCCGATGAGCAACAATGGCGACGTCGCCTACGACGGCACCTCGTACTACTTCACCTACGAACAGGCGCGGACGGTGTCGGACATCCAACGAAATCCCAAGGTAGCGCTCGGATTCTCATCGGAGGCGGGCCTATTCTCGAAGGGAATCTACGTCGCGGTCGAAGGGACTGCCGAGCTGATCCGCGACAAGGCCGCCTTCCAGCAGCATTGGACCAGCGACCTCGACAAGTGGTTCGACAACGGCATCGATACGCCGGGAATTGTCCTGATCAAGGTCAAAGCCAACCGCATCACGTATTGGAAGGGCCGCGAAGAGGGCGAGGTCGTGATCTGACCGACGCGGTGATCGTGCGCCGATTCCTCGATTGGTTCTTCAGGAGCCGCGAAATCGGCGCCATCACCATCGCGCAATGGCCCAACCTCATCCTATGGATCGTGATCGTCGCCGGCCTTCTGCTTTGGATCTGGCCTTCCGCGGGAAGAGCCAGCGTCGTCCTGACAATCGTCTTCAAAGGCGGACTGATGATTTGGGGCGCCGACGAGATCGTCCGCGGCGTGAACCCCTGGCGGCGCTGTCTCGGCGCTGCGGTCGTCGTCTACGCGCTCACCACGCTTGTGCCGTAAGGGGGCGACGAAGCACGCCTAGCCTTCGCGGTTTGCTGCTCCCTGCGCATCGCGCCGCCATGCACCCGGGCTGACGCCGACGATCGCGGAGAACACCCTCGTGAAGTGGCTCTGGTTGGCAAAACCGGCCGAAATAGCAACCTCGGACAGTGAGAGACCGTGCTCACGCATCAGGCGCTTGGCGGTTCTCACGCGATGATGCAGAAGCCAGCGATGAGGAGGCAGGCCGGTCGCAGTGCGAAACGCACGAGAGAAGTGGCTGACAGAGAGGTCGAGCTCCGCAGCGATCGCCTGCAACGGCAGCTTGCCGCCGAGATCCGCTTCAAGTTTGTCGCATGCGCGCGCGAGCTGCCATGGCGCAAGCGCTCCGCGGGTGGTCTCGGCCTTGTGCCGAAAGCCTCCATAGGTCTCGGCGACATGAGCCGTGAGCGCCAGCATCATGTGGTCGACGAAGAGTTGGTTGGCCTCGCCCGGCCGGCGCAGTCCGTCGCGCAAGGAAGCGCCGATATGACGGATGATGGCATCATCGTGCCCGACGGGGCCGCAGTCGAGCGCATCGATGCGCCGCGCCCCCGACTGATCGGCGAGACCATCGAGCGCCGAGCGCGGCACGTAGAAATGCAGAGAGTGAAACGGCTTGTCGATCACGTAGCGGGGGTCGGCCTTGAGATCGTATAGATAAGTCGTCCCGGCATGGACGTCTGCCTTTGTGAGGTGACGACCCTGCTCCCAGAGCTCGCACTCCGGATAGTCGCGCAATTTCAGGCTGACGAGATAGGCGTCTTCCGCAGCAAACGAACCGGACAGACCCGGCACCGGATTGTCGTTTCGCGTTTCCGTGACTGCGATCTCGGCGTTGCGCAGCGACCGCGTCATCAGCGTGGGCGGCACATCATCGAGGCGGAGGAATGCTCCGATCCGCTCACCGTACGCGCCTGTCCTGATCATCCTGTGTCTCGTCTGTGCCGTCGTAGAGCAGGCCACAGCAACCTGCCATTTGCAGGAACCTTTATCGGTATCCCCCACCGCTGTCCACGATTGACGAAGTCGCACCCCTCCCCGATCTAATCCCATCCAAATTTGTCAAACATTTCAAATTGTTCGGTGCTTGCTTTTGGCGACGTGAGGGGCCGCCGAACCGCAGCGTCGACATCACGACTTTTCACAAACGCGCGCGACTAGCGGGCGCCCGACGCGCGCAGCAGGATCAGGCAATGCGCGGCAGTATCAGGAAAGACACAGATCTTCGCGCTGCCTAGAACCTGTAAATCAACGGCATCGGAATCTCGATGGATCGCCTTCGGACCTGATCCATCCTTTGAGCAGATCGCCAAGACCGGCTGTTCGGCCCCGCTCTGCGCGGCTGAAACGATGGTCGATTTGTCGCGCCCCAGCGACGCGCCGCCACCCGGGCAAAGCCATGAGCAAAGTCGTATTGCACGAATCTCCGAACGACATCCCCGCCGCGTCTCAAATGCGGCGCGACGTCGTCCTGTCAGGCGATCGGCCCGCTGCCGGTGAGGAGATGGCGCGGGTGCTCGGGACGATGCCTTTCCGCATGGCGCTGGACTCCTCCGGCGCCGGGATTGCTCACTGGAAGCACGAGCCCTTGCACGACGTCGTTGCGCCGATGAGCCACCACGTCATCATGGCTTACAACGGCACGGTGCAGCGCATGGAGCGACGCTCCGGGCAATCCGTCGCAATCGGGACCTTTCGCCCGGGCGTCGTCATCATCATTCCGGAGGGGTCGAGCTCCCGGTGGGACATTCCAAAACCGGTCGACGTCGTACAGCTCTACCTTCCGCAGACAACGCTGAAGCGCGTTGCGGACGAAGCCGAAGCCGGCGCACCGTCCGAACTCCTGGAGCGAACCGCACATCCCGATCCCGTCACGTCCCGCCTGCTCCTGAGCGCAGCGGACGTGCTCGATGGAAACGAAGCCCTCGACACGCTGTTCAGACAGCAACTCATGGATTTGCTTGCGACGCGTCTTCTGGCTGCGCACACCGGCTCGCCGGGCACGATCGCTCCGGCCAGGGGCGGCTTGGCGCCGAAGACGTTGCTTCGGGCGATCGAGCGGTTGCGATCCGACAGTGATGCCGACGTCTCGCTCGCAGCGCTTGCCGCCGAGGCCGGCTTATCGCGCTTTCACTTCTGCCGCGCATTCAAGGACAGTACCGGGCTTTCTCCCCATGCCTGGCTGCGCCAGCACCGGCTCGAGCAAGCCATGAACATGCTGCGCGACACCGACGCCTCCGTCGTCTCGATCGCCGTCGCGCTCGGCTACTCCTCCCAGACCGCCTTTGCCGCCGCGTTTCGAAAGCTGACGGGGGAATCGCCGAGCGATTGGCGGCGGCGCGGTCGATAGCAGCAATCGCGATGCAATCGCGGCAATCGCGCTGGGGCACGGGCAAGCCCGGTTCGCTAGACATTCATGGTGCCCCCCACCTGCAATGGAAGCAGCAAATGCCCTTGATCACATCCGTCAGTCGGCTCGCGAGCACCTCGCGGCGAAATATCCTGGCAACCACACTTCTGTACGCGGCGTCATTGACCGTCCGCTCCACCTCGGCGGTAGGCCGCGATGCCGAGAGCGCCGCGCTTTCGGTCGGCAAGAACGACGGTGCAGCCTTCGTCACCACCAGCGACGGTGTCCAAATCTTCTACAAGGACTGGGGACCGAAGTCCGCGCAGCCGATCGTCTTCCATCACGGCTGGCCGCTCAGCGCCGACGACTGGGACGCCCAGATGCTGTTCTTCCTCGGCAAGGGTTTTCGCGTGATCGCCCATGACCGCCGCGGCCATGGCCGCTCCAGCCAGGTCAGCGACGGCCACGACATGGATCATTATGCCGCCGATGTCGCCGCCCTCGCCCAGCACCTCGATCTTCGCAATGCCATTCACGTCGGCCACTCCACCGGCGGCGGCGAGGCGACGCGATACGTTGCCCGTCACGGCCGTGACCGCGTGGCCAAGCTTGTGCTCATCGGTGCCGTGCCACCCCTGATGCTGAAGACCGAGTCGAATCCCGGTGGATTGCGCCTGGAGGTCTTCGACGGCCTGCGCCGGCAGCTCGCGGCCAACAGGTCGCAGTTCTATTTCGAATTCGCGAGCGGCCCCTTCTACGGCTACAACCGTCCGGGCGCCGAGCCCTCGCAGGCGGCGATCTGGAACTGGTGGCGTCAAGGCATGATGGGCAGCGCCAAGGCCCATTACGACGGCATCAAGGCCTTCTCGGAGACCGATTTCAGCGAAGACCTGAAGAGCATCGCCGTGCCGACGCTCGTCCTGCACGGCAGCGACGACCAGATCGTCCCCATCGCCGACTCCGCGCCGCTGTCCGCCCGGCTTTTGAAGCACAGCACCCTCAAAATCTACGATCTGCTGCCACACGGCGTCTGCACGACCCATCCGGACATCGTCAATGCCGACTTGCTCAGGTTCGTGACGGCATAGCCCGGCCTTCATCCCAATCACATCACTCGAGGAAAAATCAACATGCGCATCGCCATCATCGGCGCCGGCTTCGCCGGCATGTATGCCGCCCTTTCAGCCGCCCGCCTGCGCGACATTCAGGGCGCTTCGCCCGACAAGCTCGAGATCGCGCTCGTCGCACCCGAACCGACGCTCGTGGTTCGCCCGCGACTCTACGAACCAAAGCCCGAGACCCTTACCGCACCGCTGCAGGACGTCTTCAAGGCGATCGACGTCGTTTATGTCCGTGGCCATGCCGAGGCAATCGATACCAAGTCCAAGGTGGTCGAGATCGCTGCTGCGCAAGGCACGCGGAGAAAGCTGTCCTACGACCGGCTGGTGGTCGCCACCGGCAGCCGGCTGTTCCGGCCGAACGTTCCTGGCCTTGCCGAATACGGTTTCAGCGTCGACCAGCTCGATGATGCCATTGCGCTCGATCGTCACCTGCACGGGCTGTCGAGTCGCCCGGCCTCGAAGGCACGCAATACCGTCCTCGTCGCCGGCGGCGGATTCACCGGCATCGAGGCGGCAACCGAGGTGCCGTCGCGCCTGCGCAAGATTCTCGGCAAGGACGCCCGGCTGCGCGTGGTCATAGTCGACCGCAACGAGGCGATCGCCCCGGATATGGGCGCAGGCCCCCGCCCTATCATCGAGGAGGCGCTGCAGAAGCTCGGCATCGAAACCAGGCTCGGTGTCGGCGTGGCCTCGCTCGACAAGTCCGGCGTCACGCTTTCCAATGGCCAGCAGATCGAGTGCGAGACGGTGATCTGGGCCGCCGGCATCCGTGCAGCGCCGTTGACGGCGCAGATCCCGGCCGAACGCGACCAGTTTGGCCGGCTGCTCGTCGACCGCGAATTACGCGTCCCATCGGTCAGCGGCGTCTTCGCCACTGGCGATGCCGCACGGGCGGCGTGTGACGATGTCGGCAATTACGCGTTGATGTCATGTCAACACGCGACCCGGATGGGCGCGTTCGCCGGCAACAACGCCGCCGCCGAGCTGCTGGGCGTTCCGACCAGACCCTATCACCAGAAAGCCTACGTCACCTGCCTCGACCTCGGCGAAGCCGGCGCGCTGTTCACCCGCGGCTGGGAGCGCACGGTCGAGATGGTCGGCGACGTCGCCAAGAAGACCAAGCAGGAGATCAACACGGTCTGGATCTATCCGCCCAAAGCCGAACGCGCCGCAGCGCTCGCCTCCGCCGATCCCGAGCGCGTCACGGCGCTCTAGCAACTGCCCCCAACCTTGAAAAGGAGACCAACATGAATCTGCACAACGCCTCCATCGCCGCGAAACCCGAAGAGCTCGTGCCGTCGCGCTACGCGGTGCGCATTGGCGACATTGACGTGCTGGTGGTCAGCGACGGCGTGCTGCCGCTCCCGACCACCATGCTGGCGCACAACGCAGACCCCGCCGTACGGGCCAACTGGTTGAGCGAGATGTTCCTGCCTCAGGATGCGTTCGACTGGGCACTGAATGCGGTGATGGTGCGAAGTGGCGACAAGACCATTCTCATCGACGCCGGACTTGGGTCCGATCCCGATCTGCATCTGCCGCGCGCCGGACAGTTGATCAAGCGCCTGGAGGCCGCCGGAATCGACCTCTCGTCCGTGACCGATCTCGTGTTGACCCACATGCACATGGATCACGTCGGTGGCTTGCTGGTCGACGGCGTGAAGGAGCGGCTGCGCAAGGACCTGCGGATTCACGTGGCCGCCGCCGAGGTCAAGTTCTGGGAGTCGCCCGATTTCACGCATACCAACATGCCGCAGGGATTTCCCGATGCACTTCGGGCCGCCGCCAAGCAGTTCGTGAAGATGTACGGCAGCCAGATCCGGCCGTTCGAGGAGCAGCACGAGGTTGCACCCGGTGTCGTCGTCCGCCGCACCGGCGGTCACACGCCCGGACATAGCGTGGTCCGCGTGGCGTCCGGCGGCGAAGCGCTGACCTTTGCCGGCGATGCCGTGTTTGCGGTCGGGTTCGACCAACCCGAATGGCACAACGGCTTCGAGCACGACCCTGAGGAGGCGGCGCGCGTTCGTATCCAGCTGTTGCGGGAGCTTGCGCAGAGCGGCGAGCTGCTGGTGGCCACGCACATGCCGTTCCCATCGGTCGGCCATGTCGCGGCCGCCGGCGATGCCTTCCGCTGGGTCCCGGTGTTCTGGGACTACTGACCGGCAAGAACCGGCTGAACGGGAGCGCGCGTCCACGGATGATCGAGCGCGCGCTCTTCAGATCACACCCGTCACGGCGGCCGGTACACCGGGAATCGGCCGCCGCGGCGTGCAAACTCCGACCAATTGGTGCGGCTGACCGCACGAGAGATGAGAACATGCAAGATCAAAAGGTCGTTGTCGTCACCGGCGGCACGTCAGGCATCGGCCGCGCAGCGGCGCTCCGCTTCGCGAAACAAGGTTATCAGGTGCTGATCACCGGCCGCCGGGCGAGCCTGATCCAGGAGACCACGCTGCAACACGAGAACATCGCGGGAATGACGGCGGATGCAGCGTCCGCCGAGGACGCCAAGCGAACCATTGCGAAGGCGCTCGACAAATGGGGCCGCCTCGACGCGCTGGTCAACAATGCCGGCGCGGGCGCAATCCTGTCGCTCGCCGATGTCACTGCCGATCGCATCACAGACATCTTCGCTGTCAACGTGCTCGGCCCAAGTCTGCTCGCGTCGGCAGCGCTTCCCCATCTCAAGGCCAGGCGCGGCGCGATCGTCAACGTCTCCAGCACCTTCGGACACAAAGCGGCGCCGGGACTATCTCACTACGCAGCCAGCAAAGCCGCCGTGGAGCATTTGACGCGATGCTGGGCCTTGGAACTGGCCCCGTTCGGGATCAGGGTGAACGCCGTTGCACCGGGCCCAACGGAGACGGGCGCGCTGACGGGCATGATGGGATTGTCGGCGGAGCAGGCCGCAGCGGTCGAGGAACAGGAGCGCGGCAGCATACCGCTCGGCCGCCGCGGCGTGCCCGAGGATGTTGCTGAATGGGTCGTCCAACTCACCGGTCCGGCCTCGGCGTGGGTAACCGGTCAGGTCATCGCCGTCGATGGCGGCCTGGGGCTGGCATGATCTCGCGCGACCAATAGCCTGCCGGCGCGAGATCGAAGGGCACCGAATCTCACCCCTGTCCCGCCGGCGGCACCACGTACAGCGTCAGCGCGAACACCGCATAGATGAAGATCAGCAGGGCGCCGACGAACCAGGCCGAGCGCCCGCTGGACGTGATGAAGGCCGACGTCACCGTCGCGATCATCATCATGGTGACGGCGCCCGGCCAGAACTGCAGGTCCATCGGCTTCGGCCCCACGACATAGCTGAGCAGCACCAAAGCGGGTGCGACGAACAGCGCAATCTGCGAGGCGCTGCCGAGCGCGATGCTGACGGCCATGTCGAGCCGGTCCTTGCGCGCCGCGGCGAAGGCCACCGCGAATTCCGCGGCGGCGCCGACCAGCGAGACGACGATGAAGCCGACGAAGGCCGGGCTCATTCCGAAGGTTTCCGCCGCCTTCTGCACCGATTCGACGAAGATCTCGCTGACCAACGCGACCAGCACGGTGACGACCAGCAGCGTGCCGACGGCCGTTCCGATCGGCCAGTGCGCCTCCTTGTCGTCGTGGCCGTGACCGGCGCTTGCGAACAATTCCTTGTGCGTTCGAAGCGAGAACAACAGGCCGAGCCCGTAAGCGATGATGAGCAGGACCGAAATGCCGAGGCTGAGCTTGTTGAGGATGCCCCCGCCCTGCGGCAGGTGGTCGAGATCGGCGACCGCCGAAGGCGCAAGCAGGGCGACGGTCGCCATCAGCAGCAGGCCGGACGAAAGCCGCGCACCGGCGCGGTTGTATTCCTGCACGTGATAGCGCAGGCCGCCGAGCAGCAGGCAGGCGCCCAGCATGAACACCGCGTTGGTGACGATCGCGCCCGCGATCGAGGCCTTCACCAGCATGTACTGGCCGGCCCGCAGTGCCGTGATGGCGATGATCAACTCGGTCAGATTACCGAGCGTTGCATTGAGCAATCCGCCCACGGCATCGCCGGTCTTCGCGGCAACCGCCTCGGTGGCGTGGCTGAGCAGCGCCGCCAGCGGAACGATGGCCAGCACCGCGAGCACGAACAGCAGCGTATGGGAATGCGGCGCCACCGCCTCTGCCACCAGCACGATGGGCACGAAGGCCAGCATCCAGAGCAAAGGGGTATTCCGGATTTCCCTGAGCAGAGTCTGCATGTGGCCGCCCTTCCATCGATGCGCTGATGGAAAGGTCGAGCGGCCGCGCGGGCGGAGTGTTGATCTGCCTCAACGTCGGCGTGGCGGAGACGGCGCGCAGGACGCGCATGCGGCCTGCTCCCGGCCTGATCGCTGGCACGCTGGCATCCTGCCAGTGTTTTGCCCGACGGGTCAACTTGATGGCGGCTGCGACCGCCGTTTTCGACACGGCGAGAAAATGCCTTTTCAATCAAAGGGCCTCCTACTGTGCATGGGGTTGTTTTTCGACTTTTGTTTTGGCCCTGCGCTCGCAGCGCAGCCGCATTGCCTGACCTTCGCGCATACACAGCATGCAAGCTTGCGCCTGTGGAAGCCGGCGCCTCCGTAGTACATGCCGAACGTCCCGCCGCCGGAGCAGCGCGCCAAGGAAAATGACAATCACGCTACCTGCCGCCGCGCGCGAGCCCGCTCCTCCCACCGCCGACGGCCTGCCGGCCGCGCAGCGGCGCTGGGCGGTCGCGGCGATCTTCACTGCGCTCGCGATGGCCTCGCTCGACACGGCGATCGCCAACATAGCCCTGCCCGCCATCGCAGCCGACCTGCACGTCACGCCGGAGCAATCGGTCTGGGTCGTCAACGTCTACCAGATCGCGCTGGTGGCGACGCTCTTGCCGCTCGGGGCGCTCGGCGAAATCGTCGGGCACCAGCGCATCTATCTCGGCGGCCTGATCCTGTTCACCATTGCCTCGCTGTTCTGCGCGGTGGCCTGGTCGCTCGACAGCCTGTTGCTGGCGCGGTCCCTCCAAGGGTTGGGAGCGAGCGGCATCATGAGCGTCAACACCGCGCTGGTGCGCTTCGTCTATCCCGGCCGCATGCTCGGCCGCGGTTTCGGCCACAACGCGCTGGTGGTCGCGACCGCCTTCACCATCGGGCCCTCGATCGCCTCTGCCATCCTCGCGCTCGGACCGTGGCCGTGGCTGTTCGCCGTCAACATCCCGTTCGGCCTCATCGCGATCGGCATTGGCTTTGCCATGCTGCCGAAGACTCCGCGCGCCGATCACGGCTTCGACTTGCTCGGCGCGATCCTGGCCACCGCCTGCCTCGGCCTGTTCATCACCGGCATCGGCAGCGCCGCGCACAATCTGTCGCCATTCGTGGTCGGCATCGAGCTGGTCACCGCCCTCGTGCTTGGCGTGATCCTGACCCGCCGCCACGCCGATCATCCCGCGCCAATGCTGCCGATCGACCTGTTCGCCAGGCCGATGTTCGCGCTGTCGGCGGCAACGGCGGTGTGCTCCTTCGCCGTCCAGGGCCTCGCCTTCGTCTCGCTGCCGTTCTATTTCGAGGATGTGCTCGGCCGCTCGCAGGTCGAGACCGGCTTCTTCATGACGCCCTGGCCGCTGGTGGTCGGCATCATGGCGCCGATCGCAGGCCGCCTCTCCGACCGCCATGCCGTCGGCCTGCTCGGCGGCATCGGGCTCGTGCTGCTCGGTCTCGGCATGGCGCTGCTGGCGACGCTGCCGGCCAATCCCGCCATTGCCGACATCATCTGGCGGATGGTGATCTGCGGCATGGGGTTCGGCTTCTTCCAGGCGCCGAACATGAAGGCGGTGATGGCAAGCGCGCCGCCGCGCCGCCGCACCGCAGCGGCAGCGCCTCCGGCATCGTCGCCACCGCGCGCCTGACCGGGCAGACCACCGGCGCGGCGCTCGCCGCCGCCTGCTTCGCACTCGCTGGCCACGAGGGCGCGACGCTGGCGCTGGCGCTGGCGCTCGGCGCGGGCTTTGCCGCGCTCGGCAGCGTGATGAGCTTCCTGCGGCTCGCGGTGAAGTAAGGCCTCAGGCCGCCGTCACGCCGACAGCCACAGGAGCGACGGCCTCGCTGTCCAGCGCGGCCAGGCGCTGGTCGATCGCCGCGATGACCTTGCGCGAGTACGGTCCGAGATGCGCATAGGCCGCGATCATCTGCACGGCGATGCGTGCGGACGACGTGTCGCGCTTGGCGCAGTTCATGAAGGTTTGCCAGAGCGGCCCCCGCGCCTCGGGAAGCGCGGACACCACCTTGTGCACGGTCTCCATGGCCCCGAGCTTGGAGCGGATGTCACCTTCGGCAAGTTCGGAGCGCTGCCGGGAGCGGTCGAGCAGCGTCATCAGGCGGTCGACACGTGCTGCATAGGCCGCCGGGCTGTAGATGTGTTCCAGCACCCGCTTGTAGTCCGTCAGGATGTCACGCAACGGGCGGACGGGATCGAAATTGATGCCCGCCGTGCACTGATCGGCGCCAATCGTCGGCGCCACGTCGTGCCCGGAATGCAGCCGGCCTTCGCGCTCCAGCCGGCGCGTGAGCTGCGTGTTGGGCAAGGCATAGAGCAGGCCGACCATGGCGACGGGGATTGCCGCCTCCTCGATGAAGTCGATCATCGCCTCCGCCATCGAGACCTTTTCGTTGTCGAAGCCAACGATGAAGCCCGCGGTGACGAGCATGCCGGCGGCGTAGATCTTGTGGATGCTCTCGGCGATGTTGCGCCGCGTATTCTGCTTCTTGCGCATCGCGACCAGCGTCGCCGGGTCCGGACTTTCGATGCCGACGAAGATGCCGAAGAAATTGGCCGCACCCATCAGCTCCAACAGCTCCGGGTCGTCGGCGAGATTGACCGAGGCTTCCGTGGAGAATTCGAAGGGATAGCCGTGCGTGCGCTGCCATTCGGCGAGCTTCGGCAGGAACTGCCGCAGCGACTTCTTGTTGCCGATGAAATTGTCGTCGACGAAGTCGAGATGGCCGCGATAGCCCATCTTGTAGAGCGTCTCGAGCTCGACGAACATCTGCTCGATCGTCTTGGTCCGCGGCACGCGCCCGTAGAGCTCGATAATGTCGCAGAACTCGCAGGTGAACGGACAGCCGCGCGAATATTGCACACCGAGATAGAGATAGTCCTCGAACTTGAGCAGGTCGAAACGCGGCACCGGCGTCTTGGTGACGTCGGCCTGGAACTTCGGCGCGGTGAAGAGGCCGGATCGCGCGCCGCTCTCCCAGGCCGCGATGAATTCGTTCATGACGCTCTCGGCCTCGCCGAGCACCCGGAAGTCGGCCCGCTCGTAGATGTGGGGGCTCGAGGTGGGGTCGGGACCGCCGACCACGACCGGCTTGCCCGCGGCGCGGCAGAGCTCGATCAGACGCAAAGTGTCGGCCTGCTGGGGCAACATTCCGCCGGTGAAGACGACGTCGGCCCAGGCGAGATCCTCCTCGCCGAAGGGTGCCGTGTTGCAATCGATCAGCCGGACGGTCCAGCTCTCGGGCAGCATCGCAGCGACGGTGATCAGGCCCAGGGGGGCGGCCGGGCGCTTGACGCCCATCACTTTGCAGGATTCGCCGAAGGTCCAGAAGGACTCTGCCGAGAACAGCGGGTAGAGCATCAGTACGTTGCAGGGACTCGGCACGTTCATGGAACTCCTTTTGCGTCGGCGCAGTGTACCAAAGCGCCCGCGACTTGCACCCCGGCAATAGGGACAAACTGTCGCCGCTGGGCAAGCGGCGCGGGGACCTGGAACCGGCATTCACAGCCGGACGTCGCCTCAAGCCGGGGATTGGCGCCCTCGGAACAAGGCCTCAACCCGAATCGATTGCGAAGGGATGAGCCAAAACGGCCTCCCGGTCCATACCCCAGAGCGGGGCCCATGCGCCCTGGCCGCGCTCGGTTTGTTGATTTGAACCTCGGACTGTTGATTTGAACCGTTCCAGTTTGCCGCACACATTGCGCCCCTGAGTTCAATCGGTGGATTGGGCCAATCAGGGGACTTGCGATGGCAAACCTAACAATCAACGGAAAAACCTTCACGCTCGACGTCGAGCCGGATACGCCGCTGCTCTGGGCGATCCGCGAGAATGCCGGCCTGACCGGCACCAAATACGGTTGCGGCATTGCACAATGCGGTGCCTGCACGGTTCACCTCGACGGCGTTGCGATGCGCTCCTGCGGCATCTCGGTCAGCGAGGCCGAGGGCAAGCAGATCACCACCATCGAGGGGCTCGCCTCGGGCAATACGCTGCACAAGGTGCAGGAGGCCTGGATCGCCCAGGACGTGCCGCAATGCGGCTATTGCCAGAGCGGCATGATCATGGCGGTGGCCGCGCTCTTGAACGAGAAGCCGAAGCCGACCGACGCCGACATCGACGAGGCCATCACCAATATCTGCCGCTGCGGCACCTTCCAGCAGGTGCGCGAGGCGATCCACACGATCGCGAGCGCGTAAGGAAATCCCCACATGAACAAGCATATATCGCCGCGGCTCAACCGCCGCGCCTTCGTCATCGGCACCGCTGCGGTCGGTGCCGGCCTTGCCATCGGCCTCGACCTGCCCTTCGGCGGCCCCGCCGTGGTCCGCGCCGCCGACGGCTCGCCGGAGATCGGCGCCTGGGTCGTGGTCAGGCCCGACGACACCGTGGTGATCCGCATCGCCCGCTCGGAGATGGGCCAGGGCTCGCTGACCGGCCTCGCCCAGCTCGTTGCCGAAGAGCTCGAATGCGACTGGACCAAGGTCACGACCGAATATCCGACCCCCGGCCAGAGCGTCGCCCGCAAGCGCGTCTGGGGTGATTTCTCGACCGGCGGCAGCCGCGGCATCCGCTCCTCGCAGGACTATGTCCGCAAGGGCGGCGCCACCGCGCGCGTGATGCTGATCCAGGCCGCAGCCGACGCATGGAAAGTGCCGGCGTCCGAATGCAGGGCCGCGAACAGCGTCATCACCCATACGCCCTCGGGCCAGACCACGACCTACGGCAAGGTCGCCGAGGCCGCGGCGAAACTGACGCCGCCGGCTGACGTCAAGCTGAAGGATCCGAAGGACTGGAAGCTGATCGGCAAGGGCGTCAATCGGCTCGACACGGTCGACAAGACCACCGGCGCCATGATCTACGGCGCCGACGTCAGGCTGCCGGGCATGCTGAACGCCGCGATCAAGGACTGCCCGGTGTTCGGCGGCAAGCTGAAGAGCTTTGACGAAGCCAAGATCGCCAACATGAAAGGTGTCAAGAAGGTGGTCAAGGTCGGCGACACCGCCGTCGCCGTCGTCGCCGACACCTGGTGGCACGCCAAGACCGCGCTGGAGGCGCTGCCGATCGTCTGGGACGAAGGCGACAACGCAAAAGTCTCCAGCGAGTCGATTGCGAAATGGCTGGCCGAGGGCCTCGACAATGCGCAGCCGGCCTATGTCGGCAACAAGAACGGCGACGCGAAGGCCGCGATTGCCGGCGCCGCCAAGAAGGTCGAGGCCGTCTACTCCTATCCCTACCAGAACCACGCCACGATGGAGCCGATGAATGCCACCGCGCTCTACACGGCGGACCGATGCGAGGTCTGGTGCGGCACGCAGAACGGCGAGGCGGCGTTTGCAGCGGTGCTGGAAGCGTCCGGCCTGCCGGCCGAGAAGTGCGACGTGCACAAGGTGATGTTAGGCGGCGGCTTCGGCCGGCGCGGCCAGACCGACTATGTCCGCCAGGCCGTCATGATCGCCAAGCAGATGCCGGGCACGCCGGTCAAGCTGCTGTGGTCGCGCGAAGAGGACATGGCGCACGGCAGGTATCACCCGATCACCCAGTGCAAGATGACCGGCGCGTTCGATGCCAACAACAACCTGATCGCGCTGCACTACCGCCTGTCCGGGCAATCGATCCTGTTCTCGCTCCGCCCCGAAGCGTTGCAGAACGGCATGGATCCCGCGGCATTCCAGGGCGTCGCCCAATCCGGCGAAGCCGCATTCGGCTATTCGGTGCCGAACCTTCTGGTCGAGCATGCGATGCGCAACCCGCACGTCCCACCGGGCTTCTGGCGCGGCGTCAACGTCAATCACAACGCGATCTACATGGAATGCTTCATGGACGAGCTCGCCCATGCCGCAGGCCAGGACCCGCTCGAATTCCGTCGCAAGCTGATGGGCAACCACCCCAAGCACCTCGCGGTACTCAATGCGGTGGCCGAGAAGATCGGCTGGACCACGCCGGCGCCGCAAGGCGTCTATCGCGGCATCGCGCAGGTGATGGGCTATGGCAGCTATGTCGCCGGCGCCGCCGAGATCTCGGTGACAGAGGGCAGCAAGATCAAGGTGCATCGCATCGTCGCTTCCACCGACCCCGGCTACGTCGTCAATCCGGCGCAGGTGGAACGGCAGGTCGCCGGCTCCTTCGTCTATGGCCTCTCCGCGCTGTTCTACGGCGGCTGCACGGTGAAGGGCGGCAAGATCGAGCAGACCAACTTCGACACCTACAATTCGATGCGCATCAACGAGATGCCGAAGGTGGAGACGGTGATGGTGCCGAGCGGCGGGTTCTGGGGCGGCGTCGGCGAGCCGACCATCGGCATCGCGGCGCCGGCGGTGCTGAACGCGTATTTCGCCGCGACCGGCAAGCGCATCCGCCATGTGCCGCTGCGCGACCAGAACATCACCTTCGCGTAAAGCATGATCCGGAGAAGTGTGGAGCGGTTGTCCGAAAAGATCATGCTCAAACGTCAAATCGCGGCGGCCGTATCGGCCGCCGCAGCATTTTCCGGACAAGTCTCATGAATGCGCCGGTGACGCGGCGGAATGCCGTCCTCGGCATCGCCGTCGCGGCTACATCGCTCGCCGCACCTTCGATCCTGCGCGCGCAATCGGCGGGCCGCGTCGTCGTGGTCGGCGGCGGCTTTGGCGGCGCGGCTTGCGCCCTCGCGCTCAAGCGCGCCGATGCTAAATTACAGGTCACCCTGATCGAGCCGAACCAGACCTACATCTCCTGTCCCTTCAGCAACGAGGTGATCGCGGGCCTGCGCGAGATCGAGGCGCAGCAGTTCGGCTATGACAAGCTTGCCGCCGGGGGCATCGGCATCGTCACACAAGCTGCGACGGGCATCGACACGCAGACGCGTCGTGTGACGACGGGCGATGGCACCACGTTTGGCTATGACCGCCTCGTGCTTTCGCCCGGCATCGACTTCCATCTCGAGGCCCTGCCCGGCTACGACGGTGCCGCGTCGGAGACGATGCCGCATGGCTGGAAGGCTGGCGCGCAAGCGCTTTTGCTGCGCCGGCAATTGGAGGCGATGGCGGACGGCGGCACGGTCGCCATTGCAATCCCGGCCAATCCTTCCAGGTGCCCGCCGGCGCCCTACGAGCGCGCGAGCCTGATCGCGCATTATCTGAAGTCGAGAAAGCCGCGCTCGAAAGTTCTGATCCTCGATGCCAAGGACGCGTTCTCGCAGCAGCGGCTGTTCGAGAAGGCGTGGAAGGAGCTCTATGACGACATGATCGAGCGCGTCGCCCTGTCGCAAGGCGGCCGCGTCACCTCGGTCGATCCGACGACGCGAACCATCGTCACGGAGTTCGGCAACTACACCCCTGATGTCGCCAATGTCATCCCGCCGCAGCGCGCGGGCCGCATCGCCGCCATCGCGGGCGCTGCGGACGCGACGGGCTGGTGCCCGATCGATCCCGTCACGTTCGAGTCGAAACTCGTTCCGAACGTCCACGTCATTGGCGATGCCTGCCTCGGCGGCGGCATTCCCAAATCGGCAGCCGCTGCGAGCGCGCAGGGCAAGGCGTGTGCTGGCGCGATCGTGAATCTCTTTGCAGGCCGCGGGCCGGAGACGCCGCGCCTGACAGGCGTCTGCTACAACGTCGTCGCGCCCGGTTACGGCTTCTCGCTGGCCGGCAATTACGAGCCCAGGGGCGACATCTTCGCCGAGGTCGAGGGCGGCGCCACCAGCCCGGTCGACGCGCCGCCCGAATTGCGGGCGCGCGAAGCGGCAGAGGCGGAGCGCTGGTTTGAAGCCATCACGGCGGACACCTTTGGCTAGAGCAATGATGGAACGAGCCTGCCGCCACGACCACAGTGCGCCCCCTCCCCCGTCTGCGGGGGAGGGTTGGGGAGAGGGTGTCTCCGCTCGCGAGACCCCCCAAGAGGAAAGAGCCCTCACCCGGCGCTGCGCGCCGACCTCTCCCGCAAGCGGGAGAGGTAAGAGGAGCTTGCGGCTGGATCTCTCGTCTCACATTCCATCGGTCGTCGCTGCGGTGATTACGCTAAGCCTTGCACTTGCCGCTGGGGCGAGAGCCGAAGAGCTCGTACCCTACAAGATCGTCGGCGACGGCATTCCCGCCTCGCTCACCGGCTCACCCGGCGATGCCGCGCGCGGGCGCGCGCTGGTGCTCACTCGCACGACGACGTGCATCCTCTGCCATTCGGGCCCATTTCCGGAAACGCGGTTCCAGGGCGACCTCGCGCCTGATCTTGCCGGTGCCGGGAACCGGTGGTCCGCGAGCCAGTTGCGGCTTCGACTGGTCGATGCCTCGCGCTTCAATCCGGACACCATCATGCCGTTCTATTATCGCAACGATGGCCTCGTCCGCGTCGGACGCAACTTCGCCGGCAAGCCGATCCTGTCGGCTGCGGAGATCGAGGACATCGTGGCCTTTCTTGCAACGCTTCGGGACTAGGTTCATGCCAACGACGCGACGACAATTCTTGAACCTTGCCGGAGGCGTGACAGTCGCCGGCACGGTTCCGATCGTGACGCTGCGGCCGCTTCAAGCGACGCCGGCGATGCTCAACGCTGCGATCCGTAACCTCGTCGGCGAAGCCCAGCTTCGCAGCGGCAGGATCAGGCTCGACATTCCGCCGCTGGTCGAGAACGGCAACACGGTGCCGATGACGGTCAGCGTTGCAAGCCCGATGACGGCGGATGACCACATCAAGAGCATCCACGTCTTCAACGAGAAGAACCCGCAGCCGAACATCGGCAATTTCTATCTTGGTCCTTCCGCCGGCCGAGCCCAGGTCTCGACCCGGATCCGGCTCGCCGACACCCAGAAGGTGGTCGCGATCGCGCGCCTGTCCGACGACACGTTCTGGCAGGTTGCCGCCGATGTCGTCGTGACGCTGGCGGCCTGCACCGAGGAGATGAACTGATGGCCGCCCTCATCAACGTTCCCTCGAAAGCCAAACGCGGCGAGATCATCGAGATCCGCACGCTGACCTCGCACATCATGGAAACGGGATTCCGCCACACCGCGGACGGCAAGCTCGTGCCGCGCGACATCATCACGAGCTTCGTCTGCCGCTACAACGGCGCCGAGATCTTTCGTGCCGACCTGTTTCCAGCGATCGCGGCGAACCCATATTTGTCGTTCTTCACGGTGGCCAAGGAGAGCGGCAAGTTCGAGTTCGAGTGGATTGGCGACAACGGCTATTCGTCCACCGCATCGGCATCGATCACGGTCGGATGATCTCTTGGCGCGCGATAGCGGCGGCAACAATGTTCGCCGCGGCCCCTGGCCTGCTTGCCGGAGAAGTCCCGCCCGATGCGCGCCGCTCCGGCTATGCCTTCATGGGTCCGGACACCCGGGCGATGCAGGACGAGGACACCGCAAATCCCGGCATGCTGTTCGTGCTCGACGGCGAGCAGCTGTGGAAGAAGAAGACCGGCAGCGCCGAGCGGGCATGCGCCGATTGTCATGGCGATGCGCGCACCAGCATGAAGGGCGTCGCGGCGCGTTATCCCGCCTTCGACAAGGCACTTGCGCGCCCCGTCACGCTCGACCAGCGCATCAATCTCTGCCGGGCCAATCATCAGCAGGCGACGCCGCTACCTTACGAGACCCGCGACCTGCTGGCATTGTCCGCCTTCATCGGCCACCAGTCGCGTGGCACCTCGATCACCGCCGGCGACGATCCGCAGCTCAAGCCGTTTGTCGACCAGGGCCGCGACCTCTTCATGCAACGCGAAGGCCAGCTCAACCTTGCCTGCACCAACTGCCATGACGACAATTTCGACAAGCGCCTCGCCGGCGCCCCGATCACGCAAGGACAGCCGACCGGCTATCCGCTGTATCGACTGGAATGGCAGACGCTTGGCTCGCTAGAGCGGCGTCTGCGCAGCTGCATGACCGGTGTCCGCGCCCAGGCCTATGATTACGGCTCACCCGAGCTGGTCGCACTCGAGCTCTATCTGATGTCGCGCGCGCGTGGCCTGCCGATGGAGACGCCGGCGGTGCGGCCATGAAACAGCAACGGCCGGACCATCCACCCGGCCGTTCCGCAACAATGAAGCCGGGCCTATTCCGCCGGCGCGGCCGACATCTCCGGATGCGCGGCATAGTGCTCGCTAGCGCCGAGCTTGCTGGCGGCGAACAGGCCGGCGGCCATCACGGCGTAGGCCAGCGCGACCGCGGGGGTCACGCCAAAGCCGCCGCCGATGCCGACGGCCTCGCCATGCATGAAGCCGAAATAGGTCAGGGTTGCCCCGACCAGCGCAAAGGCGGAGGCCTTCTCGAAATCGCGCTCAATGATGAAGACACCAATGGCGCCGAGGATGAGGCCGCCGAGGATGGAGCCGCCGCCCATCACCTCGAGGCCGTGATAGAACACGCCTTGCTGCGGCAGCGCGGCAATCGCAGCCGTTTTGACTGCGTCGGCCTTGTCCGCCGCCATCCCGCCGACGGTTGCTGCCGCAGTCATGGTCGAGGCCAGCATCGTATCGATCTGGAGCTTGGCCCACGCCGCAAGGTGCGGGGTCAGTGCCAGCACGATCGCAGGCGCGTGCTTGACCGGCGTGGTCTGGAACGCCTGCGCGCCGATCAGCATGCCGATGTAGAGCAGGATCGGCGAGATTGCGACGACGGGCACCAGCGCCAGCAGCACCGAGATGATGCCGAACCAGGACAGCACCACCACCATGACGCCAGTCGCAGCCGAATAGCCGATCCGGCCGCCCATCGCCTTCCAGCCGGGATGACCGATATAGACGGCGTTGATGAAGGGATTGCCCATCAGGCAGCCGATCAGGCTGACGACGCCGTCGGCGGTGAGCACGCGCGTGGTCGGATAGTCGTCTCCGGCCGCTTCCGCGCTCTCGACATTGTCCATGGCCTCGACGAGGTCGTAGATGCCGAACGGAATGGCCGTGACCAGGATGATGCCGAGGAATTCGAAGCCGGAGAAGACATAGCCCAGCGCCGGGATCGGCACCGAGAACCCGAAATTGGCAAAGGCCGCGCCAACACCCGCGATGCTCAGGCCGCCGAGGCCGAGCCCGAACAGGTTCGAGCCCCAGGCGATGATCATGCCGGCCGCGATCGCGACGAGGCCCGCGGGAATGCCGCGCCAATATTTCACGCCGCCGAACCAGCTCACCAGGATGATGGCGAAGCAGACGAGACCGATCTGCGGCGTCATGTACATCTCGAGCGCCGGCCGCATCGAGATGAAGGTGACGGAGACGCCCGCGAGCGTGCCGAGCAGCGCCGCGCGCGGCGTGATCTTGCGGATGAACGGCGCGATGAAGCCGCCGATCATTAAAATAAAACTCTGGAAGAATACCCAGACGAGACCCGCCGACCAGCCCTTGAGCGGATCGCCGGTCTTGAGCGTGATCGGCAGCATGATCACGAAGGTCACGATGAACATGTGCGGCACGCTGACGCCCGACGGCAGCGCGCAGACATCGTTGCGGCCGGTCTTCTGGGCGAGGCGGTAGGCGAGATAGGCGTAGTAGAAAGTGGAGAGACACATCATCAGCCCCAGCGCGGGCAGGATGCGGCCGAACACGAGGCTGTCGGGCATCTTCAGCACGAAGCGCAACAGGCCCGTGAGCACCAACATGTTGACGAGGATGTTGGTGCCGAAGCCGAACAACGCGTTCCAGTCGCCCGACGTCCAGAGCGCCGGCTTGAAGTCGGAGTTGTTCAGATCAGAACTGCCGGCCGCCCCCGTCAATGTGCTCATGACAATACCCCCTATGTGGTCGAAACCTTCATTGCCTCCAGAACTGCGGCTGAATCCGCGACCCAGCCGAAGATCCCGCCCTGGGCCTTGATCATCTTCAGGCCCATCTCGTGAAACTCGGGGAAGTAGGACGCGCAGCCGTCGGCGATGACGACGCAGCGATAGCCGCGGTCGTTGGCCTCGCGCACGGTGGTGTTGACGCACACTTCGGTGGTGACGCCGCACACCAGCAAATTCTCGATGCCGTATTTCTCCAGGACCTCGCCGAGCTCGGTCGCGTAGAACGCCCCCTTGCCGGGCTTGTCGATCACGATTTCGCTGTCGAGCGGATAGAGCTCGGGAATGATGTCGTGGCCGGCCTCGCCGCGAATGAGGATGCGCCCCATCGGACCGGGATCGCCGATGCGAAGGCTCGGCGCGCCGCGCTCGACCTTGGCCGGCGGCGCGTCGGAGAGATCGGGCAGATGCCCCTCGCGCGTGTGAATGACCAGCATGCCGGTGTCGCGCGCCGCCGTCAGCACCGCGCCGATCGGCTTCACCGCGCGCGCGAGCTGGCTGACGTCGTTGCCTAGCGTTTCGCCGAAACCGCCGGGCTCCATGAAGTCGCGCTGCATGTCGATGATGAGGAGCGCGGTGGCGGGCCAGTCGAGCGTGATCGGCTCGGGCTCGGCGCTGACGACGCCCCTTGTCGGCTTGGCTGAGTTCAACATGACGGCCCCGCGAGAACTCTCCTGAGCGGGAGTTCTGCAAGCGCCGTGCCATTGTGTACAATTGCGATGGGACGAGAGCCGCGAGGGAATTAGTTGCGCAGTCAGAAGGTTACGCCGGCGATCGGCGCCTGCTTATTCCCTGTGCGACGGCTTCGCACCGTGCATCTGCTTAAAGGATGAGCGGCCTCCGCTCGTCATTCCGGGGCGACGCGAAGCGTCGAGCCCGGAATCCATCGGGCGGCAGTGCGCGAGGTGAGATGGATTCTCTGATGCGCAATTGCGCATCATAGTTCGCGCTACGCGCGCCCCGGAATGACGAGCAGAGGCTACCGCCCCGCCCCATACAACCGCCGATGCTCTTCCTCATACGGGGCGTAAGACTCCTTCAGCGTTGCCGCGTTGAGCAACATGGTTGCGACCATCGTGCCCGCCTTGTCGAACACGCGCGTCTTGACCCAGGCGCTTTCGGTGCGGCGGCTGCCCGAGAGCGCGACGACTTCGCGCTCGACCTCGTATTCCTCGCCCTCGAAGAGCGGCCCCTTCAGCAGGCGGATCTCCTGGTCGGCGAACAGGCCGACTGCCGGGCCCTTGGCCGGCAGCGGATCGTCCTTGGAGCGGTACTGGAACAGCACGCTCAGCATCTCCATCGGGATGATGGGCTTGCCCCACGGGTTATCCGCGCCCGAATAGTACGGCGAGCTTTCGGTGATGACGGCGAGCTTCTGCCTCAGCGAGAACGGATAGAGATCGCCCATGTTCTGGTCGAACGCCATGCGCACCGATTGGCGCTTGCCGGTCACGCCGACTTGCACGTCGCGAAGGATCACCGGGTCGGCGAGCGGCTTAAGCTCACGCAGACGCAGACCAAGGGCCGTTGGGCTGTCGATGATGGAGGCCGTGCCGCGCAGCACCTCGGTGCCGTCCCGCTTGACCATTAGAATTTGACACTCCGGTTGCTCAGCCTCAGAGGCCATTAGGATCGCCTGCACCTCTTCGCCCTCGTAGCAGACGCTGCGATAGTGGGCAGAAAGGCAACCTCTTTCGAACCAGACCTACCCCCATTGCCGCTCGCAAAGCGGTGCGAACTGGCTGAAATGCGTCGGGCCTTCGATGGTGCCGCCCTTGAAGCCGAGCTTCTGCGCGGTGGCGTCGTCATGGATCGAGGCGTGCGCGTCGTAGGTCTGCGCCTGCAGCATCTGGCGTGGCCGGCGCCACGGCCCGACCAAGGCGCCTCCGGTCTGAGTGATCTCGGTTTCGAACGCCATCATATTTTCCTCCGCGTGCAAGCCATGACTAGCAGGAGCGCCACGGATGCGGCCAGCGATATTGACTTCGCTGGCCCGTCCTTTTCACTGTCACAATTCGCGTCGCGCAGCCGCGATCCCTCCCGCAGCGCAAACCTCCCGCCGAACGAAAGACGAGGACTCCCGAATGACGCTGTTGCAGGTCGAGCTGGACGACAAATACCGGCTCGAATCGAAGCGGATCTTCCTGTCCGGGACGCAGGCCCTCGTCCGTCTGCCCATGTTGCAGCGCGAACGCGACCGGCTTCAGGGCCTCAAGACCGGCGGCTTCATCTCGGGCTATCGCGGCTCCCCGCTCGGCATGTACGACCACGCGTTGTGGCGGGCGAAGTCACACCTCCAGCAGCACGACATCGCTTTCGTCCCTGGCTTGAACGAGGACCTCGCCGCAACCGCGGTCTGGGGCAGCCAGCAGGTCGGCCTGTTTCCCGGCGCCAAGGTCGATGGCGTGTTCGGCATCTGGTACGGCAAGGGCCCGGGCGTCGACCGCTCGGTCGATGCGCTCAAGCACGCCAATGCCGCCGGCACCTCGCGCAACGGCGGTGTGCTGGCGCTCGCCGGCGACGACCATGGCTGCCAGTCCTCCACGCTGGCGCATCAGAGCGAGCAGGTTTTCGCGGCGGCGCTGGTTCCCGTGATCAACCCGGCAACGCTGCAGGACTATCTCGATCTCGGTCTCTACGGCTTTGCGCTGTCGCGCTTCTCCGGCTGCTGGGTCGGCTTCAAGGCGATCAGCGAAACCGTGGAGAGCTCGGCGTCCATCTACAGCGATCCTGAACGTATCCAGATCAAGCTCCCCGACGATTTCGAGATGCCGCCCGGCGGCCTCAACATCCGCTGGCCCGACCCGCCGCTCGAGGCTGAGAAGCGCCTGTTCGGCCCCAAGATGGCCGCCGTGCAGGCCTTCGCCTGCGCCAATCAGCTCGACCGTATCGTGCTGGATTCCAAGCCCGCGCGGCTCGGCATCGTCGCCACCGGCAAGGCCTATCTCGATCTGCGGCAGGCGCTGGCCGACCTCGGCATCACCGACAAGGACGCGCAGGATCTCGGCCTTCGCATCTACAAGGTCGCGATGACCTGGCCTCTTGAGGAAAGCGGCGCCAGGCGTTTCGCCGAAAGCCTTCAGGACGTGCTGGTGGTCGAGGAGAAGCGCGGCTTCATCGAAGACCAGCTGATGCGGATCCTCTACAACGTCGATGCCTCAAAGCGCCCGACCGTCACCGGCAAGCGCGATGAGCGCGGCGCACCGCTGTTGCCGAGCGAGGGTGAGCTGACGCCGACCATTGTCGCTGGCGCGCTGGTGGCGCGCTTGCGCAAGCTCGGCCATCACAGTCCCGTGCTGGAGCAGCGCCTCGCCAGGCTCGAGGCCTTCGACAACCCGGTGACGACCAGCACGCCGATCAAGCTCGCGCGCACGCCGTTCTTCTGCTCGGGCTGCCCGCACAACACGTCGACGCGGGTGCCCGATGGCAGCCGCGCCATGGCCGGCATCGGCTGCCACGGCATGGCCCTGAGCATGCCGACCCGCCGCACGGACTTGATCTCGCATATGGGCGCTGAGGGCGTGAACTGGATCGGCCAGTCGCCCTTCACAAGCGAGCAGCACATCTTCCAGAATCTCGGCGACGGCACATACACCCATTCCGGCCTGCTCGCCCTTCGTGCGGCTTCGGCCGCCGGCATCAACATCACCTACAAGATCCTCTACAACGACGCCGTCGCAATGACCGGCGGCCAGCCCGCCGAAGGCGCCTTCAACGTCGCGCAGATCGCCCATCAAGTCTGGGCCGAAGGCGTCAAGCGGCTTGCGATCGTCTCCGACGATCCGAGCAAGTACCCGCAAGGCAATTACTTCCCGCAAGGCGCGACCATCCACCACCGCCGCGAGCTCGACGCCGTGCAGCGCGAGCTGCGCGATATCAAGGGCCTCACGGTCATCATCTACGACCAGACCTGCGCCGCCGAGAAGCGCCGCCGCCGTAAGCGCGGGCTCTATCCCGATCCCGCCAAGCGCGCCTTCATCAACGAGCTCGTTTGCGAAGGTTGCGGCGATTGCTCGCAGGCCTCGAACTGCGTCTCGGTGCAGCCGCTGGAGACCGAATTCGGCCGCAAGCGCCAGATCGACCAGTCGAACTGCAACAAGGACTTTTCCTGCGTCGAGGGCTTTTGCCCGAGCTTCGTCACCGTCCATGGCGGCTCGCTGAAGCGGATGAAGACCTCGGCTGTGGATTCCGGCCAGCTGTTCGCGGATCTGCCGCTGCCGCCGGCGCGTGAGCTGGACGGGCCCTACAACATCCTCGTCACCGGCATCGGCGGCACCGGCGTCATCACCATCGGAGCCCTGCTCGGCATGGCCGCCCATGTCGACGGCCGCGGCTGCTCGGCGCTCGACTTCACCGGCCTGTCGCAGAAGAACGGCGCGGTGATGAGCCATGTCCGCATCGCACGGAGGCCGGAAGACATCTCCGCCGTCCGCATCACCACCGGCGGCGCCGATGTCATCCTCGGCTGCGACATGATCGTCTCCGCGGGCCCGACGGCGCTGAGCCGCGCCGAGCGCGGCTTGACCAAGGCCTACATCAACGCCGATCTGCAGCCGACCGCGAGCTTCGTGCAAAACCCCGATCTCGATTTCGAGATGGGCGCGATGCAGACCGTGCTCCGCGACGCTATCGGCGACAACAACCTCGACATCATCGACGCGACAGGCATTGCCGCGGCCCTGATGGGCGATTCCATCGCAACCAACCCGTTCATGCTGGGCTTTGCGTTCCAGAAGGGCGCGATCCCGCTGTCGCTGGAAGCCCTGCTTCGCGCCATCGAGATCAACGGCGCTGCGATCGAGATGAACAAGCTCGCCTTTACCTGGGGCCGGCTCGCTGCCTACGACATGGCGCGCGTGCGCAGCGTGCTTCAGTTCAAGGCGAGAGCGTCCGCGCCGGCGAAATCGCTCGACGACATCATCGCGACGCGCGCGGAATTCCTGAACTCCTATCAGGACAAGGCCTATGCCGACCGCTACATCGCAGCCGTCGCGAAGGTGCGCAAGGCGGAGAGCGCGGCTTCGCCCGGGTCAACCGAGCTCACCGAAGCGGTCGCAAAGAACCTGTTCAAGCTGATGTCCTACAAGGACGAATATGAGGTCGCCCGACTCTACACCGACGGCAGTTTTGCAAAAAAGGTGTCCGAAAAATTCGATGGTGACTTTACGCTGAAGTACCATCTGGCACCGCCGATCTTCGCCAAGCGCGACAAAGCGACCGGACATCTGCAGAAGCAGGAGTTCGGCAGCTGGATGGTCCACGCCTTCCGCGTGCTCGCCAGGCTCAAGTCCCTGCGCGGCAGCGTGTTCGATCCGTTCGGCCGCACCGAGGAGCGCCGGACCGAGCGGAAATTGATCGCGGATTATCTGGCGATGATCGATCAGCGGATCACAGGGCTGAAGCCGGAGCAGATCTCGCTGCTGACGCGGCTTGCGCGCGTGCCGGAGACCATCCGCGGCTTCGGCCACGTCAAGGAGGCCAACGTCAAGCTGGCGGCGACCGAGACGGCGCGGCTGGAAGCGGAGCTCGAGAACAGCCGCTTCGCCGCGGCTGCGGAGTAGCGGGGGAAGGCCCATGCTCTCTCCGCGTCATTGCGAGGAGCCCTTGCGACGAAGCAATCCAGAGTCTTTCCGCCGAGACAGTCTGGATTGCTTCGCTTCGCTCGCAATGACGAGATCGTGGAGACGTGCTCGCTACCGCTCTGCGCTAGCGCGCCGGCTTGCGCTCTACGGGATCGATGTCGATCGCCCGGAGGCGGCCGAGGCGCAGCACGTCCATGGGTAGCCGGCGGCCGATCCGGTCGCGGTCCAGCACGCGGATCAGATCGTCGACGCCGTTGATCTCGACGCCGTCGAGCCTGATCACGACGTCGCCGGGCAACAGGCCTGCCTTCGCCGCCGGTCCATCCGGCTCGATCTGCATCAGAAGCGCGCCCATCTTGTTCTCGACGCCGGCCAGCACCGCGTGCCGCCGCGGGACCGGCGCGGTCTGCCCGGCGACACCGATATAGGCGCGGCGGACATAGCCGTGGCGGATGATCTCCGACAGCACGAATTGCGCGGTGTTGCTGGCCACCGCAAAACAGATTCCTTGCGCGCCATTGATGATCGCGGTGTTGATGCCGATCACCTCGGCATGCGACGACACCAGCGCCCCGCCGGAATTGCCGGGATTGAGCGCGGCGTCGGTCTGGATCACGTCCTCGATGGTGCGCCCGCTCACCGAGCGGATCGAGCGGCCGAGCGCGGAGACCACGCCGGCCGTCACCGTCGATTCGAAGCCGAGCGGATTGCCGATCGCGATCACAAGCTGGCCGCGCCGCAGATTCTTGGAATTGCCGAGCGCGGCATAGGGCAAGTGCCGCACGCCATTGGCGCGCAACAGCGCCAGATCCGTGTCGGGATCGACGCCGAGCACCTGGGCGTCGCCGACATGGCCTTCGACGTCGCGCAGCCGGATCTCCTTCGACGTGCCGACGACATGGCTGTTGGTGAGCACGAGTCCGTCCGGCGAGATCACGATGCCGGAGCCGAGCCCGCCGCGCTTCCGGCCGTTCGGCACCTTGGGGCCGGTCTCGACGCGCACGACCGCAGGGCCGACGCGATCGGTGACGTCGATCACGGCATGGGAATAGGCGTCCAGCAGCGCCCGGTCATCGGCCGGGCCAGGCGCCGTCGTCCGCGATGACGGTGCGTCATCGGCGATATCTGAGGTGAAGTCCAACATGGCAAGAGTCCTTGAGGCTCACACAGATGGTGGCCTGCTCCCGCCGATGCAAGTGGCCCGCCTGGAGCGCTGGGCCGGACTGCCCAGATGGCTAGGGCGGGCGCCGCAGCGAACCACCTCTCGCCTTGACCGGATCGAGCAGCGACCAGTCCCCCTCTGGGAGCACATGGCCCTTGGGGAATGGCGCGCGCAGCTCGAGCCCCAGCGAGCCCAGCACGCGGTCGTCGCGGTAATAGCATTGCAGCACGACACGGACGAGCGTTGCCGCGGCGGCACCGCCGCTCTTCCGAAACTCGTGCACCACCGCATCGCGTCTGGCGGCATCGAGCTCGGCGAGCGGGGCGCCGGCGAGCCGCGCCAAATGATCCAGCGCCGCCGCGACCAATTTGGTATCGCGACCGAGCGTTGCTAGCATGTCCGCCTGGATCGCGGGATCATCGGCGCCCGGCACCTTGTACTCGTCACTGGCCGGGATGATCATCGCGGCGATAGCGCGGAGATCGTCGCGCTGCCTGCGTGTCAGTTGGTTGTCTGCGGACATTACAGCCTCAATCGAACAAATTGGCGAGGCGCTGCTTCATCTGGTCGGCAATGTAGAGCGCGAGGGCCTGGATGGTGGAAGTCGGGTTCACGCCGCCCGAGGTGACGAAGATGCTGCCGTCGACGATGAAGAGGTTCTTCACGTCGTGCGAGCGGCCCCATTCGTTGACGACGGAGCGCTCGGGGTCGGTGCCCATGCGCGCGGTGCCGAGCAGGTGCCAGCCGCCCCAGGGAATCGGCGAGTTGACGCAGATGTCGGTCGCGCCGGCCGTCTCGAGAAACTCGCGGCCGCGCGCCAGCGCGTGCTCCATCATCTTTCGGCTGTTCTCGCTGATGGTGTAGTCGACCTTCGGCGCGGGAATGCCGTGGCTGTCCTTCAGCACCGGATCGAGCGTGACGCGATTGTGCTCCTCGGGCAGGTCCTCGCAAATCGCGGAGAAACCCAAGCGATGGCCGTTGAGCCTGCGGAACACGCGGTGGTGATCCTCGCCCCACGGCAAGATGCCCTTCTGCTCGCTCACGACCGCTTCGAACACCGGCCCGGCCCCGCGCACGAACTGAACGCCATAGCCGCGCACGAAACCGCGCGACAGGTCGGTGTCGTACCATTGCTTGCTCCACAGGCAGGTCGGCGGCGCGCGGTTGGAGTCGGTCGGCTCCTTCACATAGCCGTAGATCTGCGCATAGGGATGGAACATCAGGTTCTTGCCGACGAGGCCCGACGAATTGGCGAGACCGTTGGGGAAGCGGCCCGATGCCGAGTTGAGCAGCAGCCGCGGCGTGCCGACGCCGTTGCAGGCGATGACGACGACATGCGCGGGCTGAAACTGCTCGATGCCGTCCTTGTCGTAATAGACCACGCCCGAGGCCATGCCGTTCTCGTCGGTGGTGATCTCGCGCACCCGGCAATGCGTGCGCAGCTCGACGCCGGCGCGGATCGCATGCGGCCAATAGGTGATGTCGGTGGAGGATTTTGCGCCTTGCGCGCAGGCCGGCGTGCAATGCCCGAGATTGATGCAGCGCGCCCGGCCCTCGTAGTCCATCGTCGCGACCGTGGTGTCCGACGGCCACCAGTGCCAGCCGAGCTTGTTCATGGCCTTGCCGATGATGGCGCCGGACAGGCCCATCGGCTGCTGCGGCATCGGCGGATGCGTCAGCGGCGACAGCGGATCGCCTGACAGGCCCGACGTGCCCATCATGCGATCGTTCTCTTCGAAGAACGGAGTCAATGCCTCGTAGTCGATCGGCCAGTCGTCGGCGACGCCGTCGAGCGTCTTCACCTTGAAATCGGAGGGATGCAGCCGCGGCCAGTGCGCGGTGTACATCACCGTCGAGCCGCCGACCGCGTTGTAGTTCACGACCTTGATCGGAGAGTTGTCGTCGTTGATCGGGTAGTCCTCGGGCCGGCCGCGCACGTTCGGGCTCGACGACCATTCGCCGTAGAACTTGGCCTCCCAGTCGCGGCCCGTGCTGGGATATTCCGCCGGGTTCATCCAGCCGCCTTGCTCCAGGCAGAGGATGTGCATCTTGGTCTCGGCCAGCGACCACGCCACCGCCGCGCCCGAAGCGCCGGCGCCGATGATCAGGACATCCACAGGGTCTTTCATCGCAACCTTGTCCTCCCCCCTCGCCGCTTACCGGGCGATTCGGCCTTTCGCGCCTCGCAAGGCCGGCAAACGATACGGGCAGAGCGACGGCGGAGTAAAGCCGCGGGGCCGGAATGTTGCACTTCGCGAGGCGCAGACCATTGGTCTCGCCCCATCCGGATGCTAGGAACGGGGCGCACGAGCCATCGATAGCGAGACCGTATGTCCTTCCAGAAAATCTTTGCAGCCGCCCGCGCTTTTGCGCTCGTTTCGTTTCTCGCCTTGTCAGGATTTCTGGCCTCGTCCGGACCAGTTTCCGCGCTGACCGGCGCCGCGACGGCCCGTGACGGCAACTCGGTCCAGCTCGGCGACGTCACCTACCGGCTCGACGGCGTCGACGCGCCGGAGCTCGACCAGGTCTGCATCGACAATAAAGCCGATGCCTGGACCTGCGGCATCGAGGCCCGCGACCAGCTCGCGAAGCTCATCAACAAACGAACGGTGCGCTGCGACGATGTCGGACCCGAGAAGAGCTTTGGCAAGCGGCACCGCGCCATCTGCACGGCCGAAGGCGACAAGGCCAGCTTGAACGAGCAGCTGATCAAGCTCGGCTTTGCCCTCGCACGCGAGCCGATGAAGGCCAACGTCAAGCCGGCAGCCACCGAGGCCAAGACGACGGCGGCGGGGATCTGGAAGGGCTGTTTTGTTGCACCGCAAGATTTCCGCAGCGGCAAGAAGGACGGCGCGCTGCTGGGCACCGCCTGCCGCCCGGACCGCGACAAGGAAATCCGCGCCGTGCTGTTTCCGGAGGAGCTGACGATGCCCCCCAACTGCAGCATCAAGGGCAAGCTCGCGGTGCGCGCCCGCGTCACCGGCAATATCGGCATCTACCATCTGCGGGGATGCCCGAGCTATCCCGCGACCACGACACCGGATCGCTGGTTCTGCTCGGAGGACGACGCCCAGGCGGCCGGCTTCCGCAAGGCCTACAATTGCCGTCGGCCAAGGTGAGCAAGCTCCCTCACGCAGCCGTGAGTGGTAATCCGAGACCGTATTGATCCGGAATTGAACTTCGTCGGCGGTTGCTGCATTTGTAAGCCTACGCAAGCGCCTTGCGCGAGCGTTCCTTGGCAGCAATCCAGCTTCGGCCGATTGTCTTTGCTTGGGCGTTTCCTCCCTAGACTTGGGCCGCTTGTCACAAACAAGCGGCTCTTTCTTTTTGTGCGTCGCTAAAGCAAAGCGACCCTTTGAATCGATGCGAGCTCCGGGGTTCACCTCTCCCGAAGGGAGAGGTCGGATCGCATCGACAGATGCGATCCGGGTGAGGGGTTACGGTCCCACCGCGTATTGCGGCCCCTCACCCGGATTGCTTCGCAATCCGACCTCTCCCCGCTGGGGAGAGGTGAACCCGAACAGCGACCGATTCCAATCTCATTGCACGAAAGAGCGCCATCACTGCATCCGCATGATCTGGTCCATCGGCGGCATGTTGGCGTTGAGATTTGCCATGATCCAGACCGTGCCGCCGACCACCAGGAACACCACCAGCAGCCCGAAGGCGAGCGCCAGCACGTTGTTGGTGTTGTCGGGGCCGGTGGTGATGTGCAGGAAGAACACCAGATGCACGCCCATCTGTGCGATCGCGAGCACGATCAGCGCGACGGGAATCGAGGGCTGCCAGACCAGGTCCGTGCCGGCGATGAAGAACGACGTCGCCGTGAGCAGCAGCGCGAGCACGAGCCCGACGACGTAACCGAGGATCCTTGCGCCGACGCTATGCTCTTCTTCCTCGCCCGGCGCGAGGTCGCGTTTGACCATCCCAAGCGTCTGCTCACTCATGGCGCGCTCCCGAGCAGGTAAACGACGGAGAACACTGCGACCCAGACGATGTCGAGCGCGTGCCAGAACAGCGCAAAGCACGTCATCCGGCGCAAGATGTCGGCGCGAAAGCCCTTTGCGAACACCTGGGCCATCATGGTGAGCAGCCACAGCACGCCGGCCGAGACGTGCAGACCATGGCAGCCGACCAGCGAGAAGAACGCGGTCAGGAACGCACTTCGTGACGGGCCATAGCCACGCGCGATGAGGTCGGCAAATTCGCGAAACTCCAGCACGAGGAATATCAGCCCGAGCACGCAGGTCACGGTCATGCTAAGATAAAACCAGAACCGGTTGCGCACGTCGGCGGCGATGCTGGCCATGCCGCAGGTGAAGCTCGACAGCAGCAGGCAGACCGTCTCGATCGCCACGTTCCTCTGCTCGAAGATCTCCGCGCCCTTGGGGCCGCCGGCGGTCTGGCCTGACAGCACCGCATAGGCAGCAAAGAAGCAGGAGAACATCACGATGTCAGAGAGCAGGAAGATCCAGAAGCCGTAGGCGGTCACGATCCGCTTCGGAGCGGGGCCAGGATGCTCGATGACGAGGCCGATATGATGGGGATCGGCGTGCGCGTGGCCTGCGGTCGCGGTCATCGCCATCAGACTGCTCCCGCCATGCTGACGAGGTTGCGCCGTTCCTGGATGTTGCTGCGGTCGATGCGGGCGACCTCCTCGGCCGGAATGACGTATTCGTCATGGTCGCGCCAGGCGAACACGACGAAGGTCGCCCAAGCGCCCAAGCCGCCCAGGATCACCATCCACCAGATGTGCCAGATCAGCGCGAATCCCATGATGGTGGCGAAGAAGGCACAGACGAATCCGGTCGGGGAATTCCGGGGCATCTCGATGTCCTGATAATCCGGCGTCTCATGCGCGAGCGATTGCTGCTTCGCGCGCGCCTTCATATCCCAATAGGCGTCCTCGCCGCGCACATCGGGGTTGAAGGCGAAGTTGAACGCCGGCGGCGGCGACGAGGTTGCCCATTCCAGCGAGCGCCCGTCCCAGGGATCGCCGGTGCGGTCGCGCAACGCCTCGCGATTGCGGATGCTGACGACGAGCTGCACGATCTGGCAGATCACCCCGATCGTCAGCACCGCCACGCCGACCGCCGCAACGATCATCCAGGGCCGCCAGGCCGCCACGTCGTAGTGCTGCATGCGCCGGGTCATGCCGAGCATGCCGGCAATGTAGAGCGGCATGAATGTTATGAAGAAACCGATGAAGGTGAACCAGAACGCGGCCTTGCCCCAGCGTTCGTCGAGACGGAAGCCGAACGCCTTCGGGAACCAGTACTCGAAGCCGGCAAAAACGCCGAACAGCACGCCGCCGATGATCACGTTGTGGAAGTGCGCCACCAGGAACATGCTGTTGTGGAGCATGAAGTCGGCCGGCGGCACCGCGAGCAGCACGCCGGTCAGTCCGCCGATGAGGAACGTCACCATGAAGCCGACCGACCACAACATCGGGGTCGCAAAACGGATGCGGCCGCCATACATCGTGAACAGCCAATTGTAAATCTTCACGCCGGTCGGTATCGCAATGATCATGCTGGCGATGCCGAAGATGGCATTGACGTTGGGACCTGCGCCCATCGTGAAGAAGTGGTGCAGCCAGACCATGAAGGAGACGACACAGATCGCCATGGTCGCGAGCACCATGGAGCGATAGCCGAACAGCGCCTTGCCGGAGAAGGTCGAGACCACCTCAGAGAAGATGCCGAAGGCGGGCAGCACCAGGATGTAGACCTCGGGATGACCCCAGGCCCAGATCAGGTTCATGAACATCATGACGTTGCCGCCGGCCTCGTTGGTGAAGAAGTGGAAGCCGAGATAGCGGTCGAGCAGCAGCATCGCCAGCGTCGCGGTAAGGATCGGGAACGCCGCGACGATGAGGAGGTTCGAGGCCAGCGTGGTCCAGCAGAACATCGGCATGCGCAGGTAATTCATGCCCTTGGTGCGCAGCTTCAGCACGGTGGTGACGAGGTTGATGCCGGCCACCAGCGTGCCGACGCCGGAAATCTGCAGCGACCAGGCGTAATAGTCGACGCCGACGCCGGGCGAATAGGACAGTTCCGACAGCGGCGGAAAGGCGAGCCAGCCGGTGCGCGCGAATTCGCCGACCACGAGTGAGATATTGACCAAGAGCGCACCCGTCGCCGTCAGCCAGAAGCCGACCGAATTGAGCGTCGGGAAGGCGACGTCGCGCACGCCGAGCTGGAGCGGTACGATGAGGTTCATCAGCCCGATCACGAACGGCATCGCCACGAAGAAGATCATGATCGTGCCGTGCGCGGAGAAGATCTGGTTGTAGTGCTCCGGCGGCAGATAGCCCTGCGACTGATACGCCACAGCCTGCTGGATCCGCATCATGATGGCGTCGCTGCCGCCGCGCAGCAGCATGACCGAGGCGAGCAGGATGTACATGACACCGATGCGCTTGTGGTCGACGCTGGTGATCCATTCGTGCCAGAGATAGGGCAGATGTCCCTTCACCACGACCCAGCCCAGCACGCCGAGGATCGCGACAAGCACCACCCCGCCGGCGACGAGCGGAATCGGCTGGTCCAGCGGGATGGCCGACCAATCGAGCTTACCGAGCATCATGGCCCCCACTGTGCGACCGGCCTGCATCGGAGGCGAGGGCCGGCCCGGGCCCCGGCGGAATGTGCTGGGTCGCGATCAAATCGAACAGGCGCGGATCGTCGAGGCGGTAGACCGGCCTGCCCTTCTCAATGCCCTGCTGCATCAGCTTCTTGTAGCTGTCCTCGTTCAGCACCGCGTCCGTCTTCGCCGTATTCGCCACCCAGTCTGGGAAGGCGAGCGGCGAGATCACGTTGACGTCGAACATCATGTCCGGGAAACCGTCGCCGGAGAAATGCGCGGACAGGCCCTGCAGCTTGCCTTCGTTGTCGGCGCGCAGGTTCAGCTTCGTCACCATGCCGTTCATGGTGTAGATCATGCTGCCGAGCTGCGGGATGAAGAACGTGTTCATCACGCTCGATGACGTCAGCTGGAAATTCAGCTCGGCGCCGGCCGGCACCGTCAGCGTGTTGACGGTGGCGATGCGCTGGTCCGGATAGATGAACAGCCATTTCCAGTCGAGCGAGACCGCCTGGATTCGCACCGGGCTGCCGGTGCCCGGCACGGGCGCGGCGGGATCGAGCTGGTGCGAGCCGATCCAGGCGACGCCGCCGAGCAGGATCACGGTGAGCGCCGGAATCGACCACACCACCATCTCGACGCGGCCGGAATAGACGAACTCCGGCTGGTAGCGTGCCCTCGGATTCGAGGCGCGAAACCAGAACGCGAAAGCCAGAATCGCGAAAATGGTCGGCACCACGATCACGAGCATGATGAAGACCGAATCGACCAGGATGGTGCTGTTGCCAGCAGCCACGGGCCCTTGCGGATCGAGCAGATTCATCGGCAAGCCACTAGTGGTTGGGAAGCCCCGGGACTGAGCCTAGCGCGGGAAAGGCTCCGCGACAAACGCAGCGAGGCCGGAACGGTTCCTGGACCGCAACGGCCAGCCATGCGCGATGGACCGGCCGCCACATGCAATTCCGTGTGATGTCAATGACATGAACGCGGAAAGCGCGCTCTTCTCTCCCAGGAGCGCGATTGCTAGTCTGCACGAAAATAATGACAAGGACGGGAGTGAGCCGAGATGCGCTTGAAGGACAAGGTCGCGATCGTCGTCGGGGCCGGGCAAAGCCCCGGCGAAGGCATGGGCAACGGCCGCGCGACCGCGCTTACCTTCGCGCGCGAGGGCGCCAAGGTCTTGTGTGTCGACCACCATCCGGAATCGGCGCAGGAGACGGTCACGATGATCACCGCGAAAGGTGGCACGGCGGCGGCCTTCAAGGCGGACGTGACCAAGGCTGCGGACATCAAGGCGATGGTTGCGGACGCGCAATCGCGCTGGGAACGTATCGACGTGCTGCACAACAATGTCGGCGTCAGCCTCGCCGGTGGCGATGCCGAGCTGCTGCAATTGACCGAGGAGGCCTTCGATCGCGTCGTCGCCATCAATCTGAAGAGCTGCATTCTCGCGGCGAAGGAAGTGATCCCGATCATGCGCGCGCAGAGAAGCGGCGCCATCATCAACATCTCGTCGATGGCCGCGATCACCACCTATCCTTACGTCGCCTACAAAGCGACGAAGTCGGCGATGATCGCCTTCACCGAACAGCTCGCCTACCAGAACGCCGAATACGGCATTCGCGCCAACGTCATCCTGCCCGGCCTGATGAACACGCCGATGGCCGTCGACACCCGCGCCCGCGAATGGCACAAGACCCGCGCCGAGGTCGAAGCCGAACGCGACAGCAAGGTGCCGCTGCGCAGAAAGATGGGCACGGGCTGGGACGTCGCCAACGCCGCGCTGTTCCTGGCGAGCGATGAGGCGAATTTCATCACCGGAGTGACGCTGCCGGTGGATGGTGGTGCGAGCGTGAGACGGGGCTAGGTCGAGGCAAGCATGCTGCTCTTACCCTCCCCTGGAGGGTAAGATCAGTGCGTCACCCGCCAGATCGTGCCGTTGCCATCTTCCGACACCAGCAGCGATCCATCCTTCGCGACCGCTACGCCCACCGGACGTCCCCACACCTCCGTGTCGTTCACGACGAACCCCGTGACGAAATCCTCGTACTCGCCGGTCGGCTTGCCGTCCTTCATGCGGATGCGGATCACCTTGTAGCCGGTGCGTTTCGACCTGTTCCAGGAGCCGTGCTGGGCGGCGAAGGCGTCGCCCTGGTATTCGGGCGGAAACTGCGCGCCCTGGTAGAAGGTCATGCCGAGTGAGGCCGAGTGCGGCTGGATCAGCACATCGGGCACCGTCACCTTGTCCTTGAGATCCGGCCGCGCGCCGGCATGGCGCGGGTCTTCATTGCCACCGATATAGAACCACGGCCAGCCGTAGAACGCGCCTTCCTTCACGCTCGTGACGTAGTCGGGCACGAGGTCGTCGCCGAGGCCGTCGCGCTCATTGGTCGAGCACCAGGGCAGACCGGTCTGCGGCTGGATTGCGAGGCCGACGCAGTTGCGGATACCGGTGGCATGGATCTTTCGCTCCCTGCCGTCAGGGTTGAAGGCCAGCACCGCGCCGCGCTCGAGCTCGCTGGCCCATGTGGCGCCGAGCGGCTGCGTCTTCGCCCACGCCTCCATCCCGCCGGGCGGCGTGCCCATGCCTTCGGCGACGTTGCTGAGCGAACCCACCGACACCAGCATACGCGTGTTGTCGGGCGTGAAGACGATATCGCGGGTGGAATGGCCCCCATCCGGCAGGCTTGCGACAACCGTCTCCGCCTTGCCGCGCGCCTTCACATCGCCGGCCTTGTACGGAAAGCGAACGACGCTGTCGGTGTTGGCGACATAGACCCATTGCGGATTGTCGCCGTTCGGAAAGAAAGCGATGCCGAACGGCTGCCGCAGGCCGCTGGCGAAGATCTCGTTGGTGGCGACCTTGCCGCCCTCGCCCGCGCGCAGCACCCGAACGGTGCCGGCGCGTGTTTCCGCAACGAACACGTCGCCATTCGGCGCCACGCGGATGATGCGCGGCGCGCGCAGGCCTTCGGCGAACAGCTCGATCTTGAAGCCGGAAGGCACCTGGAGCTGGGCTTCCGGCGGACGCGGCACCACGCGCGACGAGCTCGCAACCGATCGCGTGGCGCCGGGCCTGACCAGATCCTGCGGCCGGATCAGCCTGACCGTGCCGGGCTTGTCGGCGCGCCAATCGCCATAGGCGTCCTTGCCCTGCAACACGGGCTCGGCGTGTGCACCGGCCGCCGCAGCAGCCAGCAGCGCTGCGAGCATCGCCACGAACGTTATCCTGTCGCTCAATTCGTCGTCCTCCGCCTTGCTCGTGTCGTGCGTCAACGCCGATCACCCGCAAAAGGTCTCGGCGGGTTTGGCGCCTGCCGAATCCCACGTCAGTTCATGCCCGCACGATGTGCATCAGCCGCAGTCCATCATACTGGAAAATGCGGTTGAACGGTGCGACACATTGTGAGGGCGGCGATCGCCGGTTACGGTCATGGAGGCTGCGGCATCCAGGTCGCGCCGGATGAGGAGTTCATGTGGGGATCCGTTATATCGGAATGGGCGAGCCTGCTGCTGCGCTGGCTGCACGTGGTGGCCGCAATCGCCTGGATCGGCAGTTCCTTCTATTTCATCGCCCTCGACCTCAGCCTGAAGCCGAAGGCCGACCTGCCGGGCGGCGTGCAGGGCGAGGCTTGGCAGGTCCATGGCGGCGGCTTCTACCGGATTATGAAATACCTGGTCGCGCCCAGCCAGATGCCGGACGAACTGACCTGGTTCAAATGGGAGGCCTACACCACCTGGCTGTCCGGCTTCGCGCTGATGGTGGTGGTGTATTATCTCGAGGCCGACTTGTTCCTGGTCGACAAGTCGATCCTCGACCTCACATCATTCCAGGCTGGACTGTTCAGCTTCTGCAGCCTGGCGCTGGCGTGGCTGCTCTATGAGGCCGCCTGCCGCACCGGGCTCGCCCAGCGCGAACTGCCCTTCGCCATCGGCGGCTATCTGTTCCTGGTCGCACTCACTTACGCCTTCACCCATGTGCTGAGCGGACGCGGCGCCTTCAACCAGATCGGCGCGATCATCGGCACCATCATGGTGGCCAACGTCTTCACGCTGATCATCCCGAACCAGAAGAAGATCGTGGCCAGCCTGATCGCCGGACAGGCGCCTGATCCCAAGCTCGGCAAGGCCAGCAAGGAACGCTCGGTCCACAACAATTACCTGACGCTTCCCGTCGTCGTGCTGATGATCAGCAACCACTATCCCCTGCTCTACGCCACGCGCTTCAACTGGATCATCGTCGCGATCGTCCTGGCGCTCGGGCCGGTGATCCGCCACTTCTTCAACGAGCGTCATGCCGGGCGCAAATCGCCCTGGTGGGTGTGGGGCGTGGCCGCGGCCGGCGTGATTGCGATCCTCCTCCTCTCCGCCGCCGGACCGCGCGAGGTGAAGACGGGCGCATTGTCGGCGCCCGTCACGGCCGCCAATGTCGAGGAGATCGTGATGTCCCGCTGCAGCATGTGTCACGCGGCCGAGCCGGTCTGGGCCGGCATCGTCACCGCGCCGAAGGGCATTGTGCTAGACACGCCCGAGCACATCCATCGCAACATCCGCCTGATCGGACGGGTCGCGGCCTGGTCCAATTCTATGCCGCCCGGCAACATCACCGAGATGACCGGCGAGGAGCGCGCCGTCCTCGCGGCCTATATCGAACAGGCGCGCTGACGCACGCCGGACGAGGATGCATCGCGCGGAATGAAATTCCGCATCTCTCGCCGAATTGAAAATGACTTGACGGCCCATCCGGCGTAGACATGGCCGGCAGCCGCCGGCGCGGCGCAAAATCAGCTTGCAATCGGGGAATAACAACAGTGGCCCTCAAGAACGTCATCGGTATCGACCACGCAGTCGTCATGGTGAAGGATCTCGACAAGGCTGCCGAGAATTATCGGCAACTCGGCTTCACGGTCTCGCCGCGCGGCACCCACAGCGCGCATATGGGCACCGGCAATTACACCATCATGTTCGACCCCGATTACATGGAGCTGCTCGGCGTGCTCGTGGCAACCGAGCACAATGCGCCGGCCCGCGCCTTCGTCGAGCGCCATGGCGAGGGCATCGAGCGCATCGCTTTCACTGCAGTCGATAGCGCCGCCGGCGCCGAGGAGATCCGTGCACGGGGCCTGGAGCCGATCGGCCCGACCGATTTCGAACGCCCCGTCACGCTGCCAGACGGCACGATCTCGGCGGCGAAATTCCGCACCTTCATGTGGCCGACGGCTGAAGCGCCGGGCGGCGTGCGCATCTTCGCCTGCCAGCACAAGACCCGCGAGACCGTGTGGATCCCCGAGCTGATGACCCACGCCAATGCGGCCAAGCGGATCAAGCAGACGCTGATCGCAACGCCAGAGCCCGCCAAGGAGGCCGCGCATCTCGCCCGCCTGATCGACCGCGAGGCGAAGACCGACGCGGACGGCGCCGTCATCGTGCCCTCCGGCGGCGATCGCGCCGACTTCGTCTATCTGACGCTGGACCAGCTCGCCAAGCGCTATCCCGGCGTGTCGCTGACCGGCCTCTCCGAACGCGGTGGCGCCGCGCTGGTGCTGGTCAGCGGCGATCTCGCCGCGACCGAGAAGGCGCTGGGGCCGGCCGCCGTGCGGAGCGGAGCTGCGATCTGCGTGCCGCCGGCCAAGGCCAACGGCACCCTGCTCGCCTTCATTGCCGGCTGATTTGAACCAATTCTTTAACGGGCGTTTACCCGGCGGCTGTAGACTTCCCGGCCATCAAGCCACCGGGGCCAAACGCATGTTCAAAGAGGGATCGCCGATCGCCTATGACGCGCCGGCCGAGTTGAAGAAATGGCCGTCGCTGAAGGGCGAGCGGCTGAAGGATCGCGGTTCGCCCTATCTCGTCTACAACGGCACGCTCGCCGAATGCGTCCGCGAGCTCATGGGCAAGCCGATCAAGGGCATCTCGCTCTACGACATCATGACGACGCCGCAGGCCGCCTTCGATCAAAACGTGCTGTCGCCCGGCGACGCCGCGGAGATCGCGATGCGCAAGGATTTTCCCAAGGACTAGTTCGCGGCACGCTTCGCAGCGGGCGTGCCCTGCCGCTTCGATGAAGATTCCGTCGGCGCATCGAGGAAGACGACGGGCATGCCGCGCTTCACGTTCTCGCCAAGCACCCGCGCGTCCCAATTGGTGAGCCGAACGCAGCCGTGCGACGCCGACTTGCTGACCTTGTCGGGCTCTGCCGTTCCGTGGATGCCGTAGCCCTGCGCCGACAGGCCGATCCAATATGCGCCCACCGGATTGTTCGGTCCCGGCTTGATGTCGAACGGTCTCTTGGACTTGACGCTCTTGAACTTGTACTCGGGATTGTAGCGGTAGGTCGGCAGCTCGTGGCTGGCGGTGACCTTCAGCGTTCCCGTTGGCGTCGGGCGATCCGGACTGCCGACTGACGCCGGATAGAACGCCAGCAGAGCGCCGCTTGCGTCGAACGCTTTCAAGGTCCCGTTGGTCTTATCGACTTCGAGCCGGGCAATGCGCGGCAGCTCGCGCCGCGCCGGAACATTGGCAACCACGATCGTCTCTCCGGCCTTGTCGAACGCCTTGCCCGGATTGAGCGCCTTGAGCAGATCCGCGCTCATGTGGAATTTCTCGGCAAGTCCTTCGAGCGGGCTGGTGTAGCTCAGCGCGTCCAGCGACTTCATGTCATCGAGCCTGGGCGGCAGCTTCTTTAAGAACGGTCCCTTCACGTCGGCGTCGGTGATCTTGTAGTCGACGAGAATCGGGCCCTCGCTCGCTGCGGTCAGCCTGTCCCAGAGCTCCGGCGCCACAACCTTGTCAGATGCGATGCCGTTCTGCTCCGCGAACGCCTTGAGCGCCTTCTGCGCGTTCTCGCCGAGCTTGCCGTCAATCTCGCCGGGCGAAAATTGCGCGCGATCGAGCAGCACCTGAAGCTTCACCACGGCTGCATTCAGCTTGTCGGTGGCCGGCGGCTTCGCAGGACGCGCAGCCTCGTTCACCGCGGCCGGATCGAGATTGCCTGCGAGCGCCGGGCCGGCGAGCCACAGCACAATCACCGCGCCAAGCATCCATCGCATCGTCATCGCGCATCCCACTCGCAAACAGCCCCGCAAAACCGCGGATGGTTTCGCTTCGGGAACACCGTAGTAACACCGAAGGAACCGACGAGATCGCAGCTTTGCCGCAATCGGACGGTTAAGAACTTCCTATCGCCGGCGCATCGCTGGCCGTTCATCCACACAGTTCGAGGTTGTCCCAGCAAATGCGATTTGTCGTCGCGGCTTGCGCCGCGTTTCTGCTTCTGATGTGCGATCTCGATCCGTCGGCATCCCGCCAAGCATCACGTTTCGACACCACTGTTCTCAAGAACAATCATGCCTCGTCACTTGTTCCGGTGGTCGAGCTCTTCGTCGCCAGCGTGCAGGCGATCGAGCTTGCCAATGCGCACGCGGCGTACGAGCAGGTGATCGAGCCACCGCGCGCGGTTGAGCCGGTCGTGCAGGCGGAGCCCTCGCCAACCGAACGATTTTGTCACGCGCTGCGCGAGGCCGCAGAATCCAGCGGCATTCCGGTGCCGTTCTTCGCGCGCCTGATCTGGCAGGAGAGCCGCTTCAAGTCCGACGAGGTCAGCCATGCTGGCGCGCAGGGCGTCGCGCAGTTCATGCCGGGGACGGCCGCCGAGGTCGGGCTCGACGATCCCTTCGATCCGATGAAGGCGCTGCCGGCGTCGGCAAAATTCCTGCGCAAGCTGCGCGACGATTTCGGCAATCTCGGCCTTGCTGCCGCCGCCTACAATGCCGGTCCCGGCCGCATCCAGAAATGGCTTGCCAGGCAGAGCGAGCTGCCGCGCGAAACGCGTGACTATGTCCGGATCATCACCGGCACCAAGGCCGAAGACTGGACCGAACGGTCGGAGGCGCTCGCGATCCGCATCGACCTGCCGCGCGAAGCGCCATGCGAAGGCATCGGCAGTCTTTCGAAGGCCAAGGACGTCGCCTGGGTTCCGGTGAACCTGACGCCTTCGGTTGCGAACATCATTCGCAAGGGTGAGCAACTCGCGGCGCGCGTGACGACGAATCTCGCCCGCAAGCGGCTCGCCACACTGTTGCGGAAGAATGTCACGGCTCCCGGCAAGGCCCGCAGCATGATCGCGGCACGCGCGGCCGGAAAGAGCGCGAAGGCGCGCGCCGTTCGTCTCGCATCGCGCGAACGGACATCAGGCTAACGATCGGAGCCGCTCCCTTGCGCGGCTCCAATCGCCATCGACCTAGTCGATCTCCTCGATCACCCTCCGCTCGCGCGGCTCGATGACATAGGTCCGGGTGTCGCGGTGGATGTAGCGATATTCACGCAAGCCCGGCGCATCGCGGTAGACCGTGGTCGGGAACTCCTCGACCTCGACGCTCTCGGGAAGACGGTCACCGACGCGGATCTCACTGCGCGCTGTGCTGCCGGTGGTCCGTACTTCCTTGCGCCCCTCGGTACGGGTTTTCGCATGCTTGCGGATCACCTCGCGATCGCGATCCGAGAACTTGCTGGCGCTACGCTCGCGCGTGGTCGTCGTTGTCGCCGTGGACTGGCCTGAATACGGCAGCACCGTCACGATCTTGTAGGTCGCCGGATCGACCACGACGATCTGATCTTTCACCAGCGCAAAGCTGTAGCCGCGATATTGCGGCACGATCTCAACGACGTCGGGCGGCAGCGTCGAGAGGTGCACGTCGCGCGGCACCACCGTGCCGACGTTCAGCGAGAAATTGACGTTGGTCAGCGGCCGCACGTTGAGGTGCGAGATCGACGCGCTGATCTTGGTCTCCTGCTGCTTGTTGAGGTTGACGTCGGTCTGGGCGGCCGCCTGGTTGCTCGTCGGCGCAGTCGGTGCCTGCTGGGCCTGGTTGGTTCCAGATGCGGCCGGTGCCTGCTGGGCTTGATTGCTGGCCGGCGGCGGATTGGACCGGTCCTGCGCCTGGTTGGTGTTCGCAGGTGGCGGGTTGGCGCTCTGCTGCGTTGCAGGCTGGTTGCCGGCTGCATTGGAATTTGCCGTCCCGCTTTGCGACTGCGCAGTCGAGCCCGTATTGGCGGTGCCGGAGCCGGACGATGGTGGATTGGTCTGCGTGGTCTGGGTCGACGTTCCCGACGGCGGGGATTGCTGCGGTTGCGATGTGGTCTGCTGCGTGTCGGTCGCGCTCGAAGGCGAGGTCGTGGATGGCGCGGTGGAGTTCGACTGGGACTGCGTCGTCTGCTGAGACGGCGAATTCGTGCTGGGCGATTGCGCATACGCGGCGCTCGCCAGCACCACCCCCAATGCGGTGGTTGCCAACAGGCGGATCATGGTTCACTCCCTTTCAACAAATGAAACTGCGCTACTAACCTGCGCTAAGACGCTCAGTTCCACTTTTTCCCGTGCCGGAACCTGCAATGCCATCGAAGAGTGCCGGGATCATCGCTTATCGCAGGCGTGGGAACATCGAGGTGCTCCTGGTCCATCCCGGAGGGCCGTTCTGGCGCAACAAGGATCTCGGCGCATGGTCGATCCCGAAAGGCGAGTACGCGGACGGAGATGACGCAGAGACCGCTGCGCGACGTGAGTTCGCCGAGGAGCTGGGGCAGGAGCTTTCCATGCCGCTGACTCCGCTCGGCCAGGTCAGGCAGCGCGGGGGCAAGCTCGTCACCGCTTTCGCGGCCGAGCTCGATCTCGACGTGCGCAGCATTCGCAGCAACACGTTCGAGAAGGAATGGCCGCCGCGCAGCGGCAAGCGGCAGGCCTTTCCGGAAGTCGACCGCGCCGAATGGTTCACGCTCGACGCGGCGCAGGAGAAGATCAATGCAGGACAGCGGCCGCTGCTCGACCGGCTTACGCTGCTGATCGGCAGATAGCGCGTCGCGCCCTATTCCGCCTTGATGTTCGCCGCCGCGACCACCTCTGCGAGCTCCTTGGTCTCCTTGGCGATCTTCGCGGCGTAATCGGCCGGGCTGAGCACGCTGACGACGCCCTGCGCGCCGAGCTTCTCCTCGGCCGAGGGATCCTTGGCGGCGGCGACGATCTCCCGATGCAGGGTTTCCAGGATCGGCGCGGGCGTTGCCTTGGGCATGAAGAAGCCGACCCAGAACGAGATGTCGAATCCGGGATAGCCGGCTTCCGCCACGGTCGGCACGTCGGGCAGCGCCGGCAGCCGCTCGGCCGAGGACACCGCGAGCGCGCGCAGCTTGCCGGCCTTGACCAGCGGCACGGCGGAGAGCGGATCGAACACCGCCAGCACCTCCTGCGCGAGAATACCGACCTCGGCGGCCGAGCCGCCGCGATAGGGCACGTGGATCAGCTTGATGCCGGCCTTCTGGCTGAGCAGCTCCATGGCGAGATGGGCGAGATTGCCGTTGCCGCCCGAGCCGTAGGCGAGCGCGCCGGGCGCGGCCTTCGCCGCCGCGACGAGATCGGCCACCGATTTGACGTTCGCCGTCTTGGGATTCTCGGGATTGACGACGAGGACGAGCGGCGCCGAGACCACCGTGGTGAGCGGCGCAAAGTCACCTTGCGGATCGTAGCGGATGTCCTTGAACAGCGTCTTGTTCAGCGTGATCGTCGACGAGTTGCAGGCGAGCATGGTGTAGCCGTCCGCGTCCGCACGCGCGACGGCTTCGGCGGCGATCATGCCGTTGGCGCCGGCGCGGTTCTCGACGACGAAGGGCTGGCCGAGCTTGTTGCTGAGGCGATCGCCGATGATGCGCGCGACGACGTCGACCGGGCCGCCGGCGCTGAAGCCGACCATGACCTTGACCGGCCGCGACGGATATTTCTGCGCGAGAGCCTCTGTCGCCAGCGCCGAGGCGCATAGTCCTGCGATGACTGCCAGCAGGCGGGCGGTTCGTTGCATTCGTTCTCTCCCGGACCTCTTGGCGCCGCTTGTGCATGTTTGTTGGTGCGGCGCCTTTGAGTCATGAATAGCGGCCGTGCCGGATTTCGCAATCGGGTTTGGCTGCCGGCATTCCGCGGCACGGCACGTGCGCGCCGCTTCCAAAACAAAAGTGCGAAAACAACCCCATGCACAGTAGACCGCCCCTGCCAGAACAAGGACTTGCGGGCGGCGGACAAATCTTTTCGGATTTGCGAAATAAATTCTGTCGCGTCGGGCAAAACAGTGGCATACTGGCATCATCGCAACAGTCGCGAGCGTCACGGCCTGCCAAGCCGAAGCCGTCCCGACCCGGTTGCGCCAAACCCTTCATCGACATCTCGAAATTCGCATTCGCGCGCAGCAGCGAACGGCCGTTCGCGCCTGCGCCGTCAGTAGGACACAGCACATGACGACAGCTCTCTCACGTCCCATCACTTCGCCGCTCGCGGCATCCGATCGCAGCGCCTCCACAACGAACCCGCGCGTAAAACTCTACAAGCGGCGCATTGCGATCCGCCATCCCGACCCGCATGCCGGCGAGCAGCTGCTGGTCGAGGCGCTCGGCGCCGCCGACCGTGACGCGATGCACGGAATATTGAGGCAATTGGTCAAGGCCAGTGTGGTCGGGCAGAAGCCGGATGAAGCCAATCTCGCCTTCATGATCTCGACGATCAGGAGCATCGCGCCCAAGGATTCCGTCGAGGCGATGCTGGTGTCGCAGATGGTGTCGGTGCACATGGCGGCGATGCGCTGTGCATGCCGGCTCGCCTGCACCGACGATCTCGCGCAGCAGGAGGGCATCGCCCGCGCGTTGACCCGGCTCTCCCGCACCTTCGCCGCCCAGGTCGAAGCGCTGAATCGCCACCGCAACAGCGACGAGCGCGGGATCACGGTGCAAAACCTGTCGGTGCAGGATGGCGGACGGGCGATCGTGGGCAACGTCACGCAGCATGCTCATCTGATCGACGCTCATCCGGACACTGCGTCGGGCGCGGCCGGCGAAGCCGAATGGGCGGACGCAACGCAAGGCGCCCGCGCATGAGCGGCGGCCACGTCCGCAACACGCACGCGATGGTGACGAGCCCGCGCTGCGGGGCGCGGACGCGCGACGGCACCGCCTGCCGCGCGCCGGCGATGCACGGCAAGCCCCGCTGCCGCATGCATGGCGGCGCGCCGAGGTCGGGCGCTCCGAAGGGCAACCGGAATGCATATCGACATGGAATGTGCACACCGGATGGTCGCGCCGAGCGACACAGAGTGAAGACTTTGCTGGAGGACGCTCGGAAGCTTCTGAATGAGCTGAAGTAGATTGCGGCGCGACCTCCGGCGCCGGTCGTGGCACGGGCGAATTGGAGCGCGTCATTTCCGGCGCGAGACCTGACCTAGAAGACGAAGACTCTGATGGATCTAGGGGGCCATATGTACGAAGCTACGAAGCTCGATTAGCAATTGAGTGAGAGCCTGAGCCGTGCGGGACGGCGTCGGACCGATCGGGAGGCCGAAATGCCTATCACCGTTTCTATGATGGGGACGTCAGTTGGTTGTGCCGGTGGCAGACGGAGTGCCGAAATTCGACATTGCCCGGAGTTGCAAGCTCGACGTCGCCGTCACCGCCGGCCTCTCTGTTGATCAGTCGATAAAGAGCTGCTCTGGGCTGGTTATTCACTCAGGCGATTGGTGCTGGTCCCTTCCGGCTGATGGGTGGGTTGAA